>JAESPQ010000021.1 GCA_016765535.1 Alteromonadaceae bacterium | reverse complement strand
AATTGGTAGCGTACTGGACGTGATTAAGGGCATCGCCGAGCAGACCAACTTGTTAGCCCTAAACGCCGCCATCGAAGCGGCCAGAGCGGGGGAGCAGGGGACTAGTCAATGATGCTTTTTGTACCATATTTAATCTATCCAGAGAAGAGATAATTGGAAAAACACTTGTCGAAGAAGTTACTCAAGCTGAGCAAGAAAGTTTTTTGAGGATTGATAACCAAGTCCTATTAGATGGGAAGGAAAACATCCAAGAAGAATCTCTAACTGTCAGAGGAAGTAAAAAACTAATTATCTCTACAAGAAAGACAAGAATTATTGACGAAAAAGGTAAAAAATTTCTTATAGGGGTAATTCGTGATATTTCTGAATTAAAAAGTGTGGAGCGTAAACTTTTTGAGGCAAAAGAAAAAGCAGTAGAAAGTGACCAGTTAAAAACAGAGTTTTTAAACAACATGTCACACGAGATTCGCACACCAATGAATGGCATTATAGGTTTTTCTGGTTTGTTGGATGATAATGATATATCAGATGAGAAAAGAAAGAATTTTATAAGGATTATACAGACTATTACATTATTTAATTTAAATATTAAATAGACCAATAGGATAATTTTGTTCTTAACTTTAGATTTCGCAATAAATTTAATGGTTTCTTCTTTAATTGCCGAGATGATTCTAATTTTTTTTCTACCGCATTTAAGACTCTAAAGCTAGATTTTCCATCTCGGTAAGGGTGTGTGAGTTGATTAAAAGTTTTTATTTTTATCATTAGAGTCTCTGGCTTAGTTAATCCTAGAGTGATTGATTTTTCTATTTCGTCAGTGTTATTTATATTAATCAAATGTGATAAATTATCGGGGTTTTTAAACGTAACTACGGGCTTATTAAGTAAAATAAAGTCAGTGATCATCGACGAATAATCAGCCAGCATTAAATCTGCATTTTTCATATAAGGTATTAAGTTATCGGTTTCAATCAGAGTCAGGTTTTTATGTTGTATTGCTTTATAGGAATTAACAATGTTGCTTGCCATTTTGGGATGAAATGTTACTTGCCAATGCCAAGGTGTGTTTTTAGATAAATATTCAATTGTTTTCAATAAAGCAGGTGCTTGTGTCATTCTTGGAGAAAAGGTTGAACTAAATAGAATTGTTGGTTTTTCTTTCTTTTTAATAATGCTTTTGTTCTGTGAATTAAAATACGGATCCATTTGACAAAAACCAGTTTCAACTACATCAAAATATTGATGTTTTTCTGCTAATTCTTGAAATTTTTTCGTCGAACTTAAACCATGAGTGCAATATAAATCAAAACAACCTCTCATAATAAAGTGATAAATAGTGTTGTCTTTTTTTCTTCTTTTCCCGCCAACAAAACCATGAAAGACGTGTACTTTTATACCCGGTATAAATGAAGGGACAAAATTTCCAGGCGCAAACACAGCACAAGGATCATAATATTTAATTTCTTCTACGGTAGCTATCTGTTCTTCATTATTTTTAAAATAGCTTTGATTGACATTATCACCTTCAACAAACCATTTTACTTGATCGCCTCGTTTGTTGATTTCATCTTGTAATGGCCGAAGAATTTTAAACGAGTAATTTTCTGATATATAAAATAAATAGTTTTTCATGTGTCATTTTATTGCCAGCTATCCATAGAGTTACGACGGCGACTAAATAGTCTTGGTAATAATAAACCTAGCAGTAAGCCAATACCTAAGACAATTGCACCGTTAAAAAACCATTGTTTTTGTGTGCTATTGTCATGTTGTTGAACTTTTGCTTGGTTAGTCGTTAGCTGTTTTTTTAATGAAGTAATTTTTAATTTTAAGTTACTATTCATTTTAGCTAAATAGGTGATTTTTTGCTGATTACCGTTCAGACTTGTATCGAAATTTTTTATTGTTTCATCTTTATCAGCTATCTGAGCGTTAAGTTCAGCAATGACGCTACGTAAGCTTGGTTTTTTACTGATATACTGTTCTTCAATCCAACCGCTGCGCCCTTTGTCATCAATTATTTTTTGAAAACCATCAGTCACTTCATCTATTAGCGTAATTGCGGAGCCTGCGGTTATACTGCCTAATAATCGGTATTGTTTACCTGCGCCACTACGCATAAAAATAAAAAGTTCATCTGATATATAGGCTGTTGATGTGCTACCGATATCTTTTAACGGTGCCTCTGTATTTAAAGTTTCTGCTGGTGACAGAGTCGACTCAGTTGTTTGTACTGTACTTTGGCTTTGGGAATAGCTAATAGCGCTTAATAAAAATAAACCGAAAAAAAGTATTACAAGTGAAACAAATCGCATTGGGATAACAACCTTTTATTTTAAGTAAAATAAGATTTTTATTTTCAAATTAAACAAGATTTTCATTAATTAAACAATGATATTAGGGCTTTGTTAAAACGATGGCAAGCCTAACTTTGTTAATATGTAGCAATATTTTAATAAAATTTATTGCCTCATATAACTAGCTTTTGTAAGCTGACGTAAATTAATTGCTAATTTAGTCTCGAATGAATATAGAAATAGAACTTAAATATTTGATTATTAACGATAATGTTATTGGTGGCATTACTGCCTTATTGAAAAAACACCAACTCAATTTCAAGAAAAAAGTGTCAAGTTTGGCTAATTGTTATTTTGATAGTTCAGATTTGCTATTACGACAATTAGATATGGGCTTACGAGTTCGAGTTGTTGACGACATTATTGAACAAACTATTAAAACCGCAGGAAAAGTGGTTGCAGGTTTACATCAACGACCAGAATACAATATCACGATCACTAATAAAGAGCCTGATTTAGCATTGTTTCCAACTGAAATTTGGTCTGTGGCACAAGATAACTTTCATAATTTTAATGGTGTAGAGCAGTTGCAAGCTCAGCTTATCCCTTTTTTTTCTACCGATTTTGAACGAGTTACTTGGTTAATTAACAACGATGATGGTAGTCAAATTGAACTAGTTTTTGATCTTGGTTGTATAACGGTTGAAGGCGCTAGTGAATCAATTTGTGAGTTAGAATTAGAGCTTGTTAGTGGTGAGACTAAAGATTTATTTACTTTAGCGCAATTGTTAGCCGATAATTTTTTGTTGCGTCCAGGTATTAAAAGTAAAGCCGCACGAGGTTATGCGTTGTTTGCGCAACATAAACAAGCATTACAAAAAGATCAGCAAGAATTAATCACCAATAAACAGCATCCTAAAATTACACCATTAGAATTGATCCCACTTAAGCATAGTTATTCTATAGAACAATCTTTTTCAGTCGGGTTAGAGTTTTCTTTAAACCAATTACAAAAAATGATTGATATTTATTGCGCGCAACCATCCTTAAAAGTGTTGATAAAAATTACTGAATTATTGGCGCTTATTCGCCATGGATTTTGGTTGTTTCAAGAACATTTGCCCAAATCGGTACAAATTATCCGTACTGATTTAACTAAGCTAATCAAAGAATTGTCGTGGGTTGAAAATGCCACGTACTTTCAAGAACTTACTGATAAAACGGGTAATTATCGAAAAAAATTAGCTTACAGTGAACAATTAATTAGTCAACTTAAAGTAGAGAAAAGTCGATTTCCCGCCGCCGATAGTGTGATTGAAATATTTTATTCGCCACGTTTTAATGCTATGCAACTTGCGCTACTAAATTTATTGTTAACAGTAAATGATCATCCAGAAGAAAATTCCGATCAGCATAATGATGATTTATATAGTTTTGCACAAGATAAATTAGAAGCGAGTTTAGTTTTATTAATGAATAATCTTATGCAACACAAAAAGTTAACGTTAACAGAATACTTAAGCCAGCAAAAATTATTAATTCGCAGTCTGCTTACGGGGAGTTGGTGTGGTAGTTTATATAGTAAAGTTGAACGTCTTGAGTTTCGTGATCCTTGGCTTGATGTTAAACAAGGCATGGATGAATTACATACCTTGTTAACCTTACAACAACAGTTAAGTAGTATTAGTGGTGAACAATTTGAAAAAATTCACGGTTGGCTAGATTCAAAAGTTGATAGCTTACTGTTGGCATTAGATTGTTCGCGTAAAAATGCGATGAGCATGACGCCATATTGGCGTTAGTTTACTTACTAAAAATATAATTCTGCTTGTTTTTATTGCTCTTTATCAAGCTGTTTTTCTTCGTCTTCACTGAGTATTTTAAAATGATTTAATAAATGCTCAACCTTTTTTTCTAAACGTTGATTACTTTTGAGTATTTGCGTATTTTGATGTCTCAATTCTCTGTTTTTAATATTAGTATCTGAAAAACCAACAAATTTATTCACAAATTGCGCGCCAATAAAGCCGACCATACCAACACCGATATAAAACATTAGCGCAATGATTACTCTACCAGCTTGCGTCACTGGGTAAAAATCACCAAAACCTATGGTGCTAGCACTCATTTGTAGCGCCCAAAAGGCATCTCTATAGGTGGTGATGTTAGCATTTGTTGCAGTCGCTTCAAAATGAACAAGCGGGTAAGCTAATAGTGCAATAATTGCATAAAGAACAATCAAAGTGATGATTAATAGGTAAAAGGTGTTGTAGTTTTTAACGCCAAATTCATCAACAGAATAAGATTTTAGTTTTTCTTTGGGTAATATTTTTTTCATAAAGGGTTGCTTTTGTTGGTACTATTCGTCGTCAATCACGTGCTGTACTAAATCATCCATTAATTTACGTTTGATTTCAAGCTGTTGTTCTGCAACTAGTTGATATTTTGCTGCTAAAATTTCATAGTCTTGTAATGATAAACTCACCGTTAGTCTTGGTCGTTTAGGGCGGCGATTGGTAGGGAGCCCTAAAATACTACGAATTTGATCTGATGGGCTTAATCCCGCTTCAAGTGCTTGTTTTCTAATTTCAAATTGTATTTTTTCATCAATATCAAAAGCCACTTGTACGGCTTTTACGGCTTTTATTGACGAACTCCACTTTTCAGGGATTTTTCTACTCATGCTTTTCTCTATTGGCTAAATAAATTAAGAATGCTGTTTCTTTGCTTTAATTATATAAGAAATACCAATACCGATAAATGCTATTGCAACACCCAAAAAAGCATCTTGTTCTGCTAACAATGCTGATACCGCAAACGAAACTCCACTGACAATAAAAAGATAACCACCCGCTTTTAAATTTTTAGTAATACACATTATATATCCTCATTAGTTTATTTGTAATAGATTGTTTATAAAGTATTTGTTTAGCTACCAGGGTACATATCAACAATATCTGTGACTGGGCGATATAGCGTTAAAAATACATCAGTATCACCGTCAGACCATACTTCGACATCAATACCGTGTGATTCATCACTGTCGAGCAATTGATAAAGTTCAAACTGTTCGCCTGCCTCTTTCCCTTCAAATTCAGATAAATTTTCACTGCGATGATCTTTACGGTGAAAATAACCTACTTGCGCGAAAATGCATTGTTGGTATTGCTCGCTAGTCCACTGAGAACTATTCACTGAATCTTGTTGACGCGCTAATAAAGCATTTTCATCTTCTTCAAAAATAACAGCAAAGTCATCTAAATTAAATAAACTTTCCACATCGTCTTCTTTGATCTCTAAAGAAAATTTCAGATAAACTTCATCGTCAACATCAAGCGTTAAGTATAGTTGAATATTTTCACTATTTTTTAATACCCACTCTGTTTGAGTATCGCTTTCAAATTCATAGCTATTTACTGCCGTTACTTGAAACTGTTGTCCGCGTAAGTTTTCTGGTAGGGCGAAACTATCGCTAAGTATAATAATGTCGTTGCTACGTAAGTCACTTGGTGAGCTTAATTTGCGTTGTTTATCATCGGATTTATTAAATATTTTTTTAAAGAAACTCATTGCTGTTATTCGCCTGCTTTAATGTTGATTTGATAGTCGCAGAAACGCAAAAAGGAGCTAGTAAATACTAACTCCGTTATTTTGCCTATTACTTATTTTTGCTTTGCTTTTAAACGTGCTAATACTGAATTAGCACTGCTGTCGCTAGCGCCACCAATACCGGCTGCTTTTAATTGTGCTTCAAGCGATTTATCTGAACTTTCAGACTCTAGCACTTCTGCCGCCTTCATTTGATCATCAAATTTTTGCTGTTTTGCTTTGATGCGCTCTAATGAGTCTTTAGCGCTAAGCAGTTTTGAATTACTTGATGAAAAGTTATCCGTAATAGCCGATGTAGCCTTTTGTACGCTTTCTGTGGTTTTAACCATCGAAAGTTGGCGTTTATATTCACCCACTTGACGCTCACTTTTCTTCACTAATTCTTTTAAACGATTGGCACTACCGCTAAAACTATCTAATGATTGCTGTTGTGAGGCTAATTCACTTTCAAGGTTAGCAATTTTTTCAGCAACGGCTAACGCTAATGTTTCATCGCCTTTTTCCATTGCTTGCATTGCATAACCTTCATGTTCGGCAACTTCTCGTTTTAAACGGTCAACTTCGCGATTCGCGGCCATTTGTTGCGCCATAACACCCGTTAAATCGCGTTTAGCTTTGGTTAAATGATGCTCGGCATCACGAATTTCTTGTTCAAAAATTCTCGTGGCATTAGCGTCAATTATGTTTTCACCTAATTCACTGGCTCCACCACGAATTGCGGTCATTATCTTTTTGAAAATACTCATATATTTCTCCTGATGGATTAAATTAAAAATTCGTTCATATCATTAATAACTTCAAGTGCGTTATTACTTAATACGGTTAGTTCATGTTCAATATCACTAAATGATGAAGTAACTGATAACGCGCCAAAAATGACATATTTATCACCAATTTTAGAAAATGATGATAATGGCATGGGAATATTCATTTCTAACATGCTTTCTTGCATTACCGATCTGCTTTCTGTTTTTACTTCATCTTCACCCCATAAATAGGTGATAGCGATAATTTGATCGTCGGTCACTGAAACAAAAATAGGTAACTCTTCACGTTCAATAATGGTTATTTGTAAAACATCGACTTCACCCGAAATTGGTTGGCAGTCAAAAATCATCCCTGTTACAGAGTTGTTTGCCAAAGTGTTTAAATGATCGGCTATCTTATGAATGTTCATATTATTCCTCTATCCTTTGCGTTTTAAAGGCTCTTTAATTAAGTAAAAGGTTAAACCAAAGCCTTTAACGATTAAAGACATATTATGTCAATGTGGTTAATTTAACACCTTGACATAATATGTCAACTTTTTTTATTGAAAATATTCAATAAAGTTGTTCTTAAATGTAATTTTTTTAAAGTACATTACTAATTTCATTATTACTCATGTCGTTAATAAGGAAATTAAGGCTGCATATAAGCATCATCTAAGCCTTGTTGCGATTGCCATGCTTTTTGATGGAGCTGGTAAATAGTATGGCTGCCTAAATAATTAATCGGTACTTTGTCTTTATGTTGATAAAACCCTTTAGGAAAATTAAAAGCGCTATTCATTAAGGGTAGGGTTAACCACTGTTGTTGTACGGGTAATTTGGTTAATTTTGCTAAACGTTGTCGTGGGCTAGCGCCAATTTTTGCAGCAATAGTCCAGCCCCATTCACCAAAACTTGGCACATTGTCATGGTATTGCTGTACCTTTGGAAAGCCAGCGGCAGTTACTGTTTTTCCGATAGAAATAAAGGCTTTTTTTGCGTGGTATGGGCTAGTAGATTGAATGCCTATTAAGCCATCACCACTAAGTAGCTGCTTTAAACGCGCATAAAAGTTAACTGAGTAGAGTTTGTTAAGATCAGGATTACTAGGGTCGGGTAAATCGACAATAATGGCATCGAAATGTTTACCCTGTGCAAGTAAATTATCAATAGCAATAAAAGCATCAAAACTAATAACATTAACACGTTTGTCTAAAAAGCTTGATTTGTTCAAGTTGCTAACTTTTTCAGCTAATTCTCTGGGTAAGTGCTTGTCAGGGAATTTAAATATATCAAGTAATTCACCATCTAAATCAACTAAGGTGACCTGTTGGGGGGACCACTTTAATACGTCGCGTAGTGCTAAACCATCACCACCACCAATAATTAAAATATTATCATGGCGAGCCGAACCAGCTAAGACTGGAGTGACTAAATAATTGTGATAAATAGCTTCATCGCTTGATGAAAACTGCAAGCGACCATTAAGATAAAAGTTAATGATAGGTGCTGTAGTGTTACCTAAATGACGTTCGGTAAAGGTTAATTGCTGATAACGAGTTTTATCATGGTAAACCACCTTGTCTAAATAAAGTAAATTGCTCATTTGGTTGAGCCAACCATTACCATAATGAAAAATAACACCAATAAAAATGGCAAGAATTATGTGAATACTCACTAAGGTATAGCGCCATTTTAAGCGTGACCAAAAATGAAATATAAAAATGAAACCAGTGAATAAGTTTAGGGCTGCGGTTAGTGCAGCAGCTTGGCTAAGATCAAGTGCAAGTAATACAAACACCCAAACCGCAGCACCTATACCTGCACCAATATAGTCGGCACCGTAAATGGTGCCCAAGTTATGCTCTAAATGTTTTTGATGGAGTGTCTCACGAATACGGGCAATAAGTGGAATTTCCATACCAATGAAAAAACCTAATAATAAACCAAAAAAATAAGGACTATTAAAAGTTAAATGACTTAATTGCTTAAATAGACCGCCGCGTGGCATTGCATCGGGTGGTAAATTAAAGGTATCAGCGAGCATTTGTGGTAATAATTGCGAAAAAGCAATTAAACCGCCAATAATTAAAATAGCACTACTGCCTAATATGGCAATAATTAATTCTAAATAAACAAAGCCTTGAAAGGCATCTTTAACTTTACGCGCGGCAAAAGCACCTAACCCCATAGCAACAATCATTAAGCCTATCATCGCATAAATGGTGCTTTCCATAATACCCAATACTCGACCTGCATAATGAGAGAGTAAATATTCGTAGATTAAACCGCAACCCGCGAGGATCGCCATGGTTAAGATCAGTTGAATATCAGCAAGAAATAAGCGAGTTTTGTTTGATAGTAGAGTATTTGAGAGCATGGTATCTGATTGTTAGTTTGATAATAGCGGGAAATGCTTCCCGCTAACAAAAGAGGTTATATTGTAATAGCTAAGCCATTAAAGCGGTAAGTATTAAGGCAATACTAATGCTAGTAGCCATTTCAATGCTAGCAACACCAATGTTATGTTGCTCATCNACTTCTTCTACTAAGTTAATTCCCCACAATACAATGCGTTTAGCTACTGCAGTTAACATACTGACCAAAAAGGTCATTAACACAGCAAAAATTAACCATCCGATTAAGGTTTCAATTAACGTTGTAGGGCTGTAATCAAAAAAGTGGCTTGCTGCAGTTACGGCGAGTGCGGTGCTTATTAATTGTCCAGAATAACGAATAGCTAGTGCTTGCTGACCTTCTATAAAAGCATTTTGTAAACATTTACCTTGATTATTTTTGGCAAAGGTACGCTCGCGAATACGAGTAACGATCACTAGCATGGCTTGTGAAATAACAAAACCACTGGTAATGGCGATAAAGGTATTGATATCTAACCCATCAACCCAAAGTAATACGGCGCGANTAACAATTGCGGTGGCAATGGCACCAGCAGCATCNACAATGCCGACACTAATATTTTGTGCTTTAATTAACTCTGTTTTATTTAATTTGTTTAACGCTAATTTATCATGAATTAAACGACCAATTTTTATTAATAGTAAACCAAATACACCATAAGCAATCATGCCGATGGCTTCATTAAGTAAACTATTGGCGGCTTCACCTGATATTGCTCCTGTAAGTACTATCGCCAATGCTAAAATACTGCCAGCTAAACTTATACCAAAGGCAAAATTATCATGTTTTGCTAATTCTTCGGTAGTATTTACTTTGGCCGATATGCCTGAAATAAAGCGCATAGCGCCAAGCAAGGCAATAGCAATAACTATGTCTAAGGCAAGGTACGATAATAATTGTTGATCAAATGAAATCACGTCGAGTAATTTGTCCATAATTTTTTCCTGTTTTCTCGCTATACTCGTTTACAAACAAATGGAGCTGTAAACATTGTTGTTATGTAAAGTTATTTACCGCGTCTAAAGCCGCGAGAAGTTGATGTTCTACTGTTTCTAAAGCTGGCATTCTTGTTACGNGAAGTGTTTCTTGATGAACGCGCATATTTACTACTATTATTGGCACGAAAGCGGTTAGCGCTTTTTTGTGCGCTTTTGCTTTGCCCTGATAAACTTGATGCACCAGATCTATTTTTGGCATAAGGGCTAGTAAATTTTTGTCCGCGACTCGCAAACGATTTACGGGTACGAGTTTCAAGTTTAGTTTGTTTGTTTAATTGACTCGGTGAGCTATAACGGTTGCGACCATAGTCATTATAATAACTGTAGTTTCGTGAACGTCCCCAGTCATTATAATAAACAGGGCGTCCCATAATATTACCAAACATTGAATACATGCCATACCATGCCCAAAATGAGGTGCCGCTACCGCCTGTTTGCCAATGCCCATAACTAGGGTTGCCCACTAACTGTTCTCCCGTACCAAAATCTTGAGCATTATTTGCTCGTTTGCTTTGTGCTTTNGATAANGAATTNACNCGNGGNANTCTACCGTCGGACATATCGGCTAAAACATTTAATGGATCGCTTAGCGCGTCTGAATATAAAACGGGATCAGCCGCTTGATAAATATTGAGTAATTCATCAAATATNGCTTGGCTGTTTTTAAACATTTGCNGCTGATTTTTAACGGTATTTAAACGATCTACTAAGGCCATATACATCGGACCTTTATTAGTAGCATCTTTTTTAAATTCATTAATTAATGGTGCTAAGTCAGGTTTTAATTGTTTAACTTTTTGCGCATATTGCTTGATCAAATTTGCATTACGCACCTGACCATTGTCTAAGGCGTTTGCTAGTTGTTCAACACGTTGTTGTGTTATTGGGATCTGTTGCTCTATTTGTTCCTTTATCGGATCACTACAGGCTGTTAAAAACAGTATGAGGGTAATAAAGGTCAAGCTAAGTCGTTGCATTTTTGCCATAATGTCCTTCATAGACAATGATTTTACTCGCGAATGTTATTAATAGCATTGTAGACATAATATGTCTACTTTATACGCTAGCCGTTAGTAAATTAATTGTAAGTAAATTTTAATCTTTGAATTATATGCCTGACAAAAAAGCATGTAGGGTGACTTGATAGTGACTAATAATATTATTTTTAAAGACTCTTTTTTAGAATTATCTCATTGTTACGATCTGCATTGGCAACATTTTTTTGCACAGCACAGTGATAAAATAACCGTTTTATCGGCTAAACAATTAGCTGATTTTAANNANTCTTTAGCNTTAAGTGATTTTATTTTCAAAAGTGCCTGTCAACATCCNCNGCTAATTNTTGGNTTATTTNNCTCNGATGNTGTNTANCAACAATCATTACCTGATTANGAGTACTTATTAACGCAAGCACTAGTCGATTGTTCGTCTGAGCAACAATTACATAAAATATTACGACAATTTCGCACTGAACAAATGGTCAATATTGCAGTCGCAGATTTATGGTTGAATATCGATCTTAAGCAATCATTATTGCGCTTATCAACCCTTGCAGATGTACTCATTATAGCTGCGTTAAATTGGTTAACCAATTATTGCCAACAGCAATGGGGTCAACCACAAAATGNTCAAGGCGAAGAAATGCCTTTACTCGTTTACGGTATGGGCAAGTTAGGAGGTAAAGAGTTAAATTTTTCTTCTGATATTGATTTGATTTTTGCTTATCCTGACGCGGGTCAAACAGTTGGGGCACGCCGTAGTATTGAAAATCAACCATTTTTTATTCGCCTTGCGCAAAAACTGATTGCTGCTTTACATACTGTAACCGCTGACGGTTTTGTTTACCGTGTTGATATGCGTCTTAGACCGTTTGGGGATAGTGGTCCATTAGTATTAACCTTTAATGCTATGGAAGATTATTATCAAGAGCAAGGGCGCGACTGGGAACGCTATGCGATGCTTAAAGCACGCTTAATTGGCAATAGTGCTTATCACGGTCAATTATCGAGTATGCTACGGCCTTTTGTGTATCGTCGTTATATTGATTTTAGTGTGATTGATAGTTTGCGCCGTATGAAAATGATGATTGCTCAAGAAGTACGCCGTAAGCAGCTAAAAAATAACATTAAATTAGGCGCTGGTGGTATTCGTGAAATTGAATTTATTGTGCAGGTATTTCAACTCATTCGTGGTGGGCGGGTTAAAGATTTACAGCAACGTAGTTTATTAACTGTATTGCCTTTGCTGGTTGAGCATCAGGTGATTAGTGAGTCTAGTTGTCAAGTATTAACGCAAAGCTATTATTTTTTACGGCGAGTTGAAAATATTATTCAAGCGCTTGACGATAAACAAACGCAAACCTTGCCTGATAATACACTCGATCAACAACGCTTATTACAGGTTTTAAACCTTAATTCTTGGACTGATTTCTTANCGTTGCTTGAACAATATATGCAAGCGGTGAATGCAGAATTTAAGCTGTTAATTGGTGAAGAAAGCCCTAATCACCAAGCGAAAGATGAACAGTGGCAAGAGTGTTGGAATTTACTTAGCCAGCAACAAACGCATAGTGAAGAGATTAAGGATGCGCAAAATTTAGCATTAATTAAACAATTAACACCTGATTGGCAAGCCGAATATATAGTCAATGAACTCGTCAATTTTAATATTGAAGTGAACAAACGAGGTATTGGTCGTCGTGGTCGACAAATATTAGATAAACTTATCCCTTTACTAATGTGGAATTTAAGCGCTGAAAATCACGGTGAAAAAACATTAGCTAGAGTATTGTTAGTACTAACCAAAATTGCCTCACGGACGGCTTATTTAGAGTTGCTTTATGAAAACGAAGGTGCGCTTAAACAGCTTAATCGTTTATGTGCGGCGAGTGCTTGGTTAGCTGAGTATATTGCTAAATACCCAATATTATTAGATGAATTAATTGATCCTAAACTATTGCACAACCCTCCTAAATTAAGTGATTACGCATTGACATTAAGAGAGTCAATGTTACGTATTTCTGATGATGACTTAGAAGCGCAAATGGAAGCATTGCGGCAATTCAAACAAGTACAACATTTACGTATTGCCGCTGGTGATATTGTGGGTGTATTGCCTTTAGTTGAAGTGAGTGACCATTTAACTGCTCTTGCTGAAGCTATTATTGCGGAAGTTATTGCGCTTGCATGGCAACAAGTGAGTGCGCGCTTTGGTATGCCAAAATCATTACAAGGGCAAGATCATAAAGGTTTTGCGGTTATTGGTTATGGTAAAGTTGGCGGTTTTGAACTGAGTTATAGTTCAGATCTTGATTTGGTCTTTGTGCATGACAGTCAAGAAAATGATATGACTGATGGTGATGAGCGTGGCGTAAAATCGGTTTCAGCGAGTCATTTTTATGGTAAATTAGCGCAACGCATTATGCATGTTTTTAATACCCGCATGAGTAATGGGCTTTTGTACGAGTTGGATATGCGCTTACGCCCTTCGGGTAATTCAGGGGTGTTAGTGGTGCATATTAATACCTTTATCCAATATCAACAGCAAGATGCGTGGACATGGGAACATCAAGCCTTAGTCCGTGCGCGAGTTGTTTATGGGCATCTAAGCTTAGTGAAGCAATTTTCAAGCATTCGGCGACAAGTGCTAATGCAAGTTAGAGATGAACAACAGTTAAAACAAGAGGTTAGTAAAATGCGCAGTAAAATGCGTAAACATTTAGATAAAAGCAATGGTGATTATGTTGATATTAAACAAGCTGTTGGCGGTTTAGTTGATATTGAGTTTTTAGTGCAATATTTAGTGCTACGTTATAGTCATCAATTTAATGATGTGGCAAATTATTCAGATAATTTAAGGATATTAGCGCAATTACAAGCATTAGCGGTACTTGATGAGGAAACGTATCAGCAATTAAGTCACTGTTATGTCGAACTTAGAGATTTAGGGCACAGAGCCACATTGCAAAATGAAGTGGCTATTATTGATGAGGTTATGAGTCAAAATATGCAACAAATTGCTCGTATTTATCAGCAGTTTTTACCTTAATATTAACCGCCGCTTTAGCTTAGTACGATGAGCTTTTTAATAGAATGCATTGTTTATTTAAGTACTTGTTTGAATATTCAATTAAGACTATAGCTCTGTGTTTGTAGCAAAAATAAGTAGAAACGCCGCCAGGGAAATGCCCGCTAATGGCTTGGCCTATTTGATAAGCCATTTTAAATAGGTTTTTATTAATACGAAAAGGGTCTTTAACTAATAAATCACGATTAAGTCGCCAAATAACTTCTAATTTGTCTTTTTTCGCATATTCGCTGAGTTTTTGATACAGCGTTTGTCCCTTTCTAAATGCATAAGATTTGGTTGTACCTTTCCATTTCTTTGGTAATGGACGGGTTACCATGCGGCGTGCTTCCATAAATTTTTCAAAATTATCTTTAGGATCGGGTAAAAATACTAAACCATTGATAATTTTAGGACCATCGTCATCATCGGGATTAATACTGGCATAAAAACGTGATAAACCAGCGGCGGCAGCATTTTTAGAATAATTCTCTGTTTTTGATTTTTTTATCTTTTTAGTCGGTGTTTCAACTTTGTCATTCGTTGTTTTATCAGTAATTTTATCAGTACTTTTATCTGCATTAGTCGTACTTTCTGCTTTTAACACAATTTTTTCTTCTGGTTCACCATTAATGAGNGTCATTAATAAGTCACTATTTAAATAAGCTGTTATTGCTAAACCAACAATGATAGCCGTAAAGATTATTTTTCTTAACCAAAAGCTCATGTTACACCTTATTGTTTTTTAGACTAAAGCCTAACCTACACAAACTATTTATACAATGATAGATCATTTTTATTCGGTCGGGTTTTAAAACGGCGATGTAACCACATATATTGTTCTGGTTTTTGTAATATCGCTTTTTCTAATTCTTGGTTAAGGCGAATTAAATCGGTTTCGTCATTGTCGGTAGGAAAATTATCAAGTGGTGGTTTTATTTCAATGGTATAACCATTGTTGTCGTCATTGCGGGTTGGTATTATCATAAAAGACAATACGTTAGGTTGGCGAGCAAAGATTAGCGTCCCTGTCGTTGTAGCGGTTTCTTTAACGGCAAAAAAAGGAACAAATAAACTACGTTTTCGTCCATAATCTTGATCGGGTAAATAAACGCAAGACTCACCGTCAGCTAAAGCCTCCATTAACCCTTTTACATCACGTTTACCTAACATGTATTTATTAGAGCGTCCACGACCTCTAAACTGAAAAAACTCCATTAATTCATTATTATGCGGACGATAAAATACTACCATCGGGTTATTACAGCCCATGCCGCGACAATTTAGCTCTATGGTTAAATAGTGCATCGCCAATAATAAAATGCCCTTGCCATCACGTCTGGCTTGTTCTAAATGTTCTAAGCCTTTAACGGTAACTTTACGTTTAATACGCCACTCAGGCCACCACCAGCCCATACCTGTTTCAAAAAGTGCTATGCCAGTATTTTCAAAATTCTTTTTTAGCAAGTGTTGACGCTCTTGCTCATTCATATCAGGAAAGCATAATTCTAAATTACGCAATGCTATTTTTTTACGACTGCCGCCAATTTTTAAAAATAAGCGTCCGAGCAACCGGCCTAAAAATAATTGCCATTTATAAGGTAGCCACGAAATAGTATAAAGAATAAAGACACTTAGCCAAGTTAACCAATATTTAGGGTGAAGAAAAGAGAGTTTGAAATTAGGTTGTAATACTTTGTTTTTGCTCACAGTATGCAGTCAACTATAGTAATTGTGTTAGAATTAGCGCCATTATATCTTTTCTGGGTCATAGGATGAAAGTAGAACTTCCCACTTTTGCAAATGCTAGCGTATTAATTGTTGGTGATATTATGTTAGATAGGTATTGGAGCGGTGATACACAGCGCATTTCGCCTGAAGCGCCTGTACCTATAGTGCGTATTAATAATGATGAAGATAGACCTGGCGGTGCCGCTAATGTTGCGCTTAATATTGCTTCACTTGGCGGTAAAAGTACTTTAATTGGTGTAACAGGTAAAGATCAAGCGAGCGAAGTGTTAACCACTAAATTGCAAGCAATGAATATTCAGTGTGATTTTATTCAGCAAGATAACATACCGACTATCACTAAATTAAGAGTGATGAGTCGTAGCCAACAATTAATTCGTTTAGATTTTGAAGAGTCATTACATAGTATTGATAAAACTCAATTACAACAGCAAGTTGAACAACATATTACTAAACATCAACTATTGTTATTGTCTGATTACGATAAAGGCACGTTGTCGAATGTAGAAGCGTTAATCACTATTGCCAAAAAAAATAATGTACCTGTGGTTATCGACCCCAAAGGTCATGATTTTAGTCGTTATCGTGGTGCGACCTTATTAACCCCTAATATGTCAGAATTTGAAGCCGTTGTGGGTGTTTGTCATAGTGAAACTGAGTTAGTTGANAAAGGACAAAAGCTATTAACTGAGCTTGAACTGTCGGCACTATTAATTACCCGTTCTGAAAATGGTATGACGTTGTTGCGTAAAGATCAGCAAGAATTACATTTACCGACTCAAGCTAAAGAAGTGTTCGATGTAACAGGAGCGGGTGATACTGTTATTGCTACCTTGGCATTAGCTATTGCGGCTAATACTTCTTTTTCACAAGCCAGTGCTTTNGCTAATATTGCGGCAAGTGTAGTGGTTGCGAAAATTGGTACATCAACCGTGAGCGAAGCAGAGTTATTAGCACAAATCTATTCAGGGCAAGAAAGTGGTTTTGGTGTNTTAAGTGAAGAGCAATTAAAAATAGCTGTCGAGCTAGCTAAAGCGCGCGGCGAAAAAATAGTGATGACTAACGGCTGTTTTGATTTACTTCATGCAGGTCATGTGTCTTATTTAGCCAATGCTAAAAAGCTTGGTACGCGTTTAATTGTTGCAGTAAATAGTGATGCTTCAGTAACGCNACTAAAAGGGGNTGGTCGCCCCATAAATCCTGTTGATCGTCGTATGGCGGTATTGGCTGGTTTAGGTGCNGTCGATTGGGTGGTCGACTTTAGTGAAGATACCCCNCAACGTTTAATTGCTAATATTTTGCCTAATGTTTTAGTTAAAGGCGGTGATTATAAAGTCGGTGATATTGCTGGTGGTAAAGAAGTATTAGCTAATGGCGGCGAAGTTAACGTATTAAATTTTGAAGAGGGTGTTTCTACCACTGAAATTATTAAAACTATTAGATTAGATGATTGATAGAACCTAGNTCCTAGGCTCTAGGTGGGNATTCGTACCTCATGCGCCACCCTACATTATTGGTAGGGTGGGCAATTTGCCCACCGTATATTTTTTGCTGTTAATTAATATTATTTAACTAAACCTTTATTAATATCGGTAATGTCCTGAATTGAAATCATGCCACCAGCGCGTTTTAATTGCAATATAGCTTGAATATAANCGTAGCGAGTTGATGACAAGTTACGTTTAGCGTTATATAAATTACGGGTGCTATTAAGTACGTCAACGATAGTACGCGTACCTACTTCAAAACCCGCTTCGGTGGCTTTTAAGGCACTTTGTGCACTGATCACCGATTGATTTAAAGCGCGAATACCTGCGATAGAAGCCCTAACATTATTAAAAGCATTACGAGTATTACGGACTACATTACGATGGGCTAGTGCTAAATCTTGACTAGCGGCAACATAATTTTGTTGTGCTTGGCGTACTTTACTAGAAGTAGCACCGCCAGAATAAATGGGTACGGTTAAAGTAACTCCTACAGATTGGCTGTAGAAAAAAGGCTCTGTAATATCTAATGAACCAAAGTCTGTGGTAAAGTTTTGAAGTCTTCTAGCCTTACCAACATTACCATTTAGATCTAAGGTTGGGTAATGACCTGATTGCGCAATATTAATATTTTCTTTAGCAATATCAACAGCAACTTTTTGAGTAATTAATTCTAAACTTTTAGTTTCAGCGATTTGTTGCCATTCATCAGCACTGTTTGGCATAGGTGTTGAAGTACTAAAAGTACCGGTATCTAAAGTCTTTAAATTATGCGGATAGCGATTGGTAATGGTACGCAACGCTTCTTCGTTGTTAAATACCTTGTTTTCGGCTTTAATAACGCTGGCTTCGGCATTATCAAATTGTGCTTGTGCTTCATGAACATCGGTAATTGCCGTTAAACCTACCGCAAAGCGTTGTTTTGTTTGTTCTAATTGACGTTCTATTGCTTTTTGCTCTGCTTTAGCAAACTCTAAATCATCTTTTGCACTTAACACATCAAAATACGCTTTAGTCACGCGCACAATTAAGTCTTGCTTGGCTAAACGATAATTTAAATCGCTTTGATGGGCTGCTTTCTTAGCATTACTCATACGTAACCAAGAGTCATGATGATAAAGTTGCATGGTTAAATTNGCGCCATANTGTGAATTATCAAATTGATAGCTTANNTCAATAGTCGTAAAATCATTATTAACTTGTTGTGAGTCTCCTTGTGTNTTTTTGTATGTGCCATAAGCTGCTATTTGAGGTAATAAAGCAGCCATCGCTTGATCAATACCTTCCTTTTGTGCCATCGCTTGTGCTTGCGCTTTTTGCACGGTTGGATCTGCTTGTAAAGCTAGTTGATAAGCTTCGGCTAANTTTTCGGCATATAAACTATTACTAGTGCTGGCTAAAACAACACCAACAAGCAATGATGTTAACGATTTTTTCATGAGAGTGAAATTCCTTTAAAGTGCATTCTATAATTTGAGCTTTTCTTATNTAAAGTATTTAATGTGATTAATTAATAAAATAACGGTTTAATTATTATACGAATTCAGGTGTTATTATTATTTTAGTTAGTCTAAATTAATTAAGTGTTTAACTTTGCGCTTGAGTGTAACAAAATATTTAAAGAAATATTGTTAGTATCGAACCCAATCAAATATTAGAAAAAACTAATATTAACAAAAAATAATCTATCTATAAAGGAAAATATAGTGTCAATAGGTAAATTTACGAGTGAAGATGTAGAAATAACGGCCAAAAATTGTCGTTATAAAGGTTTTTTTACCATAGACGAGTATCAAATACGCCATAAGTTATATCGAGGCGGCTATAGCAAAACCTTAACGCGAGAAATATTTGAGCGTGGTGATGCGGTCGTTTTAATGCCCTATGATGTAAAAAATGATAATTTAGTCTTTGTTACACAGTTTCGGGTGGGCGCATTAAGGTTAGCAAGCGAAAATAAAACTCAATCACCGTGGTTATTAGAATTTATTGCGGGGATGTTTAACGATAATGAAAACCCTATAGATGTTGCTATTAGAGAAGCAAAAGAAGAGGCTAATATTACCATTAGTGCGGAGAACATTACGCCGATCATGCAATATTTATCCAGTCCCGGTGGCACTAATGAAAATATTCATCTTTACTTAGGTTTAGTGAGTAGTTTAGATGAGCAAGGTAACAGCATTGCTGGTGTTTATGGGTTAGCCGAAGAAGGTGAAGATATATTAGTGTCGGTAATGTCGCGAGTTGAAGCGATGGTATTGCTGGCACAAGGTAAAATTAATAACGCCGCTACGATTATTGGGTTACAATGGCTGCAGTTAAATTATCAACAATTACAAGCTAAACAGCTAAACGATATCGCTTCAACTCGCATCTTCAAGTAGCTTGGGTATGAAGTCAGATAAATCAATTAGGTAAAAAGATGCGCTTTAACCACTCTACAACAGGCATTAAAAAATATCGGCCAAAATTATCTGATTTAATGCAGTTGTGTGAATGTAATTATTTACTGATGTGTAAACTCTTACTTGGCAAAAATCAGCAGAATAAGCAAAATGGTGAAACAGAAGAGGTTGGCGACCAATATCATTTTTTTATTTCTACGCAACTAGGTTACACCATTTTAGTAAAGGAAGTGACTCGCTACACTACGCTGGTACATATCGCGCAAAATCAGCAAATGAGTATTAACACTAACTTTGCTGCTATATTATCACCTGCAATGCAAATTCGCTTATATCATGATGCACGCATGGCCGAAGTTAATAGTAGTCAAAATATCAGATGGATAAAACCACGTTATGACTACCCGAATAAAAAAATGCACTTACCTGATGAAAAGCAACAAATAAATCAGTTTTTAAAAGAATGGCTACAACTATGCTTACAACAAGGACAGGTGCAGGTTCCGTTTTTAAATAATGGCTCTGTTGATAATTAGTGGATGAGTTGTCATTGGTGAAAATTGAATTAAGCGCGGAACTACCGACTAAACTAGCACCTGAATTAGTTATTGCGCAATTTAGTGATAGCCATTTGTTTGCTGATATTAATGGCTTGCATTATGGTGCTAATGTCTATCAAAATTTAGTTAAAGTGTTAACCGCTATAGTGCAAGATAAAAGTGTTGATATAGTTGTTTTTACAGGTGATTTAACACAAGATCATAGTGAACAATCGTATCTTAATTTTGTGCAAGCTATTAATCGTACGGGTATTAGTACACCGATTTATTTTTTAGCGGGTAATCATGATGAATTTTATTTACTTAATAAATATTTAACCAATTCGCCTTTTAATTCACAAAAATTTATTGAAAATGAACATTGGCAAATAGCGTTACTCAATACTAAAAGCGCTACTCCCGCAGGGGTTGTTAGTGAGCAGAGCTTACAAGAATTAAGTCAACACCTTGATCAGACTAAAAAACAATTACTTTTTACACACCATCATCCTATTGATGTTAACTATTTTATTGATAAACATGGTTTAACCAATAAACCAGCACTCTGGCAAACATTAGCGCAATACCCCTCTATAAGCGCTATTGCTTGTGGGCATGTACATCGGGCTTTAGAATTAGTGCAAAGGGTTAATAATCGAAAAATTATTGTCCTTACTTGTCCTGCAACCTCTATTCAATTTGATCCTCAAGCGGACACCGTTAAAGCATTGGCGATAACTGTAGGGCAAGGTATTGGCTATCGACAGTTGAATTTGTACGAGGATGGCAGTTTAAGTACACAAATTGTTTTTGTTAAATAAATTGAGTATTTTATGAGTAAAACAAATTTATTGTATTTACATGGTTTTAATTCTTCACCACAATCATTAAAATCACGGCAAACACAGCAATATTTTGCGCAAAAAGATCCAAAGATAAATTTCATTTGTCCGCAAATACTCTGTTCTCCCAATGCGGCGATAGCCCAATTAACCGAAATTATTGAGCCTATTATTTATAACAATAACACTGCAAATAAATGTTTGTTAATTGGATCTTCTTTAGGTGGTTATTTTGCCACTTATTTTGCTGAAAAATATTCGTTACCAGCCGTATTAATTAATCCTGCGGTAAAGCCATATCAACTATTAACTGATTATCTTGGCGATCAAACCAACCCCTATACGCAAGAAACTTATCAAGTGAATAAAAGCTTCATTGTTGACCTTAAAGTAATTGAACAACATCAATTGGATGATAAAAATAATTACTTAGTCATGGTACAAACAGGCGATGAAGTGTTAGATTATCAACAAGCGGTCGATAAATATAAAAATAAACGTTTATTGATACAACAAGGCGGTGATCATAGTTTTATTGATTATGATAAAATGTTGCCACAAATCGCTGAATTTTTTAAATTGGTATAAAACTATTGGGACTGGTCAAATAGCTATATTTTAGGGTAACACTTGTAGGTTGGCCTTTAGGCCATCAATCTATATTGGACGGGCTGAAGCCCGACCTACAAATACTCTATCTGTTACCTTGGTTTGATGAGTCCCA
>JAESPQ010000020.1 GCA_016765535.1 Alteromonadaceae bacterium | reverse complement strand
GTCAAATAGCTATATTTTAGGGTAACACTTGTAGGTTGGCCTTTAGGCCATCAATCTATATTTGACGGGCTACGTTACATGGATGTAACTTATTCGACAATGCAGGAGCATATTGTCCTGAAGCCCGACCTACAAATACTCTATCTGTTACCTTGGTTTGATGAGTCCAAAAATAAGTTACATAATACCAAGTTACATAATACCAAGTTACATAATACTAAGTTACCGTATTGGGGCATAACTAATGACAGATGAAAAAGATAATGATGACGGCCTAGATATGTGGTCAGAAGCCTTAGATGAACAAGCGGATGCTAAAGCGGCTGCAGAAACGGTTGAATTAGAAGAATTACAAGAAGATGCGCCAATATCTATCGAAGAAAAGCGTAAGCTTGATACCATTTTAGATATTCCTGTGACTATTTCGATGGAAGTAGGACGCAGCCATATTAGTATTCGTAACCTATTACAATTAAATCAAGGTTCAGTCGTTGAACTTGATCGTGTTGCGGGTGAAGCGCTTGATGTACTCGTTAATGGTACTTTAATTGCTCATGGCGAGGTTGTGGTCGTCAATGATAAATTTGGTATTCGCTTAACCGATGTTATTAGTCAAGTTGAACGGATTAAAAAGCTTAAATAAGGTTAACCAACCCCATGCGTATTTTTTTTACTTTATTACTTTATTTTAATGTTAATAGTGCTTGGGCAAAAGAGTCGGTTAGTGATGTCGCATCTACCGTTGCTGATACGGTTCCCTTAGTGGGGAGTCATGTTTCGACCAATATGAATGCCGCGAGTATGTTGCTTTCTTTGCTTATGGTNCTTGCCGTTATTGCGCTCAGTGCCTTTTTATTAAAGCGTTTTAATTTAGTACAAACGGGTAATACCCAATTAAAANTTATCACGAGTTTATCTTTGGGNAATAAAGAAAAAATAGTGGTNGTNCANGTNGGNAAAAANCANTTNTTNCTNGGTGTTACCGCCCAGCAANTTAATGTNTTAGAGTCATTAGACGAGCCGTTAGNGTTANCTAAAAANNCNTTGTCANCATCNTCAACCTCATTAGANCGTTCGCTATTTTCATTATTNAAAAAGACATGAAAATAACGAAAAAAACATAACAAGTATGATAAAAAGCTATGACTAACCAAATTGCTTCGCAAAAAAACTCATCAAAACATCAGCATTTAAAGTATGCGTTATTGTTCTTTGTGGGCGTGCTTTTTTGCGCGTTGAGCTTTACTAGCTTTGCTGCCAAAGATTTAGGTATGTCGGTGTTGAAATTAACCACTAATGCTGATGGTTCACAAGAATATTCGGTAACCTTACAAATTCTTATCTTTATGACCGCGCTGGGCTTTATTCCTGCCGCGATCATTATGATGACCTCATTCACGCGTATTGTCGTTATTTTAGCGATTTTACGGCAAGCATTTGGCTTACAACAAACACCGTCTAATCAAGTCATTATTGGTCTTACGTTATTTATGACTATGTTTATTATGACACCCGTATATAATGAAATACATGCTCGCGCTCTTCAACCTTATATGGATGAACAATTAACCTCCATACAAGCACTCAATGAAGCTAAAATACCATTACGTGCTTTTATGTTACAGTTTACCCGGCCCAAAGATTTAACCACTTTAGCGACAATGGCGGGTATTAAATCAGTCGATAAACCGACTGATTTACCCATGACAGTGATCATTCCTTCCTTTATTATTAGTGAATTAAAAACCGCTTTTCAAATTGGTTTTATGCTCTTTATTCCTTTTTTGATCATCGATTTAGTGGTTGCGAGTATATTGATGGCGATGGGTATGATGATGTTGTCACCAATGATAGTGTCGCTACCGTTTAAATTAATGTTATTTGTACTGGTTGATGGTTGGAATTTAGTGATTGGCACTATTGCCACCAGCTATGGTATGGGAGGCTGATATGAGCCCAGAAGTCTTTGTCGATATTTTACGTGATGCACTTTTTTTAGTGATCATGTTAGTAAGCGCAGTCATTGTGCCGAGTTTGCTCGTTGGTTTAACCGTTGCCGTGTTTCAAGCAGCAACCTCAATTAATGAACAAACGTTAAGCTTTTTACCGCGTTTAATTGTCACCTTGTTGTCGCTAATTTATGGTGGACATTGGTTAGTACAACAACTGACTGATTACACCATTCGTTTAATCGACAGTATTCCTAGCGTTATAGGTTAATTGTGTTAGTGATTAAGCCTCTTGTTAATATCGAGATGGGCTAACCATGGAATTCACCGACCTAGTCATTAATCAATATGTGGCTGATTTTATTTTGCCTTTTACACGTATTGCTGCATTAATTATGAGTATGATCGGTTTAGGTTCTAAAACTATTCCTGCAAAAATAAAATTAGCTTTTGCCGTTATTTTAACTATTGCGGTAATGCCAACGATCCCTGCGACTCATGTTGAGCGTTTAATCTCCTTAACTACCGTGCTACTTATTGCGGAACAAATTATTATCGGTATTATGCTTGGTTTTGTCACTTTATTAGTGGTTAACACCTTTACCTTAGCTGGGCAGATTATCGCCATGCAAACCGGCTTGGGGTTTGCCTCACTGGTTGATCCTGCCAGTGGCATGAACGTTCCGGCCGTAGGACAGTTTTTCTTAATATTATCGACATTATTATTTTGGGCGCTAGACGGACATTTAGCTTTTTTGCAATTTATTGTTGCCAGTTTCGATACCCTACCCATTAAAGAAAACATGCTTGATAGTGCTAGTTATCGCGAGTTGGTTAACTGGGGGCAATGGATGTTTGCTACGGCATTATCGTTAGCCTTAGCACCGATAACCGCGATGTTATTGATTAATTTTTCATTTGGAATTATGACGCGAGCAGCGCCACAATTAAATATTTTTGCCATTGGCTTTCCTATTACCATGACCGCAGGTTTGATCATTATGTGGCTAACCATGGGGAATTTTTTAACTCACTTTGAAATACAGTGGCAGCGCGCGATAGAATTAAGTTGTAAGTTAATTCATTGTTAGTTTTAATTTTTTATATTTGTTTTTAATCTGAGCGGGTTTAATTCCCCGCCGCTTGCGGCGTTTTGTAGGTTGGGCTTTAGCCCATCAAGTTGACGGCAGCTCTTCATAAAAGATGCCGACCTACATTTCACGTTAAATATACCCCTCTT
>JAESPQ010000019.1 GCA_016765535.1 Alteromonadaceae bacterium | reverse complement strand
CGTAAACGCTTTAGTGTGCGTTTAAAACAGCAAATGTTATTGCTAAAAGCGGCACTTAGCCAAGAAAAAGCAGAAACTAAAGCCATGCTAAGTATTTATCGTAAATATACCCAAGGACAAGCGTCTAAAGAAGAAATTAAAATGGCTAACCAACAATTTGGCGATGTAGTAAAAGGTTTAGGCATAGGTGTTTTTGCGGTATTACCTTTTTCGCCAATCACTATTCCTATCATGATAAAACTCGGCAGAATGGTGGGTGTCGAAATATTACCAAGTTCATTTAATCGAGAATCAAGCTCAAAAAAGAATAAAACAAACTAAGACGTCGATAAACATGACTTTTGGCACTGTTGAACAACCCCCCTTACACATAAAATGACTCTATTGAATACTTTTACACCGAGAAATTATTATGTTCACACAAATTATTAGTCATACACCAACCTGGGTTTTTGCCTTATTTATTGGCTTATTAGCTTTAGGTTATCGTCAATCTAAAGACAGAATGATCAGTAAAAACACGTTAATTATATTGCCTATCGTTATGGTGGCACTAGCCATTAACGGTGAACTACGCACCTTTAACTTACAATTAACCGCACTATTTACTTGGTTTTTTGGCGCGACTATTTGTTATTTATTAGTACAAAATTATGTCTCTATCAAAGCTAATTATATTCAAGAGCAGCATCTGTTTGCTTTAAAAGGTAGTTGGGTGCCCTTAATACTAATGATGGGAATATTTTTGACTAAATATATTGTTAGTACCTTATTAGCAACCAAGGCAGAAATAATCACCAGCACAGGCTTTATGTTAATTGTTAGCTTACTTTACGGTGCTTTTAGCGGTATATTTATTGCCCGAGCGCATAAAGTATTAGCGCTGCGTACCGTTTAGCTTTCTTTATTGCTGATCAACGCTTCAAGCTCAGCAATTTTAGCGTCCATTGTCGCTAATTTTTCACGCGTTTTTATCAATACTTGCGTTTGTACATCAAACTCCTCACGCGTAACCACGTCAAGTTGTGCTAATTTACGCTGTAACACCGTTTTGGTTTTTTCCTCAAAATCGTTAGCTAAGTTTTTTACACTTGGCGGTATCGCATCAGTGACTTGCTTGGCTATTTCTTCAATTTTTTTAACACTAATCATTTTTCTCTCCTTATAAAGTTTCTATTTTCTATTTTAAAGCATTTAACAGTTTTGCCAATGATTAAAAACAGGTAAAATTATCGTCTATTTATTTTTGATCAGTAATAACGCATGAAACTAAATCCACGCCAAGATGAAGCTAAAAAATATGTTAGCGGCCCCTGCTTAGTATTAGCGGGCGCAGGCAGTGGTAAAACAGGAGTTATTTGTCAAAAAATTGCTTACTTAATTCAGCAATGTGGTTATAAAGCGCGCAATATTGCCGCTGTAACGTTTACCAATAAAGCGGCACGAGAAATGAAAGAACGTGTCGGCCGTACTTTAGGTAAAGATTCAACCCGCGGTTTAATGGTTTCTACTTTTCATGCTCTAGGGTTAGATATTGTTCGCCGCGAAATAAAAACCCTCGGCTATAAACCCAACTTTACTTTATTTGATGATCAAGACTCGTTAGCGTTATTAAAAGAATTAACGCTAGAAGAGTTAGACGGCGATAAAGAATTGCTCAGTCAATTACAAATGCGCATTTCTAACTGGAAAAATGATCTATTACTACCTGAAACGCTATTAAAACAAGACAACCGCGCTAACCTTGATGAAAACCACCTACTTTTCTCTGAATTTTATCAACGTTATCAACAACACATGCGTGCCTATAATGCGTTAGATTTTGATGATTTAATCTTGATCCCGACGCTATTATTACGTAATTACCCCGATGTACGGCAACGCTGGCAAACAAAAATTCAATATTTATTAGTCGATGAATATCAAGATACTAACGCTAGCCAATACGAGTTAATTAAATTAATTGCGGGTGAGCGCGGTCGTTTAACGGTGGTGGGTGATGATGATCAATCAATTTATTCATGGCGTGGTGCCAAACCACAAAATTTAGTGTTACTTGGTCAAGATTACCCACAGTTAAAAGTTATAAAACTTGAGCAAAATTACCGCTCTAGTGGTCGTATTTTAAAATGTGCCAATATTTTAATTGCCAATAATCCTCACGTTTATGACAAAGCATTATTTAGCGAATTACACTATGGAATTGAGTTAAGAGCCATTCAAGCCAAAGATGAAGTAAATGAAGTTGAGCGNATTATNGGTGAGTTAATTGGTCATCGATTTTTAAATAAAAGCCAATATAAACAATATGCNATTTTATATCGTGGTAATCATCAATCACGTTTATTAGAAAAAGCACTAATGACTAATCGTATTCCTTATAAAATTAGTGGTGGCACCTCNTTTTTCTCGCGCGCNGAAATNAAAGATATGATGGCATATTTACGTTTATTGGTTAATCCTGATGACGATAACGCTTTTTTACGCATAGTCAATGTACCTAAACGNGAATTAGGGCCAGCAACACTTGAAAAATTAGGTACTTATGCCAATATGCGCCACATCAGTCTGTTTGCTGCTAGCTTTGAATTAGGGCTAGAACAAACNTTAACAGGACGCGCCTTAGAAAAATTACAAATGTTCAGTCGTTGGATAGTAGAANCCGCTGATAATGCGGTGCGTGGCGACACCAATGCCGTACTACGCACCATGGTACGCACCATGAATTATGAAGATTATCTTTANGATAATTCTACCAGCGCTAGAGCCGCTGAAATGCGGATGAAAAATGTTACCGAATTATTTAGCTGGGTTGATCAAATGATCGCGGGATCTGAGCTTGAAGATCCGATGACATTAGCGCAAGTAGTCACACGTTTAACCTTGCGTGATATGATGGAGCGCAATGAAGATGAAGATAATAGTGACCAAGTACAATTAATGACGTTGCATGCGTCAAAAGGCTTAGAGTTTCCTTTTGTCTTTATGATCGGCATGGAAGAAGGTTTATTACCGCATCAAAGCAGTATTGACGAAGATAATGTTGAAGAAGAACGCCGCTTAGCTTATGTAGGCATTACTCGTGCCCAGCGTGAGTTAATATTTACTTACGCGAAAGAGCGTCGTCAATATGGTGAATTAATTCGCACCGAACCNAGTCGTTTTTTATATGAATTGCCGCAAAATGATTTGATTTGGGAAACCGACAAAAAAGCGCCCAGNAAAGAAGAAAAACANCAAAAAGGCAAAGCAGGTGTGGCTAATTTACGCGCGATGATGCAAGCAAAAATGCAGGCAGCAAAAAACAATAACCTATAAGAAATAACCTATAACAAACAACCGATAACAAACAACCGATAAAGTTAAATATTCACAAAAAACAAAATATTATGATAGCAGCAGATAAAAGCTTTAACAGCCCAGATTTATGTTCAATTACCTTAGCGGGTAATTTAGTTAACGAGCCTAAAATTCGTTATCAAGCAAACCCCGTCTTGGCAATTGCCGACATTACCATAGCAACACATAGTCGTTGGTATGATAAAACAATAAATGGTTATAAAGAGTGGACGAATTACCATAATGTTAAAGTGATTGGCGATATTGTTGAACAGCANCTTATTCATGCACAAAAAGGCCAAGTNGTATTAATTCAAGGNCATTTNAGNNNNCAAAAAANNACTAANAANGANNTATTNNTNGCCACTTTTGTGCANGTNTTTAATAAAGGTTATAGTCAAGAAATCAATCAATTTCATTGTAGCGGTAAACTGACTACAGCATTTACGTTGAAAACTACCGAAAATAACAAGGTNTTTGCCGAAGCAACTTTAAGTTTTACCCAGCAAACGATTAGCACCCATAACCAACAAAAGCATACTTTTACCTTAGATCGACCAATACATGTTTGGGGTAAACAAGCGCAATATTTAAGTGACAAAGCAAGTATTGGTGATAAGTTGATTATTGAGGGTAAATTAAGTTATTTAAATAATGCGGAAAAATCGCAATTTATCGACGCTAAGCAAATTATTTTGGCAAAAGAAAACCCGTAATAATAAGGTTATTACGGAATTATACAAAACTAAAAATAGACGGCATAAATATTTGGCAAGCATATAATGAATAAATGGTGGGCATTCGTACCTCATGCACCACCCTACAGATATAACAATTTTACGTAGGGTGGGCAGCTTGCCCACCACCATATTTAAGAATAAACGCGCNTATAAAGCTAATAAATAGTTAAGTAAGTTTTTAAAATCTTGCTCAGTATTTTTCTTATCAAGCGCTTGCATGTTTATTTTGTATTTACCATTAACAATAATGGTTGGTACGCCAGTTAAAGCCCCTTTTTGCGCAAAATAATCTTGATTTTTTTTCATTTTTTTCGCTTTAGCGTTAACCATAAAGCTTTTCATTAACTTATCAAATTTAGCGCCATCGACACCATTTAAGACAAAAATATTACGCACATCTTTTTCTGAATCAAACTTAGCTCGTTGCACATGAATATAATTAAAAATCGCCCCTATTATTTTTTCTTTGTTAGGTAATTGCTGCGCTACTGCTAACGCTTTAGACAACATATCTTGTGTTTCAGTACTTGCCATACGTAAAAAATCAACGTGATTACGAATAAAGTTAGTACCTTCAGGCAAATCTTTTTTTACTTTACTAAAAAATGGTTCAAAACGAAAACAGTGAGGACAGTAAAAAGAAAAATATTCTCTTACTTCTGGCACCATAGTCACCCCTTCATTTACCGTACTATATTGCTTGCCCTCTTGATAATTTGCTGCTGATGCAAACAACGGCATTAACAANACAAAAAATAAACTTATTGTTTTTTTCATTATTATTTTCCTAAAATGATGAGGATGCACCTCATTGTTTATATAAACT
Source organism: Alteromonadaceae bacterium (assembly GCA_016765535.1). Classification (GTDB taxonomy): domain Bacteria; phylum Pseudomonadota; class Gammaproteobacteria; order Enterobacterales; family Alteromonadaceae. The sequence continues at coordinate 11,885 of JAESPQ010000019.1, read as the reverse complement.
ATTACCGACATACTAACAAATTTTTAATACATTGGCGTTAAATTTAANGGTGGCTCTTGTAANGCTGAAAACTGCTCTTTGAGTATCAAAATTTGTTGTTCCCAATATTTCTCGGTATTAAACCACGGAAAGTTATGAGGAAACGCAGGATCTTGCCAACGCTTACACAACCAAGCGATATAATTAACTAAACGCATAGTGCGTAATGATTCTATCAAGTTAAGCTGTGATGATTCAAATGAAAAGAACTCTTCATAGCCTGATAATAGGGTATCTAATTGTAACAATTTTTGTTCTCTGTCGCCCGAAAGCATCATCCATAAATCTTGAATAGCNGGCCCCATGACACAATCATCTAAATCCACAAAATGTGGCCCTACATCGGTCCATAAAATATTTCCTGCATGGCAATCACCATGTAAACGAATAAGATCAGTTGCTTGATATTGCTCACTTGCCATCGCAGCCACTTGATCAAGTACAGTAAAAAATGCCGTATTTAACGATTTAGGCACAAAACCAGAGGAAATAATCTGCTCTTTGGCTTGGTTAAGCATGATCTCGGTTGANATGGTGTCACGATACTGAAACGTTTTCGTGGCACTAACCGCATGAATTCGACCTAAAAAACGCCCCATCCATTCAAGCTGATTTAAATTATCCACTTCAAAAATACGTCCACCACGGCAGGGAAATACCGCAAATAAATAATCGGCATGTTCAAATAAACTTTCACCATTAACTACTAATGGAGCCACTAAAGGCAATTCATGTTCAGCAAGCTCTAATGCGAATTGATGCTCTTCTAAAATAGTTGCCTTTGACCAACGCTGCGGCCGATAAAACTTAGTGACAAAGCGTTGCATATTGTCATCATGAAATTGATACACACGGTTTTCATAACTATTTAAGGGTAGCAAACCACTAGCAACTGAAAAACCTGCGCTTTCTAAGCCATCAATAATTAAATCGGGTGTTAATAAAGAAAAGTCGAAACTTGCCATAAAAATTGGGGCTTAAACTAAAATAAGATACGAAGAGTTTAACAGAAAAAAGCCATGAAACCGTAAGATTTCATGGCTTTCTTTAAATATCAAAAAGCGTTATTTAATCGCGACAGACTTAACGTTTGTTAAAGAAACGGCTGTCTTGAGTAATTTCAACATTGTTATCTGGCGAGACTTCTTTCACCATAAATTGAATGTCGGTCATATAATCTTTTAATTCGTAGGGATCTACCGCAATACTGATAGGTAAGGTGTAAACTTCAGCGGCAGGTACCACAATATCTTGTTTACCTATCCATTTAGCCCCTTTTAAACCTTTCATCGATAAATGATAAGTATTGTCAGTTTGCGACATATTTAATATTTTTAGAGTGTAAACGTTTTCAATTTCACCATTAAAATTTTCTCGTGCTAATTCATTACGGTCGCGCATAATATCCATCGCGAGTGGCACACGTGAATAAATTTCATGGCCAAGTAGAGAGGTCATCACCAGCAATACCAGCGCATAACCGACCAATTTAGAACGTAACAAGTGTACTTTTTTACCGCTTAATTCATGCTCTGTAGTATAACGAATAAGGCCTTGCGCATAATTCATTTTATCCATAACGCCATTACAGGCATCAACACATGCGCCGCAATTTATACATTCGTATTGTAAACCGTTACGAATATCTATACCGGTAGGACAAACTTGTACGCATAAATTACAGTCTATACAATCACCTAAGCCTAATGCTTTTGGGTCTTGCTTGCGACCACGAGGACCTCGACCTTCACCCCGATTATAATCATAAGAAACGGTTAAAGTGTCTTTATCAAACATCGCCGATTGAAAGCGCGCATACGGGCACATATGTAAACACATAATTTCACGCATCCAGCCCGCATTGCCATAGGTGGCTAAAGCAAAAGACACCAATAATACAGCTTCAGTACTTGTGGTATTAAAAGTAAAGGTATCAATAAATAGCGTTTGCATCGGCGTAAAATAACCAACAAAGGTCATTGCGGTTAATAAGGAGAAAAATAGCCAACAAAAATGTTTAAACGCTTTACGCCAAAATTTATTCACATTAAGCGGTTGTTGGTCTAATTTTTTTCGCTGATTTGCTGTGCCTTCAATTTTTTCTTCAAACCAAATAAAAATAAACGTCCAGACCGTTTGTGGACATAAATAACCACACCATACTCGACCTAAGAAAGTGGTAATAAAAAACAATAAAAAAGCCCCAAGCATAAATAACCATGCTAATAAGGTTAAGTCTTGCGGCCATAAGGTTAAATTCCACAAGGTAAAACGTTGGGTACTAATATCAAATAATATCGCTTGATGCCCGTTGTATTGCAGCCAAGGTAGTAAAGCAAACATAATTAGAAAAACAAAATTCATTTTTTGTCGTAAACGTTGAAAAATCCCTTTGACTTGCCGTACATAAATTTGATCGCGTGGTTTATAGGTTTCAACACCTTGAGTTTTTTTAGCCTGAATTTTGATATTTTTAANGGGAATTTGTTGATTGGATGTGTTTTTTTTATTTGCAGAGTCGTTAGAGTTCACAATAAAGCCTTGCTGTGTAGGTAAAAACATTAAATAGCTTGTTAATTATAATGCTTTTTAACTAATTAATGTAATACCAANGACATTAAATTTATTCTCAGTTCAGAAATAACTTAATCGCCTTGGTATNGATTATCACTTCTTTTTATCTGTTAACTTTATTGTTAGGATATAACTTAGCATCAACATAAAAATACATTTAGTTAAGTGCTAAATATCACGCCAACTTTACTTGAGTATAGAACATCCTTATGAAAAAATTATTGATCTTAATCGTCTTTGGCGCTGTCTATTTACATTACTACCCACAACCAAAGCTAACCCAATGGTTTGAACAAGAGAAAACTAGCATTATGACGAATGTCGCTGAAGCGACAGATACTCAAGTAAGACTAGACTCAAAAAAAATATTTTCAGATTTAAAGCCTTACTTTAATCATTTTAGTGAAGGCGAAATTGAAGAATTACGTAAAATAACCGCTCACAGAAAAAATGTTACCGATTTTTATGATAAATATTGTAATAAATATGCATCAAATCCCAAAATACAACTTGGTAATGTAGATAAAATTTGCAAAACGATGAGTAAATACCAATCCTTATTTTAATAAGACAGCTTTAACAAAACAGATCTAATAAAATGTAATTTTGCATTAACCTTTATAAACCTTATTAGCTAAAGGTCTAATGCAGTTTTACTGACCTAACGGCTATACTTATTAATAGTGTGGTTTTTATCTTATTGTTTTGTTATCTTGCTTAAAAAATACATCATCAATCAAATAGATTAAAGAGGGACTTATTCATGATCCAACCTGACAAAGTAATTATTGCCGACGATCACCCTTTATTTCGCCAAGCTCTTTTAGAAACACTAAAATCAAAATTAGCTCAAACAAAATGGTTAGAAGCAGAAACGGTTAATGAATTAAATACCCTGCTTAGCAGTGATAGCGATGCCGATTTATTGCTATTAGATTTAAATATTCCCGGTGCGCATGGCTTTAACACTTTAGTACATGTACGCAAACATTTCCCCCAAATTCCCGTAGTGATTGTTTCTGCTTACGAAGATAACGACACCATTAATAATGCCATGAATTATGGCGCATCGGGTTTTGTACCTAAATCAACGCCTGTAGAAACTATTTTTGAAGCGATTAGGCAAGTATTACAAGGGGGGGTATGGACGCCAGCCTCATTAAACGATTCAAACCAAGAAAGTAAATCTGATATGGCTGATCGTATTTCTAGCCTAACTCAACAGCAATATAAAATATTAATGATGTTTGCTCAAGGTATGCTCAATAAACAAATTGCTTATGATTTATCGGTATCAGAAGCTACTATAAAAGCCCACGCCACCGCTATTTTCAGAAAACTCAATGTTCGTAACCGCACTCAAGCCGTGATCGCTTTAGGACAATTAGATTTATCAGAGTCTAACTTCGCTGGTGAGTTGAGCGATAAAAAGTAAAACGCCAGTATACGTAATGGCATAATGGCGTTTTAATATAAATCATTTTAGTGTTTAGTGTTACTTGGCTACCAAGACCAACAAGGCTTGACCATTAAGACCGTAATTAGTCCATTCACCACCAATAAAATCTGCATTCGCTGACGTTTTAACGCTATTACCTTCATTCCAATTTGAAGTGTCGGTAACTCGATACCAGTTTTTACCTTGTCCTGGCCACGGTAGTGTAAAATCAACTTTTCCTGACCAACCGTTATAGGCAATATAGATAGCTGCCGTTGATTCACCAAATTCAGAGCTATCAATACGATAAGCAATAGCATGGTTATTAGCATCATTAAAATAACCACTGTCTGCTACATTTCCATCAGGCTTAAACCAACGTAGTTGCTCCATTACATTACCATTAGTATCATAAGATTTATAAAAATCTGTAGGGCGCAATGATGGATGGTTTTTACGAAAGGCAATCATACCTTTAGCAAAATTATTAAATTGGCGTTGGTCACTATTCCATGAAAAATTAAGCCAATTAGCAATGGAGTCCAGATTATACGGGTTGTTATTACATTGTATTGAACGTAAATATTCATCACCTCCTGTGATCATTGGCGTACCCGCACTTAACATTAAGAAAGAAAAACCATTTCTTGCTGCCTTACGTTGATTTTGTGCTTGGTTAGTTGTGCCTTGATCCCAACTAATATTATTATTTGAACCACCGTCAGATGTCCCAAAAGGCCAAGGTTGTAGATTGTTTTTTTGATTGCACGAATAAAGATCTTTTAGCGTAAAGCCATCATGAGCAACCATAAAATTAACCGAGTTCCACGGTTTACGGCCATCGTCTTGAAATAATGAGGCCGAACCTGAAAACATATTAGCTAATTGTGCAGGTGTTACTGCTGCTGAACCTAGTTGGTTTTGATCTTTACGCAAAGTATCGCGGTAGATACCATTCCATTCAGACCAACCCGCAGGAAAATTACCTACTTGATAAGAATTACCACCAATAGCCCATGCTTCAGCAATAAAGTCAGTGCCTTGACCACCTAAAGCTGGACGCTCTGTAAACTCATTAATAATACGGTTAATGGCATTATTACTAGCGGTTTTACTAAAGTTGAAACAACCATGTTCACAGGTATTACCTAATACCGAGGCTAAATCAAATCGAAAACCATCAACGCCTAAATCTTTAATCCAATAATCTAATGAGTCAATAATAACATCTTGCGCTATGGGATTAACGGTATTGAAATTACCACCAACCCCCGTATTATCCCATGATAATTGCTTGTCACTGGTTAGCGAATAATAAGTAGGATTGTCTAAACCGCGAAATGAAAATAAATTATAGGTTGATGAGTTACCGTTCACCCAAGCGCCACCTTCACCGGTATGGTTATAAACTACATCAATGAGTACTTTAATGCCTTTATCGTGAAAAGCTTTTACCATTGCTTTAAATTCTTTGGTTGGCCCACCTGCACTTTTATCGCTTGAATAGCGGCGATCGGGGGCAAAATAATTTAAGGTCATGTAGCCCCAATAATTATCGCCTACAGTTGACTGTACATCATCATTAGTATCGTTTTGCGTTTCTTGTACGGGCCGCTGTAATGCCTAAATCAGCTAAGTAAGCCGCTTTTAATGCCGCTCCTTGATAAGTACCGCGATATTGTGTGGGAATGCTAGTATCATTTTTCGTTAAACCACGCACATGCACTTCGTAAACCACATCATCTTTCAATGCTCTGGTTGGTTTAACGCCAATAGATTGATTATCACCAAGTAAAACAATGCCTTTAGGTGCATTAATCGCACTGTCTAAATTACGGTAACTACTGCCTGAAGCATACACAGTATTGTCACTAAACTGTGGCGTATATTGATCATGACTCAATTCTTTTGCATATGGGTCGGTCAATAATTTATTAGGATTAAAGCGATTACCCTGTACATCCACATCACTGATAAAGCCTGCGTTAGTACCCGGTTGCCAGCTAGCACTGTAGGTCCAATTAGGCCCCCACGCGCGATAACCATAATAAATGGTACCACTTAAACGACTATCTAATTGATTGGTCGGTAAAGATACTGACCAAATATTTTGTGCATTTTTAGTCAATGTATAACTACTTATTTCACTTGCACCTGTAGCTTGGCTATATAAATACAGTTGTATTTTAGTCGCTTGCGATGAATAAATTCTAAAGTCTAGCTGTTGTTGATTAAGACTATAATACGCTCCTAAATTGTTATTATTTATCGCCGCAAAGCTAATGCTAGGAGCTAACAACGCACAAGATAATGCAATGATTTTTATTTTACTTTTTATATTGTTTTTCATGGTTTTTCCTGTTATTTAATGTCTGCTTTTTCAGAACTTTGGAGCTTACTTATCCCTAAGTGTTTAGGTGGCACTCAATCACTTAAACAAATAAGATTAGAGAGCAGCATTGTTTGCTGTCTCTATACCCGTCCTACTTGGCTATTTTAAATAAACACCGTCTACACCAATTTTACCACTGCCATTTAACACCCAAATACGAGCAGAATAAGCAGGAACGTTAAACGAAAGTGAGCCATTACTTACATTAATAGTTCCACCGCTAACAGCGTCAACATAGGTGCCGTTCACAACGCCTGACATAGTGATGTTTTGCCCACTACCTGTAGCTAAACCAACGGCGGCATAACTCCCTTGAGCGGATAAATCACGAACAAAACTCATGCCTGCGCCCCATTCGTTAACCTGACTCATCGGCGCTTTTTGTAATGCGGGGATCGCTTTGCGAATTTGATTTAAACGTTTGATATGTTGATATAAAGGATGCGCTTGCGTTGCGGCAAGGTTGTCTAATGTGGGTCCATAATAAGCGCGCCCTGTTTGATCTAATGTATCGTTAGCATTAGCAATATCTTGTGGTAAACCTGCTTGAAACATGACTTCTTCACCGTAATACAAGGTTGGAATACCGCGAATTGTCCACAACAAGTTATAAACCAAAGCTGCATTTGCTTCACTACCACCAAAACGATATTTAAAATCATTATCAGGACCCACATCGTGGTTTTGGAAAAATGTCACTAATTTAGTGGCATCACCATAAATCCAATCCATGCTTAAAATGCCGCCAATACCATTAAAGCTACCACGGGTAACGTTATCTCGAAAGGTTGAAAACAAAGAGAAATCTAATACTGAAAAACCAGAATCACCGCCAGCATTAGGGTTTGATGGATCTTGCGTAGTACGGGTGTACCACCATGGGCGAATAACTGCTGAGGCATTATCATTGGCTATTTCTGAGCCCCAACCAGTACCTTTAACTAAGTTTTCACCAAAAACAAATAAACCCGGTTTATGCGCTTGCCACTCATGCACATAAGTTAACAGTTCATCACGCTCAACATGTTTTACCGTGTCTAAACGAATAGCATCAACACCCATATCAAGGTACATGTTAATGGCACCATTGATGTAATCTTTAACATTTTGATTACCTGTGGCTAAATCTATGGTGTCGCCAGCCATGTGTTTATTTTGTAGTGCAGTTGGATTTTCCCAATCACCGCCAGCCATAAAGCCATCTAAATGATACCAAGCAGGATCAAGCCCTTGTGCGTCAATACCAAAAAAACGATTTGCATCGTAACCAGCTAACGGTACAGTAACGCCTGTTTTTGGATCAACTAAAGGGGTTAAACCTTCAGGATCTGAATTATGACGAGCTTTAAACCAGTCAGGCGCGACAGAATTATCGTTATCATCACGATTAACACTCGCATAATCACCTAAATTGCCTTGATAAGGGCCATTATCAATACTGCCTTGTGTTGCACCAGCAGGAACATAATATTTTACGGGTAAATGATCTATCCATACCTTACCGCGTAAACCATATTGACTCGAATGGTTAATAACCACATCTTGAATAACTTTTAAGCCTTTAGCATGTGCTGCGTTAATAAAATCTTGATAGGTTGCCCCCGCTGACTCTAAACGAGGATCAACTCTATAAAAGTCATAGGCATGATAACCGTGATAATCTAAACCAGAGCGATTTTCAACTGGTGGTGTTGACCATATAGCAGTAAAACCTAAGTCTTTAATATAATCGAGCTGGGCAATTAAGCCTTTATAGTCACCACGCCATTGTGGGTCGCCTGCTTTATAACGGTCACGATTATAATAATTATTTGTAGGATCACCGTCATAAAAACGTGTAGTCATTAAAAAGTAAATCGTTTCCTCTCTAAAATCACCGCTGTTTATTGGCGCACCTATTTGATAACTAAAGCTTTGCTGCGCTTGATTGCCACTCACATCAACTGCAAGCGTTTTAACCACTAAATCAACACCTGTTGTAATATCAGTTGCGGTTAATGTTTGTCCTGAATAAAGTGGCGAGTTAATTGTTGGTGTACTGTTGTCCGTGGTGTAATAAACCTGAGGATTAGCATCTTGATTATCTGTTACCGACAAAATGATATTTTGACTATTAGTGTAAACACCACTATTGGGTGAAGCACTAACCACAGGTGCGGTTAAATCAACACTCGACAACAAGGTTGTGGTTATTGCGTGGCTTGTTGCATTAAAGCAAACTTGATAACGACTATCACCTGTCACGATATAATCTGCTGTTGGGTAACTTTCGACCCAATCAGCAAAGTGATCTATTTTAAAACGCGGATTTACATTAGCAAAAACTTGTTCGATACAATAATTAACACCATCACTTGAGGCCATTAATGTTGTTGCCCAGTTATTTGGGCTGCCGCGAAAATACCAAGCATCAGCAGGTGTGTCCGTTACATTAACAGTAACATTGCTTGTACCCGTTGCACCTTGGTCATCAGTTACCGTTAAACTTACCGTAAATGAACCAACACTATCTCCATTAATGGTTGTCGTTACCGTAGTATCGCCCGTACTCCAGCTATAGTTGACAATAGTACCATCATTGTCGATGGAACTTTGTCCGTCTAAAACTACACTAGCACCGAGTGCTAAATCAACACGAGTACTCGGCGAAATTACCGCTATTGGAGCTTGATTAGCGGTACTTAAAATACTCACCGAATAAACTAACGTTTGGTCATTTACCGCTAATCGATAATTGCCTGCCCCCGAAACATAAATATCAGCGCCACTTTGTTCTAATATGTTGTCAGTATTAGTATCACCATAATCTTGTGACCAGTCGCCGTTAACATCAAACTTTAATCGTTGATTTGCTTGACCATCTAGTGACACATCAACTTGCCAAGTATGATCAGCAACTAAATTCATGCTGGTACTTGCCCAACCATTAAACGTACCGCGTGCATATAACTGACTAAATGTTTTAACAAAACCTGTTGGTTGAGTACAGCTTGTCACTTCGGTCGTCATAATTGCATGAGTTAACACATTAAAGTTTATTTTATAGTATTTATTACTGGTAACCGCGTAATCGCCTGTAGGATAATTTTCTGACCAATCCCCCAATTTATCTATTTTAAAACGAGGCCCACCAGAACCATCTCCTAATTGAAACGCTTGACACGTTTCAAAATTATCGTTATCTACTTGGCTTAATGCCGTACTTCCCCAATTATTAGGAGTACCGCGAAAAAACCAGTCAGCTTGGCAAGCACTAATGAGCTAAACAGTAGCGTTGTTACTATTTTCATTATTTTTCCTTGTTATTTTTATTTTGGTTTTTATTTTTTTAAGTGTTTTTTTACTTTTTTATAGACACAGTTAACCAGCAACCTTAAATAATTAAGGCTGCTGTAATAACTCATTTCATGATTTTTAATGCTTTAAAAGTTACGAATTTCAACGGTATTGGCATTAAAGTCGAACTTATTTATTTTGCCACATTGCGCGACATGATTAGTTGTGGCATAAGGCGTATTAGTTTGTGCAATATTACCCTCCCAACCTTGACCGTTTTTAACAAACGCTTTTACTTCAAATTGACCGTTAACGGTTTGGCTACAATCCATATTAACATCAAGCATCCAATAATTTTGTCCCCAAACATTAAGCGGTTCTTCACCGTAACCATCAACTGCCACGGTACGTTTAGTACCCCAACTTGTCGGCCATACATTAGTTGTCCAATCTAAAGGGGTGCCTTCTGCTGTAACATTTTGGCTTGCTTCTGCTCCGTACCAATCAAGATAATTATCGTTATTTTTCCATGGTATTGTCGTACTATTACGTAAATTATTATGCGTAATAGCAATAGCACATTCAAAGTTAGTGGTGGCGCAATTTCTGCCTAAATTAGCATTTGCATAAGCGTGATCGATGCCGCCACGAATAAACATATCTTGCCCGCTTTGGGTTTGTGCTTGAATAAATATTACCGTGCGTTGAATATTGCTAACAGGTGGATTAGTGCTCGTTATTTTTGCACCTTGATGAATAGCAAATGCATCCCAAGTGGCAAGGTTAGCGTTAATACTACCATTAGCATTTACGGTAATAGTTTCACCCGTACATGATTGACCATCGGTCGCTAATTCACCTTTAAGTACATTACAATAAGTGCCTGCTGCCATATCGGTACTTAACGTTACGGTTAAGCTGTAACTTTCTTTATTAATAGCAACAAAACCTGAACTACCACGACCAAAGGCGATTTGATTATTGCCGTTATCCCACCAGTTTGTGGTTGTCCAATTATCAGCGGTATTATTTCTAAAATCGACACCGCCAGCAATATACGGCCAACGGTGCTCACATTGCCAGTTACTACCAAAACATTCTAAGGTTGCGCCATTATGTACTGGCACACTTGGACCACCCGCATCGGTATTTCCCTTATAATCATAACTCGACATCACTTTTGGATAGCCATACGGATAAGCGAGCATAAATACATTGGCTAAATCATATAAACGACCGTCTTGAAAGGTGATAACATTACCGCCGCCGCCATGACCACGTTGATTATCATGATTATCAACAAAAACCACCGCTGAGCTACTGGGTAAAAAACCCCAACCCACACCAAAATTACTTAACCACGCAAGTTTACCATTACGAAAGGTATCGCCTAATTTAGTTGAATATTTAAATTCAGTCACTAAACCAACACTGGTGTATTCGTTTGAGCTAATCGCTTCTCCACCTTGATCGATCACTTCTTGAAATACTAATGGTGTGCCATTTACTTTGGCCATAACACCTTGAATATCACCTACTGCCATATGTTTTGAGGCATCAAAACGAAAACCAGCAACACCAATATTGGTTAAATCATTTAAATAATTCGCTAACGTTTGTTGTACGTAAGCAGAGCCTGTATTTAAATCAGGTAAACTCACTAATTCACAATTTTGTACTTGCCAGCGATTGTTATAATCATTTATTGCACAGGTATTATGAAAATCTTGCGGACTATAAATCGGATAAGCTTTATTTCCATAAGTGCTACCTGCGGTGCCAGTACCACTACCATTTGCCATGTGATTTATCACTGCATCAACATAAATATTAACACCAACGGCTTTACAGCGGTTAACCATGTCAATAAATTGTGCGCGTGTACCACCACGACTTTTTAACTGATAACTAACGGGCTGATAGCGCGTCCACCATTGACTACCTTGAATATGTTCATTAGGGGGCGAAACTTGTACTGCCGCATAACCTTTAGGTCCTAAATATTGTTCACATTCTTGGGCGACATCTTGCCAATTCCATTCAAATAAATGTACAAAAGTTGTCGGTTGCGATGCTGCTTGTATTTGACCATTCAAGCCCACAAGTAAACTTGCTGCTAGTATGGTTTTTGTTAGCATATTTTTAGTTGCGTGATTTTTTCGAGTT
>JAESPQ010000018.1 GCA_016765535.1 Alteromonadaceae bacterium | reverse complement strand
ATATTGACTATAAAAATAGAATCGCTTTATTATTCACTAAAACTAAACTAATAAACTAATATTTAGTTTATTTTTTTCTTAGTTACTTGTATTACACGTAATTGCGCAATTGCTCGCGCTAATTCGGCTGCCGCTTCGGCAAAATCAACATCACCACCATGCTTATTAATATGGTCTTCTGCGCGTTGTTTTGCTTCTAGTGCTGCTTGTTCATCTAAATCGTTAGCACGTGTTGCTACGTCAGCTAATACGGTTACACTATTAGGTTGTACTTCTAACATACCACCCGAAATATAAATAACTTCTTCATCGTCGTGTTCGTTAACAATACGAGCCATACCTGGTTTTAGTGAGGTCAACAAAGGTGCATGACCAGGCATAATACCTAATTCACCTTCACACCCTGTGATTTGCAATGACTTAATGCTACCTGAAAAAATACTTTCTTCTGCACTAACAACATTCAAATTTACAGTAAATAACGCCATTTGTTTTACCTCTTTATTTGTAGGTTGGGCTAAAGCCCACCATGCATTTAGCAAGACCCCCTAAAGGGTTACCTACAGATATTTACATATTTTTGGCTTTTTCTACAGCTTCTTCAATAGAACCAACCATGTAGAATGCTTGCTCAGGCATATCATCATATTCACCAGCCAAGATACCTTTAAATCCTGAAATAGTGTCTTTTAATGATACATATTTACCTGGAGAACCTGTAAATACTTCCGCAACAAAGAACGGCTGAGACAAGTAACGTTGGATCTTACGTGCGCGAGATACTGTTTGTTTGTCTTCTTCAGATAACTCATCCATACCTAAGATGGCGATAATATCTTTCAATTCTTTGTAACGTTGTAATACCATTTGAACACCACGAGCTACTTCATAATGTTCAGTACCAACCACAAGAGGGTCTAACTGACGAGAAGTAGAATCTAACGGGTCAATTGCTGGGTAAATACCTAGCTCAGCAATAGAACGTGACAATACTACGGTTGCATCTAAATGAGCAAAGGTAGTAGCAGGGCTTGGATCGGTCAAATCATCTGCTGGTACGTATACCGCTTGAATTGAAGTGATAGAGCCTTTATTAGTTGACGTAATACGCTCTTGTAATACACCCATTTCTTCAGCCAATGTTGGTTGATAACCAACCGCTGATGGCATACGACCAAGTAACGCTGATACTTCAGTTCCCGCAAGTGTATAACGATAAATATTATCTACGAAGAATAATACGTCACGACCTTCGTCACGGAATTTTTCTGCCATTGTTAAACCTGTGAAAGCCACACGTAAGCGGTTTCCAGGAGGCTCGTTCATCTGACCGTAAACTAATGATACTTTATCAAGTACATTAGAGTCGTTCATTTCATGATAGAAATCGTTACCTTCACGGGTACGCTCACCAACACCAGCAAATACTGAGTAACCACTGTGCTCGATAGCGATATTACGAATAAGTTCCATCATATTTACGGTTTTACCAACACCAGCACCACCGAAAAGACCTACTTTACCACCCTTAGCGAATGGACAAATCAAATCGATTACTTTGATACCTGTTTCTAACAACTCGTTAGACATGGATTGTTCAGCATAGGCTGGTGCTGCGCGATGAATGCCCCAACGTTCTTCTTCACCGATTGGACCAGCTTCATCAATTGGCTCACCCAATACGTTCATGATACGACCTAATGTCGCAACACCAACAGGTACTTGAATCGCTTCTTTGGTATTAACAACGCTAAGACCACGACGTAAACCGTCTGAGGTACCCATAGCGATTGTACGTACAACACCGCCGCCAAGCTGTTGTTGTACTTCTAGTACTAAACCTTCTAAGTCACCTTCAGTTATTTTAACTGCGTGATAGACCTGAGGTACGGCATCTTGTGGAAATTCTACATCCACAACTGCGCCAATTATTTGGACGACTTTACCTGTACTCATGTTTATTCCTCTTAATTTAAGCTAACCATTCCATCGGTTTGGTTAGCTTGTCGTTAATGTACGAAATTCGTTATTTGCCTTATGGCAATTTACCCAACCGCAGCGGCACCCGCAACAATTTCACCTAATTCTTGGGTGATTGCAGATTGACGCGCTTTGTTATATATCAATTGTAAATCATCAATTAAGTCACCAGCATTATCTGTAGCAGACTTCATTGCTACCATACGGGCAGCTTGTTCACAGGCAAGGTTTTCAACCACACCTTGATATACTTGCGATTCTACATAACGAACCAATAATTGATCTAACAATACGTTAGCGTCTGGTTCGTAAATGTAATCCCAACGATGTTTAATTGCAGCATCGTCAGACTTAGGCAAAGGTAACAACTGATCAATTGTTGGTGCTTGTGTCATGGTGTTAACAAATTTGTTATACACAATGAAAAGCTTATCAATTTCGCCGTTATCAAAAGCTTTAAGCATAACCTGTACACTACCAACTAAATCAGTTAGTGAAGGGTTATCACCTAAGCCCGATATTTGTGCGGTTACGTTAGCGCCCATGTTGTTAAAGAACGATGTAGCCTTAGAGCCTACAACCGCAAATTCAACTTCAGCTTCTTGACCCTGCCATTTAGCAGCATCAGCTAGCACTCGTTTAAATAAGTTAATATTTAAACCACCACACAAACCACGGTCGGTTGATACAACAATGTAGCCAACACGCTTAACTTTTCGCTCATTCATATATGGATGGCGATATTCTAAGTTACCAAGCGCGATATGACCGATCACATTTCGTATATTGTTTGCATATGGACGAGAGGCTGCCATACCCTCTTGTGCTTTACGCATTTTAGACGCGGCAACCATTTCCATAGCGTTTGTGATCTTTTGAGTATTTTTAACACTCGCAATCTTGGTTTTTATCTCTTTACCAACGGCCATGACTCTTCTCTCCGAAACTAGTTAATAGACTTTCTTACCAAGTTTGCGTTGACTTGAATGTTTCAAGTGCTTTCGTCAAACTTGCTTCGATGTCTTTATCATAGTTACCCGTTTCATTGATGGTAGCCATAAGCTCAGCTTGCTCATTATTCATATAAGCTTGTAGTGCATCTTCAAAATCATTAATTTTGTTAATGGCTACGTCAGTTAAGAAACCTTTTTCCGCAGCAAATAATGATACGGCTGTTTCAGCTACTGATAATGGGCTGTATTGCTTTTGCTTCATTAATTCAGTTACCCGTTGACCATGCTCTAATTGAGCACGAGTCGCAGCATCTAAATCTGAGGCAAATTGAGCAAATGCGGCTAATTCACGGTATTGAGCTAATGCTAAACGGATACCACCACCTAATTTTTTGATGATTTTCGTTTGGGCAGCACCACCAACACGTGATACAGATAAACCAGCATTTACTGCAGGACGAATACCTGAGTTGAATAAATCAGACTCTAGGAAAATTTGACCGTCAGTAATTGAGATCACGTTGGTTGGTACGAAAGCAGATACATCACCTGCTTGCGTTTCAATAATAGGTAAAGCAGTTAAAGAACCTGTTTTACCTTTTACTGCACCGTTGGTGAATTTTTCAACGTAGGCTTCGTTTACACGAGATGCGCGTTCTAATAAACGACTATGAAGATAAAAAACGTCACCTGGGTAAGCTTCACGACCTGGAGGACGACGAAGTAGTAATGAAATTTGACGGTAAGCAACGGCTTGCTTAGACAAATCATCATAGACTATCAACGCATCTTCACCACGGTCACGGAAGTATTCGCCCATTGAACAACCCGCGTACGGTGCTAAAAATTGTAGTGCTGCGGCTTCAGAAGCTGAGGCAACAACCACAATAGTATTAGCAAGTGCGCCATGCTCTTCTAAGCTACGTACTACGTTAGCAACCGTAGAGGCTTTTTGGCCAATCGCTACGTATATACACTTAATACCGGTATTTTTTTGGTTAATAATCGCGTCAAGTGCAATCGCTGATTTACCGATTTGACGGTCACCAATGATTAATTCACGTTGACCACGACCTATTGGGATCATGGCATCAATTGACTTAATACCCGTTTGTACAGGTTGATCAACCGATTTACGTTCAATTACACCCGGAGCGACTACTTCAACAGGAGAGAAACCATCGTTTTCGATTGGCCCTTTACCGTCAATTGGCTCACCTAAGGTGTTTACTACGCGGCCTAATAAGCCACGACCAACTGGTACTTCTAATATACGACCAGTACCTTTTACTTTTTGCCCTTCAGCAAGATCCGCGTACGGACCCATAACTACCGCACCGACCGAATCACGGTCAAGGTTTAACGCGATAGCGTAACGGCCACCAGGAAGTTCGATCATTTCACCTTGCATTACATCGGCAAGGCCATGAATACGAATAATACCATCTGTTACAGAAACGATAGTACCTTCATTACGAGCTTCGCTGACAACGTTGAATTGTTCAATACGAGATTTAATCAATTCAGCGATTTCAGTGGAATTCAGTTGCATGCTCTGTTCCCTTATTTCATCAGTGCTAGGATTGTAATGTTGTTGCTAAACGATTCAATTTGCCTGCAATTGAACCATCTATAACCATATCGCCTGCTTCTATTATTAAGCCAGAAATAATGGTCGCATCAACTTTACAATTGAGCTTTACTTTACGTGCCAAGCGCTTTTCAAGCGCGGCGCTTAATGATGTTGCTTGTGCTGAGGTTAATTCAACAGCAGAAGTTACATCCACGACAATTGTTTGTTCATATTCTGCTTTTAATTCACAAAATTGAGCTAACACTTGCGGTAACGCCAATAAACGTTTGTTTTCAGCCATAATTTTAATAAAATTTTGGCCTTTGCTATCAACTTGCTCACCACATACATTTAAAAATAATGTAATCGCTTGTTCGGTTGACGCACCACCAGATATATAATCATAAATAGTGGCATCTTTTGAAACTTCTGCAGCAAAAGTTAACTGGGCTAACCAGCTATCAATAGCATTAGCTTCAACAGCAAAATCAAACGCTGCTTTAGCGTAGGGACGAGCGACAGTTGTCAATTGTGACATAGCTCTTTCCTCTACAACTCGGCAACGAGTTTATCTAAAATGTCGCTGTGAGCAGCGGCATCGATTGAACGCTCAAGAATTTTCTCGGCACCCGCTACAGCAAGAAGTGCGACTTGCGCACGTAATTCTTCTTTAGCTCGGTTACGTTCAGTTTCTATTTCAGCATGACCAGATGCTAAGATCCGTTCTTTTTCAACTTGTGCTTTACCAGCAGCTTCTTCAACTATTTTAGCTTCATGCTTTTTAGCAGCATCAATAATTGATGCTGCTTTAACTTTAGCTTCTTTTAGTTGAGCAGTAGCAGCTTCTTGAGCAAGCTCAAGATCTTTAGCAGCACGATCTTTAGCAGCAAGTCCGTCAGCAATTTCTTTTTGACGGGTTTCAATGGCACCAATAATTGGTGGCCATACAAACTTCATGCAAAATATTACGAATACGACAAATGCGATTAATTCACCAATCAGTGTATAACCTATATTCATTTGTGTACCTCCTCTTAATTATTCGTTAAAAACAATGAGTGATTAAGCACCCACAACGAATAATAGGTATAAACCGATAGCAACACCGATCATCGCGATAGCATCGATAAGACCCGCTACGATGAACATTTTTACTTGTAGTTGAGGCGCAAGCTCAGGTTGACGAGCAGCAGATTCTAAGAATTTACCACCAAGTAGACCAAAACCAATCGCAGTACCTAAAGCACCTAGACCGATAAGTAACGCAACAGCGATATATAACATATTTATCTCCGATTATTTAATGTTAAAAGTTAAAAGTTAAAAAACTAAGGTTAAAAAAACTGTTTAATTATTTCTATAATAATTCTATATTTTAGGCATCCTACCTTGTTCTACATTAGAACTTAATCAATCCTTTTTAATTTAGTGATCTTCATGCGCTAAACTAAGATAAACAATAGTTAGCATCATAAAGATGAATGCTTGTAATGGTATAATTAGTAAATGAAATGCTGCCCATAAAAAATGTACTGGCAATTGAAATAAACCGATAGTTGCAATCAATAAGAAAATCAATTCACCTGCATATAAATTACCAAATAGTCGTAGTGCTAATGACAATGGACGCGCTAATAAGGTAACCATTTCAAGAATAAAGTTCACTGGATATAAGGACCAATGACCAAAAGGTTGTGTGGTAAGTTCTTTAATAAAACCACCCACACCTTTTACTTTTATTGAATAGTAAATAGTTAAAATAAATACACCTATAGCTAAGGCAAAAGTCATATTTGGATCAGTTGTGGGTACTGCTTTCATGTAGATATGTGACATTTCATGACCACTAACCATACTAATCAACCATGGTAACAAATCTACTGGCACCCAATCCATTGCATTCATTAATAATACCCAAACAAAAATAGTTAAGGCTAATGGCGCAATTACTGGGTTAGAACCATGAAAGGTACTTTTTACACTATCGTCAACAAACCCAACAACAAGTTCAACGGCACACTGTAATTTACTCGGCACACCCGAGGTTGCTTTTTTAGCAACACTATAAAAATAGTAATAAAGACTAAGCCTAAAAACACCGACCAACCTAAAGTATCCCAATGAATAGCTTGAAAGCCTTCACCTGTAGAGAAATTAGTTAGATGATGTTTAATATATTCTTGGCTGGTTAGTGTTTCACTAGCCGCAGCGGTTGAAGACATATTAATGTTCCCATGATTAAAGTTTAAAATTTAGTGTTTCATAAAAATTGGTGTTAGTAATGACATGATCAAAACTAAACAAAATACGGTAAAAAAGGTTATTGGCACTATAATGAAAAATTTAAACGTCAGTGCAAACAAAATAACCGATATTAATAATTTTAACTTTTCGCCTTTATAAAAAGTATCAACGACTAGTTGAGCTTTTGTTGCGCCGGCATATTTAAATGCTCTAAGGGCAAAAACAAATTGCGGAATTATTGCCACTAAACCACCTAACAAAGCTGATTTAGCAAAAATATATCCCCAAAAAAAATAGGTGATTAAAATACAAAAAAAAGTCATTAAAGCTGAGAATAATAATTGTTGTTTGGATAATTTTCTACCAGCAGCCATTAATTTATTTTGTTTAGTTAGGCGCAAGCTGATCTCTCCAAAGAAAGTTTTTATAATTATTAACATTAGTAATCTTTTTTATTCAAAGTATTAATAAAAGCTAATAAAACAAACGAAAACTTTCGTAAATATCCCCACCTTTTTAATGACATAAAACCATCATAAAAAGTCTGCGCAAGTATACTGATTTAGGTTTTTTTTGCAACAAAATAGGGCGCTATCCGCCCTTTATTTGTGCGAATAGTTAATATTTATGACAGAAATATTTGTTTTTTGCGGAATTATTAAGGGATTAAGGCATTCAACTGAGTAAAAACTTTAAAAAGTAATTTTTAGTTTAAAAAGTAAACAAAGTAATTTTAATGTATTTTGCTTAAAATACCGTCGAGTTCATCTAAATTATTATAGTTGATCACTAATTTGCCTTTGCCTTTTTTATTATGAGCAATACTCACGGTTGAGCCTATTTTTTCAGATAAACTTTGTTCTAACGATACCGTATTGGTATCTTTTTCTTTAGTAACAACTTCTTTTATTGGTGATAATACTTTTTTTACTAAATTTTCAGTTTCTCTAACCGTTAATTCTTTTGCGGCAACCGTTCTGGCAGTAGTGGTTTGTAAATCATTTTCTAATGCTAATAAAGCACGCGCATGACCCATTTCAATATCACCATGTGCTAATAATGTTTTCACATCATCATTTAAGCTATTTAAACGCAGTAAGTTTGATACAGTAGCACGCGATTTACCAATAGCATTAGCGACTTCTTGATGAGTAAGTTCAAATTCTTTTAATAAACGATTTAATGCAACCGCTTCTTCCATGGCATTAAGATCTTCACGTTGAATATTTTCAATAAGGGCAATAGCTACCGCAGATTCATCAGGAACATCTTTAATAATACAAGGAACAATATCAATTTCAGCTAATTGAGCGGCTCGCCAACGGCGTTCACCCGCAATAATTTCATAATTTTTAATACCATCAATTTCACCAATTGGGCGAACGACTATAGGTTGAATAATACCTTGCGATTTAATTGAATTTGATAAGTCTTCTAAAGCTTCTGCTGACATATCTTTACGAGGCTGATATTTACCCGGCTGTAATAACTCTATGGGTAATTTTTGTAACTCACTTTGCTGTTGATTAACAACTTCTTCTATTTCACCCTCACTGTGATTATTTTTTTTTATTGGCGTAGAAAGTAATGCATCTAAACCACGACCTAATCCTCTGCGTTTTGATGCCTTCATATTATTCTGTCACTTCTTGATTGTTTGTTGATATTTGTTGTTTTTTTGCTTGTTCAGCTTTGCGTAAAATTTCACCTGCTAATGCTAAATAAGCTTTAGAGCCAGTCGCAGATTTGTCATAATACATTGCTGGTGCGCCAAAACTAGGCGCTTCAGCTAAACGAACATTACGAGGTATTACAGTACGATAAACTTTGTCACCAAAATGACGTTTTAATTGCTCAGATACATCATTAGCTAAACGATTTCTGGGATCATACATGGTACGTAAAATACCTTCAATTTCTAATTTATTGTTAACGACTGACGTTAATTTAGAAACGGTGTCAAGTAAGGCGGTTAAACCTTCTAGAGCGTAGTATTCGCATTGCATTGGTACTAATACTGAATCGGCCGCTGACATAGCATTTACGGTAAGCATATTAAGTGAAGGAGGGCAGTCAATAATAATATAATCGTAATGATCTTTTACTGGCGCTAACGCTTTTTTGAGCCTTAATTCTCGCGAGTAAACTTCCATTAATTTAATTTCTGCGGCGGTAACGTCACTATTAGCTGCAACTAAATCATATTTACCTACGGTATCTTTAACGGCGACTTGGTCTAGTGGTTTTTCTTCAATGAGTAACTCATAACAAGTATTTTCAACTTCATATTTATCAACCCCACTGCCCATAGTGGCATTACCTTGAGGATCTAAATCAATAAGTAATATTTTTCGTTTAGTGGCGGCTAAAGACGCCGCTAAATTAACTGCGGTAGTGGTTTTTCCCACACCACCTTTTTGATTTGCAACGGCAATAATTTTACCCACAAGAACCTCAAGTTATTTTTATTATTTAAATTAACAACGAGTTAATTATTTTATTAATTTTTTTAATTCAATTAAATGGCGTTCACCAATTAATTGTGGAACGTTTAATTGATAACTTTGGCAAACTTTAATATTTTCAGGTAATGATTCAATTTCATCCTGAGGATATTGACCTTTAAGCGCATAAAAACGTCCCTTATCATCAATAAGATGATGACACCAAGTTATCATATCCGTTATTGATGCAAAAGCCCTACTTAAAACGCCATCAAAAATAGGATCTGCTTGATAATTTTCAACCCTGGCTTTTACAGGTGTTACATTTTTTAATTTTAATTGAAAAACCACTTGTCGCAAAAAAGTAATACGTTTACCTAAACTATCTAATAATACAAAATTTTTCTGTGGATATAATATCGCCAATGGTATTCCTGGTAAGCCAGGACCTGTACCCACATCAATAAAACTATTACCTTGTAGTTTTTCACCTACCACTAAACTATCCATAATGTGTTTAACTAACATTTCTTGTGGATCTCTTACTGAGGTTAAATTATAGGCTTTATTCCATTTAACAAGCAATTCAACATATTGTATAAGTAAATTTATTTGTTGTTCGGTTAAACTTAATTGGGCTTGCGCTAATAACTTTTCTAAGGTTTGCTTGAGCATGACATCTTCAATAGTTGATTAATAAAAGTAAATAATTAAGCATATTTACGAATAGTTTTACTTAATAAACCGTGTTTTTTTAAATACACTAACAATAATGAAATAGCGGCTGGGGTAATACCAGACATTCTTGCCGCTTTTCCTAATGTTTCAGGTCTTGCGTCGGTTAGCTTAGCAACAACTTCGTTAGACAAACCAGATATTTGATTATAATTAAAATCTACGGGAATAATAGTTTCTTCATGACGTTTTTTCTTGGCAATTTCATCTAATTGTCGATCAATATAACCCGCATACTTTATTTGTATTTCAACTTGCTCTGCAGCTTGGGTATCGCTTAAAACAGGCCCTAAACCTTCAATAGATATTAAGTCGTTATAGCGAGTTTCAGGTCGACGTAAAAGATCTTCTAAAGAATTTTCACGGCTTATCGGTGTTTTTAATAATTTATTTATTTTATCAACTGCTGAATGATCTTTTTGGATCCAAACTGTTTTTAAACGTTGTTGTTCTGTGACAATATTTGCCATCTTTTCATTAAAACGTTGCCAACGAGCATCATCAACCAAGCCAATTTTTCGACCTAATTCAGTTAAACGTATATCCGCATTATCTTCACGTAATAATAAGCGATATTCAGCACGTGAGGTGAACATACGATAAGGTTCTTTGGTACCTAAAGTAGCTAAATCATCAATTAATACACCCGCATAAGCTTGATCTCGCTGTAATACAAAATCATCTAAACCTTTAACTTTACAGGCAGCATTGGCTCCAGCAATAAGTCCTTGCGCACCAGCTTCTTCATAACCAGTAGTACCGTTAATTTGTCCTGCAAAATATAAATTATTAATCAATTTACTTTCTAGTGTTTGTTTAAGATCACGAGGATCAAAATAATCATACTCAATGGCATAACCTGGACGAGTGATATGCGCATTTTCAAAACCTTTAATTGAACGTACTAGCTCTATTTGTACATCAAACGGTAAACTAGTAGAAATACCGTTTGGATAAATTTCGTGAGTGGTTAAGCCTTCAGGTTCAACAAATATTTGATGTGAATTTTTATCACTAAAACGATGTATTTTATCTTCAATAGATGGACAATAACGAGGGCCTACACCTTCGATAACCCCTGTATACATAGGACTTCTATCTAAACCATTGCGAATAATATCATGCGTTTTTTCGTTAGTATGAGTGATATAACAAGGAATTTGTTGTGGGTGATCTTTTAACGATCCCATAAACGAAAATACGGGTCTTGGGGTATCACCCGGTTGTTCAGTCATTTGTGAAAAATCAAGCGTTCTAGCATCTAATCGTGGTGGGGTACCCGTTTTTAAACGATCCATCCGAAAGGGTAAATCATGCAATTTATTAGATAAATTAACACTGGCTGGATCACCCGCTCGGCCACCTTGATAATTATTTAGGCCAATATGAATTTGCCCTGCTAAAAAAGTACCAACGGTAAGTACAACAGTTTTACCTTTAAATTTTAAACCCATTTGCGTAGAAACACCGATGATTTGATCATTTTCTAAAATAAGATCATCACAGGGCTGTTGAAATAGTGTTAAATTAGGTTGATTTTCTAAATAATGGCGAACATAACTTTTGTATAAAAGCCTGTCTGCTTGCGCTCTGGTGGCTCTTACGGCGGGACCTTTACTCGCATTAAGCGTTCTAAATTGGATCGCACTATGATCAATCGCGTGTGCCATTAATCCGCCTAAGGCGTCAATTTCTTTAACCAAATGACCTTTGCCAATGCCACCAATGGCTGGATTACACGACATTTGCCCAAGGGTATCGATGTTATGCGTTAATAATAATGTTTTACAGCCCATGCGTGCTGCGGCGAGTGCGGCTTCTGTACCAGCATGACCACCACCGACAACAATTACGTCAAAAGACTTTTGATACCACATTAATTATTTACCACGATTGAAAAAGGGAACATATTTTAGCGCTTTTTTGCCTCCAGAGGAATCATTAAATGATAAAAAGATCTTTAGAAAGATCCTAGTTTGATCTATTAATAATTTATAAAGATCTTTATAAAGATCTTATTATTATTATTATTAGTGATCGTGTTTTCTGTTGATAAGTGATTTTTAAGTATAATTATTAACAAGTTAAATGGTATGTTAGGTTGTTATTAAACTTTGATCAAAGGGGATATAAGCTCTGATCAAAAGTGCCTTTTATCCACAAGGCGTTAGACTCTTTTTTTTATACACTGGATAATAAGGTTTAATTCACTGCTTTTTACATAAGTTATTCACAATAGTTTGTTTTTTAATCTTGTTATGTTGATAACTTATGTAAAAGTCAGTATAAAAGATCTTTCTTATTGATCATATGCTGTTGTGCTAGTAATTCAGGATCAATGTTAGCTTGCATATCTATTGTAAATAAAGGTGTTATTTTTTTACAATTATTTGATATTAATAGTTTTTCTGTGTTTTTAGCGGCTAAGCAAAAAGTATCATAACTTGAGTCACCAACACCGATCACTAAAAATTGGCATGTTGATAGATCTTGATCACTTTTAGTAAGATCTTCTATAAAATTTTTAATGTTGTCAGGATGCTCACCTGCACCATGGGTCGAAGTACAAATTAGCCAAATTTGATTATTGGATGGTATTTGACCAAATTGTGGTTGTAAATGTACTTTAACTTGATGACCAAGCTCTATTAAGGTTTCTTCACAGGCTTCGGCAACGTATTCTGTGCCACCTAACATACTACCGACAATTATTTGAAATGATGCCATTATTGAACCTTTTTATTAATAAATTGTGACTGGTCAAATAGCTATATTTTAGGGTAACACTTGTAGGTTGGCCTTTAGGCCATCAATCTATATTTGACGGGCTGAAGCCCGACCTACAAATACTCTATCTGTTACCTTGGTTTGATGAGTCCCAATAAATTGGCTATTTATCATACCTTACTGACTATAATTATTTACCAATACAGAAGGATGAAAATATCTCAGAGAGTAAGTCATCACTAGTAAATTCACCGGTAATTTCATTAAGTTCTTGCTGGGTTAGTCGTAACTCTTCAGCGAGAATTTCACCTGCCATAAAGGCTTCTAATTGTTCTAAGCCTATAGTTAAGTGTTGATGAGCATTTTCTAAAGCAATTAAATGACGACGACGTGCCATAAAGCCGCCCTCGGTACTACCTTGATAACCCATGATGGTTTTTAAATGATCTTTTAATTCTTCAATGCCTGCGCCTGTTTTGGCTGATAAAGTAATAATTGCTTGATTATTTTGTTCACTGTAACCGGTAGTAACATTACTTATATCGGCTTTATTGCGAATAATAGTTAACCCTATATTTTCAGGTAATTGATTAAAAAATTCTGGCCAAATTTGTTGAAGATCGTCATTTGATCCTTGTTTGTATTCTTGGCTAGAATCAACCATTAATAAAACTCTATCGGCTTTTTTTATTTCTTGCCAAGCACGTTCTATGCCTATTTGTTCTACTTTGTCTGTACTTTCTCTAAGACCTGCTGTGTCGATAATATGCAGTGGCATACCGTCTATATGTATTTGCTCGCTGAGTATGTCTCTGGTGGTGCCTGCTATGTCGGTTACTATGGCACTGTCTTTACCACTTAAAGCGTTAAGTAGGCTTGATTTACCCACATTAGGACGACCAGCNATAACTANGCGCATNCCTTCNCTAATAATACTNCCTTGTTGTGCTTGNGNTCTTACGGTANCTGTTTGCGNNATTATTTCTTTTAANCTATTGATTATTTTTTTATCGGCNAGAAAATCNATTTCTTCTTCNGGAAAATCAATTGCAGCCTCTACATACATACGTAAATGGATAACTTTTTCAACTAGCTGATGAACTAATTTAGAAAAATCACCTTGCAGTGAGTGTAATGCGCACCTCGCTGCTTGCTCAGAACTTGAATTAATTAAGTCGGCGATAGCTTCTGCTTGGGTAAGATCTAGTTTGTCGTTTAAAAAGGCTTGTTCACTAAATTCACCTGGCTTGGCTAAACGTATGTTAGGCAGGGAGGTTATCTCTTTCAATAACATATCTAAAATAACTGGGCCGCCATGGCCTTGAAATTCTATAACGTCTTCACCCGTAAATGAATTAGGGGATTTAAAGTATAGTGCGATACCTTGATCTAAGGTTTGTTGTTTAGCATTTTTAAATGGTAGATATTCAGCTTTTCTTNCTTCAGGTATTTTACCTAAAATAGCTTGAGCCACTTTTTTGGCTTTAGGGCCTGATACACGAATGATACCGACACCACCTCGACCNGGTGGTGTGGCTTGTGCGGCGATAGTTTCTTGATAAGAGGTGATTAATGTTTGTTGGCTCATAAATAGTATCTTTATTTAATAATTAAAGTCATTTTACTTCTTTTATGGACATAAAAAAAGCGACTCCAAAGTCGCTTTAATCTGAGCGGGTTTAATTCCCCGCCGCTTGCGGCGTTTTGTAGGTTGGGCTTTAGCCCATCAAGTTGACGGCAGCTCTTCATAAAAGATGCCGACCTACATTTCACGTTAATATACCCCTCTTCGCGAAGCGAATTTGAGCCAGAGCGAAAAGCCTTGGCGCGGGGTATTTGATTTTAAACTAGCTTGCGGCTAGTGCCTTTTTCTTTTTTTCTATCCCTGAAAATATTATTTTCATTTGTGTGATAGATATTAAATTACTAATAAACCAATAAAGTACTAAGCCTGATGGGAACCATGCCATAAATACTGAAAAGGCTACTGGCATGTATTTCATAATTTTTTGTTGCATCGGATCTTGCACAGTAACGGGTTGCATTCTTTGCATTACAAACATACTAATACCCATGAATACAGGCAATACAAAATAAGGATCCATTGCGGATAGATCTTGTATCCATAAAAAGAAGGGTGCTTGACGCAATTCAATACTTTCTAAAAATACCCAATATAGCGCTAAGAAAATTGGCATTTGTAATAATAATGGGAAACAACCGCCCGCAGGATTAACTTTTTCTTTTTTATATAAAGCCATCGTTGCTTGTGACATTTTTTGACGATCGTCACCAAAGCGTTCTTTTAAAGCGGCCATTTTTGGCTGTAATTCACGCATTCTTGCCATTGAGGTGTATTGCACTTTAGTTAATGGGTACATACCACCTTTTACTATTAACGTGATAACAATAATTGCTAAGCCCCAGTTTCCTAATAGATCATGTATATGCGTTAATAACCAAAATAGCGGCTTGCTGATCATAAATAAAAAGCCATAATCGATAGTTAAGTCTAAACCATCAGCAATTTTTGCCATTTTATTTATATCTTTAGGGCCGACATATAAAACGGCTGAGGTGGTTGCAGTACTTTTTGCTTTAATCGTTAATGGGGGTTCTTTAAAACCAATAATAGCAATACCATTTTGGTTATAGTTTGAATAGAGTTGATTTTCGTCATTATCTTTAGGTACCCAAGCACTAACAAAATAATGCTCTATCATTGCTATCCAACCATTTTTAGTGGTGATATTTAGTTTTTCATCTTCAAAATCGCCAAATTTGAATTTATTATAACGATCTTCATCAGTTGAATAAGCAGCACCGCGATAAGCTGAGGTTGGCATAGAACCTGATTTTTTTGGAACATCAATAGTTTGTTTTAATTGGCCATATAATTGTACGCTAGCATTTTGGTTAGTATTGTTATTAATTATATAATCAACTTTTACTGCGTAATCATTAGCTGAAAAGATAAAACGTTTAGTCACTGATAGTGCATTTTCATCTTGGTAGACTAAATCAACAATAAGTTGTTGCTGACCATCTTTAATTTCATAATGTTTGGCTGATGTTTTATAAATTGGGCGTCCTGCAATCACTTGATCTAAGCCATTGCTACCTATTAAACCGCTTTGTGCAATATAAGTGTATGCACCACTATGCATTAAGGTAAATGGAATGCCGTTGTTTAACTCGGTATTGTATTTTAGTAACCTTGCTTCAACAATATCACCGCCTTGAGTATTAATTTTTAATGCTAATACATCCGTTTTTACGGTAATAATTTTAGCATTTATAATAGTTTTATCTGTTGGAGCACTATTATGTTCGCTTGCTTGAGGAATATAATCTGCACTTGTTGATGAATTTTCAGCGGGCATATTTTGTGATATGGCTTGCGGTACAGGCGCATTATCTTGTTGCCATTGACTAAATAGCAAATAAGTTACCACCATTAAAGCGATAAATAGTAGACTGCGTTGAGATTCCATAGTGTATTTACTTCTCTTTTTTTGATTGAGGAACGGGATCTTCACCACCCGCGTGTAGTGGGTGACATTTTAGTATACGTTTGCTTGCTAACCAACAACCTTTTAATAAACCGAAACGATTTATTGCTTCAATAGCATATTGCGAACATGTTGGATGAAAGCGACAATTTTTGCCAAGCAGAGGGCTAAGCCAACGTTGATAGCCTTTAATAAAACTAATGGCTAACTTTTGTGGCGTTGATTTATTTTTCGCCATAGCTTTTCTATCTGTTGGGTAATTGCTTTATTGTCTAATTGATCAATACCTGATTTTGCCATAATTACGATGTCAACAGTAGGTAAATTGTGCTGATTTAAACGAAAACTTTCTCTAACTAAACGTTTTATTCGATTTCGTTGTACAGCAAGTTTTACTCTTTTTTTAGCAACAGCAAAGCCTATTCTATTATTGCTAAGAGAATTTTGTCTAATAAGTACAGTGAAATGTTGAGAATGAAATCTAATCGGTTTAGAAAAAACCGTTTTGAAATGATCAGGAGTTAACAAACGTAACTCCCGATTAAATTGATAAGTAACCTGTTGGCTACCTTTCATATCTTTTCTTTAAACTCTAGAAGAAAAGATTAAGCGCTAAGCTTAGCACGACCTTTTGCACGACGACGAGCAATTACTGCACGTCCGTTTTTAGTTGCCATGCGCGCACGGAAACCATGGTTACGCTTACGCTTTAAAGTACTTGGTTGAAATGTTCTTTTCATTACGCTAATCCGTCGGTTTAATGTTGCCCTGGCTAACCGCCGTTAAGAGCACACTGAATAAAATTTGAGGCCGAATTCTATAGTGGAATAGAGGTAATGTCAATATTAATTACAGCATCCAATTAAAAAGATCCTTGACTGATCTTTTTGATCTTTTTATTTTAAAGAGAAATAAAATAATGATATCCACAGTTTTGTAACAAGCGTACAATGAACCTTTCTTTTTATCGTTAAACGCACTAGTTAAATGCACTAATAGTTAAAAGTTATAGCTTTGATTTTTTAGCTATTAATTAGAATAATAAAAAATTAATACTATAAAAAACAATTAATTACAAATGAATTAGTGCGTAAAATTAAGTTATTCAAAATGTCAATGTTGATGTTGTGGATAACTATAGAGATAATAGCGGTATTATTAGAATAAACTCAGCTTTTTTAGCTATTATTTTCAGTTTTTATTTATAACTTTTTATCATTTCATATAAAAACTAATAAATTTCATTTTAGGGAGTCGTTAGTGGAGCATTCTGTGTGGCAGAGTTGTTTGTCTGTTCTTCAAGAGGAATTACCAGCACAACAATTTAGTATGTGGATACGCCCACTTCAATGTGTTGTTGAAGACAATATTATGACTTTATATGCACCTAATCGTTTTGTCCTTGATTGGGTTCGAGAGAAGTATGTTAATAAAATTAATGAATTAATTTCATTACACGACTCAACTAACCCACCACTATTACGATTTGATGTGGGTAATAAAGTTTCTAAATCATCTTCTAGTCCAGTAATTAATATCCAAAAAAATAATAATATTAATGGCGGGATGACACATAATAATTTTAGAACTACAGAGCCAGAACCTAACTTACCTAAAAAAACCAATATTAGATTTAATTATACTTTTGACAATTTTGTTGAAGGTAAATCAAATCAATTAGCTCGTGCTGCTGCCTCTCAAGTAGCGGATAACCCTGGTTCTGCCTATAATCCATTATTTATTTATGGCGGTACAGG
Organism: Alteromonadaceae bacterium; assembly: GCA_016765535.1. Taxonomy (GTDB): domain Bacteria; phylum Pseudomonadota; class Gammaproteobacteria; order Enterobacterales; family Alteromonadaceae. The sequence goes on along the minus strand of JAESPQ010000018.1, from coordinate 29,622 downwards.
TTTAGGTAAAACTCATTTATTACATGCTGTTGGCAATGCTATTTTATTGAATAATCCTAAAGCTAAAATTGCCTATATGCATTCAGAACGTTTTGTACAAGATATGGTGAGAGCCCTACAAAATAATGCCATTGAAAAATTTAAACAATACTATCGTAGTGTTGATGCTTTGTTAATTGATGATATTCAATTTTTTTCTGGTAAAACACGTACTCAAGAAGAATTTTTTCATACCTTTAATGCTTTACTTGAAGGTAATCAACAAATTATTTTAACCAGTGATCGTTATCCTAAAGAAGTTGACGTAGAAGACAGGCTTAAATCGCGTTTTGGTTGGGGGTTAACCATTGCTATTGATCCTCCTGAACTAGAAACACGCGTTGCTATTTTAAAACGCAAAGCACAAGAGCATCATGTAAATTTAGCGGATGAAGTTGCTTTTTTTATAGCTAAAAGGTTACGCTCTAATGTACGAGAGCTAGAAGGGGCATTAAATAGAGTTATTGCTAATGCTAACTTTACTGGTCGCGCAATAACGATAGATTTTGTTCGGGAAGCTTTACGTGATTTATTAGCATTACAAGATAAATTAGTTACCATTGATAATATTCAACGTACCGTTGCAGAATATTACAAAATTAAAGTTGCTGATTTACTTTCTAAGCGCCGTAGTCGATCTGTTGCTAGACCTAGGCAGTTAGCAATGGCATTATCTAAAGAGTTAACGAATCATAGTTTACCAGAAATAGGCAATGCTTTTGGTGGTAGGGATCACACCACAGTATTGCATGCTTGTCGTAAAGTGCTTGCTTTAAGAGAAGAGAACCATGATATTAAAGCGGATTATACAAACTTAATAAGAACACTATCGTCTTAAAATAATAATATTAGAACGGGTTAATAGCATGAAGTTTTCATTGAATAGGGAATCATTACTGAAACCATTATTATTGGTTTCAGGTGCAGTTGAACGCAAAAGTACATTACCTATTTTAAGTAATGTTTTACTTGAAGTTAAAGATCAATCTCTTACTTTAACCGCAACTGATTTAGAATTAGAAATGGTTGCTTATACCGTTGTTGAAAATCAAGGAAGCGACGGTAAAATAACTATTCCAGCACGTAAATTATTAGATATTTGTAAAAGCTTACCTACTGGCTCAATGTTATCGTTTCAATTAATTGGTGAAACGATAAAAATTAGCACAGGACGTAGTAAATATTCATTATCGACATTATCTGCCGATGATTTTCCTAATATTGAAGAATGGAAAGGTGACGTTGAATTTAAGTTATTAAAGACTCAGTTTTTACAACTTATTGAAAGTACTCATTTTTCTATGGCTAATCAAGATGTTCGTTATTATCTTAATGGTATGTCTATTGAAACAGAAGGGCATGAGATACGTTCGGTTGCCACTGATGGTCATCGCTTAGCTATTTGTAAAATTACCAATGAAAATTTATCGTTACCCGTTCGTCAGGTTATTGTACCGCGTAAAGGAATTTTAGAAATTATTCGTTTATTGAACCAAGTTAATGACGATGTTCAAGTGTACTTAGGCTCTAATCATATCCGTATTATTGATACTGAATTCTCTTTTACCAGTAAATTAGTTGATGGACGTTTTCCTGACTATCGTCGAGTTTTACCGCGTAATGGCGATAAAGTTTTAGAAGCAAACAAAGAACAATTACGTCAAGTTTTGTCACGAGCTTCTATATTATCTAATGAAAAATTTAAAGGTGTACGTTTAAATTTTTTAAATAACGAATTAAAAATTACTGCTAATAATCCTGAGCAAGAAGAAGCAGAAGAAATTATTGAAATTGATTTTCCATATGATGAATTAGAAATAGGTTTCAATGTTAGTTATGTACTTGATGTATTAAACGCCATTAAAGATGAAAAGGTAAAATTTACTTTGGCTGATTCGCAAAGTAGTGTGGTAATTGAAGGTTGTGATTCTGGCGAAGCACTTTATGTTGTTATGCCAATGCGTCTATAATTTTAAGAATATTAATGAGTGTAGATCAGCTTAATATTGTAAATTTTAGAAATTTGTCTAATACCAGCCTTAATTTTCATCCTCATTTAAATTTAGTTTTAGGTGAAAATGGTAGTGGTAAAAGCAGTATTTTAGAAGCCATATTTTTTTTAGCACATGGTAAATCATTTAGAACAACCAAAGTTGAAAATATAGTAAGTCATGAACATCATCAATTAACGGTAAATATTAAAGACCATGCAGTTAATAGTTTAGGCATAAGTAAAAATTTATCTACTAATATATTGACGATACAAGTTAATGGTCAACGGATAAATAAGCTTTCTGACTTAGCAAAAAACATCGCAGTACAAATAGTAACACCAGAAAGTTTTAAACTTTTTTTTGGTGGGCCAAAAGAAAGACGACGTTTTATAGATTTAGGATTGTTTCACGTGAAACATGAATTTTCAAAAAAATGGAGTGTCTTTAATAAAATACATAAACAGCGAAATGCTTGTTTAAGAAAAAAAGTGACTAAGCAAGAGCTTGCTTATTGGACAGGCGAATTTTGTCACTATTCTCAAATCATCGCTGATGATAGAGTAGAGTATATTGCTCAGTTGCAAGTAGAGTTAATTAAATGGTTAGATATTTTATTACCCCAGTTAACAGATAAAATTAAAATTCATTATTCACAAGGTTGGTCTGCTAAAAAAAGATTATCAGAAGTATTAAATGAAAATTACGAGCGTGAAAAACTCCAATGTTTTAGTATTGCAGGTGCGCATAAGTTTGATGTTAAGTTTACTTTATATAAGCAACCGTTAGATTTAGTGATTTCAAGAGGACAGCAAAAGTTGTTTTTACTGGCTTTAACTTTCGCACAGGCGAAATTAATAGAAAAAGTTAAGCAAGTAAAACCAATTTTATTAATTGATGATATAGGTGCCGAACTAGATATAAATTCGCGCAAAGCATTGGCAACAGCGCTTAATTCTTTAGCATGTCAGACAATTGTGACAGCAATAAATAAAGTTGATTTAATGCCGCTACTCGAACAAACCATAGCGGAAAAAGAAGATAATTATAAAATGTTTCACGTGAAACATGGTGAAATTTCAATAGAGTGAAAATAGGCAAAAAGCGATGACAGAAGCTATAAAAAAAGAAAATAGTTACGATTCCGCAAGTATTAAAGTTTTAAAAGGGCTTGATGCTGTTCGTAAAAGACCAGGTATGTATATAGGCGATACTGATGATGGGTCTGGTTTACATCACATGGTTTTTGAAGTTTTAGATAACTCTATAGATGAAGCTTTAGCAGGATATTGTAAAGATATTATTGTAAAAATACATTTAGATGGCTCTGTGTCAGTTAAAGATGATGGACGTGGAATTCCTACTGCTATTCACCCAGAAGAAGGTATTTCTGCAGCAGAAGTTATTATGACAGTTTTGCACGCGGGTGGTAAATTTGGTGGTGAGGATTCAGGTTATAAAGTTTCAGGCGGTTTGCATGGTGTAGGTATATCAGTTGTGAATGCCTTAAGTGAAAAACTACAATTAACCATTCGTCGAGAAGGTAAATTACATGAACAATTTTATAGTAAGGGTGAAGCAGTAGAACCACTAAAAGCTATTGGTGATAGTGACCAAACGGGTACAGAAGTTAGATTTTGGCCAAGCAAAGAAACTTTTAGTGATGTTCTTTTTCATTATGATCTTTTAGTTAAACGTATTCGTGAATTATCATTTTTGAATTCAGGGGTATCAATTAGGTTAATAGATGAAAGAGAAGAGGGAAAAGAAGATCATTTTCAGTTTGATGGTGGTATTCAAGCATTTGTTGATTATTTAAATACTAACAAAACTCCTGTAAACGAAGAAATATTTTATTTTGATTTAGCTCGTGATGATGGCATTGTTGTTGAAGTAGCAATGCAATGGAATGATGGCTTTCAAGAGAACATCCATTGTTTCACTAATAATATTCCTCAACGTGATGGTGGAGCTCATTTAAGTGGTTTTAGAACAGCTTTAACAAGAACTTTAAATAGTTATATGGTTAAAGAAGGTTTAAATAAATCTAAAAAGGGTGGCAGTACTGAAACTAGTGCTTCAGGTGACGATGCTCGTGAAGGATTAACTGCAGTTATTTCAGTTAAAGTTCCCGATCCTAAATTTTCGTCGCAAACTAAAGATAAGTTAGTTTCATCTGAAGTTAAAACAGCGGTTGAACAAGCTATGGGTGAAAAATTAGGAGAGTACTTATTAGAAAAACCAAGTATTGCCCGTATTATTATAATGAAGATAGTTGATGCTGCTCGTGCTCGTGAAGCTGCTCGTAAAGCCAGAGAAATGACACGCCGTAAAGGTGCATTAGATATTGCCGGTTTACCGGGTAAATTAGCCGATTGCCAAGAAAAAGATCCTGCATTCTCTGAATTGTATATTGTGGAAGGGGACTCTGCTGGCGGTAGTGCTAAGCAGGGACGTAATCGTAAAAACCAAGCTATTTTACCCTTAAAAGGTAAAATTTTGAATGTTGAAAAAGCTCGGTTTGATAAAATGATTTCTTCACAAGAAGTTGGTACCTTAATTACCGCTTTAGGTTGTGGTATTGGTCGAGAAGAATATAATCCTGAAAAATTACGTTATCATAAAATTATTATTATGACCGATGCCGATGTTGATGGTTCTCATATTCGTACTTTATTACTTACTTTTTTCTATCGTCAAATGCCTGAAATTATGGAACGTGGTTATATTTATATTGCTCAGCCACCTTTATATAAAGTTAAAAAAGGTAAACAAGAACGCTACATTAAAGATGATGAATCGTTAACGGAATATTTAACAACGTTAGCGTTAGATAACGCTGAAATTCACGTTAATGATTCAGCTCCAGCTATATCAGGTATGGCGCTAGAACAGTTGGTAAATCAGTACCGTACTGTGATTGAAACAACTAAAAGAATTGCTCGTCAATTACCGAGTGAAATTTTAGAAATGATGATTTATGGTAATATTATTTCTGCAGAAGATCATAAATCACAAGATAAAATGCAAGTTTGGGCTGAGGGTTTGCTCAGTAAAATTAGTGATAAAGAGGGTAATGGTGCAATATATTCAGTGGATATATTACATCATAAAGAACGTAATATTTATTATCCCGCTTTTAAGGTACGCCAACATGGTATTGAAAAAGTTTATGAGTGTGGTTATGAATTATTAAGTTCAAATGAATTTTTTTCAATAATGAAACTAAATGAAGTTATCAATGGTTTAATTGAAGAAAGTGGTTTTGTCAAACGTGGTGAAAAAATTAAAGAAGTTAGCAATTTTGAAGAAGCATTAAACTGGTTAATGGCTGAGTCTAAACGTGGTCAATATATACAACGTTATAAAGGATTAGGTGAAATGAATCCTGATCAGTTATGGGAAACCACCATGGATCCAGATACGCGTCGTATGCTACAAGTAACTATTGAAGATGCTATTGCCGCAGATCAATTATTTACGACTTTAATGGGAGATCATGTAGAGCCGCGTCGTAAATTTATAGAGGATAATGCACTTAAAGTCTCTAATCTAGATGTTTAGCTTATAAATCAATGTTTTAACAATTAAATAATTATTAAGCCCGGGCATCGAATCGGGCTTTTTTAATGTTTTTATTAAATAGGCTTTTACTGGTGAACAGTCGTTAAAATATATTTATATAAAAAAAGTAAATATTAGCTTGAACGCCTTGGTATATAGGGTTTTACAGCGCTATACTATGTCGTTCAAATATAACTTGTAAAAGTACAAGTTAAAATAAAAATTAATACTGATAAATAATAAGACCTGAATTCAAGAGATAACATGAGCACGTTTAATATAAAAACATTTCAAGGGCTGATCCTAAAACTACAGGATTATTGGGCACGACAAGGCTGTGCAATTGTACAACCACTCGACTTAGAGGTTGGTGCAGGTACATTTCATCCAATGACATTTTTACGCTCTATTGGTCCTGAACCTATGAGTAGTGCCTATGTACAACCATGTCGCCGTCCTACTGATGGTCGTTATGGTGAAAACCCAAATCGTTTACAGCACTATTATCAGTTTCAAGTAATGTTAAAACCCTCACCAAGTAATATTCAAGAACTTTATCTAGACTCATTAAAAGAGTTAGGTATAGATCCTTTAGTGCATGACATTCGCTTTGTTGAAGACAACTGGGAGTCTCCAACGTTAGGTGCTTGGGGCTTAGGTTGGGAAATATGGTTAAATGGTATGGAAATTACTCAGTTTACCTATTTTCAACAAGTTGGTGGTTTAGAATGTAGCCCTGTTACAGGTGAAATTACTTATGGTTTAGAACGTCTTGCTATGTATATTCAAAATGTAGATAGTATTTATGATCTTGTTTGGACAGACGGACCTCTGGGTAAAGTACTTTACGGCGATGTTTTTCATCAAAATGAAGTAGAACAATCAACCTATAATTTTGAATATGCTGATGTTGATGCTTTATTTAAACAATTTGATCAGTGTGAAAAAGACAGTGAAAAACTAATTATTGCAGGCTTACCTTTACCTGCTTACGAACAAGTAATTAAAGCTTCGCATGCCTTTAATTTATTAGATGCCCGTCATGCTATTTCTGTCACTGAAAGACAACGTTATATTTTACGTGTTAGAGCATTATCAAAAGCTTGTGCTGAAACTTATTATCAAGCGCGAGAAAAATTAGGCTTTCCAATGTGCGCAAATAATTCAACGCAAGTTAATGCAGGAGATAAATAATGACTACAGAAACGTTGCTAATTGAATTAGGTACTGAAGAACTTCCACCTAAAGCATTACAAACATTAGCAAAAACATTTTTTGCTCAAATTAAAGAACAATTAGAAAAAGCGGAATTAAGTTTTAGTGATATTCAATGGTTTGCGACACCGCGACGTTTAGCGGTTAGCGTAAGTGATTTGACTCATTGCCAAGCAGACAAAATTGTTGAAAAACGTGGGCCAGCAGTCAATGTCGCTTTTGACACTGATGGTAAACCAAGTAAAGCAGCACAAGGTTGGGCCAGATCTAATGGTATTAGTGTTGAACAAGCAGAACGCTTAGTAACCAGTAAAGGTGAATGGCTGCTTTATAAGGCTCAGCAACAAGGTAAAACGGTTGCTCAATTAATTCCTACTATGGTTAACAATGCACTGGCTAAGTTACCTATTCCTAAACCTATGCGTTGGGGAAGTTCACGTACGCAATTTATTCGCCCTGTTCATACGTTAACCTTATTGTATGGCAGTGAAGTAATTGATGGTGAAAGTTTAGGTGTTAGTGCGAGTAATCTCGTTACGGGGCATAGGTTTCATAGCCACGGTTTAGTTGCGATTAAACATGCAGATGATTATCAACAAACCTTGAAAGATGCTTATGTTATTGCGGATTTTAATGAACGTAAAGCGCTTATTCGTCAACAAATAGCAGATACTGCAAAAGAAATTAATGCCGATGCTTTGGTCGATGAAGATTTATTAGAAGAGGTTACCGGTTTAGTTGAATGGCCAGTGGCCTTAGTCGGCAGCTTTGATGAAGCGTTTTTACAAGTACCTGCTGAACCGTTAATTTATTCGATGAAAGATCACCAAAAATACTTCCCTGTATTTAGTAAAAACGGGGAATTACTTAATAAATTTATTTTTATTAGCAATATAGAGTCTAAAGACGTTAACCAAGTTATTTTTGGTAATGAAAAAGTTATTCGACCTCGTTTGGCGGATGCAGAGTTTTTCTTTAAAACCGATAAGAAACAAAGTTTAGAATCACGTTTAAAAAGTTTAGAGTCGGTGATATTTCAAAAACAATTGGGCACCTTAGCTGAAAAATCACAACGTATTGCTAATTTAAGCAAAGCAATTGCTGGGCAGTTAAATGTCAATACAGAGCATGCTTATCGTGCTGGTTTGTTAAGTAAAACTGACTTAATGACAGATATGGTTTTAGAGTTTCCGCAAGTTCAAGGAACTATGGGTAAATACTATGCGTTAAATGACGGCGAACATAATGATGTAGCCAATGCCTTAGAGGAACAATATCGTCCACGTTATGCGGGTGATAAATTACCTGAAGGTTATATTGGTTGTGCCGTTGCTATTAGCGACAAAATAGATACTTTAGTAGGTATTTTTGGTATTAATCAAGCGCCTAAAGGCGATAAAGACCCTTTTGCTTTACGTCGTGCTGCTATAGGTTTAATTCGAATTATTATCGAAAAAGAATTGAATTTAGATATTGCAGAGTTAATTGAGCAGGGTATTTTGGCTTATGGTGAAGTTTTAACGAACGACAACACTAAAGTAGATGTGATTGATTTTGTTATGGGGCGTTTTAAAGCCTATTATCAAGAACAAAATATAGCGACAGATGTTATTCAAGCGGTATTAGTTAAAAAACCAACAGCACCGTTAGATTTTGAGCAACGTATCAAAGCAGTAACCTACTTTAAAAAATTACCAGAATCATCGGCATTAGCAGCAGCAAACAAGCGTGTTGGTAATATTTTAGCGAAGTTTGATGGTGAATTATTAACTAAATTTGATAATTCTTTAGCAACTGAAATCGCTGAGCAACAACTATCGCAAATTTTTACTGAAATAACTGCTAAAATTACTCCGTTGCAAGCCGCGAAAGACTATCAAGCCGTATTGTCTGAATTAGCCACGCTAAAAGCGCCAATAGATAACTTTTTTGATCATGTTATGGTGATGAGTGATGATCAAGCGGTTAAAATTAATCGTTTAACACTGCTTAATCAAATTCGTAACAGTTTTTATGATATTGCGGATATTTCAGTTTTACAGTAACTAAGTCTTTATAATTATTACACGAACTCACTTTTTTAATGACTCTTTTTAATAAGATATTGAAAAGGTGAGTTTTTTGTTTGCGCTGTAATTAATTCATGTTCCATAAATCGACAAAAACTCGGTATGTCACGTGTTGTTGAAGGGTCGTCAGCACTTACTAACAAGGTTTCACCCACGGCTATTTTTCTAATATTTAAACGCACCATCATCACAGGTTCTGGGCAACGTAGGCCTAAGGTGTCAAGTTGATGATCTGCTTCTGAAAAAAGAATGTTTGGCATAATAAATTGATTTTAAATACTGTAAATAAGTAAGTTACAGTTTACTCAATCAAACATTAACTTTACAGTGTAGTTTGTTATTATGGGTTCTTTTATTAAAGAATAACCACGGAAGTTTAGCTCTTGCCAATAAAAATATTATTTTTGATTTATTTTAGTCTGTCATTTATTACAAATGTAGCGTTTGCTAGTGAGCACATTAGCGATAAAAAGAAAACGCAGCGTAAGCTGTTTTTATCAGCAGAAAAACAAGTATGGCAAGCGAATTCGTCAAAATATCAAAATTTATATCAACAACTCTCTAATTACCCTCTACAACCATATTTAGACCAAAAACGCTTAATGCACCGCCTTCGTTTAAAAGACGCGAAACAAATAGATGACTTTTTAGAAAAATATAAAGGTTCACCGCTTGATTGGCCGTTGCGTAAAAAATGGTTGCAATATTTAGCGAAAAGAGAGCGAAAATGGATGTTTTTAAATTATTATCGCCCTAATGGTAATACAGAATTAAATTGCCATTTTCGCCGCTTTCAATTAGACACAGGCACACCTGAAAACGTAGTATTACCACAAGTGACTAAATTATGGGTAGTGGGTAAATCGCAACCCAAGGTATGTGATCCACTATTTAAGCGTTGGCAAAAAGCAGGTTATAGAACTGACAAGGTAATTTGGCAACGGATCCGTTTAGCCGCCAAAGGGGGTAAACATACCTTAATACCTTACCTAACTAAATTACTACCCAAAAATCAGCAAATATTTGCGAGGTTATGGCATAAAGTGCGTCGTGATCCTGCTTATATTCGTCATTTAAATAAATTTCCTAAAAACTCAATAAAATCGGTAGAGATTTTAACTTATGGCTTTAGACGCTTAATTTGGCGAGATCCTAAACGTGCGTTAGATTTATATGAAAAGGCACAGCAAAAATTTTCATTTTTAAAGGCACAAAAACAAAGTATTACCAAAAAATTTGCGCAAGCATTGGCCAGTAAAAATCATAAAAAAGCACGATTATGGTTAAATAAAATAGATGATCAACAACTTAATGACAATTTAGTGCAATGGCGATTGGTCGATATATTACAACAGCAAGATTGGGTGTTAATTAAACAAGAGTTACGTAAATTACCGATTGAGTATCATCATAAATTGCAATGGAAATACTGGTATGCGCGTAGCCTGTTGAAAACTAATGAACAGCAACTAGGTAAAACCTTATTAAATAGAGTGGCTCAAAAACGCCATTACTATGGGTTTTTAGCAGCGAGTTATCTTAATAAAGACATTAATATTCAAGACAAACCACTTTTTTTTGACGGGCAACAAAAAATAACGGTATTAAAATACCCTGCTGCAAAAAGGGCTTTTGAACTATTTTATTTACAACGTTATAACCAAGCTCGGCGCGAATGGCATTATTGGCTGAGTAAATTGTCAAATAGTGAGAAATTGATTGCGGCTAAAATTGCCCATGAAAAAGGTTGGTATGATCGCGCCATTTTTACCTTGGCAAAACAGAATTATTTAGATGATGTTAAATTACGCTTTCCGCAGGCTTATCAACAAGACATAAATCGTTATGCCAAAAAAAATAATATCTCCGCTAATTGGGCTTTTGCTATTGCAAGACGTGAGAGTTCGTTTATGAGTGATGCTCATTCTAGCGCAGGTGCTTACGGATTAATGCAAATAATGCCCAATACAGCAAAGCATTTATTACGTAAATCTGTAACACCACGTTATTTATTACAAGCTAAAAATAACATTAAATTAGGGACTAAATATTTACGACAATTATTAAAACGCCAACATAATAACATTGTATTGGCGACAGCCTCTTATAACGCAGGACCTTATCGGGTTAATAGTTGGTTGAAAAAGCAAAAAAAAATATCAGCCGACATTTGGATAGAAACTATACCTTATAAAGAAACCCGTGATTATGTTAAAAGTGTTCTGGCTTATCAACAAATTTATCAAGCACGTAACCAACAAAAACAATCATTATTTAAGCAAGTTATTAACATGAAAATAGGTAAATAATTTGAGCCTATAGCATTATAAAGAGTATAATTTTAACAGAATTAAAAACTCAATTTAGCAAAGCTTTATCAATATTATCTAAGGTAACTATTATGACAACTCTCAGCTCTCATTACGCAGCACATATTGCTCAGTTACAACAAAGAACTAAGCAAGTTTTACAGCGTGAGAACCTTGATGGTTTAGTTATTCACTCGGGTCAAGAAATTAAAGTGTTTTTAGATGATTATGGTTATCCGTTTAAAGCTAATCCTCATTTTAAAGCATGGTTACCGCTAACGATGGCTACTAATTCTTGGTTATTGGTTAATGGTGAAGATAAGCCAACTTTAATCTATTATCAACCTATTGATTTTTGGCATAAAATAAATCCATTACCCGAAAGTTACTGGAATGATTTTTTTGATATTAAAATTCTCACCGTAGCCAGTGAAGTTGAAAAGTTATTACCATACGATAAAAAAGGCTTTGCTTATATTGGCGAACATATAGAAGTAGCAAAAGCGTTAGGTTTTACAGCGGTAAACCCTGAAGCGGTATTAAATTATTTGCACTATCATCGTGCTTATAAAACCGCTTATGAATTAGATTGTATGCGTCAATCAAACAAATTGGCGGTTAAAGGGCATTTAGCTGCGAAAGCTGCATTTTTAGCAGGAAAAAGTGAATTTGATATTCAGCAAACTTATTTAAAAACATTAGAATACTCCGAAAACGAGACACCTTACGGTAATATTATAGCGTTAAATGAAAATTGCTCTATTTTACATTACATGGTGTTAGACCGTAATAAATTGACAGAACCTCGTTCATTTTTAATTGATGCCGGTGCTAATTTTCATGGTTATGCTGCTGATATTACGCGTACTTATGCCTTTAAACAAAATAAATTTGCTGAATTAATTACTCGTATGGATCAATTACAACTTAATGCTGGAGCAGGTTTACGCCCAGGTAAAAGTTATGTAGATTTACATATTGAAACTTATGCAGAAATAGCACAAGTATTACAAGAATTTGATTTAATTACTGTTGATGCAAATACGGCGGTTGAAACGGGTATTGTCAGTACCTTTTTCCCCCATGGTTTAGGTCATCATCTTGGTTTACAAACTCATGATGTGGGTGGCTTTATGGCCGATGAACGTGGTACGCATATTAAACCACCTGAACAACATAGTTTTTTAAGAGCATCAAGAGTGATTGAAGCTAACCAAGTGTTTACTATTGAACCAGGATTATATTTTATCGACTCATTATTATCGCAACTTAAAAATTCACCACAAGCTAAGATGGTTAATTGGCAAAATGTTGATCAAATGCGACCTTTTGGAGGTATTCGCATTGAAGATAATATTATTGTTCATCAAGCTAATAATGAAAATATGACACGAGAAGCGGGTCTTTAAGTACCACCAAGCTTCTCATTATTGTTATGCGGTTATAACCGGGGCACCTAATAATAGCAATGGTGTATAAATCATTAGCATGTCAGTATAATCAAGTTAATGATGCTCAGCATTTTAGAAGCAGATAAAAACAACGTGCAATATAAAAATATAATTAGAATTTTAGGGTTATTAGTAGCCGTACTCAGCGTTACTATGTTGCCGCCCGCTTTAGTTTCATTGATTTATCGTGATGGTGCAGGAGTTGCTTTTTTATTAGCATTTTTATGGTGTCTTTTTACTGGTTTGCTATTTTGGTATCCCAATAGATATGAAAAAAGTGAATTGCGCGCCCGTGAAGGTTTTTTAATTGTTGTACTATTTTGGTTAGTGTTAGCAGCGTTCTCGGCTATTCCTTTTACTTTACTTGATCATCCTGATATTAGTTTTACCGACGCCTTTTTTGAATCTATTTCAGGGTTAACTACCACTGGTGCGACTATTTTAAGTGGTATTGATGACTTGCCGCATGCTCTTTTATATTATCGCCAGCAATTACAATGGATTGGTGGTATGGGGATTATTGTCTTAGCCGTTGCTGTACTGCCAATGTTAGGCATTGGTGGTATGCAGTTATATCGTGCAGAAACACCTGGGCCAGTAAAAGATTCAAAAATGACACCGCGTATTGCTGATACCGCAAAACATTTATGGTTTATTTATTTAGGGCTAACCATTGCCTGTGCGTTGGCGTACTGGTTAGCGGGCATGTCGGTATTTGATGCGATTAGCCATTCTTTTTCGTCTATTTCTAACGGCGGTTTTTCTACCCATGATGCTAGTATTGGCTATTTTGATAGTCAGTTGATTAATTATATATGTGCCTTCTTTTGTTTAATGGGGGCAATGAATTTTTCTTTGCATTACACGGCGGTACACCATAAAACGTTAAAAAATTATTTTGCGGATGCAGAATTTCGCGGTTTTATCTTCATCCAACTTTTTTTAGCACTCAGTTGTTTTATTGTTTTATGGCTATTTAATGTTTATGACTCGGTGGATGTTTCGTTAAACCAAGCGGTATTACAAACCGTGTCTTTTAGTACTTCTGCGGGCTTTGCGTCGGCTGATTTTTCTCATTGGCCATTATTTTTACCTATCTTTTTAATCTTTTCTAGCTTTATTGGTAGCTGTGCAGGCTCTACTGGTGGCGGTTTAAAAGTAGTACGCGCAATGTTGCTCTATATTCAAGGTATGCGTGAATTAGAACGTCTTGTACACCCTAAAGCTGTTTTAGTGGTTAAGTTAGGTAATAAAGCGGTGCCAGATAGAGTAGTACAAGCGGTGTGGGGCTTTTTTGCCGCTTATACTATGGTGTTTTTAGTTTGTATGTTGCTGATACTTGCTTCGGGAGTTGACAATATTACTGCCTTTACTGCGGTTGCGGCTTGTATTAATAATTTAGGTCCTGGTTTAGGTGAAGTATCGGCCAGTTTTGCCAGCATAAATAGCTTTAGTAAATGGGTTTTATCTATCGCAATGTTATTTGGCCGATTAGAAATATTCACTTTACTCGTGCTATTTACGCCAGCATTTTGGCGAGCATAAAAATTATCAACGCCAATACCTTTATTTATACCACCTTTACCACTTATGCCATAGACCAAGCCAAATTTGTAGTTTATTTTTTTGATTTTTTTGTTTAACTTCTGCTATACCGTAGCTGATGCTTAAGTTTGAAAAACCAGTAAAACTACTTGGTAAAATATCAACAAAATCAACATCACCTTTAATGCCATAACTATAAATATTAGGAGTATCTTGTAGGGCATGTTTAGTGTAAAAAACTTCACCGAAGTTAAAAGGGATAAATGTTTCATACTTTTGATATTGGTTAGCACTCGCATAATTAAAGGCTAATTCTGGCGCCAATATTGTATTTAAATGTGCTTTAGGCTGTATTAACGTTGAGGCATAGCCACCTAAGGAGAGAATATTATTAGCACTATTTGAGCGCGTTACCTTTTGGTAATTAAAACCTAAGCCATAATCTTTGATATGAGCACTAATAGTTGTTTGTAAATTAATGCCAGAGTAACTTTTATGATCACTTTTTCCTGTTAAGTAACTAAGATTAATTGCTTGTTTTATGCCCCATTGTTGTTGTTCGTGATACCAGTTTTGTTTAAATCCTAAACTAGCATATTGACTATTATCAGCATTTTTATCAGTTACTTTTGCTTGTGCTAAAGAGGTAAATTTAAAGGTTTTAATTTGATACGGATAACGTGCTTCAACAAACAAACCTTGCTCGTTAAGTTTGTTTTTACTGTTAGTCATAGCTTGTTGTTTATTTTTTAAGGTGAATTGATAACTATGAACAAGTAATTTTACCGGCCAACCTTGCCAGCGTATATTTGCGCTAACACCAGAAAGGTTATTATTAAATATGTCTTTAGTTGCGCTAACCTGCCAAGCAAAACGCGATAAAACATCATCACTTTTATAACCTAGTTCAAATACTCCGTTTGAGGCTGAATAATCACTTTCGCCAATAGTAAAGGTACCTTGTTGTGAGCCTATACCGTAAGGTTTAAGGGTGCCGATATTTTTATCTGTCTTAATAACGGCTTTTTCAAGTTTAAATTTAGAGGGAAAATGTAAAGCAACTTTTCCTGATTGAGTTGTCTTGAAAACCTTTTTTGTGTTGTTATCTTGAGTGATATTTAATTGATAAACATCAGGCCCTTGAGCATTAGTTTCGAGTAACAATAACTGTTTATTGTTTTTTGCAATAGGCCATGAAACAGGGTGTTGTCCTGAGGTTAATGCCGTTAATGTTTTTTGCTTAAAATTATATTGATAAATTTTGCTTTGGTCTCCAACACTGGCAACATAAAATAATGATTGACCATCTTGAGACCATTCAGGATAAGAAACAAATTGATAATTGGCTGGTAATGGTACGATAAAATCACCATCATTAGATTTAACTTTTAATAACCATTTTTCGTTTAAAGAACTCACTAAATAGGCAAAGCTATTATCGTTTACAGCTGTTTTAGGTCTAAAACGTGGAAAATCATAAATATGTTCTAAACTTGCGGGTGTTAATTCAGTAAGAATGTTGCCTGTTATTGATACTTTAACTAATTGTGAGTAACCGTAGCGACTACGTTCCGCAATAATATAATCTTTGTTTGGCGATATATCGAAACGGCGTAAATTTTCTCCTGTGGTTAATTGCTTTATTTCGTTAGTAACCATATTCCAACTAAATAAATCTTGATGGCGATCGCCTTGGTGATCTAAGCTGGCAGCACCATAAATAATTGTTTTGTTATTTAACCAACGAGGGTTGTTAATACCACGATAATTAATTTGATTTAAACTATGACGTTTTTTATGTTTAAAGACAGTCGGTGCTTTATCTATAATATCTTGAGGATCTTGCTNAAGTAACTTNGCCATTTTTTCTTGAAAATCTTTTTTAAGTTTTTTATTTTCGGCGGTGCTATAAATATTAAGTTTTACTTTTCCTTTTTTATCAGTTTCAACGGTAGCAAAGCTTTTNCCATTNGGNCTNAAACTTAGTGCCGTTACTTTATAGTTTAAATCAAGATATAATTTACTTTGTTTGGGTGAAAAACATGTTTCTTTTTTTATAGCATTATAAGTGTACTCAGCTATAAAACGTTGATATAAATGCTCTGCTGAGTCTTGAAAAACACCGCTGAAAGCTTGGTCAAAATCGCGATCTTTTATCGCTTTCAAACGAGTCCAAACTGCATCTAGCGTTTTTTCTGAATAATTATCCTCTAACCATTTTAAAAAACGAGAGCCCATTAAATAAGCCATAGCTCCTGAAAAATAATGTTCATTATCGCCATTTATTTGTTGGTAAGTCGGTAAGGCTCCTTCACGAGCAAATTGTTGTAATAATGCTTCAATATAACCATTATATAGTCGTCCACGACCAGTAAGCTTTGATTCGAGTAATGTGGCATAACCTTCATTTACCCAGCGATCAGTCTTTATTTGGCTAGCATCATAAATATCAAACCAGTGCGCGAGTTGATCACGCCATTTTGAACGATTTTTTTGTCCTAGATGAATTAAATGAACATACTCATGCAATAATAATAATTGTTGCCAACTGGGAGTGTTGGCAATAATACTGTCAGATAAAGGAGGAGTAGTAAAAAGTCCTAAATAAGGTTTATTACTTAAAGGTAGGGCAAAACCATTGCTGTCGTTATAAGGGTCAATAACATAGGCATCAACTTTTTCTGCTAATACGCGGTGTTGTTGTTGTTTTATTAAACGGCGGATGTTTTCTAATTCGCGTGCGCTTGATAAAGCCCATTCTTTATATTCTATCGGAAAATGAACTTTAAAATGCGCAGTTTCAAACGTTTGCCAGTTTTGAGCGGGGTTATACAAACCTGCTTTCGCTGGTATGGTTAACAAGGTAAGGGCAGTAAAAATAGAATAAGATAAAACTGAAATTTTCATAAAACTCCTTTTTATAGTAGATGGTTAATAAATAAAAATACAAACAATATATTAACAAAAAAGAGTGGTCTGAACTACTAGTGTCGTTTAAAAATAAATAGCATCAACATGAAATAGTTTTTCAACATGCGAAATAAAACGCTTGTTGACTAAAAATAAAATGACGTGATCTTCTTCTCTAATAATCGTATTAGAATGAGCAATAACGACTTGATCACCTCGAACAATAGCGCCGATGGTTGTACCCGGGGGTAATTTTAATGATTTTATTTCGCGTCCGACTACCTTTGATGAACTTTCATCGCCTTTAGCGACAATCTCTATGGCTTCGGCTGCACCGCGACGTAAACTATAAACATTATCGATAGAACCTTTGCGAACATGAGTTAATAATGCTGAAATAGTAGCTTGTTGCGGTGATATGGCAATATCTATATCACTACCTTCAATTAAGTCGACATAAGCACTACGTTGAATAAGTACCATTGTTTTGCGCACACCTAAGCGTTTTGCTAATAATGATGACATAATATTGGCTTCATCATCATTGGTAACAGCGATAAACACATCAAATTGTTCAATATGTTCTTCAAGTAATAGTTCTTGATCTGATGAATCACCAGCAAAGACGACAGTATTATCTAGTTCAGAAGCTAAGTATTCAGCACGCTTAGGGTTATGTTCAATGAGTTTTACTTGATGATCTTTTTCTAAAATTCTCGCTAAACCTGCACCAATATTACCACCACCTGCAATCATAATACGTTTATAAGGTGCTTCAAGTTTTTGTAATTCATTCATTACCGCACGTATATGTTCACTAGCAGCGATAAAAAATATTTCATCATCAGCTTCAATTACTGTGGTGCCCAAGGGGCGAATAGGGCGACCATTACGATAAATGGCAGCAACACGGGTATCCGCGTTAGGTATATGTTCTTTAATCGTTGAAAGTGCGTGACCGACTAATAAACCCCCATAATACGCTTTTACTGCCACTAAACTCACTTTGCCTTGAGCAAATTCTAATACTTGTAATGCACCAGGGTAATCAATTAATCGAGCGATATCACGAGTGACTAATTGTTCTGGTGCTATTACATGATCAACGGGAATGTCTTGATTATGAAAAAGTTGCTTACGATATTTTAAAATATGACTGGAACGAATACGGGCTATTTTAGTGGGTGTATGAAATAGCGAATAAGCGATTTGACAAGCGATCATATTCGTTGAATCATCATTAGTCACGGCAATGATCATATCTGCGTCTTCGGCACCTGCTTTTGCTAATATATCAGGATGAGAGCCATGCCCCGTGATCACTTGAAGATCCATTCTGTCTTGTAGTTCTTGCAATACTTGGCTATTAGTGTCGATAAGCGTTATGTCGTTTTGCTCTCCGACCATNTTTTCAGCNAANGTTCCGCCAACNTGTCCTGCACCAATAATGATTATTTTCATAGTTTTTCTTTAGTTATAATTATTAAATAATAATGTCATTCTGCTCAACAGCAACACATATTTACAGCTAACGTTCCGTCAACTTGTCCTGCACCAATAATGATTATTTTCATAGTTTTTCTTTAGTTATAATTATTTTATCGTTATTTTTCGTTTGTCTTTTTATTTTTAGTCAATAGCCCGTAGGGTGGTGTATGAGGTACGAATGCCCACCTTTATCGTCATTTTTTAATTGATTTTTCTAATTTTTGCATAATAAAAACCATCCATGCCGTTATCATTGGGTAATATTTGCCAACCAAGTTTACTAATATTTTTATTTTCTTGTTTTATAGGAAGTAATTCNGCATNGCTATGGTTAGCTAAAAACTGAATTATTTGCTCACTATTTTCTTCAGGTAATATACTACAAGTTGCATAAATCAAAGTACCACCAACGGCTAATAAAGGCCAAATATTTGCCAGTATTTGCTGTTGTAATTGTGTTAGTACGTTAATGTCGTTAGCTTTGCGCAACCATTTTATGTCGGGATGACGACGAATAACGCCTGTGCCAGAACAAGGTGCGTCTAATAAAATTCGTTCAAATAATTTACCATCCCACCAATCTTGTGGATTTGCGGCATCACCTGCAATTACTTTAGCGCTTAAATTTAAACGGGCTAAATTTTCGTTAACACGTATTAAACGTTGCGGAGCAAGATCAATAGCTGTCATGGTGATATTATCGGTATGCTCTAAAATATGGCAAGTTTTACCGCCAGGTGCAGCACAACAATCTAAAACATTATCACCCGCTTGAGTATTTAATAAATTTGCAGCTTGTTGGGCTGCACCATCTTGTATTGATACCCAGCCTTGTTCAAAACCCGGTAAATTATTAACATCTTGTGCCGAGGTTAGCTGTATTGCGCCTGAAAACTCATCAACTAGTTCTATTTGTATATCCGCTTTATCAAGTAAGGTTACATAGGTAGCAACCTTATTTTGTTGTTGATTTACTCTTATCCACATTGGCGGTTTTTGTTGGTTTGCTGTTAATATCTCTTGCCAATGCTGCGGATAAGCATGTTGCACTTTTTTAATAAGCCAACTGGGATGATTATATTGGATGGCGTCAGGTAAGGAGGTATTTGCCTTTATTGGCGTTGTAAGTTGCTGGCGTTGAAAATTTCTTAGCACGCCATTGATCAAGCCTTTTAAACGTTTGTTTTTTAATACAGCGGCGGCGGCAACCGTTTCACCAACAGCAGCATGGTCTGGTATGCGCGTATATTTAAATTGATAAATACCTACTAATATTAAAAAATGAAATAATCGCTGTTTACCTGTTAATGGTTTGTCCATTAATTGGCGAACATCATGTTCTAATTCAGGTAAATAACGCAATACACCATAGCAAAGTTCTTGTAATAAACCTTTATCTTTGGCATCCGCTTTTAATTGCTGCTTAGGAAGTTCTTCACTTAAGCTTTTTCCTTGTTCGACAACTGCAAAAGTACATTGTGCGGCAAGGGCTCTTATATTGGCTGTCATAGCTTATTGATTTCCATTAATATTATTGCCAACTTTAAACCAATCAGCACGACCATTTAAAATATCACTAACCGCTAAGGCTTTTTTACCCGGAAGTTGTAACATTTCTAGTGCTAAAGAGCCTTGACTGGTCGCAACGACAATGCTTTTTTTATTTACTTCAATAATTGTACCCGCAGCTGAGTTGTTAGGTTCATTATTTACCGACGCTTGCCAAACTCTAATGCGATGTTCTTTTGTTTTTTCTGAATTGGCATTTACTTCGGTAAAGGTAAATTGACTAACAGGCCAAGGAATATAGGCGCGGATTTTACGCTGTAAAATAGCCGCCGATAATTGCCAATTAAGTTCAGCTTCGCTTTTATCAAGTTTATGCGCGTAAGTGGCTAGGTCATTATTTTGTGGTTGGCATTGATAGCTATTTGTTGCCATTTGCGCTAACGTGTCGAGTAAGGCTTGTGGGCCTAATTGGGCTAGTTTTTCATATAAGCTGGCGCTGGTATCTTGCTCGGTTATTTCACATTCCGCAGTTAAAATCATCTCACCGGTATCTAAGCCTTTGTCCATTTGCATGATGGTGACGCCTGTTTTGGCATCGCCTGCTTCTAATGAACGCTGAATTGGCGCTGCTCCGCGCCATTTAGGTAATAACGAGCCATGTACATTAATACAACCTAAACGAGGAGCCTTTAAAATAATTTCAGGTAGTAATAAACCATAAGCAACTACCACCATAATATCAGCATTATAACTAGCTAGTTTTTGTTGATCGCTAACGTCTTTAAAATTAACGGGCTGCTCAACGATTAGATTGTGTTCAAGCGCTAATGTTTTAGTGGCGCAAGGCAATATTTTTTTACCTCGTCCTGCTGGTTTGTCTGGAGGGCAATAGACAGCAACAATATTGTGAGGTGAATTTATAAGTGCTTGTAAATGCTGAGCGGCAAAATCTGGTGTACCAGCAAAAATAATATTTAAAGGTCTGTTTGTAGAATCTTGTAAAGGTGTAGTTGATAAGTTATCTGTTAACAAGTGAGTGTCCTAAGCGTTTTTTTCTAAACGAGCTTCTTTTTCAAGCTTCTTTTTAATACGTTGGCGTTTTAATGGTGATAAATAATCAACAAATAATATTCCGATTAAGTGGTCGAGTTCGTGCTGAATACAAATAGCCAATAATTCTTCGGCATCTAAGGTAAATTCATTACCGTTTCTATCTAATGCTTTTACTGTTACTGTGCTATGGCGGTCTACTTTGGCATAACAACCAGGGACAGATAAACAGCCTTCTTCATTAATCACTATGTTATCACCTTTTTTAGTGATTTCAGGGTTGATTAATACAATAGGATCATCACCATCTTCAGAAACATCGATGACGACAATGCGTTGATGAATATCTACTTGTGTGGCTGCTAAACCAACCCCTTTTTCTAGGTACATGGTTGCAAGCATATTATCGACAATAGTGCGTATATCGTTATTTACTTCAGCTACATCGTTAGCTTTGGTTCGTAATCTTTCGTCAGGAAAGCGCAAAACGGTTAAAATAGTCATATTTAGTTAAAAAAATTAGCGATTATTGAATTAGAATGTTATGTTCAATTTTAGCCATTAAATTATATTAATCCTAGTGATTTATACTTAAAGTCGACTTAATTGCATTAATCTCCTTAAAATAGTGAAAATTTAAACTTAAATTTTTATATAATGTTGAATAATATAAATTGAGTAAATTTAAAGTGTGAACACTATTTTGCTTTTAAGAATGGATTGAATAGCATGTTTAAAAAAGTTTTAATTTCAATTCTTTGTATTTTGCTCCCTGTTTATGCCGCAATTGCAGATGAATTAACAATACAAAAAAATGCACCCACCTCATATATTGTTAAAAAAGGTGACACTTTATGGGATATATCGGCCGTGTTTTTAAAGCAACCGTGGTTGTGGCCTAAATTATGGCGCTTAAATCCTGAAATTAATAACCCTCATTTGATTTATCCGGGTGATGAATTACATTTGGTTTATGACAAAAAAGGTCAGCCGATGTTGGTCAAAGGTAAGCCTAATTTAAAATGGTCACCTAAAGCTCGCAAGCAACTTAAAGAACAAAATCCGGTAAGCATTATTTCGTTAAGTGAAATAGCACCTTATATTCGTTACGAAAGTTTACTAACCCAGCAACAAGTGGATACATTACCTTATGTGTTAGGTAGTAATAAAGGGCAAAAATCTAGTATTGATGATTTTAAAATTTACATTAAAGGTAATTTAAAATTGGGGCAATCCTATGGTTTTTATAATAAAGGTAAAAAAATAGTAGACCCAGAAACACAAGAGCTTATTGGTTATTACGCTAAATTTATCAGTGCGGGTAAAGTAATACGTACAGGAGATATTGAAAATAATACTCCAGCGACTATTTATTTAAATAGCGTAAAACGAGAAGTGCATTCAGGTGATTTAGTTTTACCTATTAATGAAGGTCAATTATTACCTGCTTATTATACGATGCAAGCGGCTGATAAAAAAATTAAGGGCCTTATTATTAAAGCGGCAACCGACAATAGAGAGTTTGCTAAGCTTGATGTGGTGATGATTAACAAAGGTCAAGAGGATAATGTGAAGTTGGGAGATATCATGTCAATTAATCGTCAAAGCCCACAAGTTATCGAAACTGTGCATGGACCTATGTATTCTAAAGACGCATCAAGTTGGGATCGCTTAACTCAGTCAAACGATAGTGATTATCAAATGCCTGTAGAAACATTAGGTAAATTGATGATTTTTAAAACGTATCAAAAAGTGAGTATGGGACTAATTTTAACCACTAAACAACCAGTGAGATTACAGGATAATGTAACCGCACCCTTTTAATTAGATTATTGTTGATAAAATAAAGCTTTAAGGATGAGGCAAATGGAAAAATCAAATAAACATTATTGGTTAGCCTTAAAAGCCGTTAATCGCTTAGCACTTCATAAAAAGCTCTTTTTAGTTGAAACATTCGGCTTAAAAGAGCTTTTTTTTCAATCCCAAGAAAAGTTACTCGCTTGTGGCCTGTCACCTAAACAATGTCAGCAAATTCAATCGCCAGATTGGCAAAATATCACTAAAATCATTACAAAAAGTGAGCAATGCCACAGTCAAATACTAACCTTTGATGAGGATAAATATCCGCAATTATTAAAACAAATTTATGATCCGCCGTTGGTGTTGTTCACTCAAGGCAATCAAGATCTTTTAAATAAGCCCCAGTTAGCGATTGTCGGTAGTCGTAGCGCCACCATTACGGGTATTGAATTTACTAAATACATTGCGAGTAATTTAGCACAACAAGGTATGGTTATCACCAGTGGATTAGCGTTGGGTATTGATGCTGCCGCACATATTGGCGCTTTAACTCATACTGCTAGCACTATTGCGGTAGTTGCAACGGGTTTAGATACTGTTTATCCAAGCCGTCATCGACAATTAGCCAAAAAAATAATTACTCAAGGAGGCTTAATTATTAGTGAGTTTTTACCTGGAACAGGGGCAAGAGCAGGGCATTTTCCTCGTCGTAATCGTTTGATCAGCGGTTTAAGCCTAGGCGTATTAGTGGTTGAGGCAGAAATCAAGAGTGGCTCACTAATTACTGCTCGTTGTGCTCTAGAGCAAAATAGAGAGGTATTTGCTGTACCAGGTTCGGTTAATAACCCTAAAAGTAAAGGTTGTCATTGGTTAATTAAACAAGGGGCTAAATTAATTGATGACTTGGCCGATATAATGGAGGAGTTAGATTTATCGTGTTTGTCGGGTCTTAGTGAGTGTAATGATAAAAAAATGCCACAAAAAGGCCAACAAGACTTGTTTATCGATCCATTGTTAGCTAGTGTTGACTATGAGACTACTCCCGTAGATATAGTAGTTTCTCGGAGCAAGCTTTCCATAGAGGAAGTGTTAACCCGACTAACAATGCTTGAGCTTAACAGCTTGGTGTCTGCGGTACCAGGTGGCTACCTTAGATTGAAATAGGGGTAAAAAATAATGTTTGATATTTTAATGTACCTATTTGAAAATTATATACATTCTGAAGCTGAAATTATGGTTGACCATGATCTTTTAACGGATGAATTATCGCGGGCTGGTTTTCATCAAGATGAAATTTATAAAGCGCTTGCATGGATAGAAAAACTAGCAGCCCTACAAGAATGTGAAACCCACCCGTATATTACTCGGGTCGTGGGTAAATCTGTGCGTGTATATACCCAAGATGAAAATGCGCGTTTAGATACTGAATGTCGTGGTTTTTTATTATTTTTAGAACAAGTTAATGTACTCGATTTTGCCACGCGTGAAATGGTTATTGATCGGGTAATGGAGCTTGAAACCAAAGATTTTTGCTTAGATGATATGAAATGGGTGGTGTTAATGGTGTTGTTTAATGTACCTGGGCGCGAGCAAGCATACTCACAAATGGAAGACTTGATTTTTGATGAGCAAGAAGGGCCATTACATTAAATGTAAATAACTTCTCTGTATATGACATAATACTCAGTAATACTTTACTGAGTCGTTGTCGTACGTATCACTGTTATGTCTAATTCTGAACAACCGTTATTTTCTCGTCATGAACATGCTTTAGAAAAAAGTGATCAAGCTTGTCCCCAGTGCGGTGGCGAGTTAATTATTAAGCATGGTAAAAGTGGCGCTTTTTTTGGGTGTGTCAATTATCCAAGCTGTGAGTTTACTCAGCAAATAAACGATCATGAACGTGTAAAAGATAAAGTGCTTGCTGGCAGCGAGTGCCCTTTATGTCATTTACCCTTAGCGGTAAAACAGGGGCGTTATGGTATGTTTATTGGTTGTACTAACTATCCAGAATGCCATTATATTGATGAAGAAAAAGCGAAAGATGCTGGTGTTAGCTGCCCACAGTGCTTACAAAAAAATGAAAAACACGTTGGTGAGTTACTCGAAAAAATAAGCCGCTATGGTAAAATGTTTTATGCTTGTGATCGATATCCTAAATGCAAATATGTCGTTAATTATCCACCGATACAACAAAACTGTCCAAAATGTCATTGGAGCATACTAGTTAAGCGTACCATGGCAAAGGGGGACATGTTAGTTTGTCCGCAAAAAAAATGTGGTTATAAAGAAGAAAAACCAATTTAGTCGCAGATCGTAACAATTAATTACAGCTTTTTGTTTTCTCACCCTGCATTTAAGCTTTTTTTCTCGCTATAATAGCGCCAATTTAATTCATCTATAGAGAAACAATCATGTCATCTACTTTTGTTGCTATTTTAATGGGATCTGACTCTGACTTACCCGTAATGCAGGCTACTATTGATATACTAAAACAATTTAATATTGCTTATGAAGTACGAGTTCGTTCTGCTCATCGCACGCCAGACGCAGCTAAAGCCTATGTAAAAGATGCTGAAGAGCGTGGTTGTAAAGTATTTATATGTGCAGCAGGTTTAGCTGCTCACTTAGCAGGTGCAGTGGCGGGCATGACTACTCGTCCCGTTATTGGTGTGCCTGTAGATTGTGGTCCATTGCAAGGACATGATGCTTTGCTTTCAACAGTAATGATGCCTGGCGGTATTCCTGTGGCAACTGTCGCTATTGGTAAAGCCGGCGCTAAAAATGCAGCGTATTTGGCCGCACAAATTTTAGCGGTGGCTGATGATAGTATTGCTGATAAAGTAAAAGCTGAACGTGCTGCTAATGCCAAAGCGTTACTTGCTAAAGATGATGCTTTACAAGTAAAGTTAAATGCTAACTAAGCTAGACTGAATTACATTGTGAAGCACCCCAATAAGACAATAATTGCTGCTACTAAAGTTCTTAAGCGTGGTGGTATTATTGCTTATCCAACAGAAGCTGTTTTTGGTTTAGGTTGCGATCCGAGTAATGAACAAGCCATTAAAAAATTATTACTTATCAAGCAACGTTCACAAGATAAAGGTTTAATTTTATTAGCGAGTGATTATAGTCAATTACAACCTTTTATTGATGAACAGGATATTTTGGCGGAGCAACTAAAAAATATTAAAGCGCGCTGGCCAGCCGCCATAACACAAATAATGCCTGCTAAAGTTAACATTTCCCCTTTGTTAACGGGGGGGCGTAACACCATTGCCGTACGAATTACTAATCATGCTGATGTTGTTGATCTATGTCAGTATACTCAGCATGCTATTATTTCAACCAGTGCTAACATTTCAGGGCTGCAAACGGCAAAAACATGGCAGCAAGTAGCACAGCAATTTGGTGAGCAAATTGACTATTTGATTAAAGGCGAAACTTTAGGTTTTGCCCAACCATCCCAAATTATTGACGCCCTTAGCGGTAAAATATTAAGATCATAAAAAACAATATGAGTGAAAACATGGGCGAAAATAAAAACAATATTCCTGACATCAAGCAAGTAATTAACTTTTTTAAACACCTACAAGACGATATTTGTCATGGTTTAGCGCAAGCAGACGGAGAAAAAACTTTTCTTGAAGATAATTGGCAGCGCGAACAAGGTGGGGGCGGTCGCACACGAGTATTAACCAATGGTGCGGTGTTTGAACAAGCAGGAGTTAATTTTTCTCATGTTTTTGGTGATAAAATGCCTGCATCAGCAACAGCACATCGTCCAGAATTAGCAGGGCGAACGTTTCAAGCGTGTGGTGTGTCTTTAGTTATTCACCCTAAAAACCCCTATATACCGACAACACATGCTAATGTGCGTTTTTTTATTGCCGAAAAAGAAAATTGTGATCCTGTTTGGTGGTTTGGTGGTGGTTTTGACTTAACGCCATACTATCCCTTTGATGAAGATATAAAGCATTGGCATCAAATCGCCGCTGATTTATGCCAACCTTTTGGTGATGATGTTTATCAACAACATAAAAATTGGTGTGATCAATACTTTTATTTAAAACACCGTGATGAAACGCGTGGCGTTGGCGGTTTATTTTTTGATGATTTAAATCAGTGGGGTTTTGAAAAAAGCTTTGCATATACGCAAGCGGTGGGAGATCAGTTTTTAGCTGCTTATGTACCTATTGTCAACAAACGAAAAAATACACCGTATGGTGAACGCGAACGTAATTTTCAATTATATCGCCGTGGTCGTTATGTAGAATTTAACTTGGTTTACGATCGTGGCACCTTGTTTGGTTTGCAAACCGGCGGCCGCACAGAGTCTATTTTAATGTCTATGCCACCATTAGCACGCTGGGAATATAATTTTCAGGCAAAAGCAAATTCAGCAGAAGAAAAATTAATAGATTATTTAAAACCTAAAGATTGGTTAGGGAAATAATAATGGATCAGTATTGTGTTTTTGGTCATCCGATAGAGCATTCTCGTTCACCATTTATTCATCAAATGTTTGCTCAGCAGACAAAACAACAATTATCTTACGAAAAAAAATGGGTTGAATTAGATGGATTTACGCAAGTAATAACTGATTTTATTGCTAAGGGTGGTAAGGGAGCTAATGTTACGGTGCCTTTTAAAGAACAAGCATTGCAGATATGTGATCAATTGAGTCAAGCGGCTAAACGAGCAGGTGCGGTAAATACGTTATCTTTTATTGATGGAAAAATATTAGGGGACAATACTGACGGTATCGGTTTAGTTCAAGATTTATTGCGCCATAAAGTAAAAATTGCTGACAGTAATATTTTATTATTGGGTGCTGGCGGTGCAGCAAAAGGTGTGCTTTTACCTTTGCTTAGGAAAAAACCGAAAAACATTATCATTGCTAACCGAACTGCAAGCAAAGCCAAGCTATTAAGCGAACAATTTTCCATATACCCTGTAGTGGGCTGTGGTTTTGACGATATTCCGTTTTCTGAATTTGATATTATTATCAATGCCACATCAGCAAGTTTAACGGGAACCTTTCCTGATATATCCGCACAATTAATCCACGCTAAAATGACTTGTTACGATATGGTTTATAGCAAAGAGCTAACGCCATTTTTACAATGGGCAAAAGCACAAGGGGCAGCAAAAGTGTTTGATGGGCTAGGAATGTTAGTTGGCCAAGCTGCCGTTAGTTTTAATATTTGGCGTAATGTTACGCCTGATGTTGAAACTGTTATTAACGCATTAAGAGCAGATATAGCGAAAAGCTAACTTATTATGAACCAAGCAATATTATTTAATGATGATTTACAATTTAATAAACAAGAAGATGCATGGTGCTTTACGGGACAGTTATCAGGGGAACACATTATTATTTTCTTTCATTCAATGCGGTTAAAAAAATTGAGTGTAATAGATAACTGCACTCAATTCGATTTAGAAGAAATAGCTGAACAATGGTTAGAAAATAATGAAGTAGAAAATTCTGTTATTCATATTCAGATGAAATAAAGGGTAAAAAGCACATTCATCATTCAGCTAAATAATCATTTTTTAATTCAACATAGTTTAATGCCGATTGTTTTAAAAATGCAGATTCGCTTTCTTTTAAGAGGCGAACCTGTTTTACAGGGTTGCCAACATATAAAAAACCACTTTTTAGCGTTTTATTAGGAGGCACTAACGAGCCTGCGGCAATAAACACATCATCTTCAATAACGGCACCATCCATAATAATAGCGCCCATACCTACTAATATACGATCACCTAGTTGGCAACCATGAAGCATACATTGATGACCAATAGTAACATCAGCACCAATAATAAGAGGATCACCACTCGGGTTATGTATGCTTTTGCGAGTAACATGTAAAATAGTGCCATCTTGAATATTAGTGCGCATGCCTATAGTAATAGTATTAACATCACCACGAGCCGCAACTAAAGGCCAAATGCTGACATCGTCTGCCAAAGTTATATCGCCGACTAATACAGCAGAATTATCAATATAAATGTTATTACCTAAAGTAGGTAATATTTCTTGGTAAGGTCGTAAGCTAGGTGATGTCTTCATAATGAGTCAAAAATTCAAATAAAAGATAATAAAAGATAATATACCTAAAACTTTTAGGATGCGAGTGTGGCATTTTTGATTATTCGTCTATACTCATTATTCAGCTATGATAATTTAAACAAACGAAATAGTATTGTAACTATAAGAAACGCTAGGTTCTTTAGTTTTTTTAAAATAAGCTCTATAATTAGACATAATGCATGATTAAACACCAATAACAGTAAGGTTTGTTTGAAAATAAAACATACAGTAAAAAACTTTAAAAAAGGGGTTGACCTCAGCGTAAAAACCTCTAAAATGCGCATCCAGATTCAGGAGTCACTTGAAAGGAAGCGGCTTCAAGAGTCTGTTATGTACAGGATGTACGGTATTAAGCACATGCAGGAGCAAGGTGCTGTTTTGATAAGTTATCTCAATTTAGTTTACCTAAGCAGAGTAACTTAACGTTTTAAAATGAGTGTTTGAATTTTTATAAAAACTTTTAAACTTTCTTCGAGAAAAGCTCAAATAAACGTTGACATCAAAACTCGGAAGCGTATGATACGCATCCTCGCTACGACGCAGCGGCAACGCAGGCTTAGAGCGAATAACGTTTCTTAACAC
>JAESPQ010000017.1 GCA_016765535.1 Alteromonadaceae bacterium | reverse complement strand
AACGCTTTATGCTACGTTATTGATTTCGACAAGGAGAGCAACCATTATCTTCAATCAATGCCTTACCTAAAGACGTTTCTAATTCCAGCTGAATCCTGCATATTCAAGTGGTTTGGGTATAAATACAAAATAGAGTGCAGTAGAGAAATGAGTGAACAAAATAGTTACTTAAATAATCCCTTACACGGCATTGGTTTAGCGCAAATATTAACTGAATTAGTTGATCATTATGGTTTTGAAATTTTATACGCTTATTTAGGACTTAATTGTTTCAAAACTAAGCCGAGTGTTGAGTCCAGTGTTAAGTTTTTGAAAAAAACCGATTGGGCCAGAGAAAAACTTGAAAGCTTTTACCTATATCAATATAAAAACTTACCCAAAGCAGACGATGTACAGTTTCAACTACCACCACGGATGAGAATAGTACCTGCTCATCAAAAGCCGAAAGAACCAGCAGCGTTAAGTTTTGAAGATGCCGAACGTTTGCGTCAAAAGAAAGCGGTAAAAACCAGAGCACGACAATCTAATAATAATGGTCCTTGGGGCTAACTAGTTTACCTAGAGAAAAAGCACAAATAAAAAACAAAAACCGATCAATTGATCGGTTTTTTATAAATATTTAATCGGTAAGTTTATAAACAGCCGTTAGCCGTTAATAAAATCTACACCTTCTTTAATATCTTTTTTCAACGTAGCAAGCATATCACTTTTAGCTTGTTGTTCAAACGCACTTAATTCGCCGTAAGGTAAGTATTCTTCAATACCATTTTTACCTAAACGTACTGGTTGGGCGAAAAATTCAGCATCGCCTGTGTTACCTTGTACGTATGCGTAATCAACAACGTCTTCACCCTGTATCGCTTTAACTAACGACATACAAAAACGAGCTGCTGCTGCGCCCATAGATAACGTAGCGCTACCGCCACCTGCTTTAGCATTGACCACTTCTGTACCCGCATTTTGAATGCGTGGCGTTAGTGCAGCAACTTCTTCATCAGTAAAAGTAGCGCCTTCAACTTGTGAAAGTAAAGGTAAAATTGTTGTGCCAGAGTGACCGCCAATAACAGGCACTTTAACATCAGCTACATTTAAGCCTTTTAATTCAGCCACAAACGCTTCACTGCGAATAACATCTAAAGTAGTAATACCAAATACGCGATTTGCTTCAAAAGTACCTGCTTTTTTGAAAACTTCAGCAACAATTGGCACTGTACCATTAACAGGATTAGTAATAATACCCACTAATGCTTTAGGACAGTTAGCCACAATACCTTCCGCTAATGTTTTGATAATACCCGCATTAACCGCAAATAAATCAGCTCTGTCCATACCTGGTTTACGTGGCATTCCCGCTGGAATTAATACAATGTCAGCACCTGTTAATGCATCGCCTAGTGCATCAGCACCAAAACCTGCAACTTTAACATCGGTTGGGATGTGTGATAAATCAACCGCAACACCCGGAACAACTGGTGCTACGTCATAAAGTGATAACTCAGAACCTGCTGGTAATTGAATTTTTAATAGTAAAGATAATGCTTGGCCAATACCGCCAGCTGCACCTAAAACAGCAACTTTCATATGATGTCTCCGAATGTTAAAATGATCATTCTATTTTAGATAAAATAGAATTTGAGTAATTACTTAATTTTCGTCGCAAAAGATATAGCAAATGCCGCTATAATTCAATGTTTATTGCGCTATTATCGCGTGCTAATTTATCCTATAATAATCTAATACTTCGACTAACTTAGAAATTCGACATTAGTAGTATAGACACAAAAAAACAAATACTAATAAATTGGCAAGTAAGGTTAAAAATAAATTATGACTGCTCCGCAAAAACAAGAAGCATTAGTTAACGCCTTTAAAGAACTATTAAAGCAAGAACAATTTGGCTCACAAAGCGATATTGTTGACGCTTTAAAAGCACAAGGCTTCGATAATATTAGTCAGTCAAAAGTTTCTCGTATGCTCAGTAAATATGGTGCCGTACGTACTCGAAACGCTCGTCAAGAAATGGTTTATTGTTTACCTGCTGAATTGGGTATGCCAACAGCAAAAAGCCCACTAAAACAATTAGTGTTAGATATTGAACACAACGAAGTAATGATTATAATTCGTACCAGCCCAGGTGCAGCACAGTTAATTGCGCGCTTACTTGATAGTTTAAGTAAAACCGATGGTGTGTTAGGTACTATTGCTGGCGACGATACTATTTTTATTGCTCCAGCAGACATCAAAGAGATTAAGAAAACTATTGCTAATTTAGAAGAATTGTTTCTTAAAAATATTGGTTAAGAGTGCAAAAGATACTGAAACAAGTTCAGTATGACAAATTTGTAGGAGGGGATTTATCCCCGAACATTTAATGCATTAATCGTCATGCTGACAAAGATCAGGATTTTATTAACTAACAAAGACAATATCGTTAAGCTAACGCTAATCCCGCTAAAAAATTTAAGCTTGGTGCAAAAAAAGCGGCTCCTGTTTCTGCTTGGGTAAATTCGAGTAGATGATCATAATTACCCTCATTATCACCAAAAATCATACTACGTAGCATTAACTCAAAGTTTTGGGGGGTATTACAGTAAGCAACAAAAAATAAACCCTGCATTTTCATTTCACCATAAGGCATACTTTGTCTAACTATTTCAAGACTATTACCCTCATCATCTTTTAAATTTGCCCGTTTAGTGTGGGCTGTTGGCATTTTTTTATCATCATCAAATTCAATATCTTCAAACTTAGTACGACCAAAAATTTCTTCTTGTGACTCTTGTTCAATAGCATTCCATAAATTTAGGTTGTGACGATAACGTTGAATATGCAAATAACTACCACCAACAAAATTTTCATCCGCGGTTGCATTCACTAACGCAACTTCTCGGCGATGAAAACCTCTCGGATTTTCAGTGCCATCAACAAACCCCGTTAAATCTCGACCATCTAAATAACGAAAACTGCGTACTTGTTCAACTAATTCAACGCTATCACTGAGCAAATGACACACTTTATCACTAACAATATGGTTAACATCAGCACGATCACTGCGAATTTCAATATACAAATCATACGAACCGCCCGGAGCCACTCTATCGTCACAACTCATTGCGGGAAACGGAGCTAACTGCTTGGGTCTTGCTTGTGGACAAAATTCATCCCAATAATTTGCACCAATGGCAATAACGCCAGTTAAGTTAGCTTCAGAAAAACGATCTGCATAATCCTCAAACAATGCAGGCAAACGCGATAACGCTTGGCGAATAAAAGCATTTTTATCATCTAAGGCATTAAATAATAAATAATAGCCGTGTAAGCTAGCTTCTGCACAAATACCAAATTGTTCTCTTGCCATCAGTTATCTCAGTTCGTTTAAATCATTATTTTCATTATTAGTTTTAATTTTACACAAAAAAAGCAGCTTTGCGCTGCTTTTTTTATGTTTTAAATTAAAACGTTAAATGAAGGTCTAACGAACAAACTCTGGATAGGCTTCAATACCACAATCTGACATATCAACACCATTGTATTCTTCTTCTTCACTAACGCGAATACCCATGGTTTTTTTCAATATTGCCCAAACAATGATACTGGCAACAAATACCCAACCAAAAATTACTGCCGCACCGAATAATTGTGAAGAAAAATGCGCTTCAATATTGGTAAATGGCACTACCATAACACCAAAAAAGCCCACCACACCATGCACCGATAAAGCACCAACAGGATCATCAATTCTCAGTTTGTCAAAACCAATAATAGACAAAATAACAATAACTCCCGCAACCGCACCAATTAAGGTAGCGACTAAAGGAGAAGGTGATAACGGATCAGCCGTAATAGCGACTAAACCCGCTAACGCACCATTTAAAATCATGGTTAAATCTGCTTTACCCCACACTATTTTATTAAATAATAAAGCAGCAACAGCACCACCAGCAGCAGAGGCATTAGTGTTTAAGAATATTTTGCCAACCGCCGTTGCATTAGCCGCATCAGAAAGCATTAATTGTGAACCACCATTAAAGCCAAACCAGCCCATCCATAAAATAAACGTCCCTAGCGTTGCCATTGGCATATTAGCGCCCGGAATAGGATGAACTTCACCATTTTTCCCGTATTTACCTTTACGTGCGCCAAGTAATAATACCCCCGCTAATGCAGCCGAAGCACCAGCTAAATGCACAATACCCGAGCCAGCAAAATCACTAAAACCTGCGGTTGATAAAAAGCCACCACCCCAAGTCCAATAACCTTCTAACGGATAAATAAAACCAGTTAAGACCACAGAAAATGCCAAAAATGCCCACAATTTCATCCGTTCAACCACAGCACCAGAAACAATTGACATTGCGGTTGCGACAAACACAACTTGAAAAAAGAAATCAGACTCTAATGAATGGTCAGCATCACCCGCTTGGCTGCCAATAAGTCCCGCAATACTTGGGATAATGCCACCCTTAGTGTTATCAACATACATAATGTTATACCCCACTAATAAAAATACCACACAAGCAATGGCATAAAGGGCTATATTTTTGGTTAATATTTCGGTGGTATTTTTAGAGCGTACTAATCCCGCTTCTAACATGGCAAAACCTGCTGCCATCCACATCACTAAGGCACCCGAAATTAAAAAATAAAAGGTATCAAGCGCGAAACGTAACTCAGTTACTGAGCTTGATACTTTTGCTAAATCGTCCATCTTACAATCCTCTGAGGTTAAAAGTTAAATAGCTTCACTATCAAGCTCGCCCGTTCTAATACGCACCGCTTGGCTTAACTCATAAACAAAAATTTTACCGTCACCAATTTTACCTGTGTGTGCAGCTTTGCAAATAGCCTCTACTAAGCGATCTACCACATCATCATTTACCGCGATTTCTAATTTTACTTTAGGTAAAAAATCTACTTGATATTCAGCACCGCGATAAAGCTCGGTATGACCCTTTTGACGACCAAAACCTTTAACTTCACTAACCGTTAAACCTTCCACACCAATTTCAGAAATGGCTTCACGAACATCATCGAGCTTAAAAGGCTTAATAATTGCGTTAACTAATTTCATCGTTATCCCCTTAAATTATTATTAACAAAAACTATTCAATCGCTATGCCATTTTATTTTTATCTTTAAATACAAATAGATAACTAAATTATATCTAAATAATACGGTGTTATTGCACTGTTTTAGTGCTAGCAAAACCCAGTTCGCTACTTGCTAGTGCAACAAATTAACTTTTAATCAGCTAAAGACTTAGCAGTGGCAACTATTATTTACTACTCTTTAGTCGTAATAATGGAAATAAAGCTTAAAAAAACACCGCATTAGTAGTAAGTTATGTTAATGCCGAGTATTCACTCAAAGGGATGTTAACCTTGAAAAAAACCGACACTAGACATTACCAACACTTTTTAAAAGTGGTTGATTGCCAACATGCTTGCCCCGCACATACGCCTGTTCCAGAGTACATTCGTTTAATTGCCGAGAAACGTTATACCGATGCCTATATGCTTAACTGGCAATCTAATGTATTTCCTGGCATTTTAGGTCGTGTTTGTGACCGACCTTGTGAACCGGCTTGCCGGCGTACTCGCGTTGAAGAAAAACCTGTTGCTATATGCCGTTTAAAACGCGTAGCTGCCGATAACAAAGGCGACATTAGTGCTTATTTACCGATTATCCCAACAGAAAAAAACGGCAAACGTATAGCCTTAATTGGTGCAGGACCTGCGTCATTAACCGTAGCGCGCGATTTATTGCCACTAGGTTATGAGGTAGTATTATTTGAACGAGATGCCAAAGCAGGCGGTATGATGCGCAGTCAAATTCCCGCTTTTCGATTACCCGAAACGGTATTAGATGAAGAGCTAGCGCTTATTATCGATATGGGCGTCGAATGTCATTTTGGCGAAGAAATAACCAGTTTAGATAAGTTATTACACGCCAATTTTGATGCTATTTTTATTGGCACAGGCGCACCGAATGGACGTTGGCTAAAAATACCTAATCATGAAAAAGTGGCCAAACATGTCGACACGGGTATTAGCTGGCTCGCTAATGTTAGTTTTGAGCATATCGATTCAGCACCTAAACGTGTCGTGATACTTGGTGGTGGTAATACCGCGATGGACTGTTGCCGCACGGCCAAACGCTTAGGCGCGGTTGATGTTAAAGTATTAGTACGTTCAAGCTTTGCTGCCATGAAGGCATCTCCTTGGGAAAAAGAAGATGCAGCCGCCGAAGGTATTGAAATAATGCCTAACTACACGCCAACTGAATATGTATTTAAAGACGATAAATTTATCGGCGTTAACTTTGACCAAGTTAAATCAGTTTACGATAAAGCAGGCAATCGCAAATTAACCACCACAGGTAAAACATTATTGGTTGAATGTGATTTAGTGCTAGTTGCCGTTGGTCAAGACACCGTTTTTCCTTGGATAGAAGGTGATTTAGGCATTAAATTTAACGAATGGCAACAACCCATTGTCGACCCCATGTCATTGCAATCAAGCTTAAACAAAGTATTTTTTGGTGGAGATGCCGCTTTTGGTCCCAAAAATATTATTACTGCGGTGGCTAATGGTCATCAAGCGGCTATTTCTATCGACTTATTTTGCGCTGATAAAGACCCACTAACAGAACGTCCTGATAGCAGCTTTAACCTAGTAAGCCAAAAAATGGGCATTCATGAATGGAGTTATCAAAGTAACATTGATCATCAAGCACGTAATTTAGTGCCTCATATAGATTGGCAACAAGCCGTAAAAGAACTAACCGCTGAAGTAGAACTGGGGTTTGACGAAAGGCTTGCCCTTGAAGAAGCGCATCGCTGCTTAAACTGTGATGTACATACGGTATTTACTGAAAGTACCTGTATCGAGTGTTCAGCTTGCGAAGATGTTTGCCCAATGGATTGCATTAACTTTATTGAAGGCGATGAAAACTCAAGTCGTAATGATTTAGTACAACAATTTCATGTTAAAGATGTTAATCCAGAACAAGATTTATTAATTTCTGACAAGTTAAAAACGGGGCATATTATGGTAAAAGACGAAGATGTTTGCTTACATTGTGGACTTTGTGCTGAACGTTGCCCAACAGGTGCTTGGGATATGAAAAAACTGGTAATTGATAATATCGGAGCGACCATAAAATGAGTAAACATAACGAAAAGTCACTTCATAAACAGACACTTCATAAACAGACACTTAGCAAAAAGTCACCTAACAATAAAGAGCTACCACAAGCATGCCAAGCCATCAATGAATTTGTAATTCGTTTTGCTAATACCAATGGTACAGGTTCAGCCAGTGCCAATAACATGTTTGCTAAAGCTATTTTACGCATGGGCATTCCTGTTAGTGCGAAAAATATTTTCCCTTCTAATATTCAAGGTATGCCTACTTGGTATGAAGTACGTATTTCTGAAAAAAACTACCTTGGTCGTCGTGGTGGCGACTCTGAATTAGTGGTCGCCATGAATTCTCAAAGCATTAATGACGACATTAATAGCGTAAAAGTGGGTGGGTACTTACTTTATGACGCAACTAAAGCCTTAAATAGCGAGCAAATTAGGGGTGATATCAATTATTTAGGCATTCCAATTTCAGCCATTTGTTTAAAAGAATATTCCAACCCACGCCAGCGACAATTATTTAAAAATGTTATTTATGTCGGTGCATTAGCGGCATTATTAGACATGGATTTTGCCATATTAAAAGATCTAGTGAAAGATCAATTTAAAGGCAAAGAAAAACTGATCACCCCCAACATTTACGCCTTAGAATTGGGTTATCAATATGCAAAACAACAATTTATTTGTCCATTACCCATAAAAGTTGAAAGCCGCGACCTCTTAAATAACCGCATCATGGTTGACGGTAATACTGCCACTGGTTTAGGTGCCGTTTATGGTGGTGCTACCGTAGTTGGTTGGTATCCTATAACCCCCTCGACCTCAGTCATAGAAAAATTTGCCAGTTATTGTGCTCGCCTACGTATTGACCCCGCTACGGGCAAAAAAAATTATGCCATAGTACAAGCAGAAGATGAGCTTGCCGCAATAGGTATGGCGATTGGCGGCGGCTGGAATGGCGCGCGGGCTTTTACCGCGACTAGCGGCCCGGGTATTTCATTAATGGCTGAATTTTTAGGGCTTGCCTACTTTACCGAGATCCCCGTTGTGTTAGTTAATGTACAGCGCGCAGGGCCTTCGACAGGTATGCCAACACGTACTCAACAATCTGATGTACTTTGTTGTGCTTACGCTTCACATGGCGATACCAAACAAGTGTTATTGTTCCCACAAGATCCCCACGAATGTTTTGAATTAACAGCACAAGCTTTTGACTTAGCCGACCAATTACAAACCCCTGTTATTATTATGAGTGATTTAGATTTAGGGATGAATGATCATTTAAGTACTGAGTTTAAATGGGATGATAATAAAAAATACCAGCTAGGCAAAGTATTATCTACTGAGCAACTCGACGAATTAGAAGTGTATGGTCGCTATTTAGATACCGATGGTGATGGCATCTGTTATCGCACTTTAGCTGGTACTCATGCAGATAAAGGTGCTTACTTTAACCGTGGCACCTCACGAAATAAATTTGCCGCATACACTGAAAAATCAGCCGATTATATTGATAACATGGAACGTTTAACGAAAAAATTGACCACCGCTAGTCAATTAGTACCACAACCAATAATCAAACAAGGTAAAAAAATCGCAAAAATTGGCTTAATTTATTATGGTACCAGTAGTCATGCCATAACTGAAACCATAGATCATTTAAAAGAACATGGCTTATCAGCAGATACATTACGTATTAGAGCTTTTCCGTTTAATGGACAACTCGAGCACTTTATTAGCAAACATCAAGAGATTTTTATTATTGAACAAAATCGTGATGCACAAATGAAAAGTATTATTGTTAATGAATGTCAAATAGATCCCAACAAACTCAATAGTATCTTGCATTTTGACGGTTTACCGATCACTAGCCGCTTTATCGAGCAAGCTATTTTAACGCATTTTGAACAACAAAGTTCAACGCAGCAAGCCTCTTAAGTAAGGAAAGAAAAATATGAGTTTTCAAAAATCCACCTTTCATCATCCACGCTTAAAAGTAAATGACTTAGGATTAACGTATCGCGACTATGAAGGCGCATTATCGACACTATGTGCAGGTTGTGGCCATGACTCAATAACTTCAGCAATTATTCAAGCCTGTTATGAACTCTCTATTGAACCACATAAAGTCGCAAAAATGTCGGGCATTGGTTGTTCATCCAAAGCCCCAAATTACTTTATGAGTAAAGCTCACGGGTTTAATTCGGTGCATGGCCGTATGCCTTCAGTGACCACGGGCGCTAATATGGCAAATCAAGCGTTATTGTATTTGGCGATGTCTGGAGATGGCGATAGTGCCTCAATTGGCTTTGGTCAATTTGCTCATGTAGTGCGCCGACAATTAAACATGGTTTATATGGTCGCCAATAATGGTGTTTATGGGTTAACTAAAGGCCAACTTGCTGCCACCGCCGATAAAGGCGTTAAAAACAAGGCCGGTGAAATAAGTCTATTTAATGATATAGATTTATGCAGCATGGCATTACAACTAGGTGCAAGCTTTGTTGCACGTAGTTTTTCAGGTGATAAAAAACAATTAGTTCCCTTGTTAAAAGCGGCAATGAGCCATCGAGGTTTTGCTTTTATTGATATTATTTCACCCTGCGTCACCTTTAATAATCACCCTGCTTCAACGCGTTCTTATGATTATGTCCATGACCATATCACCACCGCCGCGGTAACTGATTTTATTCCGATAAAAACTGAAATAACCACTGACTGTAACGTCGGTGATTGCGAAGATATTTGCTTGCACGACGGTTCAATTATGCGCATTAAAAAACTCGATAGCGAGTACGACACTCGTAATGCGCATAAAGCGATTATGGATATTGAAGAACACAAGAAAAAGGGTGAAATACTTACAGGATTACTTTATTTTAAACCCACCGCTAGCCATTTTCATGAAATTAATAATACTTGTGACACCCCATTAAACCAATTAACACAAGACGCACTGTGTCCCGGAGCAAGAATATTATCAGGTATTAATGATAGTTTTAGATAGTTTTAGATAGTTTTAATGATTGTAAAATAAGATAAAAACAACAAACGAGTAAGTCGTTTATTTATGTTTCAATAGGCTACTTACCGAATCACGTTCTGTACTTAAAAAATCATAAGCACTTTCTATATTTTGATAAGACAAACCCAACTCATCTAATTGCGCTTGTGACACTAACTGCTCAATGCTATTTTCTTGATCAAGGTTATTTTCTTGATAAAGACTATTTGCCAGCATCGCACGTTTAGCAACATATAATAATTTGCTTTCATCACTTAAATATTCAAAATCGGCTTGATCTTGTGAGCCAACAGGTTCAATTAAACAATAAGGTAATCGCCAAAAACGTAATACCTCAGCAGAGCATTCGCCAAAAGTAAAACCGAGTACTTGTTGTTGCTTCTGCCATGGTAAATCATCAAGACCATTACTCTGACACAAGGCTATTTTTTCAGGCGTTAACTGCTGTACCACCAGCTCACCAATATTGTGTAATAACCCCAATACAAATAAACGTTCAACTTTTTTAATACGCGTAAAGCTCGCCAAATATTTAACCAATAATGCACAATCAATGGTGCTATACCAAAAAGCATCAAGAAAATCACCATCAGCCTCTAATTTTGTAAAAGCTTTACCCGTAAAATAGGCGATCACTAAGTTATAAACTTCAGTGATCCCTAACACTAACATTGCTTTTGATATGGTATCTATTTTGCCAGAATAATTAAAAAATGAGCTATTCGATAACTTTAAAATAGCCGCAGTTAAGGCGGGATCTAATAAAATAACCTCACTAATATCATCAATAGTCGCACTATCATCTTCAAGTAATTCTTTAATACGAATAAAAGAGTCTGACAGTACAAATATATCACTTGCTTCTTCTGCATATTCTCTAGCATTCATAAATTAAAACCTTGTATATAACTTTAAGCCACTTTAACTCACTCTAAATTAACTTATTTTAAAGTAGGAAAAAAACACCTAGAGCAAAGATTAACGAACAATAAATTAATTATAGTCAACATTTATATTATATGAGGTAAATTTTCTAATATTTATAACGCCACTATCAAAAATCAAATATTGTCCTTTAATACCGAGTAATAAACCTGAAACAGTTGCGGTTTTATCAAAATTTAAAGAGCTTATTTTTGTCAAATATTTTGTCACTGGGAATTTAATCGTAACAATATCATGATTTAATACTTGTATAGCATCTTCACCATAAGTGAGCTTAAGCTCAGCTAATTTAGTGGCTATTTGTGGTATAAGTTGCTGTGCACTTGCAACTAAATCAATATCATCATTGCTGCCTTTTAACATCGCGCGCCAATTGGTTTTATCACTAATAAATTCTGCCAGTGCTATTTCAACAAGCCCAGATTGCAAGCGAGTACTCACTTTAAAAATAGGTAGTGCTTGGGTGGCACCTTGATCTATCCAACGTATTGGTAATTGAGTATGTCGGGTAATGCCAACCTTTAAACCTGACGTATTGGCTAAATAAACATAATGATCGGTAAAGCAATGCTGCTCACCCCATTGTGGTTCTCGGCAAGTTCCCTGTTCATAATGACAGGTTTCAGGCTTTAAAATACACATATCGCACTGGGCAAGTTTTTGCATACACGGAAAACAGAAACCCTGCGAATAACTTTTTTTAGTGCGTTTACCACAATGTTGGCAATTAATAATACCGTTAAAATTTAAGCTAATATTTTTACCTATAAGGGCGTTCATTGGTAACAATTGTTCGCCAATAGGTAAATGATATTCAACTCTACCTTGGGTATTTAATTGCCCCTGCATTTTTCGTAGTGCGCCAAGTTCAGTCGTTGCCATAATATTCCAAAATTACTTATTTAAAATGCTATATTAGCGAGATACAATTTATCAAACAATAGTAATACCAAGTTAATTAAGTTCTTTGCGTTGAAATAAATTTAATCAAATTGGTATATTAACCATTTAGTTTTAAATTTGCGCTTAATTAACAAAAAAACAACAACTATTGTTTTTTATTTCTTTTAAAATAGTTAGTTATTTTTAAACTATACTCAGTCGTTGTGTAGCTAATAAGTTTTTTTACCGCTATATAACACCCAATATTCACACAGGGAAT
This sequence comes from Alteromonadaceae bacterium, assembly GCA_016765535.1. Taxonomy (GTDB): domain Bacteria; phylum Pseudomonadota; class Gammaproteobacteria; order Enterobacterales; family Alteromonadaceae. The sequence continues at coordinate 1,782 of JAESPQ010000017.1, read as the reverse complement.
ACTATGAATAATATAAAAAACCAGCTTAAAAAAATGTTTATCATTTGTTTTTTAACACAATTATTAATGGCTTGTGGTGCGGATAACAAAGTAGAAATAAGTGAAAAAAAAGTCGCCATGGATTTTTTTGATGCTATTTATAACCAAAAAAATATTAAACAAGCGTTAACACTAAGCTCAAAAAAATTTAAAAAAGAAATAAAAAAATATAAAACCGCCAATAACGTTGCTCGTCGTTTATTACATTTACAATTTAACTCGGTAAAAATGACCACTGCTGCACAAAAAACACAAATTATTGATGAATATAATACTCAAATAACCATGACAGTAGTGTTTACAGGTAAACGTAGCAACGGCACCTTTAAAGATTATAAAAAAATACGATTAATTAAAGAAAATGATACTTGGGTGGTTGATAAAATCCTGCAAGACTCTTAATATTTGATCTTTTAATGATTAAAAGCTGAAGGCTGTGTCACAAACTTGGTTTACCTATTTATTACGCTGTGCCGATAACAGCCTTTATACTGGTGTAACTACCGATTTAAACAGGCGACTGGATGAACACAACCACTCCAATAAATTAGGCGCAAAATATACACGTGTACGCCGCCCTGTTCAGTTGGCGTATGCTGAAAAAAACATTGATAGACAAAGCGCGTGTCGTAGAGAATACGTGCTAAGAAAGCTCCCGAAACAAAAAAAAGAGCAATTAACCGTCTCTTTTGATATAACTAAAATTCCTTAATGTATACAACTGTTCGCTATAGACTATATTTTTACTGGTCTGCTTAGTCTAAATTACTTCGATATTTACTAAAACTATTGGTAGAATGCTCCGCTTTTTAACCTTTATACTCGTGCTACTTGAAGTAGTGAGTATATTCCTTTTTACAAAAAGAAACCTAACAACAAGTAGTCATTTATATGTTTATTGAACAATATTATAACGAATTGCCCGCTGGGCAAATTAACTTTACTCGCCAACAAGCAAGTGATTTCGCCAAAAAAGTTGCCGATGATTTTAATCCTCTACATAATATTGCTGCTAAACGTTTCTGTGTACCTGGCGATCTTTTATTCGCCGTGATCCTTGCCAAAGCAGGCTTACATAAACAAATGAGCTTTACTTTTTCAGGTATGGTTACTGATGCAGTAACGCTAAACTTTCCACAACAAATCGAGGAAAATGATAGCGTTAATGATGCTAATGGTAAAGAATATTTACAAATAAAAGTATCTGGCGAACACTCAAACAATAGCACTTTAATCGACTCACTGACTAAAGCCTATGTCGAGTTTTCAGGACACACTTTTCCTCATATTTTAGTTAAATTAATGGCTGAACATAAGGTGATGATAAACCCAGCTCGTCCGATGATCATGTATCAAAGCATGTCTATTGACATGTTTACTTTAGTTGCTGAAAACATTAGTTTACGTTTAGCAAAAACGAGCCTGAGTATTGAAGGTAAACGCGGTAATGCTTGGTTAGAGTTTGATTTATTGTCAAATAATGAAGTTATTGGGCATGGTAAAAAGCACATGCTATTAAGTGGTTTACGTGATTATTGCCAAGATACAATTACCCAAGTAGTCGAGCAATACAACCACAGTAAAGCTGAATTTTCTTCTGCACAAGTTTAAAACTCAATCAAATACCCCGCGCCAAGGCTTTTCGCTCTGGCTCAAATTCGCTTCGCGAAGAGGGGTATATTTAACGTGAAATGTAGGTCGGCATCTTTTATGAAGAGCTGCCGTCAACTTGATGGGCTAAAG
>JAESPQ010000016.1 GCA_016765535.1 Alteromonadaceae bacterium | reverse complement strand
AAAGCGATGTCTCTATAATCAGTATTAAGGGTTATTGCTAAGGGAAGTTGGGGCGATTTATCTTGCCATGTTTTGCCACCGTCTTGGCTAACAAATACAGTATTATTTGTGCCGCTTACCCACAGTGAATTACCCATAATGGCGCTACCACGTAATGATGCTTGTTTGGGTAACTGAATATTATGCCATTGTGGTAATTTTATGCTGCTTTTAGCGATAGCTGATAATGAGGTAGTTAGCGTAAAAACAGCAGATAAAAGTAATAAAAGTAAATGTTTGCTTCTATATTTTTTTATCTGCATTTTGATTGATCCTTTAAGGTTACCTATTTAAAAACGCATTAATATTTTCTACTATGCCTTCACAATCTAAGCCTAATTCATGATGCATTTCTTGTTGTGTACCATGTTTAATAAAAACATCAGGTAAACCTATATTTAATACTTGTAGATTTTGTCCCAATAATTTTTCGTGAATTAAATATTCATTTATTGCAGAGCCTGCGCCGCCAGCAATAACATTATCTTCAATGGTTATTAGGCTTGTGTGTGTTTGTGCTAATTCACTAATTAATTGTTTATCAAGCGGTTTAACAAAGCGCATGTCGACTAAGGTCGCATTTAATGCTGTTGCCGCTTTTTTGGCTTCCCCCAATAACGTACCAAAGCATAATAACGCTATTTTTTTACCTTGCTGTTTTATGACGCCTTTACCTAACGTAATGGTTTCAATATAGCTTGCAGAAATTTCAGGTAACTCTGCACCAGTACCATTACCCCGAGGATAACGAACGGCAACAGGTTGATTTAAGGCAAAACCGGTATTAAGCATCAACTGACATTCGCGTTCATCGCTCGGTGCCATGATCACTAAATTAGGAATACAGCGTAAAAAGCTTAAGTCAAATGTGCCTTGATGAGTCGAGCCGTCAGCACCTACTACGCCAGCGCGGTCAATAGCAAACAATATGGGTAGATTTTGAATAGCCACATCATGAATTAATTGATCATAACCGCGCTGTAAAAAGCTTGAATAAATTGCTACAACGGGTTTAAAACCGCCAATAGCTAAACCTGCGGCATAAGTCACTGCATGCTGTTCGGCAATGGCAACATCAAAATATTGCTCTGGAAAACGCTGACTAAACTCAACCATGCCAGAGCCTTCTCGCATAGCAGGGGTTATCGCCATTAATTTTTCATCAATTGCGGCTGTTTTACAAAGCCAGTCGCCAAAAATTTGAGAATAAGTCGGTAAGCTTGGGGCTGATTTAGGTAAATTAGTTTGTGAGGGATCAAATTTTGGCACTGCATGGTATTTTATTGGATCATTTTCGGCAGCTTGATAGCCTTTACCTTTCTTTGTGGCAATATGTAATAACTGTGGGCCTTTTAAATTACGCATATTACGAATGGTGTCTACTAAACCATTAACATCGTGACCATCAATAGGACCAATATAGTTAAAGCCTAATTCTTCAAAAAAAGTACTCGGAACTACCATACCTTTTAAATGTTCTTCGGCTTTGCTCGCGAGTTCTCTAATGGGAGGAATACCTTTAAGTATGCGCTTACTACCTTCGCGCAACCCAGTATATAAACTACCAGACAATAATTTAGCTAAATGGTTATTGAGTGCACCAACATTTTCAGAAATTGACATTTCGTTATCATTTAAAATAACCAACATGTCTCTACCAATATCACCCGCATGGTTTAGTGCTTCAAATGCCATACCTGCGGTCATGGCGCCATCACCAATAACGGCTACTACTTTACGGTTTTGTCCTTCTTTTTTAGCGGCAACGGCTAAGCCGAGTGCGGCTGAAATAGAGGTGCTTGAATGACCAACGCTTAGGGTATCAAACTCACTTTCTTCACGCCACGGAAAAGGATGCAAGCCATCTTTTTGACGAATAGTGTGCATTTGATCGCGACGACCCGTTAATATTTTATGAGGGTAAGCTTGATGACCTACATCCCAAATAAGTTTGTCAAAGGGTGTTTGATAAACATAGTGTAAGGCAACGGTTAATTCAATCGTACCTAAGCCAGAGGCAAAATGACCACTGCTTTTACTGACTGAATTAAGTAAATAGCTACGCAATTCATTACTGACTTGCAGCAATTGATTTTGCTGTAATTCCCGTAAGTTTTCAGGGAGATCAAGGTGAGATAACAACGGATAATCAGCAAGGTTAATGGTCATATAGTTTTCGGTTTATTTTGAGTTAAAATGGTTTAATGTTTAGCCTCGTTAGATCTTCATATTAATTATTTTGATTAATTCTTTCTATTAATAATAAAAGTGGCAAAATCAGCTAGTTTTTGTGTATTGTAAGGCAAATTGCCTAAAGCTTGTAGTGCTTGTTGATATAACTGCTCAGCTTTTTGCTGCGCACCTTGTAAACCTAGTAGTGCAGGGTAGGTACTTTTATTGGCAGCAAGATCAGAACCTGCAGGTTTTCCAAGCTCTTTTTCGCTTGAAGTAATGTCTATAATATCATCTCTAACTTGATAGGCTAAACCAACATGTTGGGCAAAAATGGTGAGATTCTTAATATCAAGCGGTGTTATTTTTTCATGGCATTGTGCCACCATTAACACGCAAGCTTTAAGTAATGCCCCTGTTTTTTGTTGGTGCAACGCTTCTAGTTGATCTAAAGTAATGTCTTTATTTGTTGCTGATAAATCTAATGCTTGACCGCCACACATGCCTTGATATCCACTGGCATTGGCAAGTTGTTGTATTAGCTTAATACGGATATTTGCTGATACATTATCCATGGGGTGATTTGCTAAAATATCAAAAGCGAGTGTTTGCAAACTATCTCCCGCCAAAATAGCGGTTGCTTCATCATATTCTATATGACAAGTGGGATTACCACGGCGCAAATCATCATCGTCCATGGCGGGTAAGTCATCATGTAATAGTGAATAAGCATGAATACATTCTAACGCGCCCGCAATGGTATCAAGCGTGTTTTCTGCAATACCTAATGTTTCACCGGTAATATAAACTAAATAAGGGCGCATACGTTTGCCGCCAATTAATAATCCATAGTTCATTGCTGCCAATAGTTTTTCGTCATGAATGATGTTTTTATTGGCAAGGGTACTTACTTGCTCAGCTAAAAAGTGATTAATGCGCTGTTGATGTTCAGCTAAGTTATGCAATTTAAGCAAAATAAAATCACTCCGACAATGATAGGTCATTAAGCGCAAAATCAGTGAGTTGCTGCTGATTATCGTCTAATAAAATTTTTACTTTTTGTTCTGCTTGTTGTAGTTTTTCTTGGCTTAATTTACTTAAGGACAAGCCGCGTTCAAATAGGCGCATCGATTCATCTAAACTTAATTCACCTTGTTCTAAGTTTTGTACAATAGTTTCTAATTCAGCTAATGATTGTTCAAACGAGAGTGATGATTTTTTGCTTGCAGTGGCTTTAGCGGACATGAGAAGTTAACCAATAATTATCATTGTCGCAAAGGTACATCAGCAAAGCGTAGTGGTCAATAATATTAGTAAGGCAAAGCTAATATTTTTAATTTTATCGGGTTTATGTCAATAATATTTAATCATAAGTTTGCGTATTTAATGACGATTAAACAGAAGATAAATTAAATAGAATTGCACTAAATTCAAGTCTATACTGAAATTGCCGATGAATAACTGAATGGCATTGTTATTAGTCGCATCATCTTGATTGATAGGTTATTATCGAAGCGAACTCTTTTTATTAGTGTTTTTATCAGAAATTTTTATTTCTAATTTTCATTAGAAGAAGTTTAATGGCATTAAATTTTTATCAACAAAAAGTTAATTGGAGGTTTTTGTGGATTTAGCAACGGTTGTTGGCATATTAGGCGCAATAGGTTTACTGGTCATGGCTATGTTATTAGCAGGTGATTTTGGCATGTTTATTGATGCACAGTCGGTATTGATTGTCGTTGGTGGTTCTGTTTTTGTAGTATTGTCTAACTATAATATGGGGCAATTTTTTGGTATAGGCAAAATTATTGGCAAAGCTTTTATGTTTAAGCTTGAAAAGCCAGAAGAGTTAATTGAAAAAGCAGTTGAAATGGCTGATGCGGCACGTAAAGGAGGGTTTTTAGCACTAGAAGAAGCTGAAATCACTAATGCTTTTATGCAAAAAGGTGTTGATATGCTTGTTGATGGGCATGATGCTGACGTGGTTCGTGGCACCTTGCAAAAAGACATTGCTTTAACCACAGAACGTCATGAAACAGGTTCAGACATGATGATGGCACTGGCTGATGTTGCGCCGGCTATGGGCATGATTGGCACCTTAATTGGTTTGGTGGCGATGTTGTCAAATATGGATGATCCTAAATCTATTGGTCCTGCGATGGCGGTGGCTTTATTAACAACCTTGTATGGTGCTTTTTTAGCCAACGTTATCGCTATTCCAATAGCGTCTAAATTAAAGTTAAGAATGGCAGAAGAAAAAATGAATCAAGAACTCATTTTAGATGCCGTGTTAGGTATTCAAGATGGACAAAACCCACGCGTTATTGAAGGCTTATTAAAAAATTATTTAGCTGAAGGCAAGCGCGCAGTTAATACAACAGACGAAGAATAGTGAGACTAAATTATGGCCGATGAAGCTGAATGCAAATGCCCACCACCAGGGCTGCCTGCGTGGATGGGTACCTTTGCTGATTTAATGTCGTTATTAATGTGCTTTTTTGTACTATTACTGTCTTTTTCTGAAATGGATGTTTTAAAATTTAAACAAATAGCAGGATCAATGAAATTTGCTTTTGGTGTGCAAAATAAAATAGAAGTAAAAGATATTCCTAAAGGCACCAGTATTATTGCGCAAGAATTTCGTCCGGGTAAGCCTGAACCAACGCCCATTGAGCTTATTCAGCAGCAAACTCATGAAATGACCCAACAAATGTTAAATTTTCAAGCAGGAGAAGAAGCGGATGCGGGTGGACGACAAGAACAACGAGGTGATGAACGTGGTGGTCAATCACAAAGTACCGATGATAGTAGCAGTAGCGCACAATCTTTAGAACAAGCCCAACAGGCGGTGGAACAAGCGCAACAAGATCAAATGAATGAGCTGGTGAAAAAAATAGCCCAACAGCTTGAAAAACAAATTCAAGATGGTGCGGTTGAGTTAGAGTCATTAGGTCAGCAAATAATAATTCGCATTCGTGAAAATGGTTCATTTCCATCTGGATCGGCATTTTTGCAACCTAAATTCAAACCTATTATTAAAGACATCGGTAAGTTGTTAAACAATATTCCGGGTGAAGTGATGATTTCAGGTAATACCGATGATCGTGAAATTCATACCGAGCTATATAATTCAAATTGGCAATTATCAGCTGAACGTGCTGTGGCAATTGCGCAAGAGTTAATTAAAGTGCCAGGCTTTGACCCCACAAGGTTATTGGTGGTGGGGCATGCGGATACTCGTCCATTAGTACCTAATACAAATGCGCTAAATCGTCGTCGTAATCGTCGCGTTGAAATTGCGATTAATCAAGGTAAAGCCAAAGAGTCGGAAGCGGTTTCTGTTTTAGAATAGTAATTAGGACTCTAGTTCCTAGGTTCTGGATTCTAGGTTTCTAGGTTTCTAGGTCCTAGGTTCTAGAATTCAGTTAGTGTATAATGCGCGCCATTAACTTTTTACCGCTAACATTGAGTATTATCAACGATGAAATTTATCGTCAAACTACAAGCTGAAATTGCTATAAAATCCCGCCCTGTGCGTAAACGTTTTACTAAAATTTTAGAGTCGAATGTTAAAAACGTTTTACGCCGTGTTGACGAGCAAGTCACTACTCGCGGACATTGGGATCACTTAGAAGTAAATTGCAAAAATGATGATGCTAAGAATCGTCTTGTCTTAATTGATACACTTAAATGTATTCCAGGTGTGGCTAATTTTATTGAAGTGCAGCAAATGCCTTTTACTGATGTCCATGATATTTTTGAAAAAACATTAGCGGTTCATGCTAAAACAATTGAAAACAAAACCTTTTGTGTTCGCGTGAAACGTAATGGTGATCACGATTTTAATTCACTTAAAGTTGAGCAATATGTAGGGGGGGGCTTAAATCAAAATGTTGAAAGCGCAAAAGTAAAATTAACGAAACCAGACGTCACTATTCGTTTAGAAATAAAACAAGATCAACTCTATATTGTAACCGAGTTACATAAAGGTTTAGGCGGTTTTCCTATTGCCACGCAAGAAGATGTTTTATCGCTAATGTCGGGTGGTTTTGATTCTGGAGTCGCTAGTTACCAAATGATCCGTAAAGGTTCGCGCACTCATTTTTGTTTCTTCAACTTGGGCGGTTCAGCTCATGAGGTTGGCGTAAAACAGGTGAGCTATTATTTATGGAATAAATATGGTGCTTCACATCGTATTAAATTTTTTGCGGTTGATTTTGAACCTGTAATAGCTGAAATTTTAGAAAATATAGAAAATGGTCAAATGGGAGTGGTGTTAAAACGTATGATGATGCGTGCCGCCGCTAATATTGCTGAGAAATTTGGTATTCAATCATTAGTTACAGGGGAAGCGTTAGGGCAAGTTTCAAGTCAAACGCTAACCAATCTAAACGTTATTGACCGCGTTACCGAAACACTGATTTTACGCCCATTAGTCGCCTATGATAAGCAAGATATTATTGATATTTCGCGTAAAATTGGTACTGAGGATTTTGCTAAAACTATTCCTGAATATTGCGGTGTTATTTCGAAAAAACCGACGGTAAAAGCGGTATTGTCAAAAATTGAAGCAGAAGAAGATAACTTTGATTTTTCCATTTTAGATAAAGTAATTGAAGAAACTCGCATTTTTGATATTCGCGATATTGGTAAAGAAACTGATGCTGAAGTTAATTCTGTTGATTTAGTAGAACAAATTCCAGCTAATGCGGTGGTTATTGATATTCGTAGCCCAGAAGAAGCAGAAGACAAACCTCTTGTATTAACGAGCGCAAATGAAAGCGTTGAAGTAAAGCATATGCCTTTTTATAAATTAGCTACGCAGTTTGGTGACTTACCACAAGATAAAGACTATTTATTGTATTGTGACCATGGTGTTATGAGTAAATTACAAGCATTGTATTTATTAGATAATGGCTATAAAAACGTTAAGGTTTATCGTCCTTAATTCCTAATTGTTAGTTTTTAGGACTACGCTTGTAGGTTGTCCCGAGCGTAGCGAGGCGCAACAAAAATAACCTGTCGGTGCAAGCTAGTACTTACGAGCATAAACAATTTAAATAGTGAGCTTTCTCCCTGTTAAAATTTAATCAATAACCACTTTTTTACCACTAACCCAAGTCTCTAGTACTTGGGTTTTCCATATCTCTTTGGCATTTATCGAAAAAACATCTTGATCTATTAAGATAAAATCCGCTTTTTTGCCTTCTTCTAAAGAGCCAATAATTTTTTCTTGATGACCCGCATAAGCGGCATCAATAGTAAAACTTTTAAATGCTTGTGCTAGTGTCATGTCTTCTTCTGCAAACCAACCATTTTGAGGAGTATTTTGTTTGTCTTGGCGTGTTACAGCAGCGTGTAAACCATAAAAAGGGTTAGGTGATTCTATTGGGAAGTCTGATCCACCCGCAATAACTGCACCACTGGCTAAAAGTTTATGCCAAGCATAAGCACCAAGTATGCGTTTTTTGCCAAGTCGGTCTTGTGCCATATTTTTATCACTAGTCGCGTGGGTTGCTTGCATTGAAGCAATAACCCCAAGTTTGGCAAAACGCGGAATATCTTCTAGGCGTAATACTTGCGCATGTTCAATGCGGTTGCGAAGTGCTTTTTTGTGAACATCGGTAATGTGTTTTTCGTAAAGATCTAAGATGATTTTATTAGCTCTATCACCAATGGCGTGAGTATTTACTTGAAAGCCAGCATCTAATACCGTTTTTATTAAAAGATCGAGTTTTTCGGGGGTATAGAGTAATAAGCCTTTGTTGCCATGTTGATCAGAATAGTCTTTTATTAAGGCTGCGCCACGACTACCTAATGCACCATCAGCCGATATTTTTACACTATTAATAATAAACTTATCGTCTTTAGAACGAAAATATCCTTGTTTGAGTAACTCTTTAATATGCTTGTCGTTAATATCGATCATTGCATCAATTCTGATCGGCATATTATGTGCGGCAACTAAACTTTTATAGGCCTTAATATTATCATTACTAATACCTGCATCATGTACTGAGGTTAAACCGACACTAGCGAGTGATTTCATCGCTTTTACTAGCGCAAATTGTATTTGCTGTTGTGATAAAGGAGGAATTTTATCAGTGATCAATGCCATGGCATTATCAACAAAAACGCCAGTTGGATCACCATTTTTATCTTTTATTATTTCCCCTCCCGCAGGTGTAAGTGTTTGGTTGGATACGCCGGCTAAAGCCATCGCTTTAGTATTTGCCCAACCTGCATGACCATCTATACGCTTAAACCATATTGGTGTATTTTTAAAATACTCATCTAAGTTGATTGCTTGTGGAAAATGTTTACCCTGCCATAACACTTGGTTCCATCCTCGACCTAACAACCAATCATTTGCTCGTAGTGGATTTTCACGACTAAATTTTAGTGCTCGTTTAACGGCTGCTTGTTCGCTAGTCGTTGCGGTTAAATCAACTTGTAATAAACTTAATCCATAAGAAAGTACATGCCCATGGGCATCAATAAGCCCTGGTAGCATGGTTTTTCCGTGTCCATTAATTTTGATGAGTTTTTTGTTGTTAGGTAGTTGCTTATCGGTTTTAAAAATTCGTTCTATTTTATCTTTGTTAAATTGTATTGCGTTAAACTGAATTAACGTGCCTTTTTCATTTAAGGTATAACCATTGATATTGTAATATAAGGTGCTTTTCGCGTGAGCATAATTCGTTGTGAAAAAGTCTAATAATAATAAAAGTATCGTAAAAATAATGTTTTTCATGATGGTATTTTGCTCGTTTTATTTATTATAAAACTAATATACAACAAGTTTATTTTTTAAGCTTGTCTAGTTTGCTTCTAGCTGTTTAATTTGTTGCCATAGCTGCGTATTTTTTTGGGTGGCGATATCATGTTTTAACCCTAAACGGTGAATATAACCATTAATATAATCTATTTCGGTTGTTCTTCGAGCTAAAATATCGGCGCGCATAGATGAACAGTTTTTTGCTGTTGTTGTAGCAACTTGATTAACTAATGTTAACAGTTCAGTGGTGTTAAAATTATATTGCTCCGCTTTAGCAACTAGAACAAGTTCATTGAGAAGCATTGTTTTAATTTCAACGAATTGTGCTGAGTTTATATCGCCATTGTTAATGTTATAAAGTGCCGTTAGAGGATTTATTACGCAGTTCACGGCTAATTTTAACCACTGTTTTTCAATAATATTTTTATGCCATTGTACGTTTGGTAAGGCTTGTTGTAAAAGCTGGGTTATATTTTTAATAGTGCTTACTGATAACTCTCCGGATAGAAGTCCTAAATCGCTGTTTCCTGAGCCGGTATGAATAATATGTGTAGGCACGGAACGCGCACAACCATGAGTGGTTAATAGAGCTAAAATAGCGTGTTGTTTTAAGACTGAATTATCAATATCAGTTAAGGTGCCCATGCCGTTATGCGCGAGTATAATCATAGCGCTTTTATTTAATTTAGCAGCAATGCTCACTAAAACTTGTTTAACTTGATAAGACTTTACGCAGAGTATGATGACATCGGCATTATTTAGATGCTTACTCTGTGCTATTTGATAAGAACATTGTTCACTTAACCCATTTAAATGAGTATAGTTATAGTTGATTTTTGGCTGTTTATGGGGTGAAAGTTTTTGTCCGAAATTTTGTGAGGGTAATAAGGTGATTTTTACAATATTGCCTGTTAACGCTTGTAAATGGTGATGCCAAAGTAAACCCATGGCTCCCTGCCCAACTATCACAATATTCATCATTTTATTAATATTATTTTGTAAATAAACTTATGTTATCACAGGTGCTTAACTAGCGATAAGTAAAAGCTTTTGTTAATATTGAGAAAATTTATTTATCTTATTCAAAAAAAATCACTCAAAAGGGCTAAAAACTCATGCCATCATTAGATATTGTCTCAGAAACTAATTTAGACGAAGTGCGTAATGCCACCGAAAATGCAACCCGAGAATTAAGCACTCGTTTCGATTTTAGAGGCGTAGAAGCAAGTTTTGAATGGAAATCACCCGCGATCACCGTTAAAGCTGAAATGGATTTTCAAGTGAATCAAATGCTCGATATTATTCGTAATCAATTAAGTAAACGCAATATTGATGCTAAAGCAATGACCTTAGGCACTGGTAATCACTCGGGTAAAACCTTTACTCAGCAAGTGACGTTTCAAGAAGGTATAGAGCAAGCGGTTACTAAAAAATTAGTAAAAATAATAAAAGACAGCAAACTCAAAGTACAAGCGGCAATTCAAGGTGACAAAATTCGTATTACGGGTAAAAAACGTGATGATTTGCAAGCAGTGATGAAATTAGTGCGCGAAACTGAATTAGAACAATCATTTCAATTTAATAATTTTAAAGATTAGGTTTGTTGTTGCTTTCCCCTCGTGTATGTTAATAAGTTTTGGATGAGATTAGATGCTGAAACAAGTTCAGCATGATAGTCCTAACTATCGACAATTCATCATTCTGACGCAGGTCAGGATCTCATAACGCTTGAAAAACTAATAACTTTCCATTCAAAGTAAGCCAAGCTTTACAGCTAGAAAGTCGAGAAATAGCTTTAATGGTTAATTAAATGCCGATAAAGCTATTTTTTTTGTGCCTTTTTCAGTAGATTGTCAGCCATATAATAAAAATGATAACGATAATTATTCATAAAGTTATCAATATAATTACTAATAAAATATAAGTTGAGGTGTTTAGGTGGGAGTTTCACGAGGCGGTTTTAGTTCGCGTTTTGGTTTTATTATGGCAGCCGCAGGCTCTGCTGTGGGTTTAGGTAATATTTGGGGATTTCCCACACAAACCGCTAGTAATGGTGGAGCCGCCTTTGTTTTAGTTTATTTGGTATTAGCATTTTGTTTGGCTTATCCCGCGTTTATGGCTGAATTGTTAATTGGTCGATATGGACAAGCGAATGCCGTAACATCATTACAAAAAATGTCGCATAATTTATGGCAAAAACGTTTTGCTTTTATGGTTGGTTTTGGCGGTATTATTGCCGCTGCACTTATTTTAAGTTTTTATGGGATTTTAGCGGGTTGGATGATGTCGTTTGCTATTGATCCTGTGGTGCGCTTATTTGGTTTTAATGATGCGGCACAATGGTTTGTTAATCAATCACTGGCACGTAATCTTATTTTTACTGCTTTATTTATGCTATTAACTATTTTTATTATTCGCCGTGGTGTTGAAGACGGTATTGAAAAATGGTCGAAACGCTTAATGCCAATGTTGATTATTTTGTTAACGGTATTAATTATATATGTAATGAGCTTAGAGGGTGCAAGCGAGGGTTTAAAAGCTTATTTGCAACCTGATTTATCACGTGTTTTTGATGCTGATTTATTAATCAGTGCACTTGGGCAAGCATTTTTCTCTTTATCACTCGGTACCAGTGTGATGATTATTTATGGTTCGTATATTTCTAAAAAAGAAAATCTAGTGAGTTTAGGCGCACAAGTCACGTTAATTGATGTTTCAATTGCTTTTTTAGCGGGCTTGTTAATTATTCCTGCTATGTATGTGGCGCAGGCGCAAGGTGTGGCTATTTTTGCTGAAGACGGTAGTTTAATTTCAGGATCAAATTTAGTCTTTACTGTGCTGCCATCGTTATTTGATGGTATGGGTGTCATGGGACTGTTTGTTGGGTTTGCCTTTTTTGTGTTAATGACTATTGCCGCATTAACCTCGTCTATTTCAATGTTAGAAGGACCAGTATCGTATGCGGTCGAACGTCATGATATGGAACGTACTAAAGCAACTACTTATATTGGGTTAGGTATTTTAGTGTTAAGCATTATTATTGTGCTAAACATTAGCTTTATGCTCGATTTAGTCGCGATGATTTCAACTCAATACGGACAACCTATTATTGCAATGTTGTGTTGTGTATTTGTTGGGTGGATTTGGTATCGAAACTCTATTTTAGCAGAAATAAAACAAGGCAATGATGATGTTGAAAATACCTTGTTTTGGAAAATTTGGCCTTGGTATATAAAGTTTGTTTGTCCAACGGCGATTGCTGCGGTGTTTATTCATTCATTGTAAGCTTAGCACTTAGAGCCTAGGTGCTAAGTGCTAGAGTTAAATTTTTGGCCAATTGAGTTGCCAAGGTGATGAAATTGCAGTTAATGTACTAACTCCCTTTTCTGATAAAAACAACGATCCCTCAGTAGGTAAACAAAGATATGAATATTGTTGCTCGGCTAAGGTAAATTTAATCGCATAGGCGTGTAGATAACCGCGTTCTGCTTTGTTACCTGAATAACGATTATCACCTAAAATAGGCGCACCAATACTGTTTAACGCCACGCGTATTTGATGTGTTTTACCACTATGTGGTTTTAATAAATAAAGGCGTTGTCCATCACCCATACTGTAAGAAAAAAATTGTGTGATCGCGGGTTTTTTTTGACTATGTAATAATTTATAACTACCGCGTCGACTTTTTGTCATATCACCTTTAATTAGCCCTTGCTTTTTTTTTGGTTTTTTATCACTCAGAGCAAGATAATATTTTTCAATCTGATGTTCGCTGAATAATTGTTGAAATTGCTGTGCTGTTGCTAAATTTTTTGCCATTATAACAATGCCAGAAGTCATTTTATCTAAACGATGTACTGGATATAGCTCGTTTAAGTTAAGCTGTGTTTTTACTTGGTTGAACAAACCTTGGCCAAGCTCATCTTCATCATGAAAATTAACACCAGCAATTTTATTGATAACAATAAAATTGTCTTGTTGATCGATAAGCGCGAATAAAGGCGAGGAAATATATTTATGAGACATTAAATTACTTATAGTCTATGACGTTTGACATGGGTAAATAACTCGTTATAATTTCGTAAAATTAAAGGGAGTCAAACACTCACGTATCTTATTAAGGGACTAACATGTTAAAAAAATTATTATTGATCTTCATTTTTCTTAATTATAGTTTTATTGCCTTNGCGACACAACCACCAACACTTGAACAATTAGCACGTTATAAAAAAGATGGCTCTTTACTTAAACGTATTGATCAAGCTAAAGCTTTAGGCAATTATAAATTTGATCAGTCATTTGCTCGAAAATTACAACAACGCAATCAACAATTATTAACGGCGCAAAAAAATAATAAAACCATTACTAAAAATGATGCAAATTATATTGATCCGCTTGATGGGTACTTCCCTAGCACAGGTTCTCCTAAAATATTAGTTCTGCTTGTTGAATTTCCTGATTATCCTCATACCGATACAAATACCCGAGAAGTCGTTGATAATTTAATTTTTGGCGGCGGTGATGCGGATCAATTTCCCAATGATAGTTTAACTAATTTTTATAAGCGTTCATCATATGAGCAATTAAATATTCAAGGTAATGTACTCGATTGGTATAAAACTGATTATGATCGACCTATTGATGATGGTAGTAATGCTTGGCAAGTAAAACAGCAAGTGATTAAAGATGCTATTAATTATCACGATGCACTAGGACATGATTTTAGCCAATATGATAATGATGGTGATGGCGCTATTGATTATATTGCCGTTATTTGGACAGGACCAACAGGTGAGTGGGCAAGCTTATGGTGGGGAACTTTTTCTGGTTTTGGTGATGATACTTATATTGTTGATGGAAAAACGATTAACAGTCTTTCTTGGCAACAAATTTCTTATTCTTATGACGAAGGCGGTAAATTTTCTCCATCCACATTAATTCACGAAACGGGGCATGCACTAGGTTTACCTGATTATTATGATTACGACGCTAGTATTGGCCCTAAAGGAGGTGTTGGTGGTATGGATCAAATGGCAGGAGGAAATGATCATAACGCTTTTAGTAAGTATATTTTAGGTTGGATCACCCCTGATATTGTCGGCAGTGGTGCTGGTGAAGTGAGTTTATTACCTTCTAGCACGAATGCGAATGCTTTATTGATTATGAAAGATGCAGACGCTAGTACTAAATATGATGAATTTTTTATGGTTGAATATAGAAACAAAGTAAAAAATGATCAAAATTTACCTAGTGAGGGGCTTGTTATTTGGCATGTTGATGCAAGTTTAAATCAGTGGGGATGGTTTGAGAATGATAACAGCTATAGTGATAATAAATTTATTCGCTTAGTACAAGCGGATGGTTTAGGTGAAATTGAAAAAAATGCGAGTGCTGCCGATGCAGGAGATTTTTATCATGCTGGAAATAGCTTTACACCAAGCTCCCTACCACAAAGCAGAGATAATGCAGGGCTACATACTGGAGTGGTAGTTGACAACATCGTGGAAACAGCGGCTATTATTAATTTTGATGCCGAAATTTATCAAAATGTTATTGATTTTACCTTGCCATCGATAAATGAGCATCAAGTTGTGCATCCAAATGATTTACTTAATGTAAATGTTGTTAGTGGCAGTGTTAAAACAATAGAATTATTTATTGATGATGTACTAGCTAGCACACTTGTTGAACCGCCTTATGAGTTGACCCTTAGCAATGATTTAATGTTAGTTGGCCAACATCAATTAAGGGCTGTTGCAACCAATATGAATGACCAGCAAAGTGCAGAAACAAGAAATATTATGTTTTTAGATGGACAACAACACAACTTGTATATCAATTTACATAGTGAAAAAGATCAACAATTAATGACCATGCTTGATAAAGCAGAAATAGAGACCGTTAATGCTAATTTTATCTTTCCTTTATCTGTAACAGATTTCGCTTTAGTGCACCTTAATTATGGTACAGCTAATACTCCTTGGGTTGATGTTGGTGGTGGTAGTAAAANCTCTACAGGCGTCGCTAAACCAGCAACAGCAGAAGACATTTTAAACATCAAAAATTATCTTGAACAAGGTGGAAAACTAATTATAGAAGGTGAAAATGTTATTGGCTCAACACCTGATTTACAGGCATTACTCGGGATTAATGTAACTCAAATAGGACTTTCAACAACGTCCATAACCGGTGATCTTGTTTATGAAGAAAAAAATATAAATGTAGATGTTAGCGACTTAAATTATCCTGTTAATAATGACTTACTAGAAAACGCTAAAGGTGAGGCTAATAGCATTTTAACTGCAAATGGGCAATATTATGATTGGACTGCTAGTCAATGGTTGGAAGCCTCTGGAAGCTGTGCTTTAAGCAAAACTTATGCTGCCACTGCGGCTAAAATGGTGGTTGCTAGTTGTTTGGTCTCTACATACCCTAAGTATGAAAAAGCACTTGTATATAATAATTACCTAAAGGCTTTAGGTGTGGAAAAACGTGTTTCTACTAACATACCTCCTATTGTGGCAACTGGTGACGATATTGTTGCTGATGAACGTAGTAATATTACTTTAGCAGCAACCGCTAGTGATGCTGATAATGATACGTTAACTTTTAGTTGGCAGCAGCTTAGTGGTATTGAGGTTGTTTTAACCAATAGTGATACTTTAACTCCTACTTTTACCATGCCAGAAGTCGATAGGCTAACGGCGCAGGTTATTGTTTTACAACTAACGGTTAGTGATGGCAAAGATAGCGTTGTAGATACTCTTAATATTTCGATAAATAATGTTAACAGGGCTCCAATAGTCTCAACAGGAAGCAATCAGACAATAAAGGAAGGGAACATCGTTAATTTAAATGCAAGCATAAGTGATGATGATGGTGATACATTATCTTATGCATGGCAACAAACGAGTGGTGCCACTGTAACGTTAACCAATAGTGATAGTTTATCGCCCTCATTTAGCGCACCCAATGTTGACAATAACACGGCATTAATTTTTGAGTTAACGGTAACTGATGGCGTTGATGAGGTTAAAAGTTCTGTAACGATTACTGTTACCAATACGGTTGTGGTAGTAGAAACCAATAAGACCACTGGTGGTGGTAGTTTTGTCTATCTTTTACTTTGTCTATTGTTAATTTTGTTTTATAGAAAAACAATATCTATCAATAAACTTGAATTCGAATAATTAGCTACAATCACATTTATTTACTATTTTAAACCAATATTAGGGTGAAAGTTCTTTAATAATCAGTGCTGAGTTATTATATTAAGCACTGATTATTAGATGGAATTTTTTTAAGGTCACCAATGTTTCAATTTAAACGATTAATAACACGCTTATTAACCATTTTATTCGCAACCGTATTTTTATTTTCTTGTAATTCGTCAATCCCGTTAACCACATCTTCAGGCGTTGAATTAACAACACCGCTACCGCAAGGCGTCACTTTTATTGAACAGGTAAAAGCGCAGCCTAATAAAATTGTTATCCCTTATACAAAATATCGCTTAAACAATGGTTTAACCGTTATTCTTCATCAAGACCATTCTGATCCTTTGGTGCATGTTGATGTAACTTATCATGTAGGTTCAGCGCGTGAGCAACTAGGAAAATCAGGTTTTGCGCATTTTTTTGAACACATGATGTTTCAAGGTTCTAAACACGTAGCTGATGAACAACATTTTAAAATAGTTACCCAAAGTGGCGGTAGTTTAAATGGTACGACTAATACCGATCGTACTAACTATTACGAAACTGTGCCGAATAATCAATTAGAAAAGATGCTATGGCTTGAATCTGATCGTATGGGGTATTTATTAGAAACCCTTACCGAGAAAAAATTTGAGGTACAACGCGCCACCGTTAAAAATGAGCGTGGACAAAATGTCGATAATCGTCCTTATGGTCGACTTGGCGAAACGATAAATCAAATGCTTTATCAGCGAGGACACCCTTACTCTTGGCCGACTATAGGCTTTATGCCTGATTTAGACCGAGTAACATTAACTGACTTGAAACAGTTTTTTACGCGCTGGTATGGTCCTAATAATGCGGTATTAACTATAGGCGGTGATTTTGATGAAACCAAAACACTCGCTTGGGTAGCGAAATATTTTGGTGATATTAAATCAGGACCCAAAGTTGACAAAATGCCCAAAAAATTAGTGACTTTAGCTGAAAATCGCTATTACACGCTAACCGATAATATTAACTTACCGTTACTTTATATAAGTTTTCCTACTGTTTATGCCATGCATAAAGACGAAGCAGCTTTAGATGTGTTAGCGAATATTTTAGGTAATGGTTCAACCTCATTATTATATCAAAATTTAGTTAAAACAGGTTTAGCGGTACAAGCAAGTGCTAGCCACCCTTGTAAAGAACTAGCCTGTACTATGAATTTTTATGCTATTGCTAATCCACAACAAGGCTTGTCGTTAGCTAAATTACAAGCAGCCATTAACAAAACTTTAAGTGAGTTTGAACAACGTGGTGTTAATGATGATGATTTATTAAAAACCAAAGTAAGCATAGAAACAGGTACTATTTATGGTTTGCAAAGTGTCGCGGGTAAAGTGTCAAGTTTAGCTTCATTTGAAACCTTTACGGGCAATGCCAATTTTACTCAGCAAGAATTATCGCGTTATGAGCATGTAACTAAAGCTGATGTTATGCGTGTCTATAAAAAATATATTAAAAATAAAGGTGCAGCAGTTTTATCAGTCGTACCTAAAGGTTTGCCGGCTAAAAAATTATCAGCAATGATCGCTCATCAAGATAACTTTAACCTACCCGATGTTAGTCACCCGCCAAAAATTGCTGAGCAAGCCTTAACAATTACGGCTAACCAATCAAGTTTTGATCGCAATAACATGCCACCTGCTGGCAATAATCCAACCATTAAAGTACCTAGTTTTTGGGTGAAAAACTTTACTAATGGTTTGAAAGTTATTGGTAGTAAAAACTCTGAAACACCCACGGTAAGTTTATTACTGAGTTTAGAAGGGGGTCCCTTATTAGATCCTATAAATAAAGCAGGTTTAGCGTCATTAACCGCCTCATTAATGGAGCAAGGTACCACTAATTATTCTAAAGAAGAATTATCTGATGCGTTAGCAAAATTAGGTAGTGATATTTCAGTCGGCGCTTCGGGTCGAAATACTTATATTCAAGTGACTAGCCTAACTAAAAACTTAGATGCTACCATTAATTTAATGCTTGATGTGATGTTTAATCCAGCGTTTAAACAAGCAGATTTTGATCGCGTAAAAAATCAATTATTACAGGGGTTGCAACAAAGCTTAAAAGATCCTAATAGTATAGCTGCTCGTGCGCGCAAACAAGTATTGTACGGTATAAATAACCGAGTGGGCTTACCTAATAGTGGTACTATAAAAACGGTATCAACTATTACCTTGGCTGATATTAAACACTTTTATCAGCACTATTTCTCACCTAAATATAGTAATTTAGTCATTGTTGGTGATGTGAGTAAAGTGGATGTATTAGCAAAATTAGGTTCTTTAAAAAGCTGGCAAGGTAATGATTACAGTATTCCTGCTTATAAAAAATTTCCACAACTTAATGATAAAATAATCAGTTTTATTAATGTTCCAAATGCAAAACAAGCGAATATTACTTTGCTTCGTCGTGCTATGCCTTATGATGCNACNGGGANATTTNTTNAAGGCNACNNTNATGAATTANCCNTTAGGTGGNGCTTTTAATAGTCGTATCAACTTAAATTTNCGTGAAGACAAAGGTTATACTTATGGTGCACATAGTGGTTTTTCTGGNGGTAAAACACTCGGATCTTTTAGTGTTAGTGCAAGTGTTAAGCAAGCGCATACTGCTGATGCTATGCTTGAGGTAATTAAAGAGCTAGCACAATATAAAAAGCAGGGTATGACAGCCGTAGAAGCCAACTTTATGCGCCAAGCTATTTCACAAAATGAAGCGTTAAGTTATGAAACCCCAAGACAAAAAAGTGGTTTTTTACGACAGTTAATACAATATAATTTACCGAAAAATTATGGAGTTCAACAAACTGATATTATTAGTCATATTAGTTTAGATGAACTAAATACACTTGCGGCTGAAGAATTAGCACAGCCAATGCAATGGCTTGTAGTTGGAGATGNTAAAGTCGTTAAGCCGCAATTAGAAAAATTAGCGTTAAAACTCAATTTAACACTAAAAGAATTAAACGTAGCTCATTAGATGTTTTTATCTCTTGAATTTAGGCATTGAAAATTATTAATTAACCCCAAGTTTAATCACTTGGTTGTTATTGTGCGGGTTTACTTATGTGTAGTGAGATGAACCTGCCTATGGAGTCATTTTGACGGTATCATTAAAACAGTATTTATCAGCGTTTGCACAAGCACCTTATTTAAACACCTTATCGGGGATCGGTCGGGGAATTGAGCGAGAAACGTTACGCGTACATGCGCATGGCGAATTATCACAGCAGCCACATAATAAGGCGCTCGGTTCGGCATTAACGCACCCGCAAATTACTACTGATTATGCTGAAAACCTGCTCGAATTTATTACCCCTGTAAGTCATGATGCAGCAACATCGATTAAACAACTACAAGATATTCAAAAATTTACACTGTCACAGCTTGATGGTGAACTATTATGGCCGTTAAGCATGCCTTGTTTTGTTGGAGATGAAACTAAGATACCGCTAGCTCAATACGGTACGTCGAATATTGGTAAAATGAAAACGGTTTATCGCCAAGGGTTAAAAAACCGTTATGGCAGCATGATGCAAGTCATTTCAGGTATTCATTTTAATTTTTCATTTTCGCATGATTTTTGGCGTTCAGTACAAAAAATTTCTTCTAGTTTAGAAGAAACAACAGAACAAAAAACGGCAAGTGTTGATGATTTAACTGACTTTATTTCAGCACGTTATTTTGCACTATTGCGTAATTACAAGCGTTATTGTTGGTTGATCCCCTATTTATTTGGTAGCTCACCGTTGATTTGCCCTTCTTTTTTACAAGACAAACCACAAAAACTACCCTTTAAAAAAACAGCAAGCGGCTATTTATATCTTGAGTATGCCACCTCGCTGAGAATGAGTGATTTAGGCTATACCAGCAGCTCACAAGCCGCGTTACGCATTTGTTATGACAGTTTAGAAAATTACGTTGCGGGTGTTAAAACTGCGATTAACTTACCCAGTGAAGAATTTGCTAAATTAGGCGTTAAAGTTGATGGTAAGTATCAACAGTTAAATACTAATGTATTACAAATAGAAAACGAACTATATGCACCTATTCGTCCTAAACGGGTGATTAAATCGGGTGAAAAGCCTAGTGATGCCTTATTTGAGCGTGGTGTAGAATATATAGAAGTACGTGCCTTAGATGTAAATCCTTTTGTTGATACGGGTATTAGCGTTGAGCAAATTCACTTTTTAGATGTGTTTTTAACCTTTTGTGCCTTAGTACCAAATGAAAATTTAGATTGTGACAGCCAAAAAGTGTATGAGAAAAATATGGATGAAGTGGTCTTACGTGGTCGTGATCCGCAATTACAGTTAAAAGATCAAAATAGTGTTAAATCAATACCACAGTGGGGTAATGAAATATTTACTGAACTCGCAGAGGTAGCCAAAACATTAGATTTAGCTTATAAAACTGATGATTATACTAAAGCTGTTAGTCGTGAACTCACTAAAATTAACGATCCGTCAAAAACATTATCGGCACAACTTTTAGCGATAGCCAAAGACAATGAACATAGCCTTACAGAATTCACACTAGCAACCGCCAAAAAATATCGCCAGCAGATATTAGCACGTAATTATCAGCATTATGATGAAGATCATTTTATTGTTAAAGCTGCTCAGTCACATGACGATCAACAAGCGATTGAAAATGCTGACACCATGAATTTTGATGATTTTTTATTTCATTATTTTAAAAAATAACTTGGCTGAATTTAAAAACAAAAATCATAGGCAAAAAAAAAGCGCGTTAGGGCAACGCGCTTATAATAATGAAAAGCAATCCAGGGAAGTTTTGCTCTCATATAGTAAGAGTACTGCTTTTAAAAATAGTTCAAAAAACATTCAATGTTATTATTTAAAAAATTCTTTCCAGTAATCAATAATAAAAACAATTATGATCTTTAAGTAAAAATTAATCGTTAAAAATATGAAACCTTAATGGTTAATTTGATAAAGGTGGGCATTCGTACCTCATGTGCCACCCTACGGTGTTTTATTTCTGAGTAGGGAATACATTTTGCCCACGAATTTAATTTATTAAAAATTAGATAAAAAAAAGCGCCTTACTTTATGCTGTTGCAAAAATAATAGGCGCTAAAAACATGAAAAACTATGTATCAAGAGAGGGAAGAACTCTTATTAAGTAAGAGCTTTNAATACGTATNNAGTTCAAAGTAATTTACATTGTTTTCAAAAAANCTTTCAAAAAACCTTTCAAAAAAAATNCANCAAANAACAGNCAAAAAAAAGCNCCTGACTTTATGAAAAAAGANTAGGCGCTAAAAACATGAAAAATTATGTATCAAGAGAGGGAAGAACTCTTATTAAGTAAGAGCTTTGAATACGTATATAGTTCAAAGTAATTTAAATTATTTTCAAAAAACCTTTTAAAAACCTTTCAAAAAAAATTCATCAAATAACAGCCAAAAAAAAGCACCTGACTTTATGAAAAAAGATTAGGCGCTAAAAAAACATGAAACACTATGTATCAAGAGAGGGAAGAACTCTTATTAAGTAAGAGCTTTGAATACGTATATAGTTCAAAGTAATTTACATTGTTTTCAAAAAACCTTTCAAAAAAATAAGCAAAAAACAGGCAAAAAAAAGCGCCTGACTTTATGAAAAAAGAATAGGCGCTAAAAACATGAAACACTAAGGGAAGAACTCTCATTAAGTAAGAGCTTTGAATACGTATATAGTTCAAAGTAATTTAAATTATTTTCAAAAAACCTTTCAAAAAAATAAGCAAATAACAGCCAAAAAAAAGCGCCTGACTTTATGAAAAAAGAATAGGCGCTAAAAACATGAAACACTAAGGGAAAAACACTCATATACTATGAGTACACTTATCTACTATAGTTCAAAAAAATTTTCTTTTTATTAACTTTTTATTATCTTTATTTCAAATAGGCATGAATTGATTAATATATTGTGGATTATATTGCTTTAATCACTTTATTTATTAACGCTTTCTGGCATGATTATAACTATTATTATTTTATTGTTAGCGTTATGAAATTAAATAGATCTTTTTTTATTATGCCAGTGCTTATAACTTCATTAAGTGCTTGTGTGACGCCCCCCCCTAAAAATCCCGAAAATATTTGTGAAATATTTCGTGAACACCGTGATTGGTATTTTGCTGCTAAAGATGCGCGTGAGCGTTGGGGTGTACCTATTCATGTGCCAATGAGTATGATGTACCAAGAAAGCTCTTTTAAAGCACAGGCATTGCCTCCAAGAGATTATTTACTCGGATTTATTCCTTGGGGACGTGTTAGTAGTGCTTATGGTTATTCACAAGCTAAAACGATGACTTGGGAGGATTATATTCGAGAAACAGATAATTCGGGCGCTGATCGTGATGATTTTGAAGATGCTATCGATTTTATGGCGTGGTTTGTCTATAAAACGCATAAACTAAATAAAGTGTCTAAATGGGATACTTATAGTCAGTATTTAAATTATCACGAAGGTTGGGGCGGTTTTAGAAAACGTAGCTATAAACGAAAACCTTGGTTAGTTAAAGTAGCACGCAAAGTTGATAATCGCGCTAAACGCTATAACAGTCAACTTAAAAGTTGCGAAAGTAATTTAGATCATGGTTGGTTATGGCGGTTATTTTTTGGTTAATCACTAACCTAGTTGCAATGATTGTTATTTGTATTAAAACAATTTTACGAAAAACGTCGTATTTTGTGATGTTTTTTGTTATTTAGTTCAAGCAAGATTTACCAGCATAATGTTTGCCAACTAGCCAAAAATCATACATTTTTTAAGCGATCCTTGTGCTGCTGCGGTTTAGATCAAAAGGATAAAAAAAAGATCTTTTTTTTGCTAAAAAGCGTTTGCAAAATGAGACTTCGCGTCCTTATTGAGCTTGCTATTGTTATCCACAGAAATTGTGGAAAGTTAATAACTACAAAGATGCTGTGGATAAACCTGTAGATAACATCTGCTGTTTTAATATTATCCACAAAATGATGCTTTATAGACCTTTTTATCGTATTTTTTCTTAAAATGAGATAACGCTAAAATTATTTTAACGCTATTTAAACAGGGTAAAGTGGAGTGTGGTAGTGACTAGTCGTCGTCGCTATTAGTGGCTATATAGTTATCAGGCAAGATCCTCACTGTTTTGATCATATTGTCGCTAACATCAATAATTTCGATCGGATAACCTGCAATACGAGTACTTAACTTGGTTTGTGGAATGTCCTCTAGATATTCAACAATAAGTCCATTAAGGGTTTTTGGACCATCAGTAGGGAATTTCCAAGACATCTCTTTATTAATGTCACGAATAGTCGCGCTACCATCAACTAAATAACTACCATCAGGTTGTAGCTGTACTTCTTCGCTGGTGGTCGGTGCTGCCGAAGTGGTAAAGTCACCCACAATTTCTTCAAGAATATCTTCTAAAGTTACTAAGCCCTGTATATCGCCATACTCATCAACAACAAGGGCTAAGCGCTCTTTAACTCGCTGAAATTTAACCAATTGAATGTTTAACTGGGTGCCTTCAGGGATAAAGTAAATTTCACGCACCGCGCGCAAAAGTGTGGCTTTAGTAAATTGTCCTTTCGATAACAATTTAACCACATCGCGCATGTGAATATAGCCAACTACATCATCAATAGTGTCACGATAAAGTAATACACGGGTGTGATTTGCTTGCGTTAATTGTTTTTGAATAATTTTCCAGTCGTCATTAATGTCAATACCCACCAGTTCGCTGCGCGGGATCATAATGTCTTCAACGGTGACTTTTTCAAGATCTAAAATACCTACTAACATATTTTGATCACGTGCGTCTAATAAAGCACCAGACTCATTTACAACCGTGCGTAATTCTTCTGAGCTTAAACTATGTTGTTCACGTTGCTCATGGCTAATGCCAAGCAACATTAAAATACCATTGGTTATCCAGTTTACGATAACCACAGCAGGAAATAACACGACCATTAAAGCAGATAATAATATTGAGCTAGGAAATGCTACTTTTTCAGGGTAAAGCGCAGCCAAGGTTTTAGGGGTAACTTCGGCAAAAATAAGAATAATTAAAGTTAAAATTATAGGAGCAATTAATACACCGATATCGCCATACAAGCGTAACCCTATAATAGTTGCTACAGAGGCTGCGGCAATATTGACAAGATTATTGCCAATTAAAATTAAACCAATCAAACGATCAGGGCGAGCGAGTAATTTACTGACTCGCTTAGCGCCTTTGTGTTTTTGTTTTTCAAGATGTTTTAATCGATAACGATTAAGCGACATCATGCTAGTTTCAGAACTAGAAAAATAAGCAGAAATAACAATTAAAATACCAAGAATGGTAAATAACGTCGCAGTAGATATATCGTTCAAGCATAAAGCCTTTTTTAGTTTAACAAGTTGTATTTACCTTGTTTTGATCAAGATGATATTGTAAATACAATTTTTGAAAATATAGAATAAAGTTAGTTTATACCTTAAATTTTACGATAAGAGAAACTCTTTCACAAAACGACTGCCAAAATAGGCTGTTGTTAATAAAAATGAAGCGATAACCGTTAATATAAGTACGCGATGACCTCGCCAGCCTTTTTTAAAGTGACCCCATAAAATGGTGCAATATACTAATAAGGCGAGAATAGATAACACCGTTTTATGTGCATTTTCTTTGGAAAATAAATTGTCGAGAAAAATAAAGCCCGCTAATTGACTAACAAAAAGACAGAATGTACCAATAGCCAAAATTAAAAACAATTGATGTTGTACTTGCATAAGCGGTGGTAAATGATTTACTGCTGCGATATTTTTACTTTTTAATTTATGAGTAATGTAGCTCACCTGAAAAGCATATAAAGTAGCAATAATTAAAATACAATAAGCAATTAAGGCAATCACAATATGAGCAATTAGCATTAATTTTTCATGAGCGGGTAATAAATGTACGGTGGGTGGAATAAATAATGCAGCGATCAACCAAATGCCTGAAAAACTATACACCACAGGCAAGAGTAAATTAGCCTTAAACTTTAAAGCGATAGCGGTAACGGTAAGTGAAATAAGTAAAGCAACTAACGAAACAACATTAATAAGGTTAAAGTTAATTTCATCACTTTGAATAAATAATAAATGATGCATTAATAAGGTATGAATTATTACTGCAACACAACCAAACGACATGGTGATGCAGTGATTAGGACCGCTGGGATGAAATAGTCGTGTTAGTATTGCAAAAGTCGCAATAAAATAAGCAATAAATGCTGTGATTGAATATAAACTGATTAAATCCACAAAGCGCTCCACACGTTTAAAATATTATTTTAAATACGGCTATTAAAATCTAAATTGAAAAAACATTTAGGTATGCTTTTTTTTGTAAAACAGAGTTTACCATAAAGTTATAATGAGTAAATAAATCAAAAAATTAAAATAGCGGTTTTCGCATACACTTACTATCGGTATAATGGTGCATAATTAAAATATTTACCTTACCTTTGCTTTTACGGCTATTTTACTAAAAGCATTCTTTATAATAAAGAGTTTACAGAGAGCCCTATGTTTGAGAACTTAACTGACCGTTTAACCAAAACGTTAAAAAATATTAGTGGCCGTGGTCGCTTAACCGAAGATAATATAAAAGAAACTTTACGTGAAGTGCGCATGGCATTGCTTGAAGCCGATGTTGCTTTACCTGTTATTAAAGAATTTATTGCTAAAGTAAAAGAGCGTGCTATTGGGCAAGAAACCTCAAATAGTTTAAATCCGGGGCAAGTTTTTGTAAAAATAGTACAGTCTGAACTTGAAATGGCCATGGGGGAGTCTAACGAAGCGTTAGATTTAAAAACTGCGCCACCAGCAGTGGTACTTATGGCGGGTCTACAAGGGGCAGGTAAAACTACCTCCGTTGCCAAATTAGCAAAATTCTTAAAAGAACGTGAAAAGAAAAAAGTGTTAGTGGTCAGTGCAGATGTTTATCGTCCTGCGGCAATTAAACAACTTGAAACTTTAGCTAGTGAAATAGATGTTGAGTTTTTCCCCAGTGACATCACACAAAAACCTATTGATATAGCCAATGCAGCTATCGCGCATGCAAAATTAAACTTTATTGATGTGTTAATTGTTGATACAGCGGGTCGTTTGCATATAGACAAAGCGATGATGGGCGAAATTCAAGCGTTGCATAAAGCAATAAACCCTGTTGAAACCTTGTTTACTGTTGATGCAATGACGGGGCAAGATGCCGCCAATACGGCGAAAGCATTTAATGAAGCTTTACCCTTAACAGGCATCATCTTAACTAAAACTGATGGTGATGCGCGTGGTGGTGCGGCTTTATCTATTCGTCATATTACCGGTAAACCGATTAAGTTTTTAGGGGTAGGCGAAAAAATTGAAGCGTTAGAACCGTTTCATCCTGACAGGATTGCGTCACGTATTTTGGGTATGGGTGATGTATTATCACTTATTGAAGAAGTAGAACAAAAAGTTGATCGTAAAAAAGCTGAAAAATTAGCGAAAAAAGTTAAAAGCGGCAAAGGATTTGATTTAGAAGATTTTCGTGATCAACTAGTACAAATGAAAAGTATGGGT
The DNA here is from genome assembly GCA_016765535.1 of Alteromonadaceae bacterium. GTDB lineage: Bacteria > Pseudomonadota > Gammaproteobacteria > Enterobacterales > Alteromonadaceae. The sequence continues at coordinate 39,145 of JAESPQ010000016.1, read as the reverse complement.
GGCATGATGGGTTTAATGGATAAACTACCTGGGATGGGTGGCATGTCTGCGCAAATTAAAGATCAGGTAAATGACAAAATGACCAACCAAATGGAAGCGATCATTAACTCGATGACTAAAGGTGAACGACAACGTCCAGATATTATTAAAGGCTCACGTAAGCGTCGTATTGCCACGGGTTCAGGCACACAAATACAAGATGTGAATCGATTGCTGAAACAATTTATGCAAATGCAAAAAATGATGAAAAAAATGTCAGGCAAAGGCGGCATGAAAAAAATGATGCGCGGCATGAAAGGCATGATGCCACCAGGCGGTATGGGCGGCGGTATGTTTGGTCGTTAGTTGCTTTTTTCTATTATCTTTTTTTATAATAATAAAGCGCGCTTCTATTCGCGCTTTTATTTTTCAATCCGCCGATACCCGCAATAATTCTTGCAATCTCAGCCCAAAAGCGTAGAATACGCGAGCTTTTCTGTCGCCCTGTCATTCGTTTGATAAGGCTATACAGAAAATGTCTGGAAAACGTTTAGCACTTAAATAAATTTTTATTTAATGTGTTTTTTATTAACATTAAAAAGTAGAGGACGGTTATGGTTACCATTCGTTTAGCTCGTGGTGGCGCTAAAAAGCGTCCATTCTATCAGGTAGTTGTTGCAGACAGCCGTAATTCTCGTGATGGTCGTTTTATCGAGAAAGTTGGTTTTTTCAATCCTACAGCCCAAGGTCAAGCTGAAAAATTACGCTTAGATCTTGATCGTATCAACCATTGGGTTGGTCAAGGTGCTGGTTTATCTGATCGTGTGGCTAAATTAATTAAAGATGTTCAAGCAGCAGCTTAATTAATTAGTATATTTAGGAGATAAAGTGGAAAACATTGAACAACAAGTAACTTTGGGTAAAGTAGGCGCTGTTTACGGTATTAAAGGTTGGTTGAGAATTCATTCGTTTACTGATGATCCTGAAGCGATTTTAGACTATTTTCCTTGGTCTTTAAAATTAGGAAATAAAATACAAGCAGTTGAAATAACTGATTGGCGTAAGCATAAAGGTCTTATTGTAAAAATTGCTGGTTATGACGACAGAGATCAAGCGCAAGCTTTGGTTGGCTCTGAAGTACAAGTAAATAGCGAAACGTTAGCTGATTTGCCCGACGGGGAATTTTATTGGCGTGACTTAATAGGCATGAATGTTGTTACGACGAATGGTTACGATCTTGGTGTGGTTTCCGACATAATGGAAACAGGCGCGAATGATGTACTGGTTGTAAAAGCGAATCATAATGATGGCTTTGGCAAAAAAGAAAGATTAATCCCTTATCTTTTTGAACAAGTGATTGAATCGGTTTGCCTAAAAACGAAAAAAATTAATGTAGACTGGGACCCAGGTTTCTAATTGGATAATAGTAACCATAAGCTTAATAATAATGAGCTTAGTAATAAACGATGGTATGGGGTGATAAGCCTTTTTCCTGAAATGTTTACTGCTATTACCGAGTATGGGGTGACAGGCCGAGCTATTCGTAATGAGTTAATTGAGTTTCATACGTGGAACCCAAGAGACTTTACCAATGATCGACACCGAACTGTTGATGACCGACCTTATGGCGGTGGTCCAGGAATGTTGATGATGGTACAACCATTACGTGATGCCATTCATGCTGCTAAAGCCGCATGTCAGGCAACTCATCAAAAGAGTGCAAAGGTTATATATTTGTCGCCACAAGGACGCAAGTTGGATCAGGCGGGTGTACGTGAATTAGCCAAGCAAGAGCGACTGTTATTTATAGCAGGTCGTTATGAAGGTATAGACGAACGCATTATTCAGGCTGAAGTAGATGAAGAATGGTCGATTGGTGATTACGTGTTAAGTGGTGGAGAACTCCCTGCGATGACACTAATCGATGCGGTAGCGCGTTTTGTACCGGGTGTATTAGGACATAATCAATCAGCAGAGCAAGATTCTTTCTCTGATGGTTTATTAGATTGCCCTCATTATACTCGCCCAGAAGTATTGACAGATTGCTCGATAGAGCAAAACTCAGTACCTAAGGTGTTGCTAAGCGGAAATCATGAACATATTCGCCAATGGCGCCAATTTGAGTCATTAAAACGTACATGGGAACGGCGACCAGAACTTTTAACTAACCTAGCTCTGACAGCAGAACAGCAAAAAATGTTGAAAACTATTAAACTTAATGCAAGTGAAATAGTTTAATAGTAATTGTTGCGGATGACTGTGAAATCTAGGAAGAAGGTATAAAAAATGAGTAATATTATTGATCAGCTTGAAAAAGAGCAGATGAAAACAGACGTACCAAGTTTTGCCCCTGGTGATACTGTGGTAGTACAAGTAAAAGTTACCGAAGGTGACAAATCACGTCTTCAAGCATATGAAGGTGTGGTAATTGCTATTAAAAATCGCGGTTTGAATTCAGCGTTTACAGTACGTAAAATTTCAAGCGGTGTTGGTGTTGAGCGTGTTTTCCAGACACATAGCCCAATTGTTGACTCAATCACAGTAAAACGTCGCGGTGATGTGCGTCAAGCTAAACTTTACTACTTGCGCGAGCTATCTGGCCGTAAAGCACGTATTAAAGAAAAATTGGAAAAAAGATAAGTTATATGCTTATTTTTATCTAATAAACAAAGCCCATGCAGAGATGCTTGGGCTTTGTTGTTTTTGATACTTTTTTAGTTAACGTTATTTGTTTAAGAAGCGGGCAATAACCGCAGGCAATTTAGTTGGTGCGGTAATACGCAATTGCTTATTAATATTCATTCGTCCAAATACCACGTCTATTTGTGACTTTTTAACCGCAAACTCACGCGCTAAAAAAGCCACCATATAATCTGTTGCCTTGCCTCGTGTTGGTGCTGCGGTAACGCTTATCTTAAGTTGATCTCCTTTAGCTTTGCCGATAACATCGCGTTTTGCTGATGGCGTACCTAAAATATTTAGCACTAAAACATTGCCTTCAAAATGACAAAAGCCTTTGTTATGTTTATTTTCTTGATGATCTTTAATTGCAGTTAAGTTGTTTGCTTGTTTTTTATTAACGCGCTTTACTTTTTTTGCCATGATGTTTGTTTAATTTTTAGCAGATAACTTATATAAATTAGTGTGAACAACCACAACCGCCTTTATTTTCACCACCACAACAGCCAGCATCATCTTTAGCTTTTTCATGTTTATGCTCGCCACCACAACAACCACCTTCTGCATGTTCGTGGTTGTGCTCATGGCCATCTTTATGCTCATGACCATCTTTATGCTCATGGCTGTGACCACAACCACCTGCGGCGTGAACATGGCCATGTGCTAATTCTTCTTCTGTTGCTGTACGAACGGCTAAAATCTCTACTTCAAATTTAAGATCCATACCTGCTAATGGGTGATTGCCATCCACGGTAACTTCATCATCTGTCATATTAACGACAATAACGGTTTGCTCACCTTCATCGGTGGTAGCACGTAGTTGCGAACCTACTTGTAAATCATCAATACCAACGAAAGCGTCTTTAGGCATGGTTTGCACAAAACTATCGTGGCGTTGTCCATAAGCATCGTCAGCTGCAACTTCAACCTCAAACTTATCACCCTTACTATGGCCTTCAAGTGCCGTTTCAAGACCTTTGATCATATAGCCAGTACCTTGGATCATCGCTAACGGTTCATGATCATAAGAGCTGTCAATAAGCGTGTCGTCGCTGTTTGATACGGCATAATGCATAGTTACAATGGTATTTTTTGTGATTTTCATAAGAACCTTTCTCGTTAATAATTTTGTCAGTAGTTAATTTTTATTTATTCAATTATATGTTTTTGATGTACGTATTTAATCTTTGGGCTGTAGTGAGTAAGGCTGTGCATTTATTGATAATTGTGCATGTTGTTTATCATTTACTTTAAGCCTAAGTGTGCTTTCATCGTTTATATCACTAGCAAGTACGGCTTGCAGGTAAGTTTGCCCATTATCTGCTTGGTAATAACTTAATACTTTACCTGCGCGTCGCCAATTTTCACCTAACTGTAATTCTATGATGGTATTATCGGTGAGTGGCGCTTTTAATTCACCCGATAATATGAATAAGGCGCGTTTGTTTCTTCCTAAATATTGCATACGTGCGACAGTTTCTTGCCCTAAGTAACAACCTTTAGTAAAACTAATACCGTTAATTGCTTGTACATTAAGCATTTGCGGTACATATTCACCAATAATATTTTCATTCATTAGAGGAAAACCCGTTAATATTTCCTGTAAATCCCATAAATCACTTTTAAATATCGGTAAAATAAAGTTAGCAGTAATTTTTTCAATATTCTCAACGGTGTCTATCAACAAGTAACGTTGTTGTGTTTTTTCTGGTTGTTTTTGTTGTGAGTTGTCATTAGCAATATAAATTAACGTAGTATTGCCTAATTGCACAACTGGAGTCATGCTGTCAGGAATTTGTTTAAATTGCTGTTTTAACCTTTGTTCTGCTTGTGTACCAACTAAGGCATAGGCTGCAAAATTTTCGGCTTGTTGAATAGTAACTTTGGCAAAAACACCAAACTTTTGTAATGCAGCTAACGATGTTGCTAATGTTGCCTGTGGTTGTAATAGCCACAGCGCATCATTTCGTTTGAATAACCTAAAAATAGCAAACATTTTTCCTTTAGCATCACAATGAGCACCATTTAATAGTGAGTTTTCCGTTAATTGCGTGACATCGCAGGTAACTTGCCCTTGCAAATAGCTGACTTGATCTTCACCTGATAAATTAATGGCTGATAAGTTATTGACTTGAATTAAATAATTATCAGCTAATTCATTGACTGCAGGGAGTTTGTTTTCGATGGTTAATGCCATGGTCGTTTAACTTATTGTGAAAATTATAGGATAGAAACAATATTGTGGTTAAAGATGAAAATTACAAGTCGTAGTATTAATTGATTTAGGTTTATTTTACAATATTGATAATTTCATATTATTTAGGATCAAAAATGACGATAGCAGCAGATAAAGCACGCTTAAAATGGGCTTGTCGACGTGGGATGTTAGAACTTGATGTATTATTTATGCCTTTTGTAGATGATGCATACGAACATTTAGATGAAGAAAAACGTATTACTTTTGAACGTCTATTAGAGTGCGATGATCCTGAATTATTAGCATGGTTTATGGGGCACGAAGCATGTGAAGATAAACAGCTTAATGCTATGGTGCAATTTATTTTAAATAGAGTAAAAGTCTAACGACTTTTATGGTGTGCTACATGGATGTTCAACGCGCTCAAGGTTCATCAGCCAATACTTTATATAATGATGAATCTTGTTATCAAATAACGATTATTCCTTCTAAAATTAAAAACTATGGAAAATTAGCGCTACCTTTTGTTGTGGCGGTGCTAGCAACACTATTGTTAACGTCTTTTAGACTTTATAGTCAATTATTGTTTTTTATTATTACGTTATTGTTGCTCCTTAACTGGCAGAAAGTTAGTCGTAAATCCAATCGATTTACTCATACTAAAAAGATAACATTACCTGATTATTTTTCATTAGGTTTAACGGGTGGTTGTACCTTTACAAATATTGGAACTTTAGAAAAAACTTCTTTAGGTGAGAGATGTTTAGTCGTAAAACAAGACAACGTTATTAGCATCACTCTGCAATTAAGTTGTCGTTCACGTGTAAGTTTTTTGGGATGTTGGTTGTATTTTGATAAAAATGAACAAAAAAAAATAGTAAACATGAATGCATCGGTATTAATGTTGCCACAACCGTGGTTTATTTTTCGCGATAGTTTATCCAAACAAGACTTTTCTCGCCTTGCCCGAGTCCTTAATAGTTTGTCAATAATACAGCATAAAGCGAAAAGCAAATTATCGAAAAATGACTAACAATTAAACTGTCGGTGTTAAAATTGTGGTTTTAATAGTATCAGCTAAATCAGGGTAATCTAAGGTATAGTGTAAACCGCGACTTTCTTTTCTACTCATTGCACTTTTAATTATTAATTCAGCAACTTGTACCAAATTCCGTAGTTCTAGTAAGTTATTGCTCACTTTAAAGTTGCAGTAATAGTCATCTATTTCACGCTGTAGTAATTCAACACGATGCAAAGCACGTTCTAAGCGTTTGTTGGTACGGACAATACCAACATAATCCCACATAAAAAGTCGAAGTTCGTGCCAATTATGTTGAATAATAACTTCTTCATCTGAGTCTGTAACACGGCTTTCATCCCAAAAAGGCAACTTTAAATACTTTTTATTATGATCTAATGTTTTTTCAATATGTTGTGCGGCGGCGCGAGCAAACACCAAACATTCTAAAATGGAATTACTTGCTAAGCGATTAGCGCCATGTAATCCAGTATAAGACACTTCGCCAATGGCATATAAGTTAGCGATATCGGTTTGCCCTTGCTGATTGATCATCACACCGCCGCAAGTATAGTGTGCTGCGGGTACTATAGGTAACGGCTGTTTGGTCATATCAATGCCTAATTGCTTAGTGCGTTGATAAATTGTGGGGAAGTGTTGTTTAATAAAGTCGCTATTTTTATGACTAATATCTAAATACATACAATCAGCGCCTAAACGCTTCATTTCGTAATCGATTGCTCTGGCTACAATGTCACGCGGTGCTAATTCGGCGCGTTCGTCAAATTCAGGCATAAAACGACTACCATCAGGGCGACGTAATATAGCCCCTTCGCCACGTAATGCTTCGGTTAATAAAAACGTCCCTGCATCGGGGTGAAATAAACAGGTGGGATGAAATTGATTAAATTCCATATTGGCAACACGACATCCAGCTCGCCATGCCATAGCAATGCCATCACCACTGGCAATATCAGGATTGGAAGTATATTGATATACCTTACTGGCACCGCCAGTGGCTAAAATTGTTTTTTTAGCATGAATGCTTTCAACTTTTTCATTGTTGCGATTCCAAATATAAGCGCCAACACAGTGTTTTTTATGATTAATATTTTTGCAAATTAAATCAATGGCATTAAAACGTTCAAATACCCGAATACGACTATGTTGTGTAACTTGTTCAACTAAGGTGGTTTGTATGGCTTTACCCGTAGCATCAGCAGCATGTAAAATTCGACGGTGGCTATGACCACCTTCTCGAGTTAGATGATATTTAGTAGTGTTGTCTGTTGATTCTTCTTGATCAAAATCGACACCTTGATTAATTAACCATTCTAAGCAATCGTGTGCATTTTCAGCGGTATAACGAACGACGGCTTCATCACATAAACCAGCTCCTGCAATTAAGGTATCACTGACATGATCATCAACATTATCATGTTCGTCAAAAACTGCTGCAACGCCACCTTGGGCATAGTAAGTCGAACCTTCGTTAATGGCTCCTTTGCTAAGCACAATCACATCGGAATTTTCAGCTAAGCGTAATGCTAACGATAAACCTGCTGCGCCACTACCAATAATTAGTACGTCACAATTGTGTTGTCGATTCATAAATAGTTGATTTTCGTGTACTCTATAAAGGAATGTGATTTTAGCGTTATTTAGCGCCAATTACATCAATTTAATGCTTGAATTCGACAATAGAGACGAGTAATTATTCAAGTTGGCTAGTTTAAGAATAGATAAAAATTAAATAATTTTAAATAAATTGTAATAAGTTGAAACTTTTTAATAAAAGCGCAGTCCTAATTGATGCGTTTATATTGAGCCAAGTTTTAGATAACTATAGTCATAACTGTAGTAATAGCTATTATGATTATTGTTATAACATTGTAATTAGGAGATACGGCTCGCATGAGCGAACAAAACGTTGACCAAGTATTGGTCGAGCGGGTACAGCGTGGGGATAAAAATGCTTTTAACTTGTTAGTGACAAAATATCAACATAAAGTCGCTAATTTAGTTTCTCGATATGTCAAGAATCAAGCAGATGTTGCTGATGTTGTTCAAGAAGCATTTATTAAAGCCTACCGCGCGTTACCTAATTTTAGAGGGGAAAGCGCGTTTTATACCTGGTTATATAGAATAGCGGTAAACAGTGCTAAAAACTATTTAGTTGCTAAAGGGCGAAAGCCACCGGGATCTGATATCGAAATTGACGATGCTGAAAATTATGATAGTGGTGATGCGTTAAGAGAGCACGCTTCACCTGAAAGATTATTATTAACAGACGAAATAAAAAAGATTATTTTTGCCACCATGGAGCAATTGCCTGAAGATTTGCGCGTAGCTATTAATTTACGCGAATTAGACGGCTTAAGTTACGAAGAAATTGCAGAAATCATGGCCTGTCCTGTTGGTACGGTAAGATCGCGTATATTTAGAGCGCGTGATGCCATAGATAAAAAAGTACGCCCACTTTTGCAAAACTAAGTCGTAAAGGTGTAGTAAAAGTGTAAACAAGCGGTAAGTCTAGAGTAGGCAATATGTTTTGCTAAAAATTGCCTAACTAGACTAATAGTGCTAACGTGTTAATTAAATTTTATGAGTTAACACGTCATATTAAACAGTATAATAATGGTTAACCTTTTAGTGGTTAATTATTAACGTACTAATAATTAAGGTGTTTTTATGAGTGAAAGTAAGTTTGAGACAGTCTCATCATTAGTTGATAATTACCAACGTAATGATGACAACTTTGATGAAGCTATTTTTGATTTAATCGAAGATGAACAACTGTCCGATACTTGGGAACGTTATCACCTATTAGGTGACGTTATTCGCGGCGATGTTGAGACAAGCCTACCTAGCGATTTTTCAGCTCAAATAGCGCAAGCTATTGCCGATGAACCAACTGTTTTAGCTCCTGTGTCTAAACCTGGGAATAAATCATTATTAAAAGCTAAAGTAGTTAGCTTATTTAAACCGGTTGGTCAGCTAGCGATTGCTGCTTCTGCTGCTGGATTGATGATTTTTGGTGTGCAACAAAATGCAGCTGAAAATAATGCAACAGGCGTTATGTCTAATCCTGTTGTACAAACTACGCCATTTGGCGGTATTGCCGACCCAGTAAGCTTTAATTTTCAGCAACCAGATATTAATGCTCAAAAAAGGGCTTATATTGAGCAGCAACGCCGTTTTCAAGCACTATTATCAGATCACCAACGTCAAATTAAATTGGTTAGTGCAGTACAAACCAAATCACTTAAAAAAAACAAGGCAGAAGACACGCCTAAATGAAATTAACCTTTATTAATAAGTATTATGGATTAATGCTCTTGCTAGGCATATTAATGATGCCTAGCACTTTTGCCGCAACAAACGATAAAATTTCTGCGCAAGCTTGGCTTAAACAGCTTTCTCATGCATTACAACATTTAAATTTTAGTACTTCTTTTGTGGTAGTTAAAAATAATCAAGCAGAGCCTTATCATTGGTATCATGGTGTTGATAGTCAAGGTACTGAATTTGAAGTTCTTTCTGTATTAAATGGTCCTCGTCGTGATACTTTACGTCGAGGTAATGTAGTGAGCTATTTAGAACCTGATACTAAGCCTTATTCAGTAAACAGTAATAATATTAGTGGCCCTATTCCTAGTGTGTTTAGACAAAATATTGAGGTGTTAGCTAAAAGTTATGACTTTGTTTCGGTCGGCAAAAGTCGAATTTTAGGTCGTCCTGCACAAATTATTCGTATTGTTTCTAAAGATGCAAATCGTTATGGTTATTGGTTATGGTTAGATCAAGAATCAGGCTTATTACTCAAAACGGCAATGATCACTCGTAAAGGTCACTTGTTAGAACAAATACAATTTACTTATCTTGAAATTACATCACGATTGTCGAAAAGCTTAGATAATTTAGCTAAAGCTGAATTACCTAAAGTGATTGATATTCCTAAAGTTGCTGCAATAACTGATTTTGCGTGGCAGGTAAACTGGCTACCATTGGGGTTTGAGCGCATCAAGGCGGATCATCATCGTATCAATTTAACTAAGCAAACCGTTGAATTTATGCAATTTAGTGATGGCTTAGTCAATGTTTCAGTTTATGTGAGCCCCAGCAAGGTTAAAGTACGACCTGTTGAATATGTGAAAGACGGTGCAACTATCGTGTTAAATCAGGTAGTTAATGGTAAAGAAATCAGTATTGTTGGTAAAGTGCCTGCGAATACAGCAAAATCGATTGCTGACTCTGTTTCATTTCGTAACCTAAAACACTGAACACTTCTTACTTACTGATTACCACCATAACGTAAACGGTTATAAAAATGATGAAAGAAAATGCGACGGTTATCGCTGTAGAAGGCGATAACATTATCGTACAGAGCACGATTAAATCAACCTGTAGTACTTGTCATCAAGTTGACTCGTGTGGCAGTGGCCAAATTGCGAAAGCGATCCCTCATAAAACCCTAACCACAACCTTGCAATGTGCTAATCAAGCTGTTGTTGTGGGTGACGACGTTATTTTAGGGATCCCTGAAAAAGATATTTTGCAAACAGCATGGCAAGTGTATGTATGGCCACTTATTGGCTTAATTACTTTTGCAGCATTAGGGCAATGGCTGACGTTACAACATTATTTACCTCATGAATTGTTAGCGATTATATTATCTATTTTGGGCGGATATATCGGGTTTAAGTTTGCGCAACATAAGCAGATACAGCGAAATAACAAGGATTGGTTAGCCCCTAAATTATTATCGGTTGTTGCTAAAAAAATTCCAGTGACACAAATTCCAACAAAATAAGCTGAATAATCGGCGGAATTAATAGCCGCCGCGCCTTAAATTCGGTAAAATCTCGCCACTATTGAACTATCATGCTGATCCCACTGCTATTAAAATGACAAAGCCTTTAACAATCAAACATATACGTAACTTTTCAATTATTGCTCATATTGATCACGGTAAATCTACGCTGTCAGATCGCTTAATTCAACATTGTGGCGGCTTACAAGAGCGCGAAATGGAAGCACAAGTACTTGACTCTATGGACATAGAGCGTGAACGTGGTATTACCATTAAAGCGCAAAGTGTTACGCTAGATTATAAAGCTAAAGATGGTAAAACTTATCAGCTAAATTTTATTGATACTCCTGGGCATGTAGATTTTTCTTATGAGGTTTCACGTTCGCTTGCCTCATGTGAAGGAGCGTTATTGGTGGTTGATGCAGGGCAAGGTGTTGAAGCACAAACAGTAGCCAATTGTTATACTGCGATTGAAATGGAGCTAGAAGTTTTACCTATATTAAATAAAATTGATTTACCACAGGCCGATCCTGATAGGGTCTGTGAAGAAATTGAAGATATTATTGGTATTGATGCTACCGAAGCGGTAGCTTGCTCAGCTAAAACAGGCGTGGGCATTGAAGATGTTTTAGAAATTATCGTTAAAAATATCCCACCTCCAATAGGCGATCCTCAAGCTAATTTACAAGCACTGATTATTGATTCATGGTTTGATAATTATCAAGGTGTCGTTTCCTTAGTGCGAGTAATGAATGGTGAAGTGAAAAAAGGCGATAAAATGCTCGTTATGTCAACAGGGCAAACGCATACTATTGATAAAATAGGTATTTTTACGCCAAAACAAACCGAAACAGGTATATTAAGAACCGGCGAAGTTGGTTTTATTGTTGCTGGTATTAAAGAAATTCATGGCGCGCCAGTGGGTGACACCTTAACTATCGCTAAAAAAGAAGCTGTTGCACCATTATCTGGCTTTAAACAAGTTCAACCGCAAGTTTATGCTGGTATTTTTCCTATTAGTTCAGACGATTATGAAAATTTTCGTGATGCGTTAAATAAATTGAGCCTAAATGATGCGTCATTATTTTTTGAACCAGAAAATTCTTCTGCATTAGGTTTTGGTTTTCGTATTGGCTTTTTAGGCATGTTACACATGGAGATCGTTCAAGAGCGTTTAGCACGAGAATACGATCTAGATTTAATTACCACCGCACCTACCGTAAACTATGAAATAGCTTGTACCAATGGCGATTTATTATCTATTGATAATCCTGCTGATTTACCAGCAATTAATAATATTGATGAAATACGTGAGCCGATAGTACAAGCTAATATTTTAGTACCGCAGGAGCATTTAGGTAATGTTATTACCTTATGTATTCAAAAACGTGGTGTACAAAAAGATATTATTTATCATGGCAACCAAGTTGCGGTAATTTATGATATTCCTATGGCCGAAGTGGTTATGGATTTTTTCGATAAACTAAAATCAACCAGCCGTGGTTATGCATCGTTAGACTATCATTTTGTTCGTTTTGAAGTGGCTGATATGGTGCGTGTTGACGTAATGATTAATGGTGAACGTGTTGATGCCCTCGCGATGATCACGCATCGTGCTAACTCTGTTGCGCGTGGTCGTAACCTAGTTGATAAATTAAAAGAATTAATTCATCGCCAAATGTTTGACATTGCTATTCAAGCCGCTATCGGTAATAACATTATTGCCCGTACCACCGTAAAACAAATGCGCAAAAATGTAATTGCTAAATGTTATGGTGGAGATATAAGTCGTAAGAAAAAATTACTACAAAAACAAAAAGATGGTAAAAAACGCATGAAGCAACTGGGTAATGTAGAAGTACCTCAAGAAGCATTTTTAGCTGTACTTAAATTAGATAATTAATAAGTATGTTGTTAGATAAAATCCAACCTAAAAGACTTTTTGATCTTGGGTTCTTACATGATAAAAAATTAAATGGTGAAATTTCATCAAATTTAAGAGCATCTTTTACGCATTATTTAAGTGTAGGAAGTCGAAATCCTACTCTTTATATAGATAATGCAACTACTTATGTGCAGAAAGCTATTAATTACCAAGTGAATGATGAAGTGACACTAGGTGTAGCTGAAAATGAACTTCAATATTTACTGTTTAATGATAACCGTGATATACCGTTTCCTCCTCCAACTAAAGCAAAGTTTCAGTTTATCGATTTGTTTGCGGGTATTGGTGGTATTCGTATGGCATTTCAAAATTTGGGGGGGGAATGTATTTTTTCAAGCGAATGGGATATTTTTTCTCAAAAAACGTATGAAGCTAATTATGGTGAATTACCTTTTGGTGACTTAACTAAAGAAGAAACTAAAGATCAAATCCCTAATGATTTTGATGTTTTATGTGCTGGTTTTCCTTGCCAAGCCTTTTCAATTGCAGGAAAAAGAGGTGGTTTTGATGATATACGCGGCACGATGTTTTTTGAAGTAGCAAATATAATAAAAAAACATCAACCAAAAGCTTTTTTTCTTGAGAATGTAAAAGGTCTTTTAAGCCATGATAAAGGAAAAACATTAGCGACAATTTTAAATGTATTAAGAAATGATTTAGGTTATTTTGTGCCACAGCCAGAAGTTATAAATGCAAAGTTTTTTGGTGTACCACAAAATAGAGAGCGTATTTATATTATCGGCTATCGTAAAGATCAAAATATACAGTCATTTAAATATCCAAAGCCTTTGGATAATCAAATAAGTGTTTCTGATATATTAGAAAAAAATGAGGTGTCAGTTAAATATTATTTATCGAATAGATATTTGGATACCTTAATTGCGCATAAAGAACGTCATGCAAATAAAGGTAATGGCTTTGGGTATGAGATAATTCAGAATGATGGTATCGCAAATGCGGTTGTTTGTGGAGGCATGGGAAGAGAAAGGAATCTGTTGATTGATAATCGGTTAACCAATTTTACTCCAGTTACAAATATTGTGGGATCAGTTAACCGTAAAGGTATTAGAAAAATGACTCCTAGAGAGTGGGCAAGATTACAGGGATTTCCTGATACCTTTAAAATAGTTGTTTCTGATGCACAAGCTTATAAGCAATTTGGCAACTCTGTTGCTGTTCCCGCAGTTCAAGCGACAGCAAAAGCTTTATTAAACAATATGGATATAAATTAAATGCAGATGAAAGGCAATAAAGGTGAATGGAGTGAAATTTATACTTTATTTAAAGTTCTGTCAGATAAAACGCTTTATGTGGGCGATGAAAATTTAGAAAAAATTGCAGATATTTATTACCCGATTGTTAATGTTTTAAGAATGGAAAATAAGGATTGTTATCAGTACGATATAAGTCAAGATATTGTCATTATAAGTTCAAATAATAATGAGATCGCAAGAGTTGCTATTTCAGAGTTTAAAGACAATGCAACGCTTTTATTTAATCAAATAAAAAAAGCAAAAGGCACTTTCTATGTGCCTGAACTATCTGATTTTATAAATAAGATAAAAATTTGTTCTTTGAAAGCTGATGCAAATGTAAAAACAGATATAACCATTAAAGTCCATGATCAGTATTCAGGCCAAGAACCCGTGTTAGGATTTAGTATCAAATCTATGCTCGGTAGTGCCGCTACTTTATTGAATGCAGGAAGAACCACGAATTTTAAATATAAAATTAATGGTGTTATAACAACAGAACAACTCAACGACATTAATGCAATTAATAGTCGAAGTAAAGTTTTAGATCGTTTAAATACTTTAGAAAAACAGCAGTGTGATATAACGTTTCAATGTATAGAAAATAATGTTTTTTCTAATAATTTAATACTAATAGATAGTCTATTACCTAATTTATTATCATTTATTGTAAAGGCATTTTATCAGTCTCATTATTCTAAATTATCCGATTTGGTTAGAGAAGTTGAAATTGACAATCCGCTGTCTTTTGATCTCACTCAACAACATCAATATTATCAATATAAAATAAAGCGTTTTTTAACTGACATTGCTTTAGGTATGATGCCGTCTAAAACTTGGAATGGTGTATATGAAGCAACGGGAGGTTATTTGGTTATTAAAGACGATGGTGATGTGATTTGCTATCATATATATAATAAGAACAAATTTGAAAATTATCTGTTTAATAATACTAAATTAGAAACTGCTAGTACCAGCCGTCATGGTTTTGGTGTTATATATAAAGAAGACAATCAATTTTTTATCAATTTGAATTTACAAATACGCTTTATTAAATAAAGTGATTTAAAATTTTAAACTAGGATATTTATGGCCGTTTATTTTTCAATTTTTTTAGTCATCGTAACAATACTTACTGGCATTGTTTGGTTGGCAGATAAATTTTATTTAGCAGGGCAAAGACAATTAAAACTTAATTTAGCACAGCAACAATGTGATACTAGTTTAAGTGCCGAAGTGGTTGAAAAAATGACAGAACCTTCCGCATTAGTAGATACGTCAGTGCAAGTTTTTCCTGTTATTGCGTTTGTATTAATTTTACGCTCGTTTTTATGGGAACCCTTTCAAATACCATCAGGTTCTATGATGCCAACCTTACTTGATGGTGATTTTATTTTAGTTAATAAATTTAACTATGGTTTACGTGATCCTGTTACGCAAACTAAATTTTTAAAAATTGGCGAGCCACAACGCGGTGATGTTTTTGTTTTTAAATATCCTAACGATCCGCAAATAGATTATATAAAACGGGTTATTGGTTTACCGGGCGATCGTATTATTTATCGTAATAAAACGCTATATATTAAACCAGCATGTAAAAAGTCAGCGACAAAATGTCCTGATTTTATGCAAATAGTGACTGAATTTAAAAAGCCAAGCGATAGCCCTGATGGTTCGTATGGTTTAAATCGTTATAGTTCGTTAATGCCAAATAAAATCCATGATATTTTAATTGATCCGCAAGTATTACCACGTAGCCAGTATTTTTGTTCGCAAGCTGAAGGGCGTTTATGCCAACAAGCAGGTACTCATCAAGATGAATTTGTGGTTCCACAAGGACATTATTTTGCCATGGGCGATAATCGTGATAATAGTGCCGATAGCCGCTATTGGGGCTTTGTACCAGAAGAGAATTTAGTGGGGCAAGCGGTGTTTATTTGGATGAGTTTTGACTTTGATCGTAGCGCCGATGACTTTTTACCCCATTGGATCCCAACAAGTGTTCGCTTTAGTCGTTTAGGCCCGATTAACTAGTATTAAAAAAGTGCTAGTTTAACATTAGATGAGAAATACCATTGAGTAAGCAATTAAAAAAGCAATCGTCAAAACAACAGGGTAAACAACAAAACCAGCAATTTATTTTGCAAAAAAAACGTATTCATCAGCAGTTAAGTAAGCGTTTGGGATACCAGTTTAATAATGCAGAACTATTAGAGCAAGCATTAACGCATCGCAGTGCTAAAGGCGTTCACAACGAACGTCTTGAGTTTTTAGGTGATTCGGTATTAGGTTTTGTTATTGCTGAAGACTTGTATCAAAAATTTCCGCAAAGTAGCGAAGGCGAATTAACTCGTATGCGTTCAAGTTTGGTGAAAGGGGTTACGTTAGCTGAATTAGCACGAGATTTTGACTTAGGTGATTATTTGATTTTAGGCCCCGGCGAATTGAAAAGTGGTGGTTTTCGTCGTGATTCTATTTTAGAAGATGCCATTGAAGCGATTATTGGTGCTATTTTTCTTGATGCTGATATGGATACGATAAAGGCGGTTATTTTACAGTGGTTTGAGTCTCGCTTAAGTCAAATGAATCCGGCTAACGAGCAAAAAGATCCTAAGTCTCGTTTGCAAGAATATTTACAAGGTCGCAAAATACCCTTGCCACAGTATGAAGTAATACAAATTGCAGGGCAATCACATCAGCAAGAATTCACTGTGCGTTGTAGTAGTGAAAAGCTCGCGATAGCAGTGACAACAAAAGGCGCAAGTCGTCGTAAAGCCGAGCAAGAAGGCGCTTTACAATTATTGGAAAAAATTAAACATGGCAAATAGTATTCCCAACATGCAATCATCAGCCCAGCATTCATCAAAACAGCATTGTGGCTTAATTGCTATTGTTGGTCGCCCTAATGTAGGAAAATCAACATTATTAAATGCTCTGTTGGGGCAAAAAATCAGTATAACGTCACGTAAACCACAAACGACACGCCATCGTATTTTAGGTATTCTAACCGAAGGTGATAAGCAAGCTATTTTATTAGACACTCCAGGCTTACATGCGGAAGAAAAACGGGCTATAAATCGTCTGATGAATCGCGCCGCGAGTAGTTCTATTGCCGAAGTAGAGTTAGTAATGTTTTTAGTAGAAGGCACTCACTGGACTAGCGATGATGAGCTAGTATTACAAAAAATTAAAAATGTTAATGTACCTTGTGTGCTAGTGATTAATAAAGTCGATAATGTACAAGATAAAGAGTTGTTATTGCCGCATTTGCAAAAGTTAAGTGCGCTGTATGACTTTAAACAAGTGATCCCTATTTCTGCCAGTAAAGGTGATAATGTCGATAAAATTCGGCAACTTTGTTTTGACTCGTTATTGCAAGGTGATTTTTGGTTTCCTGAAGATTATGTGACTGATCGTTCAAGTCGTTTTATGGCTTCAGAAATTATTCGTGAAAAATTAATGCGGTTTACGGGGGACGAATTGCCTTATTCAACCACCGTTGAAATAGAACAATTTAAGCAAGATGATAAAGGCATTTTGCACATTAATGCTTTGATCTTAATTGAACGAAAAAGCCAAAAACGTATGGTTATTGGTAACAAGGGCGCACGTTTAAAAACTATTGGTCAAGAAGCACGCCGCGATATGGAAGACATGTTTGGACAAAAAGTCTTTTTAGAAACCTGGGTAAAAGTAAAATCAGGTTGGGCTGACGATGAACGTGCATTACGTTCGCTAGGTTATGGCGATGACTATTCTAGTTAACACTACACTTACCGATGAATGAGATTGAACAGCGGGCATTTTTATTGCATGCTCGTCCTTATCAAGATCATAATTGTATTGTTGAATTATTGACTGAGTTTGATGGAAAAGTCAGTGCGATTGCCTACATAGGTAAAGGTAATAAGTCGAATAAAAAAGCACTATTACAGCCATTTAGACCATTAAATGTGCTATTAAAAGGGCGTAATGCATTAAAAAATTTAAGCCGTGTTGAAGCCAATCAAAAATCATTAAATATCAGTGGAGACAGTTTATTTAGTGGCTTTTATTTAAATGAATTATTAGTGCGCTTACTTACCGAACAACATCCCTGTGATGAATTGTTTCATCATTATCGACAAAGTTTACAAGCCTTGACTACAAGTCAACCACTTGAAAAGATCCTTCGTTGTTTTGAAATGACATTATTAACCGAACTTGGGGTATTATTTGATTTTTCAAAATTAAATGAATTTAGTTTATTGAAACAACAAGATGAACAAGGTTTTACCTTAGATACGCATGTAGAGCTTGTTTGTTTTTCAGCAGAATTAGGTTTTATTCCCGTACTAAACAAACAACAACTTCCTTGTTATACTGCTACTTATAGTGTTAACCACTTACTTGCTATTGCGGATCAATGCTTAGATAATGCTGCGGTTATGTATACCTATAAACGACTAATGCGACAAATTATTAATGGTTTGTTAGGAAACAAACCGTTAAATAGCCGTAAACTTTTTAAATAATTTTTGTTTTTAGTATGACGTTATCCTGAATTATATTGTGCAGACCCTAGACCCTAGACCCTAGATCTTATTTTTGATTATTTTTAGAAAGTTATTTTGAGGTAATAAGTTATGAGTGATATTTTATTAGGTGTTAATATTGATCATATTGCCACACTCCGTCAAGCGAGAGGTACTAAGTATCCTGATCCTGTCCATGCGGCAGCAGTAGCAGAGCATGCTGGTGCTGACGGTATTACTGTACATTTACGTGAAGATAGACGCCATATTCAAGACCGTGATATTTATTTACTAAAACAAACTTTGCAAACACGAATGAATTTTGAAATGGCCGTTACCGATGAAATGGTCGCCATTGCTTGTGAAGTACAGCCGACATTTTGTTGTTTGGTACCTGAAAAACGTGAAGAATTAACCACTGAAGGCGGTTTAGACGTTGTTGGTCAATTAACTAAAGTAACGCAAGCTGTAAAAAAACTGACTACTGCAGGCATTAAAGTTAGTTTATTTATTGATGCGGATAAAGCGCAGATTGATGCTGCATTGGCGAGTAAAGCTCCTTATATTGAAATTCATACGGGGCATTATGCGGATGAAACGAATGAAGAAAAACAAAATATTGAGCTTTATCGGTTAATTGAAGGCATTAAATATGCGCATTCGCTAGGATTAAAAGTTAATGCCGGCCATGGTTTAAATTATTTCAATGTTAAACCTATCGCTAAAATAGCTGAAATTGTTGAGCTAAATATTGGTCATGCCATTATTGCTCGTGCAGTAATTGACGGTTTAGATAAAGCCATTAAAGACATGAAAACATTAATGGTTGAAGCGCGTAATGGTTAAGCTATCGCTGAAACAGTTATTTATGAAAGTGCTCTTTATTAAGCGATTTTTTATGAAGGTAGCATAAAATGTCTGTTGTTGGCATAGGTACAGACATTATTGAGATCGCGCGCATTGGCAAAATGAAAGATAGCGCGCGCGCAAAATTAGCACAACGTGTACTCACCAAAAATGAATTTGCTCGTTATCAGGAGTTAAACTACTCAACTGCCTTTTTAGCTAAACGTTGGGCTGCTAAAGAAGCTGCGTCTAAAGCGTTAGGTAGAGGTATTGCTGACGGCATTTCTTTTCAGCATTTTGAGATCAGTTCTTTAGATACAGGGCAGCCTATTTTAACCATAACAGATAGAGCCTTAGTTATTGCTAATAAATTAGGTGCAAATTCTTGGCATATTTCCATTGCTGATGAAAAAGAATATGCCACTGCTTTTGTAGTGTTATCGCAATAAATTATTCCGCTTATTTTATATAGCTTATTTTTACATTATTCTATTTTTTAAATTTTTTATAAAAATTTTGCACGAGCCGTTTTTATTTATTTAACTATTATTACGCAATTGTTTAAAAAATAGCCTATAGTTAATCAAATGGATGCGAACCTTGTAGTGGTGGATGTGTTATATGCAAGCTCAAAATAGTCAAATAAAAAGCAACCAAATGCTCGAAAGACGAACTGACTCACCAGAACAATCGGTATGGTGGTCTAAGTTGTCGTTGGCACAAAAATTTTCAGCCAGTAGTTTAGGTAAATTTGGTTATGAATTATTATTTATCCGTTGTGATGAGGGTAATAGCCTTGCCATATTAAGTTGTAGTAGTGGTGTTGCCATTATTAGCGATGATGGTGATATTAATACCAGTCCTAATATTGTTATTCGTGATTAAATAACGTTGTTTTTTAGCCTATTTAATCTTTGTCTATCATTTGTCTAGCTTAATAAAACTGAATTTAAGAAAGATTAATCTCGGTTAAAATATCATCAGCTTGATCTAACAAGCTATCGATATGTTCAAAAAACTCTAAAAATTCAGGTTCTATCGCGGTAATATTCGCTTTTTGTTTTAATGAGGTCTCAATAAGCAAGCTCACCTTCGCTAAGTTTGGTACACCAGAATAACAACAGGCACCGTTAAGCTTATGAATAACTATTTTTAATTCTGTAATGTTATTTTCTGCTATAGCGGTTGTTACCTTCTTTTTAATTTCTGGTAAGCTTTTTAATAAACCATCAAACATATCTTTTGCGAGTTCTGGTTTGTTTCCTGCTCTTTTTAGTGCTAAAGACCAATCAATAATCCCCTTAAAATTATGGTTAGCGAATGGTAGTACTGCGCATATTACAGGGTTATCAAAGGTTGGTGGCATATATAAATCTAAATCGCAGTATTCGTAAATAGTGTGACGCAACATGGTTTCATCTATTGGTTTAGTCATACAGTTGGTAAAGCCATGATTTAGCAGCCTTTCTCGCTCTTCGGCTAGTGCGTGTGCGGTAACAGCAATAATAGGGGTGTCAGCATTTAAAGTGCCCTCTTTAATTATTTTAAAGGCACTAATACCATCCATTACCGGCATTTGAATATCCATATAAATAAGTGCATATTTTTCATTTTGACATAAATCAACCGCTTGTTTACCGTTGCTTGCCCCAACTACTTCGCTTACTTGCTCTAACAGTAACGCTTTAATTAGTTTTAAATTAGCTTCATTATCATCCACGGCTAATACTTTTATGGGCATATTGTGCTCGGCAGCACTATTGATGTCTTGATAATATTTGTTCGGCAATAAGGCTTTTGCTAATTTTTTAGGGGTTACAGGAGTACTTAAACAGCTTTGAGCACCACTGGCGATTAACGCTTCTTGCAGGTTAGGAGAATTACTATTAATGATTAAATTGATCACGGGTATTTTGACTTTAATGGTACTTATCAGTGCTTTGAAGGCATTAATAGCCGCAGGAGATATATCATGGCTGATCAAAGCAAAATCATAATGTTGTTGTTGGCTAAAGGAGTCTTGTGCTAATAACGTTGTTAATTGGTCTAACTGAGTTATGGGATGAACGACCATTTGCCAGCTCGCCATTATTTCGCTGGTGGCAATTCTACTGTGAGTTTTTGGTTCAAAATAAAGAACATGTTTGCCCGCCAACTCTTTAGTATCAAGACTTGTATCAATAGGTAACAAATTAACTTCACATTGAAAGGTAAACCAAAAAGTAGAACCGCCTTTTTCTTCACTAAAAAAGCCAATGTCACCATGCATTTCTTTCGCTAAATGTTGAGAAATAACTAAACCTAAGCCAGTACCGCCATATAAACGAGTAACGCTTTTATCTGCTTGACTAAAGGCTTCAAAAATCGTTTTTTGTTGCTCTGAATTAATACCAATACCAGTATCTGTTACCGTTATCTTTATTACGCTGGTTTGTTGATCTACATGCCCTGCATCAACATCAATAGTGACTGAACCTTGCTCAGTAAACTTAATCGCATTGGTGGTTAAGTTCACTAATACTTGTTTAATACGCATGGCATCACCAATTAACGAATCAGGTAATTGCTCAGAAATTCGTACTGAAAGTTCAATGTTTTTATTATGTGCGCTTGGGGCTATTAGTGTTAATGCTTCATCAACACTATCACGCAATGAAAATGGAATGCTCTCAATGATCATTTTACCAGCATCAAGTTTAGAAAAATCGAGAATGTCATTGATGATGGTTAATAAATTATTGGCAGACCCTTCAATCGTTTGTAAATAATCGCGTTGTGTTTCTGTTAATGGGGTTTTTAGTACTTGACGAGTAAAGCCAATCACACCATTTAAAGGGGTTCTTAATTCGTGGCTCATATTGGCTAAAAATTCTGATTTTACTCGATTGGCATCTTGTGCTTTACGTTTAGCAAGATCTAATTGTACATTTTGTATTTCAAATTGTTCTAAGCTCTCACGTAAGTCAATTGTGGCTTGATCAATGCTGCGTTGCATTTCATCATGATAATCACCCAGTGATTGCGCCATAGAATTGATACCACTTTTAAGAAAATTTAATTCACCAATTAATTGGCCACTAACGCGGCTTTCTAATTTACCTTCTCTTATTCTATCGATGGCATGCACCATTGATGAAATAGGGCGTGTGACATTTTGAATGAGCTTAAGTGATAATATGGCACTGATTATTGCACCAATAAAAACTAAGATAAAAGCAACAAACACCTTGTTTTGTTGATTAAACTTAAGCTTACTTTTATCAATTTGCATGGCAATGTAACCTAATGATTTATGCCATTGATTATTGCTACTTAAGTTGTTATTTGCGCTATCGTTTAAGTTACTATTAATGAGTTGATCACTTTCATCAATAATGGGGGTACGAAATACAATAAAATCATCAAATTCTTGCATTTGTGTCGTCTCAGGAATATTTTCTCCTGCCGCTAAACGCATAAAATTAATATCACCATGATAAGCACTAGTAACAAATACTTGATTATCTTGAGTAAAAACGGCAATGCTTTTTATAATACTTGAATTACTACGGTGAGCAAAACCTATTAAATGACGTAACATTTCACGATCTTTTTTGATAATAGGGGCGACACTCGCAATGGCGATAGGTTCAATAATGCTTTTTGATTGCGTAGATAAAAAATTGTTTAATTGATTGTAGTAATTATAAGAAAAATAACTCGCCAAACTAATACCAATAATTGTTGTCGGTAAAATAGTGAGTAAAATTATCCAGTCCTTTAAACTTATTTTATGCATGAATTATTATGATTTTATTGTTAGGAAATATAACGCTTTTTAGTTAATTAAGTTTATAATGTCACATTCATCTACAAAGATAAAGCCGAACTAAACGACGACTTATGGCAAATTACTTTAAAGCAAAACCTAAAAAAAATCTAACATTAGCAAAACTCAAACTCACTATAAAACGTCTTGACAGTAATGGTGTTGGTGTTGCTTATCTGAGCAATAATAATCATGAAAAGCCGCAACAAAAACCGGTGTTTATTGCGGGCGCTTTACCTAATGAACAAGTGCAGGTTCAGCTGATAGAGCAAAAAAATAAATATGCTAAAGCGAAATTACTTAAGGTTATTGTCGCTAATGAAAATAGAGAAACACCGCAATGCGCACACTTTTACAGTTGTGGTGGTTGCGATTTACAACATTTATCAGTAAGCGAACAACTAAATTTTAAGCAACAAAAAGTCACTGAGTTATTCAATCGTCAAGGCATTAATACTACCTTACCGTGGCAAAAGGCACTAACGGCATCGCCATGGCATTATCGCCGTAAAGCTCGTGTTGGGGTGCAATATAATAAAAATGGTCAAGCGACAGTCGGCTTTCGTCGTCAAGCGAGTAATCAATTACAACCGATTAAAAACTGCCCGGTATTGGTGATGCCTTTGGCGGATATATTTATTCAATTAAATCAAGTCTTGTCTAAACTTAGCCAAAGCAAATCATTAGGACACATTGAAGTTATTTATTGTCAACCTTTTCAAGGTGATGATAACAATAAATTAACCGCCAATAATACTGAGTTAATTAGCTTAGTATTAAGACAGTTAAAACCACTTAATGAACAAGATGCGCAATGTTGGCAGACATTTGCTCAGCAACAAAGCTTAGCGCAGGGCAATAAGTCGCATTGGCAAATTTTAGTAGACGATGGTGAACAAGTAACGCCATTAACGACGAGTAAGCCGCTTTATTTTTATCCAACGAAAGAAATTAAAATCAACTTTGAGAGTAATGATTTTATTCAAGTTAATAATGTTATTAATCAAAAAATGGTAGCACAAGCTATTCATTGGCTTGAACTTTCTCCTGAGGACAAAGTGTTAGATTTATTTTGTGGCTTGGGTAATTTTACTTTACCTATGGCTAAAATTATCGATAACATTGTTGGTATTGAAGGTGTGACGACCATGGTACAACGCGCTAAACAAAATGCACTTGCCAATAATATTAATAATGTTGATTTTTACCAAGTCGATTTAAATAATGCTTGGCTAGAACAACCTTGGGCAAAACACCAATATAGCAAAGCGATACTCGATCCTGCCAGAGCGGGGGCTTTTATTGCAGTAGAGCAATTAATACAGTTGAATATTGCGACTATTTTATATGTGAGTTGCGACGCGAGTACCTTAGCCACAGACAGCAAAGTATTAATAACCGCGGGTTATCAAATAATTAAAATAGCCTTAATGGATATGTTTACCCACACTAAGCACAGTGAAACTATGGTATTGTTTCAGCGCTCTAATTAATAGCTTAATAGATTAATTGATATCAAAGGATTTTTAATGGTTTCTATACGTAAATCACATCAACTATCAGAACGAAATTTTGAGCAATGGCTAATTTCATTAGAATTAACTGAGGCAAAAAAACAAGCAGTTGAGCAAGTGTGGGAAAAAATTTCTAATTTTTTTATTTGTGATATTAACGATGAGCGTAAAAATAATAAGCAAACTGACCACAACAATAACGAATTACAACAAGAGTCTCAGCAATCAGTAGATCAGCAAGAAATTTGTTTAACTAAAGCGTTTGAAATGGTTGAAATTTTAAGTGCGCTGAATTTAGATAAAGACTCACTAACGGCGGCTTTTCTTTGTCCCTTAATTGACGAAAATATTATTGATAATGATTTTGTTGATGAAAATTTTAATGCTGAGGTTATACAGCTTTGCGACGGCGTACTAAAAATGGACGCAATAAAAGCACTTCAGCAAGGTGCAAACAATAAAGTCGCGAGCAAACAAGTTGATAATATTCGTAAAATGTTACTAGCCATGGTAGCTGATGTGCGCGCTGTGGTTATTAAACTTGCGGAACGAGTGTGTAATTTAAGACACGTTAAAAATAGTGATGAAGAAACTCGCGTTTTAGCAGCAAAAGAAACACAAAATATTTATGCTCCGTTAGCAAATCGTTTAGGTATAGGACAATTAAAATGGGAATTAGAAGATATTTCTTTTCGCTATTTGCATCCTAATGTTTATAAAAAAATAGCTAAACAATTATCTGAAAAACGTCTTGATCGTGAACAATACATGAGCGACTTTGTCGCTAACTTGCAGCAACAATTAGAAAAATTTCAAATCAAAGGCAAGGTGTATGGTCGTCCTAAGCATATTTATAGCATTTGGAAAAAAATGCAAAAAAAATCCCTCGATTTTGATCAATTATTTGATGTTAGAGCGGTTCGTATTATTGTCGATGAATTACAAGATTGTTATGGCGCATTAGGCATAGTACATACCTCATGGCAACATTTGCCGAGCGAATTTGACGATTATGTTGCCACACCTAAACCTAACGGTTATCAATCTATTCATACCGTAGTGTTAGGCCCACAAGGCAAAGCGGTAGAAGTACAAATTCGTACGCAACAAATGGACGATGATGCTGAATTAGGCGTTGCGGCTCATTGGCGTTATAAAGAAGGCACCGCTAATGGTAAAAGTTCTGACAAACAACGCGGTTTTGATGACAAGGTTAGTTGGCTAAGAAAAATACTGCAATGGCAAGATGATGTCTCTGAAAGTGGTGAATTACTTGACGAATTACGTAGCCAAGTATTTGAAGACCGAATTTATGTGTTTACCCCAAATGGTGATGTTATCGACTTACCTATGGGAGCAACGCCACTAGATTTTGCCTATTATATTCACTCCAATGTTGGTCATTGCTGTATTGGTGCGAAAGTTTCAGGACGAATTGTACCGTTTACTTATAAATTGCAAACAGGTGATCAAGTTGAAGTATTACGCAGTAAAACGCCAAATCCGAGCAGAGATTGGTTAAACCCTAATTTAAATTATATTCATTCCGCGCGGGCGCGCGCTAAAGTGCAGCATTTTTTTAAATTACAAGACAGAGATAAATATTTAGCGACAGGCAAAGAACAATTAGAATCCGAACTGGTTAAATTATCATTAGATCAAGTTGATTTATTAAGTGTTGCCAAACATTATAATTTTACCCAAGTGGATGATTTATATGCCGCTATTGGTAGTGGTAATGTGCGCTTGCAACAACTTATCAATTACTTGCAACAACAAGATGAAAAAACAAGACCACCGCAAGAGCCTGATCTTAATAGTATTGTTAAACAACCAAGCAATACTCAAAAAAATAATGTTGACGATAATGGTATTACCGTTTCTGGCGTTGGCAATTTATTAACACATTTAGCCAAATGTTGTCAGCCTGTAGCCGGCGATGAAATAGACGGCTTTATTACTCAAGGGCGTGGCATTTCAGTACATCGCCAAGATTGTGATCAATTAGCTAATGCGTTATCAAAGCAACCTGAGCGACAGGTTGAAGTGCAATGGGGTGCAGCAGACAAACAAGGTTATTTAGTGAGTATTCAAGTAATATCGAGTGACCGTCAAGGGCTGTTACGCGATGTTTCTACCATTATTGCTAATGATAAATTAAGCATTTATGGTATTGAAAGTCACAGTGATGCTAAGCGTCAAACCATGAGTATGAATATAAAATTAGAAGTTAATAATAGTGAACGTTTATCCAAATTAATTAATAAAATTGCTCAACTCGATGATATTGTTGAGGTGAAAAGGTTGTAAAACAGGCGATTACTATGATGTTTAATAGACACATAAAGTACTTTTTAACACGCCATATTTTATTGTTTTTTTTCGTCGCTTTAATGGTTCTTAATTACTTCATTTTAGGAGGACCAGATACTTGGACGCATCAAGATACTTATATAAAAAGACTTATTGGCTATTATGCCGCACCAGTTATGATGTTAATTTTTGGTGCTTATTTTTTATATGAATGGTTTAAATATAAAGTTATTTATGTAAATTTTAACGATAAATATATTAAACTAAATCATCATCTCATTGATATTAGTAAAGTAAAAAACATTTGTTGTCGCTATATTAAAAAAGTCGATTCTTATGAATATATTTTTTATGAAGTAATTCCATTAGAATATCGAAAGCTAGTAACAATCCCAATGTTTCTAATTCCTGAAAATAAAGATAAATTTAAATATCAACTCATCTCTTATTGTGAGCAAAACAATATAAAACTCGACAATATAACTAGTTGAGTGTTTATTTAAAAATGGTAATGATAATTAATGAAATTAGATGATAAACCATCAATCAAGAAACTTCGCTGGATAATGTCCGAGTTACGTAACCCTGAAACAGGTTGTCCGTGGGATATTAAGCAAACCTTTAAATCTATTGTTAGTCATACCATAGAAGAAGCCTATGAAGTTGCCGATGCTATAGAGCAGGGGGATTTAGAGGAAGTAAAAAAAGAATTAGGTGATTTGTTATTCCAAGTGATTTTTTATAGTCATTTGGGTGAAGAATTACATGAATTTAATTTTGATGATGTTGTCGCGGCTATTTGTGAAAAGCTTATTCGTCGTCACCCGCACGTTTTTGCTCAACAAAACTTTAGCTCAGAAAGCGAAATTAAAGCTAATTGGGAAAATGAAAAAATAAAAGAACGTCAGCAAAGAGCAGCACTTAATCAAACATCATTAAATAAAAATAGCATAAACTTGAGTATTCTAACCGATATTCCCCAAAATTTACCTGCTTTATCGCAAGCCAATAAAATACAAAAACGTTGTGCTCATGTTGGTTTTGACTGGCACAACATTGATGATGTATTTGCTAAAGTGGTTGAAGAAGTTGCTGAGGTTAAAGCTGAACTGCCTAGCCAAAATGGGCAAAAAAACGATCTTAACCTAACACAATCACTTGAAAATAACAGTTTACTACATGAGGAATTAGGCGACTTATTATTTGCAGTGGTTAATGTTTGCCGCCATGCGAAGGCTGATCCTGAAACCTTGCTCCGACAAGCTAATCGTAAATTCAGTCGTCGTTTTCAGGGTGTTGAAGCGCAAGTGGTACAATCAGGAAACGCTTTTAGTGAGCATAGCCTTGAGCAACTAGAAGATTATTGGCAACAAGTTAAGCAACAAGAAAAATTAAAAATTGATAAAAGTAGCAGCTGACCGAGTCACTTTGACAAAGGTCAGGATCTATAACCAATCATTCTGCAATTTTAAGCCAACGCCTTTTGTATCAACGTGGCTAAATGATCAGGAAAGGTCATCGCCAGCGCTATATCATGAGCTTTATCTGACATTTTACCCCACGTTTTTTGCACAATGCGAATAACTTTCGCTTCATTATCTTTTTCGGTATATTTTTGGGCAAAGTCATCAAAGTAATATTGCAAAAATACTAAGCAAGCGACATCTTCTAAGGTTTGGGTATTATTATTCGTTTTTAAATTTTCTTTACGTAATATTGACGCTGTTTCAGCCGCTAATTTAGCTTCATACCCTTGCTCTAACATGATTTGTTCAGTGAGCTGTGCATGAAACTTACCTTGTGCTATGCGCCATTGGTAGTAACCTGCTTTGCCTTGAGCAAATTCAATTCTTTTTAATTGCCAACGTTTTATGTGTTGTGCGCGTACCGCAATTTGTAATACGTCATCACTATTTGGCCAATGTTTTTCAAGACAAGCGCTCATCTGCTGGCCATAAATAAATTCTTTGGGATGAGAAATATCATTAAAAGTAATGGTGTTTTGATCTTGGTTATTAATCGCATCAATAGCGGTTAAGGTTGCAGTTAATTTAATCGTTGGCATAGATAAATCTTTAAAGTAGGTGTGAATACAGTTTAACCTTGTGTTAATTTTTTACCAAGTAATTTACTTTATCACTTGCTTCATTATTTCAAATCAATGTTAACCTTTATTTAAGTAATGTTTTATTGTGTTATGGCACCATTCATATTATTTTATGCGTTTATTTTTTATCATTTAACTATTCGCGCAGTGTACTAATGTGAGGAGCGACCTTGTCTACTAATTCTTTAAGTCATACCACTAATATTAATATAGATCAGCTAATTTGGGTTGTTGATCAAAATGATGTCTTTACTTATGTTAGCGAAGGCTTTTGTCAAGTCGCTCATTGTACTAAAGAGCAATTAATTGGCATGAAATATTATCAGGTATTTCATCAGGCATTACCCAATATGGTGAGTAATGAAATTAAAGATACCATGGCGAAAGGTTTTTCTTGGCAAGGTATGTTGCAACAAAAAGTTGCGGGGGCGACAGAGTTTTGGTTAGACACTTTTATTACGCCTAAATTTGAGCAAGGAAAAATTGTTGGTTTTCAAGCCGTATGTAAAATACCTAAAGCAGAGCTAGTTAAACGAGCAACTAAAGTTTATCAAAATTTAAATCAAAACAAGACTTGGCAAATTTTTGAATTTACACGCTTACATAAATTTTTATTTTTAGCGGTATTAAGTTTTATTGCGCAAATTTTTATTTTTACTGAACTTGGTTTTGCTGCCTCGGTTATTGCGGCGATCACGGCGATAACGCCCATTGCTATTTTTTGGCAAGACATTATGCCCGTGGCGCAACGAGCGCGTAAAATGCAAAATATTTTTGATTCTATTAGTCGACAAATATACTTTGGTAAAGGTACTGCGAGTATTTTTGATTTTAATTTAGGGTTATTAAAAACAAAAATTCGCGCTATTTTAGAGCGCAGCAAAGACGCCACTGCACCGCTTGGAGATGTTATCGACAATGTGCAACAAGGCATGAATATTAATCGTGATGTTATTGCTCAGCAAAAAGAAGATATAATGCAAGTGAGTGTCGCTATGGCACAAATGACCACATCAACTAATGAAATTGCCAGTAATATTGTTTCTACAGCCGATGATATTGAAACAACGTATAGTCAATGTGAATATGCACGTACTGATATAAATAATACCACCGAGAAAATTCGCGATTTAGCGGCCGAAGTTGAGCGGGCTTCTAGTTCGGCCACTAAATTAAGTGATGCTGCTAAAAATGTTGGTAACTTAATGGAAGGTATTCAGTCTATCGCTGATCAAACTAATTTACTGGCACTTAATGCGGCAATAGAAGCGGCGCGAGCTGGTGAGCATGGACGTGGTTTTTCAGTAGTGGCCGAAGAAGTGCGTAATTTGTCTTCACGTACACAAGAGTCTGCGGTTGAAATTCATCAAAGCTTATCAGCCATGCTAGAAACAATTCGAGATTGGGTTGCTATTATGGCTAAAAATAAAAGTGATGCTGAAGATTGTGTTAGTAGTGCCGAACAAGCGGATCAAAAAATAGAGCTTGTGTATAATAAAATTCGTCATGTTGCTGATTTATCAACACAAATTGCTACCGCAGCGGAAGAGCAAACAGCAGTAACAGCCGAAATAAACAGCCGCGTTGAACAAATACATCAAGCTTCTGACAGTAGTTGGCAACAAACTGAATTAGTAAATCAGCAAATGTTAAGTTTAAAAAATACCGCCGCAGAAATTTCTAGCTTGGCTGATACCTTTATAATGAAACGTTAATGGTAAATAATGGTTGCTAAACCAAGTAAGTGATTTAAGCACTTATACCAATCCGCATAAATATTTGCTCACCCTTGCTGGTTAAAATCAACAATAGCTGCATTGCTTTCAATCGCAATAGCCAGCTATTACTCAATCAAGCGCTTTGCTCTTGCTAATTTTTCTACGCAATCATTGATCACTTACTTATACGAAATGGTATTACTTGATTCAGTTAAATGTTAAATTCGCCTCTTTTTTAAACATCTTTATATTGTCGTTTTACTCACTTTTGGGTATAATATCGCCCCGTCCTGCTATACTAAATAATTAATTTTTACAGCGCTAATTAACCTTGTTTATTTAGGTGTTTTATGCCGTTTATTTCTTTATTTAAATTATTAAAATTTAGCACTACATTCTTTTGACTCCTAACATCTGGGTATTACATGACAACTAGATATATATTTGTTACGGGCGGCGTTGTTTCCTCCCTTGGTAAAGGTATTGCAGCGGCTTCTTTAGCGGCTATTTTAGAGGCGCGTGGCTTAAACGTTACCATGCTTAAACTTGATCCGTACATTAATGTTGACCCAGGCACAATGAGCCCAATTCAGCATGGCGAAGTCTTTGTTACCGAAGATGGTGCCGAAACCGATCTTGACTTGGGTCATTATGAACGTTTTATTCGTACCAAAATGACCAAACTTAATAACTTTACTACGGGTCGTATTTATCAAGATATTTTAGCCCGCGAACGTAAAGGTGAATTTTTAGGTGCCACTATTCAAGTTATTCCTCATATTACCAATGACATTAAACGTCGTATAATAGAGGGTGGTGAAGGCTACGATATTGCCATGGTTGAAATTGGTGGTACCGTGGGTGATATTGAATCACAACCATTTTTAGAGGCTATTCGTCAATTAGGTACTGAGTTAGGACGTGATAAAGCTATGTATATGCACTTAACGCTTGTGCCTTACATTGCCGCTGCGGGTGAAATTAAAACTAAACCTACTCAGCATTCTGTTAAAGAATTACGTTCTATTGGTATTTTTCCTGATATTTTAGTGTGTCGTTCTGAACGTACTGTTCCTGCTAACGAACGCGCTAAAATCTCTTTGTTTACTAATGTTGAAGAAAAAGCAGTTATTTCACTGCGTGATGTTGACAGTATTTATAAAGTACCAGCGTTATTAAAATCACAGGGTACTGATGAATTAGTTGTTAAACGTTTTGGCTTAGATGTACCTGAAGCTGATTTAAGCGAGTGGGAGCAAGTTTTATATCAAGAAGCTAACCCTATCGGTGAAGTAACTATAGGTATGGTCGGTAAATATACCGAATTACCCGATGCTTATAAATCGGTAAATGAGGCTTTAAAGCATGCGGGTATTAAAAATCAAGTAACAGTTAATATTCACTATATAGACTCGCAAGATGTTGAAACTAAAGGGATTGAAATGCTGCAAGATTTAGATGCCATTTTAGTGCCAGGGGGGTTTGGCGGCCGTGGTGTAGAAGGTAAAATTTTAGCAGCAAAATATGCCCGTGAAAATAAAGTACCTTATTTAGGTATCTGTTTAGGTATGCAAGTGGCACTTATTGATTATGCGCGTAATGTTGCGGGTTTAACTGATGCTAATAGCACCGAATTTAATCCTGAATCACCTTATCCTGTTATTGGTTTAATTAATGAATGGCTTGATGAAGAAGGAAAAATAGAATACCGCAATGAGCATTCAGATTTAGGCGGCACTATGCGTGTTGGTTCGCAATTGTGTCATCTTGTGAAAGGTACCAAGGTGTATGACGTATATGGTAGTGAAACAATTAATGAAAGACACCGTCACCGTTTTGAGGTAAATAATAACTACCGAGAACAATTAGGCAAAGCTGGTTTAGTGTTCTCTGGTTTATCTGCGGATAAAAAATTAGTTGAGGTGATCGAATTACCTGATCACCCATGGTTTATTGCTGGGCAATTTCATCCCGAGTTTAATTCAACTCCTCGTGATGGACACCCATTATTTGAGAGTTTTGTTGCGGCTTCTTATGAGTATCAAAAACAGCAATCTAACTAAACATAATTTTATTAAAACCGTAGCATTGCTGCGGTTTTGTTTTTGTTATTAATATTTATTGAAATGTAGGTCGCTGCTTGCTGCGACTGTTGTTATTTTTATTAGGAATTAAAATGTCAAACATTAGTAAAATACTCGCTCGTGAAGTCATGGACTCTCGCGGTAATCCAACCGTTGAAGCCGACGTATATTTAACCTCTGGTGCTTGGGGACGAGCTTGTGCGCCATCAGGAGCATCAACAGGTTCGCGTGAAGCATTAGAATTGCGTGATGGTGATAAATCACGTTATTTAGGTAAAGGCGTATTAAAAGCCATTGCTGCTATTCAAGAGTCAATTACTCCTGCGCTTATCGGTAAGAATGCATTAGAGCAAAGTGCTATTGATCAACTAATGATTGATTTAGATGGTACTGAAAATAAAGAAAAATTTGGTGCTAATGCGATTTTAGCAGTATCACTGGCGACCGCAAAAGCGGCAGCACAGCATAAAGGCGTGCAGTTGTTTGAACATATTGCCGACTTAAATGGTACTCCAGGTGTTTATAGTTTACCTGTACCGATGATGAATATTATTAATGGTGGTGAACACGCTGATAATAACGTTGATATTCAAGAGTTTATGATCCAGCCTGTTGGCGCACCTAATTTTAAAGAAGCATTACGCATGGGCGCAGAGGTTTTTCATACCTTGAAAAAAGTGTTATCGGCAAAAGGTATGAGTACCTCTGTTGGTGATGAAGGGGGCTTTGCACCTAACTTAGCGTCTAATGCCGATGCGCTAGCCATAATAAAAGAAGCAGTAGCACTCGCTGGTTATGAGCTAGGTAAAGATATTACCTTAGCATTAGATTGTGCCGCCTCTGAATTTTATGACGCGGATGCTAATGAAGGTAAGGGTATTTATGATCTTAAAGGTGAAGGCAAGCAATTTAGTGCCAATGACTTTTCTGATTTTTTAGCGGGGTTAACTAATGATTACCCTATCCTTTCTATTGAAGATGGCTTAGATGAGTCAGATTGGGACGGCTTTAAATACCAAACTGAAATTTTAGGCGATAAAATTCAAATTGTTGGTGATGATTTGTTTGTAACCAATACTAAAATTTTAAAGGAAGGTATAGACAAAGGCGTTGCGAATTCGATTTTGATCAAATTTAACCAAATTGGCACATTAACCGAAACGTTAGCCACCATTAAAATGGCAAAAAATGCGGGTTACACTACGGTTATTTCTCATCGTAGTGGCGAAACTGAAGACACCACTATTGCTGATTTAGCGGTAGGTACAGCTGCAGGGCAAATTAAAACCGGTTCTTTATGTCGTAGTGATCGTGTTTCTAAGTACAATCAACTACTACGTATTGAAGAATTTTTAGGCGATAAAGCCATATATAATGGTTTAAGCGAAATAAAAGGCCAATAACATTCCTTAAATGGCTATTTTGCTCGATTTTGTTGTCGAAAGTACTCCTTTATACGTATAAAGTACGTGCTTTCTCTTAAAACCCAAACAAAATCTCTGCTTGAATAAAATTGTTATTCGCTAACTAAAGAGCAACGTATTGAAGTTGCTCTTTTTTTATTTAAAAAACAGCAATAAATCGCTTGGAAAATGTATTTTTTATCAACAATACAGTATGCTTAAATTATTCAATTAATACCGTACTGACTTTATTTAACCGATGCCGCAAACTTCTCTTTGGCAAACAACGCAACAAACTAATGATTATGCTGAAGTGTGTAATGCTTTGTATGAACGTGAGTTAAGTCAGTTAGTACATGCCGACCTAACCACAGTTAAAGCGATGCAAAGTCATTTGAAAAGTTTACCGCATTATATCAAACGTACTGCCTATTTAATGACACAAGTACATCGTCAGCTACAAAAACACGTAAAACCACCCTTACTTTTAGATGCTCAAAATGCTCATTGGTCGGCAAAACAAAATAAAAACATCCCCGTTGTAGGGCAAGAGTTAGCTGATGTCTGGCAATGGTATCAAAGCTTTACTGTACCTTTAGGTTTAGTGATCCCTGTTTTGGTTGGCGAGCGAATATTGCTTGATTCGATTGATCGTAT
This sequence comes from Alteromonadaceae bacterium, assembly GCA_016765535.1. Classification (GTDB taxonomy): domain Bacteria; phylum Pseudomonadota; class Gammaproteobacteria; order Enterobacterales; family Alteromonadaceae. Next base: position 4,297 of record JAESPQ010000016.1, on the reverse strand, counting down.
CGATAATGATAAACAACGTATACGCGGGAATGCTTTTGGCTGGTTTGATGTTAATAGTGTACAAAAAAATTTATTTGCACATAATGATTCCTTAACTCCGCAAAAAATTAGCCTATTAAAACCGAATAAAAAAGTGATGACTGCTGCTTGTGCTGGTCATCGTTGGCAAAACTATCAACAAAAGCCACAACAACAAAAGTCGCAACAAAATCAAAAAACAAGTTCACCAATATTATTGACCCTGCGAGAATTATTGTTATCTTGTGGCATCAATTGGCAAAATTTCAAAAAAACCTCCTCATTCAGTTAATTTTTTTAACTTTTTACTTAGTTTATTGACGTTTTTTAATTGCAGGCGGTTATCACACATTTATAATACTGTTATTATTATATGTTCATTTGAATTGTAGCTTATGACTTGCTGTAATAAGCGTTGTGCGATAATAATAGTTATGTTTTTTGTTGTGCCTTGCTACGCTCATGACAACCTGCATTTTAGAATGATATAAGTCGTAGCTTGCTGCGACAATAAGACAAGACAATGCAACAAATTGTCGCTTGTACATTAATTGGTTATTGAATAGAAAACTAAGCATTATGCGAATAATTTCTCTTTTATTAATAGTTTTTTTTGCTCTACTGCAATATCGACTTTGGCTCGGTAAAAACAGTGTGCCTGACTATTTAGCACTAAAAGGTGAAATGCAACGACAACAACTTGCCAACGAAAAATTAACCCAACGTAATAAACTTATTTATGCTGATATTAATGATTTAAAATCAGGACTTGACGCGATAGAAGAGCGTGCTCGTAATGAACTAGGTATGATAAAACAAGGCGAAACATTTTTTCGGCTAATACCGAGTAATAAGCCTGATCACCGGTATAAAAAATATTCACGGTCGTCACTTGAACATTAATTTATTATCTTTTGAAGCATCATTAATTGCTGTGGTTCCTGCCGCGGGCATTGGTAAGCGTATGCGTTCGCATTACCCTAAACAGTATTTGACTTTTTTAGGTAAAACCGTTTTAGAACACACCGTTGAACGCTTACTGTCACACCCAAAAATAACACGAGTGATCCTTGCCTTAGGTGAAAATGATGAATATTTTCCATCGTTAGCACTAGCAAATAATCCATACGTTAGTACTGTTATTGGAGGTAAAGAGCGAGTAGATTCGGTATTAGCAGGGTTGCAATATATTAATTGTAGTGAATTTTCGTGGGTACTCGTACACGATGCAGCAAGACCTTGTGTTAGCCATCAAGACATTACTCAGTTGATCACCCGTTGTTTATCGACAGGTGTAGGTGGTTTGTTAGCTACGCCAGTGCGCGATACCATGAAACGCTCACATCCTGAAAACACCTTAAACAAAGCGCAAAATATAGTGCAATGTACTGAACAACGTGATGGCTTATGGCATGCCTTAACGCCACAAATGTATAAAATAACCGAATTAAAAAATGCGATTGAAAACGCGTTAACACAACAATTAGCAATTACTGATGAGTCATCAGCCATTGAATTAGCAGGGTTACCCAGCCAATTAGTTGAGGCAAGTAGTGATAATATTAAAATAACCCGTCCGGATGATTTAGCTTTGGCTGAATTCATTTTAATGAAGCAGAAAAATTAAAGGAAAAGAGTAAAATATGCGTATTGGTCACGGTTTTGATGTTCATGCTTTTGGTGGTAGTAAGCCCTTAGTATTAGCGGGCGTTACTATTGAAAATCCACAAGGTTTTATTGCTCATTCTGACGGTGATGTCGCTATTCATGCTCTATGCGATGCTATTTTAGGGGCGCTTTGTTTAGCCGATATTGGCAATCATTTTCCTGATACTGATAAAAAATATGAAAATATAGACAGCCGTATTTTACTGCGTCATGTGGTTGGTTTAATGATAAAAAAAGGCTTTGAACTCGGCAATGCTGACATCACTATTGTAGCGCAAGCGCCTAAAATTGCGCCGCATTTATGGGCGATGCGTACTTGTTTAGCGGATGATTTACAGGCTGATATTGAACAGGTTAATGTTAAAGCAACCACGACTGAAAAATTAGGCTATGTAGGCCGCAAAGAAGGTGTGGCTGTACATGCGGTGGTATTATTGACCAAAGCTCGCGGCTAATAAACGTTAACTTAAATTCTAGTCATGAATGAAAAAGTAAAAATGAAAATTAAAATGAAAAGATTTCCGCTAACGTTTAATTATTTACATGGTAAGCCTGCGGCTAAAGCATTATTGCGCAGTAGCATGAGTGACTTTAAAGTGTATGAAATATTACCGTATCAACCTTGTGGTGAAGGTGAGCATGTCTATATTCATCTTCGTAAAACGGGCGCAAATACTAATTATGTTGCTCGTGAGCTGGCTAAGTACTTTAAAGTAAAAGAAAATGTAGTGAGCTATGCGGGGTTGAAAGACAGGTATGCCGTAACTGAACAATGGTTTGGGGTACACTTACCAGGCAAAAAAGTTTATCACATAAATGATCTTGCTATTGAAGGTGTCGAAGTATTAACGGTAAAACGTCACAATAAAAAATTACGTATTGGTGGCTTAGTTGGCAACCGCTTTGAGTTGATTTTACGTAATGTCTCGCAAGTTAAAGAATTAATGCAACGCTGGCAACAAATTATCACTTTAGGTGTACCTAATTATTTTGGTGAACAGCGCTTTGGCATTAATGGTGGTAATTTACCTAAAGCATTAGAATTATTTGCTGGCGCTAATGTAAAAGATAAGAAAAAACGTGGTATGTATTTATCGGCAGCACGTTCTTTTATTTTTAATTCAATTATTAGCCAACGTATTGAACAAGGTTCTTTTAATCAGTTAATGCGTGGTGATGCCGGTATGTTAAGAGGTTCACAAACTGTTTTTAAAGTAGATACGGTAACAGATGAACTAATACAGCGTTTAGCTGAACATGATATTGATATTACCGCGTCGATGTGGGGTGCAGGCGAGCTAATGACGCAATTTGATGCGTTAGCGTTAGAGCAAAGCATTGGTGAAAATAGCCCTGAATTTTGTCAAGGTCTAGCCGAATTAGGCCTAAAACAAGAACGTCGTAATATTCGCTTAGTACCTAGTGATGCTGATTTTTCGCTTGTTAATGATGAAAATAGTAATGATGACAGTGTTATTTTACGTTTTACTTTACCCGCAGGCAGTTATGCGACAACCGTATTAAAAGAATTGGTTGATTATCGCGATATGACGGAACGCGTGAGAGTTGATTTTAGTGATGATAAACCGCTTGAAAAATTAGCTTCAGTAAAACGCAAAATACAAAGAACAAATACTTCAGTAACAGCAGCAATAAACGCGACAAATCAATCTCTTGCTAAAAATAGTGATGTTACCAGCAAAGCTAAACCAAAATCGATAGCAAAAAAAATGCGCATTTTATTAAGTAACGATGATGGCGTGCATGCACTTGGCATTAAAGTGCTTTATCAAGAATTAAGTAAATTTGCTGAGGTTTTAGTGGTTGCCCCTGATCGAAATTGTAGTGGTGCAAGTAATTCTTTAACCTTATTAAACCCGCTGCGAACCCATACATTAGATAACGGTTTTATTTCGGTAAACGGTACACCAACCGATTGTGTACAATTAGGCATTAGTCAATTAATGCAACCGATGCCAGATTTAGTGGTCGCAGGTATTAATAGTGGTGAAAATTTAGGTGATGATGTCATTTATTCAGGTACTGTTGCGGCAGCAACTGAAGGTAGACACATGGGCATGCCAGCAATAGCCGTTTCTTTAGTCGGTAAACATGAGCAAAATTATCAAACCGCTGCCGTAGTTACGGCTAAATTTATTCAACGTTTGCAAAATCATCCATTAGAAAATGATCAAATTATTAATATTAACGTACCTGATGTTGAATTATCACAATTACAAGGTTTTGAAGTGACGCGTTTAGGTAATCGTCATAAAGCTGATACTATGCGTAAAATGCAAGACCCGTGGCAACGTGATATATACTGGTATGGTACGCTCGGTAATAAATTTGATGCGGGTGATGGCACTGATTTTAATGCTGTGGCAAATAACAAGGCTTCAATCACCCCCATAACAGTTGATATGACCGCATATAAAAGTATGAAAAACATGAAAAAATGGCTAAGTGAACTCTCTTTATAAAACATGCCTATGTACTTGGTTCAGGTAAACTTGTAGGTTGGGCTTCAGCCCATCAATTCATGTCATTTATTCTGCCTTTGACGACATAAATGTCGACCTACAGAATAATTACCGAATTAAATAAGGGC
>JAESPQ010000015.1 GCA_016765535.1 Alteromonadaceae bacterium | reverse complement strand
TTTTTGCACTATTTAACAGGGTAGTAAAGTATGTTTACTTTAACCGAATTAGAACAAGCAAGCCTATTAGTCCATAGTGTTTTTCAAGCAACCCCACAATATAACTGGCCACAGCTTTGCCAGAAGACAGGCTGCGATATTTGGGTAAAACATGAAAATCATACACCTACCACCGCTTTTAAAGTGCGCGGCGGTTTAGTATTAGTAAATGCACTAATGAACAGTAGTAACCCGCCGAAAGGGCTTATTTCTGCCACTATAGGTAATCACGGACAAAGTTTAGCTTTTGCTGGTAACCGTGCAGGTTTGCCCGTCACTATTGTGGTACCAGAAAGGAATAATGAAGATCAAAATCGCGCGATTAAAGCACACGGCGCTAACTTAATTATTCATGGTCACGACTTTGAAGCGGCAAGACAACACAGCCTAACCTTACAACAATCATTAGGTTATCGAGCCGTCGCTCCTTTTGAACGTGAATTAGTATTAGGTGTTGCGACTTATGCGTTAGAGCTATTTAATGCCGTTAAAAATTTAGATACAGTTTATGTACCCATAGGCATGGGTTCTGGTATTGCTGGAGTCATTAAAACCCGTGATTTATTAGGCTTAAAGACTAAAATTGTCGGCGTCGTTGCCGAAGGTGCGCCCACCTTTGCTTTATCATTTAAAGCAGGAAAAGTTATTAATACTGACAGTGCCAATACCATTGCTGATGGCGTAAAAACACGATCACCAATACAAGCCGCTTTTGATATTATAAAACAAGGTTGCGATCACATAGTTACCGTAAGCGATAATGAAATAGCNCAAGCGATGTACCAATATTACCAATGTACTCATAACCTNNCNGAAGGNGCTGGNGCNATCACTTTAGCCGCATTAAATCAAGAAAAGTCATTAATGCAGGGCAAAAAAGTTGCTGTTATTTTAACGGGTGGCAATATAGATTATCAGCGCTTTAGTCAATATATGAAAGATTATATTAAGAGTTAACAGTTTTAGTTAATTAAAACACTGCAAAAATATTGATTTTTCATCATATTNATTAGTTTATNATTAAAAAGAACTTGCTAATTTAGCTTTTTGATATATAAATAAGTAATAAATAAATATGGAGAAATTTTATGCATAGACGAGATTTTTTAAATTACAGTATCGCTAGTTCTTTTTTATTATTAACAGGGTGTGGTGGTAGCAATAGCTCACAAACTACCACAGAATTACCNCCTAGTGATCCTGCTCCAAATGATCCTACAACCTCAACAGGCTTAATCACCGCTGCGCCTCTTGCTATCCCTGCATTATTAAATCCTACTCCTATTAATGGTGTTAAACAGTTTAACCTTAATATTCAAAGTTCTACGCATAAGTTTTATCACGAATTTGATACCCAAACTTATGGTATAAATAGTAGTTATTTAGGGCCTACCTTGCTATTAAAACAAGGGGAGCAAGTAAGTATAAACTTTACCAATAACCTTAATGAATCAACCACTATGCATGGTCATGGAATGCATCTNCCTGCGATAATGGACGGAGGGCCTCATCAATTAATCGCCAGTAATGAAACATGGCGTGCTCAATATACGGTAAATCAAAAAGCCTGCACCAATTGGTATCATCCACATGAAATGGGAAAAACAGCTGAACAGGTTTATCAAGGCTTAGCGGGATTAATTATCATTGAAGACGATGAAAGCCAAGCATTAGCATTACCTAATAATTATGGTGTTGATGATATACCGCTAGTGATCCAAGATCGTATTTTTGACTCTTCGGGACAATTTGTCTATGCCCCAAGCAATCAGCAAATAATGCGCGGGTATCGCGGAGATGTTTTTATTACAAATGGTCAAGTATCTCCCACTTTTACTGCACAAAAAGGTTTATTACGGTTACGTTTGTTAAATGGCAGTAATGCTGGGGTATATCGTTTTAGTTTTGAGGATAACCGACAGTTTACNCAAATAGCCACTGATAACTCTTTTCTTTCCCAGCCTATTGCGTTAAATGCTGTATTACTAAGCCCTGGTGAGCGCGCCGAAATCATTGTTGATTTAAACAATGATGGTAATCAAAGCATTAATTTCAATGTGCTTGAAGAAATAGATCAACGCACTGCCACTATTTTAACGATTAATGTCAATAATACTCAATCGGCTGTTACGAGCTTGCCGACAACATTAACCACGTTAGCTAGCGTAGATCCATCACTAGCAACCAACCTAAGAACCTTTACTTTAGAGGGCATGGGAAATATGGGATCGCCACAATTAACCATTAATAATCAAGCCATGGATATGAGTGTTATTAATGAAAGTATTCCTTTAAATCAATTAGAAATTTGGGAAATTACCAATACGATGAATATGCCGCATAATTTTCATATTCATGCCACTCACTTTCAAATAATTGACCGCAATGGTTCTACTACACAGGTTGCTGAAAATGAAAAAGGTTACAAAGATACTGTTTTTATTCCAGCAGGAGACACGGTGCGATTTTTAGTGAAAATGACTGATTATANGGACAATAATGGNAAATATATGTACCACTGCCATTTTTTAGAACATGAAGATGCGGGAATGATGGGACAATTTGTTGTTACTAATAGTTAGTTATTTTATGATACCTTGTAAACATTTTCTGCAAGGTATTAAACATGCACCAACAACATAAGCACGATCATAATCATGCGCATACACACTCGCATATCCCTAAAGATATGTCATCTAAGCGTATTGGCTGGGCATTTGTACTCAATGTTTGTTTTACCATTATTGAATTCATCGGCGGAATGCTCACTAATTCTACCGCNATTATGGCNGATGCTGTTCACGATTTAGGTGATAGTTTATCTATTGGATTAGCTTGGCTACTAAATAAATTAAGCCAGAAAGACGCCAGTGAAAACTTTAGTTATGGCTATCAACGTTTTTCATTAATGGGCGCTTTAATTAACGGTATAGTATTAATTGCTNGCTCATTTTGGGTGATTAATGAGTCAATTCCTCGCCTACTTAATCCGCAAATGCCCGATGCNCAAGGTATGTTATGGTTGGCAATTTTAGGGGTGATCGTTAATGGTTATGCGGCGTATAAACTTAGTGGTGGTAATACCTTAAATGAGCGCGTACTTAATTGGCATTTAATGGAAGATGTTTTAGGTTGGGTAGCGGTTTTAATTGTTGCGATCACCTTAATGTTTGTTAATTTACCTATCTTAGATCCCATTCTTTCTATTGGTTTTACTTTGTTTATTTTATTTAATGTGTTTAAAAATATAAAAATGGCAATAAAANTATTTTTACAAGCCAGCCCCGATAAGATTATTCAAGATGATATTTATCAAACNNTGAATGAATTAGAACATATAAAAGACATTCATCATTTTCATTTATGGTCACTCGANGGTGAACAACACGTATTAACGGCNCATTTAGTNNTNNTTGANNACATNNAAANNANNCAATTAGCNGANCAATTAATNNNNTTAAAAGNCNANCATNTCAAGCTGAACTTAAACCTTATAATTTAGCACACACTACCATAGAGTTTGAATTTACTGATGAGACTTGTCGGGACGATTAATTTCAAGTTTATGTGTAACGAATAACAAGACCCTGAAATAAATTCAGGGTGACAATGTTTGTGAAATTAATTGGCTGACAAGGCTATTGATTGGTATGTGGCAATTTCAATGAAATAAGCACAGTAATGACAATAAATAACGTTGAGATCCATAAACAAGCTTCTAGCCCATAGGCTTGATAAACCAAACCAGANAANANNGTNCCNATTAAACGCCCCATCGCATTAGCCATATAATAAAAACCGACATCCATAGATACGCCATCACTATCGGCATAACTGACAATTAAATAACTATGCAGTGATGAATTAATNGCAAATACAGCACCAAAAATTAATAGGCCAATTATTAATAACTGCTTAGGATAAATATTAAAATGTAAGCTGACAATAATAATAAGTGGCGTAACACTTAATAAACTTGCCCATTTTAATGCTGCGCGTCCATCAGGTATTTCTTGTTGAGCATTTTTTACCTTTTTACTCGTTTTACTTTTACCGGTAANGCGTGGAGCCATTGCTTGAATAATGCCATAACCAATTACCCATGTTGCCATAAAAGCACCTACCCACCAATCGTCCCAGTTAAAATTAACCGCTAAATAAACAGGTAATGCCACCACAAACCAAACATCACGCGAACCAAACAAAAACATGCGCGCGGCTGATAAAATATTAATGGCAGGACTTTTAGAAAAAATCTCACTAAACTTTGCTTTATTTTTAGCTTTACCCCATTGATGAACAGAGTCTTTTTTGAGTAACCATAAACTCATTAGCCAGACCACAAATAATACCGCTGCCATTAACAACAAGGCGTTTTGAAAACCAAGTAAAGTCAGTAATAACCCTCCTAAGAAAAAACCAATACCTTTTAGCGCATTTTTTGAGCCTGTAAGTAAAGCCACCCAAGAATACAGTTTTTGTTCACTCGCATTGTTAGTTTGTGACTCTTGTGGCACCAACAACTTAATAGCGCTTTTAGCACTCATTTTATTTAAGTCTTTGGCGATCCCTGATAACGCTTGCGCTGCCATCACATACACAACAGTTAAATAACCACTCGGTACAGTTAGCATTAATAACGCAACCACTTGCAATGCTAGGCCAATGTTCATGGTTTTATTTAAGCCTAAGCGCGCTCCTAACCAACCACCAACTAAGTTGGTGATCACACCAAATATTTCATAAAACAAAAATAGCATGGCAATATTTAATGGGCTATAGCCCAATTGGTTAAAGTATAACACCACCAACATCCGCAACGCGCCATCGGTGAGGGTAAAAGTCCAATAATTACCAGTTATAACAAGATATTGCTTTATTTGTGGTGAAAGTTTTTTAAACATCATTACCTTTCTAAAAACTTCATTTGTTTTTAATTTTGTCTTTATCGATTTAACTTGCAGCTATTTGATTCAAATTCTAGGAAAAAGCGCGGAATTTATGACTATAAATCAGCACTTTTGACAACGAAGTTGGATTAAAGAACAATAAGTTATAATGATAAACCGACTTTACGCACTAACTCAGCAACGCGATTGGCATAACCCCATTCATTATCGTACCAAACGTATAATTTAAGCTGAGTATGATTGATCACCATAGTGGATAAAGCATCAATAATGGCTGAACGAGGATCTGTTTTATAATCAATAGAAACCAATGGACGCGTTTCATAACCTAAAATGTTATTAAGTGGGCTATTTTCTTCGTTAGCAGCACGTTCAAACAAACTATTGACTTCGGCGACTGTCGTACCGCGATTAAGCTCAAACACACAATCAGTAATTGAAGCATTGGTTAATGGAATACGTACTGCATGACCATTAAGCTTCCCCTGTAGTTCAGGAAAAATATCAGTAATTGCCTTTGCCGACCCCGTAGTGGTTGGAATTAAACTTGTGCCGCAAGAACGTGCACGACGTAAATCTTTATGGGGTGCATCAATAATAGTTTGTGTATTGGTAATATTGTGAATTGTGGTCATGCTGCCATGTTTAATACCAATATTTTCATGAATAACTTTAACCACAGGTGCTAAACAGTTAGTAGTACAAGAAGCGGCCGTTACAATGCTATGTTTGGCTGGATCGTATAGATCATCGTTTACACCCATAACAATATTCAAAATGCCCTCTTCGCCCTTTTTACCTACAGGAAGTGGC
>JAESPQ010000014.1 GCA_016765535.1 Alteromonadaceae bacterium | reverse complement strand
GAAGTGGTCGGCCGTGAAGGATTTGAACCTTCGACAAATTGGTTAAAAGCCAACTGCTCTACCAACTGAGCTAACGGCCGTTTCAGATTTCAATATAACAACTTACTACATACTTTATTTAAAGTGGTCGGCCGTGAAGGATTTGAACCTTCGACAAATTGGTTAAAAGCCAACTGCTCTACCAACTGAGCTAACGGCCGACATTGCGTTGACTTGGTGCCTCAACGCGCCGCATATAATACTCATTAAAATTTTAAGTGCAACTAAAAAATTCAATTTTTTAAAGTATTCTTACTGTTTGTATAAAAAGAAAACAATAAGTACAAAAAACAGCGCATTATTGTTGATAAAATAACACGCCATTTTAAAATCTTTTATTATTTTGCTAAAGCATCTAATCGAGCTTGAGCTAATTGTGCACTAGAAGAATTTTCATATTCTGCAATAACGTCTTTATATAATGCTATCGCTTTCACTTTATTATTTTCTTTTTGGGCAACCGCAGCAAGTTTTAACATTGAATCGCTACGTTTACTCGAATCTTTATATTGTTCAACAACAATTTCAAACTCACTACCTGCTTGTTTGAAATCACCTTTGTTAAATAATAATTGCCCTAACCAATAATGAGCATTAGGTGCATAAGTTGATTGTGGGTACTTTTGATTAAAAGATTTAAACTCAACAATGGCTTGCTTATAACGTTTATCTTTTAGTACTAAGTTAACTGCACGATCATACGACTCATTTTCACTTAAATTATCGCTATAGTTAACTTCAGAGCTATTCGCTATGGGAGCTACNATTCNTTTAGGTATATTAGTTTTTAACGCTTCACTAACACGTCGGTCAAGCTCTTGATAAAGCTCTCGCTGCCTTTCCAACACTTGATTAAGTTGATGAGCGTGTAATTCAGTAACACCACGCAATTCATTGACTTCATTTTGTAAATCATCGAGTTGGCGTTGCATCACAATTTGCGATTTATTACGCGCATCTAATTTACGTTCTAAAATAGTTAATTGTTTTGCTGAAGCATTAACATTTGCGCCAAGTTCTAACACGGGTGCCGACGTTGCGGCTAACACATTAAAAGCGCTAACCGCAAATGAAGCAACGATCAATAATTGAGTTTTTTTCATTATTGATTAATCAAATTAATAAACTAAAACAGCGCGACGGTTTTTAGCAAAAGCAGCTTCCGTATGCCCTTTAACCATTGGTTTTTCTTCACCGTAGCTTACAATTGAAATTTGTGCTGATGATACACCCATATTTTCAAGGTAGCTTGCCACAGCTTTGGCACGTCGTTCACCTAAAGCAATATTGTATTCTGGCGTACCGCGTTCATCTGCATGACCTTCAATTAATACATTTACCGTTGAGTTTTCATTCAAGTATTTAGCATGCGCGTCTAAAATGGTTGCAAAGTCACTACTAACACGAGACATATCAAAATCAAAATAAATGATGTGTTCACGACGTAATTGATCTAATTGTTGACGTTTTTGTTCTTCGATAGCCGCCGTTTTTTGTGCTGCTGAAACTTGTACCGTATCATCAACTTGGCTTGATGATTGGGTGTTACTATCAACGGAGCTTTGAGCATCAGAGTCTGATGTCGAACTACACGCAGCTAAGGCAAACAGAGGTAAGGCGATAGCTAAGCTTTTTAGTGTTTTATTTACGCGCATTTTATTTTTCCTTTATTATTAAAGAGTTTACTATTATTCAATTAATCTAACTAAAATCATTACTAAATTTATAACTGTTTTTTGTTTTCTTCACTATTTTATACATTTTGTCTTAGTCACCATTAATTTATAAAAATGGTGACCATGCTGGTGATTTAACCTGCCCATCTAATGCGGGTAGTCGCGCTTTAAAGCGTCCATCCACCGACACTAAACTTAACACTTGTCTGTTATTATACAAGGTACTATAAATAATCATACCTCCATTCGGCGCTATACTTGGTGATTCATCTAAACGGGTTGATGTTAATACTTGAAAAACACCCGTATCAATATTTTGTTTCGCTAAATGGTAGCGACCATGCGTTCTATTTACCATGATCAATTGTTCACCATCTGGCGTTAACGACCCACCTAAGTTCATTTCACCGTCAAAAGTTAAACGACGAACTTTACCATTGACTAAATTTACGCGATAAAGCTGAGGTTTTCCACCCCGTTCAGAGCTAAATACTAAAGATTTACCATCAGGGCTCCAACTTGGTTCTGTATCAATTGCTCTATTACGAGTAATTCGTCTTAATTTTTTATTACTTAATGTCATGACATAAAGCTCTGGATTACCATCTTTAGATAATACCAGTGCTAAACTTTTACCATCAGGAGACCAACGTGGTGCACTATTTATACCGTTAAATGAACTGATCATTTCACGTTTTGCGGTATAAATATCCATAATGTAAATTTGCGCTTGATGATGTTCAAACGTTACATAGGCTAATTTAGTCCCTGTTGGATCCCATGTTGGCGACATTAGCGGTTGCCTAGATCTCAATAATACTTGTTCGTTATACCCATCATAGTCGGCAATAGCAAGCTGATAAGGGTAACTCCCTTGATCTCGAACAATAATATAAGCAATTTTTGTTAAAAAGGCACCACGAGTACCCGTTAATTTTTCATAAACCACATCACTAATACGGTGTGCGTAACGACGAAATTGATCCGCGCTTATTTCAACAGTACGTTCGTCTAATATATGATCATTGGCTTCAACTAACTGACCATTACTTAACATTTGTGCATGACCACCAGTGATCTGCCCACGAATAACATCAATTAATTGAAAATGAACTTGATAACGACCAATAGCAACTTCTTTCACCTCGCCCATAACCAAAGCTTCAACACCTTCATTAGCCCAAGCCGAGTAATCAATATCCATTAATGTTTTTGGTGTTTGTGGAAATTTCAGTGCATTAATAGGATTAAATTTACCACTGCGCAGTAAATCATTACGGATCACTTGTGATAAACCTTCGGGTAACTCACCTGCGCCATTAAAGCTAAAAGGTAAAATAGCAATAGGCCGCGCACTATCTATACCTTCGGTGATCACTATCTCTAGTGTTGCGTTGGCACGCAAAGCAACGAGCGTAATTAACAAAATAGCAAGGGTATAAAATTTCTTTATCATTTTTTATCAAATCTCTCTTTAATGTAAAATCTCTTTTTCATAAAAGGTCTACCTAATCGTTAAATTCTGGCACAACCGTTAAACTAATACTGCGCATTTCTTTAAAAACCTCTGCGTCTTTAGAAACGGGTAATGTACCCGCTTTATAAACGGCTTTTTGGGCAGCATCACAAACAACTCTATCACCCGCACCTTTTACTACATTAGTAACAAAACCTGATGGTGCAAGACTTATGATTAACTTACAAGATTTACCCGTCATTGTCGCTCTATCCGTAATTAAATTACGTTGTATCGCTTGTGAAATTAATGCCGTATAGCGTTGGATTTCGGTCATCATTTGTTGACGGCGAGCTTGTTGACGACTAGCCATTTCTTGTTCAAGCTGCTGTTGCAACATGCGCTCTTGTGCCGATTTTTCTTGCGCAGCTTTTTCTTTACGCTTGCGCTCTGCGGCTTTTTTCTTACGTAAGTGTTCTGCTTTTTCTGCTGCTTTCTCTTCTTTTATACGTCTTGCTTTAGCCTCTGCAGCTGCTTTGTTAGCTTTATGTTTTAAAGCCTCTTTATTTTTACGATCTTTTTCTGCTGCTCTTGCTTTAGCTTTTGATATTTTAGCGGCTTTATCAGCCTTACGTTTTTCTTTTTCTTTTAACTTACGCGCGCGCTCAAGTTTTTTAATTCTACTTTGTTCTTTTTTTCGTGATTTTTTCGCATTAGCAGCTCTTTTTTCAAGTTCTTTAATACGTTTTATTTCAGCTGTTTTTGCCGCGGCTTTCTTTTTACGAATGTTATCTACTTGTTGTTGAAATTTTTGCTTGTTAATTACCACCGCTTCAATAGGTTTAACCGAACGAGCTTGGCTGGCAGCAGATTTAGGCATAGGTTTGGGTTTTGAGTCAAAATCACCTAAGCCCATTAACAACGCGACAATGATATGCAAGGCGATACTTAAAGATAAAGCTATTGTGTACTTCTTTTGCACTTACTTTTTCTCCGGTGTATCTGTCATTAAACCAACCGATGGCACACCTGCCACCGTTTGTAATAACACCATTAATTGTACCACCGCATTATAAGATACATTACCATCGCCATTAACGACTACAGGTGTGTTAGGTTCAATCGCTAAATGTGCTTTCACTAACGTGGCCACTTCTTCTGCTGACATTGCTACATTTTTGCTGGTGCCTACTGCTAAATAATAATTTCCATCCGCATCTATTGAAGCAACTAATGGTGGTTTAGACTCTTTTGATAACGGCTCTGCGTCGGCCTTAGGTAAATCAACTTTTACCCCTTGGGTAATTAAAGGTGCCGTTACCATAAAAATAATTAACAATACTAACATTACATCAATATAAGGTACGACATTAATTTCAGCCACTTTACGGCGTCTAACACGTTTATATGAATACATATTGCGCCCCTTTATTTATTTTGTTCAATATGTGATTGACGTTGGAGAATACTGGCAAATTCTTCCATAAAATTACCGTAACTATTCTCTAGTTTTTCAACGACATGACTAAAACGGTTAAACGCCATCACCGCAGGAATAGCAGCAAATAAGCCCATTGCAGTTGCTATTAATGCTTCTGCAATACCTGGAGCAACCATAGCAAGGGTTGCTTGCTCAACCGCACCAAGCGCGATAAAAGAATTCATGATACCCCATACTGTACCAAACAGGCCAATATAAGGACTAATTGACCCCACTGTTGCCATAAAAGGTAAATGTATTTCAAGTTGATCAACTTCTCTTGATAAAGCAACGCGCATTGCTCGGTGTGTGCCCTCAATAATTTCAGTTGACGAACCTATATTACTTTTTCTTAAACGGGCAAACTCTTTAAAACCAGCAACAAATAAACTTTCGATACCATAAATATGCGATTTAGCTGAAACTTCACTGTATAACTTACTTAAATCTGCACCATTCCAAAATTTGTCTTCAAATGTTTTTAATTGTAATTTTGACTGACTTAATGATTTGCTGCGCTGAAAAATCATCGTCCAACAAGCAATAGAAAAGCCTAACAACACTAACATTACAAATTTAACCAATAGACTGGCTTGAAGAAAAAGGTCTAAAAAAGAAATCTCAGCTGACACGTGGTAACGCTCCTAAAATTATTTGGGGAATTGCACAAGGCTTACCTTGTTTATTATTAATAGCTGCAACTTTTATGGTTGCAGTGGCAATAAGTCGCTCTTGCTGGTCGACTATGTGTTGTTCAAAGATCAAACTTGCTCGTTTTAACTGTTTTATGTGTGATTGAACCGTGAGTTGATCATCTAATTTTGCCGAAGCAATATTATCCATTTCAACGTGTCTGACCACAAAAGCAAAATTTTGTTCTAAAAAAGTTGATTGTACAATACCTAATTCACGTAACCATTCAGTACGAGCGCGCTCAAAGAACTTTAAATAATTTGCATAATAAACAATACCGCCAACATCAGTGTCTTCGTAATACACACGTACCATAAATAAATGATGGTTATTGTTTTGTTTACCACAAGTAGGCATGCAAAAATTTTCCTTGTTAACATTTATTCTTGTTAAGAATGAACAAACAACAATAAATTGAAGAGACCATCTTAATTGCATTACTATTAGCTAACAAGAGGTTAATACAAATGTTTTGGTAATTTTTTGTGAATAACGAATTAAATAAGTGGGCGAAATGATTAAACAAAAATTAAATTTATTATTTTTGTTGCTATGTGCATTAAAGGAGCATTAATTTTATGGTTTACTATTCTGCTATTAANGACAAGAACAAAACTAACATAAAGATAATCACACAAAAAAATTCATCTATATTACATAAAAAAACGTTCTAGAGTATTTATTCTGAATAACTATGCAATATAGTTTTAATCGTTAACAACGTTTATTAAAAATAAAATACCACCCCACCTTTCGCATTAGTTTTTCTAATGCGAAAACTGAATTTGTTTAGTTTGTCAGGTAGTAAAAATAATCCTACTATAGCTCCGTGTTCTGAGCTAGCGCAGTGAATAAGCTTTTAAAGGTGTTCATTAGCCAGATTACTTATTGAATAGATTATTTTTTATCTTTTCTTTGACATGTTCCCGGAATTTTAACTTCCTTCTATCAACTTTATTTTAAGTTGGCCCGCGATTGATGTTGCGGGCTTTTTTTTGTCTAAAAAACGTCAAAAATTTTAATCTAAGTCATTTAATGGCCAAGTAACAATATGATCTTCAAAATCTTCAAGATCTACATCATCATCTTTCACTATTTTACCTCGCACCGACATACCCGCCTTGTGCATTGCCGATTTTTTGCCTTGATGTAATAAGGGATGCCAAGAAGGTAGTCCTCGACCTTCATTTAAGCGGCGATAAGCACAACTTGGCGGCATAAAAAATACGGCATCTAAATTGTCTTGACTAAGCTGCACACAATCAGGTACTAGCTTAGTGCGTTGTGAGTAGTTAGAACATTGACAACTTTTTTCATTTAATAAATAGCAGGCAATATTAGAATAAACTAATTGCTCACCTTCTTTTATATGATCAGTTGGCATCAATTCAGTGCTGTCATCGGTGTTCGCATCATCAATAAATTTATTAAGGCAACATTTTGCACAGCCATCACATAATAATTCCCATTCTTGAGTGGTCATTTGTTGCAATGTTTTTGTTTGCCAAAAAGGTGATTGTACTGATTTGCTCATATATTTCTTAACTTATTTGAGAATTGATAAGGGCGTGTTAAATTTTTGAGTTAAAAAACATACTCTAAAATTTAGCACCCCATGTTTCTGTCGCACCTCGCTACGCTCGGGACNACCTACATTTATAACGTATTTTGTGGTGTTTTATAGTTATGATCTGTTTATTTAATCGGTGGAAATTTTATGCTATCGGCTAAATGCCCTACCGACGAAACAAAGTAATACGATAAATTCCAGTGCATTAAACTTTTATAGTTATTGTAGGCCAAATAAGCACGACCATGAATATCGTCAGGAAACACTAAAACTGCTTTTATGTCTACTTGCGGTAAATTAGTGCCGTCGGTACGACGTATACCTAAATTTTGCCATTGCTCTAATGATTTTTCACGTTGCTGCCACGCCGCTAACCATTTTTTGCGACTGCCCGTATTTTTAGGTATGGCAAGTGAAGTGTCAAAATTTTCAGGCAATTTAACTTGTCGTCCCCACGTTAATTCATCATTCCAACCTTCTTGCTTTAAGTAATTAGCAATTGAGGCAAAAACATCGGCGGTATTTGTCCAAATATCTTTTTTTCCATCACCATCACCGTCTACTGCATAAGCAAGAAAAGAGGTCGGCATAAATTGATTTTGTCCCATTGCTCCAGCCCAAGAGCCGATCATTTTTTTAGGGGTTATATGCTTTTCTGATAAAATTTGTAAAGCGGCCCACAATTGCTTTTTAAAAAATACTTCTCTGCGCCCTTCATAAGCTAACGTTGCCAATGCTGAAACTACATTATAATTGCCCGTATATTTACCAAAATTAGTTTCTAGTCCCCACAACGCAATAATAAAACGTGGTTGCACGCCATATTGTTCACTTATTTTATTTAATAATTGTTGATATTGTTTAAATAATTTTCGCGCTTTATCTACCTTCCACTTAGGTAAACGTTTTGGTAAGTAGGTATCTAAAGTTTCTACTTTTTCTGGTTGGCGACGGTCGGCTTTAACGGCTCGTTTATAAAATTTTATTTGTGCAAAAGCTTGTTCAACAATGGCTTGATCTAATTTTTTGTTTTGTTGAGCTTGTTTTTTTAGTTGTATTACATATTGCTCAAAGCTCGGTTTAACCGACTTTGTACTATCCGCTTTTTCTTGGGTAGTAGCCATAACATGCAGCGAAAATAAACAAGCGAATGCACTGATTCCAACCAAAGTAGATATTTTTTTCACTCTTTTAGATGAGAACAGCATTTATGACCCCTCTACTTTGCTGTCTTTTTGCATTTGCTCTTTATGGGCATCAAGTAAGTTTTCAACGGGCGGCGGTAATTGTAAGTAATAACCTTGACCGTTCAAATTTTCTCTTACCCTTTCAATATTAGCCATGGCTAATTTATCTTTAGTGTCTAAATTAATTAACGTAACTAAGATGGGCGTGCCAAACGTTGTCATGAGTCCTTCCGNCACACTAGAAAAATCGTCACGTTTGTTCACAAAAAGNTAAGTTTGTGCTTTTTTAGCACTTTTATAAATAGCACATAGCATAATGGAGACCTATGAATTAGTTGCAGAGAAAATGAATATACACTGAGATGACACTTGGTTCACCTAATTTTATAAAAAGCTTTATAAAAAGTTTTATGAAAAAAAGGGGACTCATCAAACCAAGGTAACAGATAGCGTATTTGTAGGTCGGGCTTCAGCCCGTCAAATATAGATTGATGGCCTAAAGGCCAACCTACAAGTGTTACCCTAAAATATAGCTATTTGACCAGTCCCAAAAAAAGCTGCAATAAAAACATTTGTTACAACTTTATTGATTTTTAATATGAGTAAAGCTTGCTTTTTTATTCAGCTAAGACGTTATTAAGCTCTTTACCAAAGAGTTGGTAACGCCAACCTTGCAAAAAATCAATGCTTTGTTGCTGCGCAGTTTTCGCGTTATTAATATTAAAGTACCCCGTTAAAAATTGATTGATTTGCTTTTTTGAAGCAAGTACATCAGCACTAAGTCCCGATTGCTCAGCAACACCATTAATAAAATTTTTAATCTTTTTATAACTGCCTTTATAACTTGGATAGTTATCTAAACGCACAATCACTTCGGGATGATCACTTTCTTTATCGTTAGAGGCTTGGCGTAAAATAGCAAGTATAGCTTTACCTTGATAACGAACATCTAAAACATCAACACCTTGAATATTCGCCATAACACCGACATTGGCAGGGTTATGTTGCGAAACACTCATTAACGTGGCTTCTTTAACCACAAAATTAAGTGGTAAATCTCGTTGTTGGGCGCGGTTATAACGCCACTTAGCTAAATGCTTAAGGCGGTTTAACTGCATGCGATTTAATCGCCAACTTTGTTTTATGGTTAAATACAAGTTATCGGTATTTATTGGCGTAAACTTTTTATTGATCAGCTTTTGACTTTCTTCAAGTGCGTATTCAACTAATTGTTTTTGTTCTAATTGCTGTATAATTGTAGGGTAAACTTGAATTAAAAATTCAACATCCGCTTGCGCATATTCAATTTGTCGTGCCGTTAAAGGGCGTTTTAACCAATCAGTACGAGACTCTGATTTGTCTAATTCAACCGCAGTAAAATGCTGGATCATTGCCGCATAGCCCATTGATAAACCATGACCTAAAAATGCCATCATTATTTGACTGTCAATCATATTTTCAGGCTGACAATTAGCCCGTAAAAACACTTCTAAGTCTTCAGAGCAAGCATGTAGCACTTTGCGAATATTAACATTATTCAACAGTTGCCAAAAAGGAGATAAATCATTAATAGTAACAGGATCGATTAACGCTAATATTTTACCATCACATATTTGTAATAAGCCTAGTTTAGGATAATAAGTACGGGTGCGAACAAATTCGGTGTCTATGGCGAGTAATGATGATGTTGCTAATTGCTGACAAACTTCAATTAATTGTTGTTCATCTTGAACATAATATTTTTGCACAAAAAACCTCTAAGTTTTTTTATAGTTAGCTAGGCACTATGATCCCGATAGTGCCTTGAATAAGTAAGGGGTAATTAACCGCGACGACGACGCGTGGCTTGTTGTTTATGGCGCAATTGATGTTTTTTAACCGAACGACGAATACGGCGATTTTTCGCATTATCAATGGTTTTTTCATCCACTTTAACCTTACTTTTCGTTTCTAATGGTAATCCCACTAATTCACGAAAATAGTTAACGTCTGTTAACGGTAATTCTTCCCAACCACCTAACGGTAATTGACGATGCATTTCTAAATCACCATAACGCACGCGAATAAGACGACTTACTTGCACCTCTTGGCTTTCCCATAAACGTCTTACTTCGCGATTTCGACCTTCGGTAAGTACCACATGAAACCAATGATTACGTCCTTCACCGCCACGATAAGTAATACTATTAAACTTCGCCATGCCATCTTCTAGCTTTACGCCTGCACGTAAACGTTGCAACATAGCTTCGTCTATTTCGCCAAAAACACGGACTGCATATTCACGTTCAATCTGTTGTGACGGATGCATTAATTTATTGGCTAGATCACCATCGGTGGTAAATAACAACATACCCGAAGTATTAATGTCTAAACGTCCTACCGCTACCCAGCGTTCACCGTCAAGCGGAGGTAAACGATCAAATACTGTCGGGCGACCTTCAGGATCTTTACGGGTACACATTTCACCTTCAGGCTTATTGTATATAAGTACTCGACACAATTGCTCATCGGTATCAACAATTGTTACGGGGTGACCATCAATTTTAATTTGCTCTTTACCGGTAACTCTGTCACCTAAATAAGCGACTTTACCATCAATAGTAACACGGCCTGCACTGATCACTTCTTCCATGGCTCTACGCGAACCTTTACCTGCGCGGGCCAGTACTTTTTGCAATTTTTCAGTATTATTATCTTTGGCGATCACTGCTGATGATTTAACACTTGGCTTATTTGATGGTTTATTTGATGATTGGCGTTGGGACTTATTTTGCGGTTTAGTTGCTGACTTGCTTTGCGCCTTACTAGCAGGCTTATTTTTAGACGTATTACGTGACATAGAATGGCTACTTTTATTTATTCTCGTCAGTAAGTTTATCTTGCTGACTCATGTTGAAAGTTATACTCATGTTACCTCGAAATACTCGTTTCAGCGAGAATTTAAAGGCTTAGAGGCAAGGCATTGATTGACGAGAATGGTTGTTCCCTTGTCGAAATCAATAACGCAGCATATAAGCCTTTTAAACTCGCCCTACGGGGACGACTGAGCAAATCATACTCGTCGTTGCCTCTTTTGTTAAGGGAGCAACCATTAATAAAAAGAGGCGCCTTGATCATGAATTGCTCAGACGTCCTGAAACAGACATTTTGAAGTATCATGAGTATATATTATAGCAAAACTTAAAAATTTACGATAACTCAAATTTTTGTTTTTCATTAGTTTTAGTCAATGGGGGTAATTGTGTTATTGATGTTAGCGAAAAATAATCTAAAAAAACCTTAGTAGTACCATATAAACTTGGTCGTCCTGGAACGTCTTTGTGACCTAAATTTTTGACCCATTGTTGTTCTAATAATGTTTTCATAATATGACTACTTACCGCGACACCTCTTATTGCCTCAATTTCAGCTCGAGTGATCGGTTGCTTATAAGCGATCAACGAAAGCGTTTCTAAAAAAGCCCGCGAATATTTCGGCGCTTTTTCTTGAAATAATTGTCTAAGTGTTTGGCTAAATTGTGCTTTCGCCTGAAAACGATACCCAGAAGCAACTTTAACCAATTCAATACCCCGCTGTTGATAATCGGTTATTAATTCACTAATAAACGCTTTAATTTCTGCTTTTGACAAAAATTGATCTTGGTTTTGTGCTGACAACGTTTTTTGTTGTTCAATAGACTGTTGTGAACTCGGTACTTGTTGAATAAGTAATTGTTGAATATGTTCAACCGTAAGTGCTTTATCGCTAACAAATAAAGCCGCTTCAATTAGCGATTTATGGTCAGTTTGATTGTTGGTTGGGTTATTAATTTGGCTAGCTAACATTTTATCTTCCAGTATCCAATAAACGCACTTGCATCGCGCCTAATGCTTGACTTTGAATACATTCAATTAATGACTCTTTAATCAGTTCTAAAATAGCTAAAAAAGTTACGACCACACCTGCTCGCCCCTCTTTAGGTGTAAATAGTTGACTAAATTCAATAAATTGCGTTGGTGATTGTTGTAACTTTGCTAACACTAATAACATACGCTCTCGTGTTGACAAGGTTTCGGCTTGAATATGATGATGTTCAAAAGCATCGCAACGTGCCAGTACCGCTTGTAACGCATTAACTAAATCGTTAAGTTCAAGATCGGCTTGTGCCACTTGCGCCGAAAAATCACTAGCCAATAATACTTTTACCTTGTATAAATCTCTTTCTAAGCGAGGTAATTGATCAAGCTCTTGTGCGGCAATTTTAATGACTTCATATTCTTGCAAACGACGAACTAATTCAGCACGCGGATCTTCTTCATCTTCAACAACCGTTAATTTAGGTAATAATAACCGCGATTTTATTTCTGCCAAGATTGCTGCCATCACTAAATATTCAGCTGCTAATTCCATTTTTAAATCGGTCATTAGATCGATATAGTGCATGTACTGCTGAGTAATTTGCGCAATAGGCAACGCTAAAATATCAAGTTTTTGTTTGCGAATTAAATATAATAGTAAATCAAGGGGTCCTTCAAAATTTTCCAACACCACTTCGAGCGCATCAGGGGGAATAAATAAATCTTGTGGCTTTTCAACCACCGCTTCACCATGAATAAGCGCAAAAGGTAACACTTGCTGTTGCATTTCACCTAACACTTGTTTATTTTTAGATCGGTTGTTTTTGTTCATTTAAAGTCATTAACAATGAAAAGCAAAATCATTTATTCAAATGGCGTGGCATCACCTTCTCCCACGCGAATAATTTTAGTATCACCTTCAGAAAAATCAATAACGGTAGTGGGATGTTCACCTAAATAACCACCATTAATAATTAAATCAACGCGATGCTCTAAAATGTCCCTTATATGCTCAGGATCATATTCAGCCCTATCTTCACCGGGCATGATCAGCGAAGTAGACATAATAGGCTCTTTTAATTCGTTCA
This sequence comes from Alteromonadaceae bacterium, assembly GCA_016765535.1. GTDB lineage: Bacteria > Pseudomonadota > Gammaproteobacteria > Enterobacterales > Alteromonadaceae. The sequence goes on along the minus strand of JAESPQ010000014.1, from coordinate 50,788 downwards.
ATAATGCTTGCGCTATTTTATTATCAGGAATGCGAATACCTATCGTTTTTTTCTTGTCATTCAATAACCGTTTAGGAACTTCTTTCGTGCCCTTAAAAATAAAGGTGTAAGCACCAGGTGTATTGTGTTTAAGCAAACGAAACGCGGTATTATCAATGCGTGCATATTCAGCGATCTCTGATAAGTCACTACACACTAAAGTAAAGTTATGAGTTTTATCAATATTGCGAATTTGACAAAGTCGCTCTAACGCTTTTTTATCACCAATATGGCAACCTAGCGCATAGCCAGAGTCAGTTGGGTAAACAATAACACCACCTTGGTTAATTATTTCTACCGCTTGTTTCATTAAACGACCTTGCGGATTGTCAGGATGTACGTAAAAAAACTGACTCATAATGAGACTCCTTATTATTTTCTTGTTACTTTTTTAATTCAGCGTTTAAAAGTTCAGGCTTTATAAATCGCTAGCGGATCATTCTACAAGCACTCAACCAACTTTTTTATTTTTAGCGCTTTTTCAAAGTGATCTAATTTATGCGTCATGATCCACCATTGCGCCGCGTCCATTAACAACTCAGGATCATCATTTTTATTAGCAAAAAAGGCATAAAAAGATAAGCCCACATTTCCCCCTTTTTGCTCAATTTTTGCGTTACAAACGGTAATGATTTTTTGTTTTAATTTTTCTGTTATCATCTTTAAACTTTCCTTGTAGATCATTTTAAATTATACCAATTTGATCTTTATTTAATGCCACAGCGCCCAAACAGGGTTTGCTTTTTCAGGTAAACGTAAATTGCGTCCTAAATCACTCCATTTACTTGGATAATGAAAATCAGATCCCATTGAAGCTTGCAAATTATATTCTAAACAATAGTTTAGCATTAATTCCCGTTGTTGTGGTGCCATTTGCGGTAAAACAATTTCGAGCGCATCGCCACCATCGGCTTTAAATTGAACAATTAATCGTCGTAACCATTTAGCCGATAAGTCATAACGAATAGGGTGTGCCATTACCGCGCTACCGCCAGCAGCATGAATCACCTCAACTGCGCCTTCAATGCTGCACCAATTAGGGTTTACATAAGCACGTTTACCTTTGCCTATATATTTATCAAACGCTTTTTGCATAGTAGCAACATGACCTTGCTGAAATAACACTTTAGCAAAATGAGCGCGCGTAATAGAACCTTCACCTGCTAGCCCTTTTGCCGCCTGATAAACATTAGCAAAACCACATTTTGTTAGCTTTTCACCCATAGTGACGGCCCGTTGTTCACGCAAGGCTTGTTGCTGAGTAATTAACTCGGTTAAGGCTTGCTGATTAGGATCAATATTTAAGCCAACAATATGAATTTCAAAACCTTGCCATTGTGTTGATATTTCAATGCCGTTAATTAATTTAAGTGGATAATTTTTATCTTTGATATAATCATGTGCCAAGGTTAAAGCACTAACGGTGTCATGATCGGTAATGGCTAGTACATCAAGTTGAAAGTTAACGGCGCGATCAATAAGCTCTTGTGGCGTCAAACCGCCGTCTGAGCATGATGTGTGACTATGTAAGTCAATACGAGTACTCTCTGTAAATGAAAAGTCGCCAACAGAAAAGCTATCGTTTTCTTTAAAATTGTTGGGGTTAGAGGTTGACACAGCGGTCATAATATTGTCTTCTATAGGCATTGAAATAAACTGATTTAATTTTACTGTTATTAAACAAATTAAGATAGTTAAAACATATTATCGTAAATAAAGTAGGTCACAACAAAATATTATGCAAAACAAACAAATTCTCAACATCTCTTCTATTAGTTGGTGGTGGCATAACTCAAATTAAGTGGGTTGTGAGAATGGTTTGTACATAAAATTAATCAGTTAATGATAAATAAAATAAATAAGTACAACAGAATTTTTTAAAGCCCGCTTAGCAATAAGCGGGCTTTTTCGTTTATAAGTTAAAAAACTATTTATTATACGTCATCCTGACGAAGATCAGGATCTTTAACAAAATAACAAACATTAACAGGAAATAAGATGAACAAAACAAAAACATGGTTTATTTGGTGGCTATTGCCCATTTACGCAGGATGACGCTCCCATTTAACAATTTCAGGTAATTAAAATGAATAACAAAAATCAAGTTCAAACAGGTCATGTGCAGTGCATAACCTGCAACGCACCTTATCAAAGCGATCCTTTGTGTGTGTATCAAACATTATGTCAAAACAGCAAAAATAACTTATTACTTGAGTCTGCTGAGATTGATAAAAAGCATTTATTAAAAAGTTTATTGTTAGTTGACGCAGCAGTAAAAATTGTCTGTCATGGTAATGTTGTTACGTTTACCGCGCTATCTCAAAATGGTGAAAATGCCATTAAATTTGCTCAACAACAGCTAACTAAACATGCACAACTTCAGCATAAAAACAAAAAACTTATCGCAACCTTTGCCGATATACCTCGCGATTTAGACGAAAATAGTCGCTTAAAAGCTATTAATCCTTTTCAAAGTTTACGGCTATTTAATCAATTAAAAAATGTAACTCAGCATCCTTTTGCGGTATTTTTAGGTGGTGTATTTGCCTTTGATATGATGTCAATGAGCGAGCAATTACCGCAAGTCCCAGAAGGTGATAATACTTGTCCTGATTTTGTATATTACTTAGCTGAAACCATTGTGGTTATTGATCATGAACAACAATACAGTGAAATTATTGGTAATGTCTTTTCTTTTACGGAACAAGCGATAGAGCATCACGACAATCAAGCGAATGCTAGCGCTAAACAAGCAATTCAACAACGTGTTCAACAAATAAAAACCCAACTCCAACAAACTATTAATCATACAGCAACTAACGCTAATAACTCGCTAGACAGCACAAAAAACACGAGTAGTGATGTTACGGTTGATATTAGTGATGAAAAATATTGTGCCATTGTCGAGCAATTAAAAGAAAATATTCGCGCAGGTGATATTTTTCAAGTAGTGCCATCGCGCACCTTTAGTTTGCCCTGTGCAGATACTATTGCCGCTTATCATGCCTTAAAGCTTAGTAACCCCAGTCCTTATATGTTTTATTTAAACGACAGTGAATTTTGTATTTTTGGTGCTTCCCCTGAATCAGCGATTAAATACCAACAACAAAGTAGTGAAGGTGAACGCCAAGTTGAAATTTATCCCATCGCAGGTACTCGCCCACGTGGTTTTACTGCGGATGGTAAATTTTCTGCCGATTTAGACTCGCGTATCGAACTTGATTTACGTCTTGATAAAAAAGAACTCGCCGAACATATTATGCTGGTCGATTTAGCCCGTAACGATATTGCTCGTGTCTGTAAAGCCGGAACTCGTCATGTTGCCGATTTACTGAAAGTAGACAGGTATTCGCACGTTATGCATTTAGTGTCACGGGTTTGCGGTACTTTATCTGATGATTTAGACGCCCTACACGCTTATCAAGCTTGCATGAACATGGGCACTTTATCTGGCGCCCCCAAAGTTAAAGCCACAGAGCTTATTCGCTTCGTTGAAGGTAAACGCCGAGGCAGCTATGGCGGCGCAGTTGGTTATATAACGGGCACAGGTGAAATGGATACCTGCATTGTTATTCGCTCCGCTTTTGTCAAAAACAATATTGCCCAAGTACAAGCAGGCGCAGGTGTGGTGTTTGATTCTGATCCGCAATCTGAAACAAATGAAACGCGGCAAAAAGCCCAAGCGGTGATCAATGCAATAATTAGCGCTAACAACACCACATTTTCATTACAGGAGCAAAAATAATGGCTTCATCGATCAATACCGCTAACACACAATTATTTATGCTCGATAATTTAGACTCTTTTACTTACAACTTAGTGGATGAATTTCAGCTATCTGGCCACCAGCCCATTATTTATCGTAATACCATTAGTGCTGAGTTTATCTTTGAAAAAATACAGCACAGCGTAGCACAAGGCAAACAAGTTTTGTTGGTATTATCACCAGGGCCTGGCGAGCCAAGCAAAGCGGGATGTTTAATGGCATTAATAGAAAAGTGTGCCGGAATATTCCCTATGCTCGGCATTTGCTTAGGGCATCAAGCCTTAATAGAACATTACGGCGGTACAATAGTTCGCGCCAATGAAATTGTTCATGGAAAATCATCCAACATTACTCATTGTGGCAGTGGAGCATTTGCTAATATCACTAACCCTTTACCTGTTGCGCGTTATCATTCTTTGGTTGGCACAAATATTCCTAGCGAACTTACAGTAACGGCAAGTTTTACTCCAGAAAACAGCGCCGCTGCTGATAATAGTATGGTAATGGCAATTGAGCATTCACAAGATGCCGTCATAGGTATGCAATTTCACCCCGAGTCTATTTTAACGACTTATGGCAGTACACTACTAGCACAAAGTATTAAACACTTACTTGCACAACCGCTTGCGAACACTAATACCCCAGAAACTGGAGCATAACATGACAAATTTATTAAACCAGCTCGTTGATGGCGAGTCATTAAGCCAAATACAAGCCGAGCAATTTTTCACCCTAGTGCTCCAAGGTAAAATTGCACCTGAGTTATTAGCTGCGATGCTTACTGCACTAAAAATAAAAGGCGAAAGCCCTGCTGAAATTGCGGGTGCTGCCATAGCTATTCGCAGCAATGCGACCGCCTTCCCAACACTTGATTTTGACGTTGCCGATTGTGTTGGAACAGGCGGTGATGGTGCTAATACTATTAACATTTCCACAACGGCAGCAATACTCGCCGCAGCATGTGGTTTAAAAATGGCAAAACATGGTAATCGCAGTGTTTCAAGTATGTCAGGTTCAGCCGATTTACTTGAAGCCTTTGGCGTTAATTTAGCAATGTCGCCCGCTACCGCGAAAAAATGTTTAGAACAAGCCAACCTTTGCTTTTTATTCGCCCCTGCTTATCATGCTGGTTTTAAACACGCCGCACCTGTACGCAAAGCAATGGGCATTCGCACACTCTTTAATATTCTCGGCCCATTAGTCAACCCTGCACATCCTAAAACCATGTTATTAGGGGTATACACACCAGAATTGATTAACCCCATTGCCGAAAGTTTATTACTCACTGGGGTTAAACGCGCTTGGGTGGTACATGGTAGTGGTTTAGATGAAATTGCCCTACACGGACAAACGCAAGTCACTGAAATTTTTAATGGAAAACTGATAGAGAAAACGATTCAGCCCGCTGATTTTGGTTTGAAAAATTATAGTCTTGAAGAGATTAAAGGCGGCACCCCGCAAGAAAATGCCGACATAATTAACGCAATATTATCAGGCAAAGGACAAGCCGCTCATAATAGCGCAGTGATCATCAATTGTGCGGCACTGCTTTATTTACATGATAAAGCCAGCGATTTAAAAACAGCAGCACAATTAGCCAGTGAAGTATTATCTTCAGGTAAAGCATTAAGCACGCTAGCAAAATTAGTCAAAATATCGCAGCAAGACGCTTAAGGAATAAAAAAGAACATGAGTAATATTTTAGAAAAAATAGTTAATGATAAGCGTATTGAAATTGCGGCATTAAAACAGAGTTTTCCACTTGCAAGCTTTATCGATGAACTCATACCTAGTACTAAAGATATGTATGGCGCGCTAACTCGCACAGCAGATAAACCTTATGCGGGCTTTATTTTAGAATGTAAAAAAGCCTCACCGTCAAAAGGCTTAATTCGCGCTGACTTTGATGTAAAAAATATCGGTCAAATTTACGATAAATACGCCGCTGCCATTTCGGTATTAACCGATAACAAATACTTTCAAGGCACACATCAGTATTTAAAAGTAGTTAGCGAAACTGTCAGCTGTCCGGTACTTAATAAAGACTTTTTTATTGAACCTTATCAAGTATATTTAGCCCGATATTATGGCGCTGATGCTATTTTATTAATGTTAAGTGTATTAACTGACGATAAATATATTGAGCTAAGCGAAGTAGCCAAAAAATATAACTTAGCCGTATTAACCGAAGTTTCTACCGAAGATGAATGCCAACGCGCTATTAAGCTTAACGCTAAGATGATCGGTATTAACAATCGCAATTTGCGCGATTTATCTACCGATATCAGCCGCACTTTTGAATTTGCACCAACACTACCTGATGATCGCATACTTATTTCTGAGTCAGGCATTTACACCAATGCGCAAGTACGAGAGTTAGCGCCAGCAGTAAGTGGGTTTTTAGTTGGCAGCTCAATTATGGCTGAAGATGATATCGATCTCGCCTGTCGTAAACTAATTTATGGCAATAATAAAGTGTGCGGTTTAACTAAAGTGGAATACGCACAAGCAGCAATTAATGCTGGCGCTCGTTTTGGTGGTTTAATTTTTGCAGAAAAATCACCTCGTTTTATCACGCCAGCACAAGCAAAAGTGATTGTTGAGCAAGCACCAAGCCTTGATTATGTAGGAGTATTTGTTAACGAAAAACGCAAAAACATTGTTGAACTAACAAAATCATTAAACTTATTTGCGGTACAATTACATGGCAACGAAGAGCAAGATTATATTGATAACTTACGCGAACAGTTTCAACAAGCAGGCATAGCACATTGCCAAATATTTAAAGCATTGGCGATTAAAAACGAGTTACCTGAATTCCCAGAAAATGTCGATAATATCGTCCTTGATGGCAAAAATGCTGGCAGTGGCGAAGTATTTAATTGGCAAGTGTTAGCTGATGCAAAGCAATCATTAACGACTTGTTTACTAGCAGGTGGCTTGCAAGCAAACAATATTGAAAAAGCAATACAAGAATTAACCACAGACGAATTATTCGGCTTAGATCTCAACTCAGGTGTTGAGTCTAGCCCTGCACACAAATGCAGTAAAAAACTTAATGCAGTTTTCACAAAAATACGGAATTACTAACAATGACTACAACATCAAACACCATTAAGAGCACATTACCCGCCTATTTTGGCGAATTTGGCGGCATGTTTGTCGGCGAACTTTTAGTACCCGCATTAGAGCAATTAGAACAAGCGTTTATCGAGTCGCAAACTGATGAAGCGTTTTTAAAAGAATTTAACGATTTATTGACTAAATATGCTGGTCGGCCAACACCACTGACTTGTTGTCGTAATATCGTTAAAAATCCCTTAGCAAAAATTTATTTAAAACGTGAAGATTTACTCCACGGTGGCGCGCATAAAACCAATCAAGTATTAGGGCAAGCGCTACTCGCTAAACGCATGGGGAAAACCGAAATCATTGCTGAAACAGGTGCGGGACAGCATGGCGTTGCCACCGCTATTGCTTGTTCATTGTTAGGCTTAAAATGTAAGGTATACATGGGCGCAGTTGATTGTGCGCGCCAGCAACCTAATGTTTTTCGGATGAAATTAATGGGCGCAGAAGTTATTCCTGTTACTGCGGGCTCTGGCACCTTAAAAGATGCGGTAAATGAAGCATTACGCGATTGGTCGGCAAACTATGAAAAAGCGCATTACTTATTAGGCACTGCCGCAGGACCACATCCATTTCCCACCATAGTACGCGAATTTCAAAAAATGATCGGTGAAGAGGCTAAAGCACAGTTTCTTGAAGAAGAAGGTCGTTTACCTGATTATGTTATCGCCTGTGTCGGCGGTGGTTCAAATGCTATTGGTATGTTTAATGATTTTATTGGCGATGAAGAGGTAAAACTCATTGGCGTTGAAGCAGGAGGAAAAGGTATAAATACCAATCAACATGGTGCTACCTTAGTGGCGGGCACCAAAGGCATGTTACACGGTAATTACACTTATATTATGCAAGATAAATACGGACAAATTGAAGAATCATATTCAGTTTCAGCTGGTTTAGACTACCCCGCAGTAGGCCCACAACATGCACAATTAAAAGACAGTGGTCGCGCTCAATATGTGCCTATTAATGATGATGAAGCGCTAGCCGCATTTCAATTATTAGCGTTAAAAGAAGGTATTATTCCCGCACTAGAGTCTTCACATGCACTCGCACAAGCATTAAAAATGGCAGAAAACGCGACAAAAGAAACCATTTATTTAGTGAATTTATCGGGTCGTGGTGATAAAGATTTAGCTCATGTTAACGCGATCCTTAACCCCGACTCAGTGCCCGAAAACTCAGTAAAACATCGAGGACAAAAATAATGGCTAATGTAACTAATCAAACGCCTCAACAAGCAGGTTTTCGTTACCAACAAGCTTTTACTGCACTAAACGATAAAAAACAAGGCGCTTTTATTCCTTTTGTCATCATTGGCGATCCTAATGCGGAACAATCTTTTGCGATTATTAAAACCCTCATTGATGCGGGTGCAGATGCGCTTGAATTAGGTATTCCATTTTCTGATCCCTCTGCCGATGGTATCACGATTCAAATGGCAGCCTTGCGCGCATTAAAATCTGGCATAAATACTGACATTTGCATTGATATACTCGCTAAAGTACGCGAATACGCACCTAATATCCCTATTGGCTTATTATTATATGGTAATTTAGTCTTTGCGCGTGGCATTGATAAATTTTATCAAGATATGGCTACCGTTGGTGTTGATTCAGTATTAATTGCCGATTTACCGATGCGTGAAAGTAAACCATTTAGAGATGCAGCGATAAAACACAATATTGCCCCTATTTTTATTGCGCCACCTAATGCCAGTGATGACACGCTACGCGAAGTCGCTTCGCATGGTCGCGGTTATACTTATGTATTGAGCCGTGCTGGAGTAACAGGTGTCGACAATCCTAACAAAAATGAAACCAGTGTAGAAATGCCAGCGACACATTTACTAGATACCTTGCGAGAATATAATGTCGCTCCTTGCGTATTAGGTTTTGGTATATCAACGCCAGAACAAGTAAAATCGGCACTTGATGCTGGCGCAACAGGAGCGATCAGTGGCTCTGCGGTGGTAAAAGTTATTGAGAATAACTTAACAGACGAGCAGCAGATGTTGAGTGATTTAGGTGGTTTTGTTAAAAAGATGAAGGCGGCAACGGTATAGCCGAATTCAAATAACCATAAACAAGGCCTATATAGAAACAATTGTTGACCTATAAAAATATAGGTCGACAGCCCACTAATTTTTATATAAAAACATTACAGAAAAATTAATTTTTCCAAATATCTTCTGGCTTAAGCTTTAACACTTTACGTGTTGGTTTTGTTTGGTTTTTATCCTGTTGTTCACTTACTTTAGCATTAGGATTTACATAAAGTGTTTTGCTTGTTGAAACAGGATCTTTTTTTACTTTATCTTTAGTTGTCTTACTTTTCGCTTTATTCGCGTTATCTGCATGCCAAGTTTGTGTTTTTTTTATGGCACCATCATCGTGCTTGTTATTGTCAATGTCAGTTTTTTTATTCGCATTAAAATCTATTTTTTTACTACGTTCAACATAATGCTTTTCTTGTATTGCTTGTAAAAAATTACGTAGTATTTGATCTTTACATTGACGATAATGTTTATGGTCTGTTTTTCTAAAAAAAGCACTAAGCTCAGCTTTACCGATACGTAAATCAACCGATTTAAGTAAATCAATAATATCTTCTGCTTTTAATGCAAAGGCAATTTTTAATTTAGTTAAGATGATATTATTCGTTAATTTTTTCTCTGCGGTGGGTTGTTCACCTGCTCGTTTACCACGTTTTTCATTAATAAAGCCATTTAAAAAGGCGGCTAATTGCATATCAGTACAATTGACATAATCACTATCATCTTCTTTCTTTAACCAATTACAGACTTGCTCGCGAGTAACGGTTTGCTCAGCAAGAGCAAAAATAGCCACCATTTGCTTATCATTAAAATTAAAAGTGTAGCGAATGCGGCGTAGAATATCGTTATTAGTCAAAAAAATCTCCAACAGCTAAAAAGTCAAACAAAAAAAACTTAAGATAATTTTAACAGATCCATTCCTTTATTGCTGCTTTAATAAAAAAGAAACATCGCTATTATAAAAAGCAGTAAACCACTACATATAGTGGTGATATAAATCACAAAACACCATATGTAGTAAATTATTTAATATTTACTTTTGAAAACTTGATCTATATCAAACATACAGCCACCTAAAACACTATATATTGTGTGTATAAAAGCAAAACACACCAGATATGGATTAAACATGGTTTTTAATTGCCTAACACCTACTATTGTATTTCAAGAAGTCCCTAATGAGATCAGTCTTTGTTTTAGCATCAGCGGCTGTAAAGTTGGCTGTAAAGGCTGTCATAGTACAGAATTATGGAATGAAAACTATGGCATTGAATTGAGTAATAAAAAATTTATGCAATGGTTAAATAAATATAAAAATTTGATCACCTGTGTGGTGTTTTTTGGCGGAGAGTGGCAAGAAAGTGCATTGATTGAAAAACTCATTATCGCCAAAAACTTTAATGTAAAAACCTGTTTATATTCAGGACAAGAACATATAAACATTAATATTAGCCAGCATTTAACCTTTTTAAAAACAGGTGCATGGCAAGCAGTACTAGGTGGTTTAGACAGTATTACCAGCAATCAAATTTTTCGTAATATGATCACTGGCGAAAAGCTTAATCACCTATTTCAAACATCAACAAATACCTTAACTAATACTTTAAATACGAAGGAAGAACATAATGTTGCGGCTTAACCAACAACAAATTAATAACAAAAAGCAATTCATCAAACATTATTTTTCAGCAAAAAATGCAGCTGATGGCTCTAAAATGGATGCAAACGCCAATGTTACTCACAAAAATATTGCTACCCTTGAGGCTGAATTATTAAAAGATTGTTTTGTGCAAATTAATCGCGCATTAGTACAAGAAAAAATACAGCAAGAATTTGGCGATGAATTAAGTAATGAATATATACGTCAAATAGAAGATCACGAAATTTATGTTCACGACGAAACCAGCTTAAAACCTTATTGTACTTCAATTAGTATGTATCCATTTTTACTGGATGGTTTAACAAAGTTAGGTGGTGAATCAAAAGCGCCAAAACATTTAGAGTCTTTTTGTGGGTCTTTTGTTAATTTAATTTTCGCTATTTCTTCACAATTTGCAGGGGCTGTTGCGACAGTTGAATTTTTAACCTATTTTGATTATTTTGCCCGTAAAGAGTTTGGTGATGACTATTTAAACACCAACACAAAAGCGATAGAAAATCACTTGCAGCATGTCGTCTATGCGCTTAACCAACCGGCAGCAGCGCGTGGTTATCAAAGTGTATTTTGGAATATCTCAATATTTGATCAATATTACTTTGCCTCAATGTTTGAAAACTTTGTTTTTCCTGATTTCTCTGCACCAAGTTGGCATAGTGTTGATGGTTTACAAAAATTTTTTCTTAATTGGATCAATAAAGAACGCGAAAAAGCTATTTTAACTTTTCCCGTGATCACTGCCGCAATGCTTACAGAAAATGGTCAATGTAAAGATCAACAGTTTGCTTATGATTTAGCCAAAGAAAAATCAGCCGGAAATTCTTTCTTTGTTTATTTATCTGACAGCGCCGACTCATTGGCCTCTTGTTGTCGTTTACGTAATGAAATATCTGATAATACCTTTTCATACACTTTAGGTGCTGGCGGTGTTGCTACAGGCTCTATTAATGTTATCACCATTAATATGAATCGTTTAATTCAAGATGGACGAGATTTACAAACCGAAATTGAAAAAATTCAAAAATATCAAGTCGCTTATCGAAAATTAATGGAGAACTATTTAGCCCAAGGTGCATTAGCTGTTTACGATGCTGGCTTTATTAACCTTGATAAGCAATTTTTAACCATTGGCATTAACGGCATGGCCGAAGCCGCTGAATATCAAGGTATTGTAGTGGGTAATAATGAAGAATATAAGAATTTTGTTAGTGCGCAATTAAAAGTGATTTATCAAGCCAATCAAGCCGCAAAGAAAAACTATGGTTATATGTTTAACACTGAATTTGTACCCGCTGAAAATTTAGGCGTTAAAAATGCAAAATGGGATAAAAAAGATGGCTATAAAGTTAATAGAGACTGTTATAACTCTTACTTTTATTTAGTCGAAGATGATAACAATACTAATCATCTCGATAAATTTATTATGCACGGTAAAGAAATGATCCAATACCTTGATGGTGGTTCAGCTTTGCATTTAAATTTAGACGAAAGTTTATCAACCGAAGCTTATGTTAAACTTTTTAATGTGGCGGCAACAACAGGCTGTAATTATTTTTGTGTTAATGTAAAAATTACTATTTGTAATGAGTGTGAAAAAATAGATAAACGCACGTTATCGCATTGTAGTGCTTGTGGTAGTGAAAATATTGATCATGGTACNCGAGTCATTGGCTATTTAAAACGCGTCACTGCTTTTAGTCATGATCGACAAAAAGAGCACTCATTACGTCATTATCACCGAAAACCACCGCTTAATAATAACGAAAAAACACTAGACGAAATGATGATAAGTTAAACAACTGNTAATTTATCGTCCTTATTCTATACTTTTCTAAATGACGTTTAATCAGCAGTCGTCATTTAGGAAAGTAAAATGATAAAATTAACGCTATTTGTCTTAATTTATCTCGTTTTGCACNAANAGACTTATGATTTATGTGCTAAAAATCACACTCGGTTATTAATAGAATAACACATTTGATATTCAAATTCATTTTCACTGGTTATAACAAAACCATGACGCAAGTATAAGTCTTTTGCAGGGTTTACCAACAACACATTCAGTGTAATTGGCAGCTTTAACTTAAGTCCTCGGTTAATCACATCTTCTAATACGCGACTACCCACGCCATTTCCTTGCATTTTAGGGGAAATTTGAAACTGTCTAATATGTAATGAGGATGAAAATATCGCAAGTTTTAACGCGCCTATTGCTTTATTATTTAATAAAATGATCTGCGTATCATTAAAAAATTCTTTCACTTTTACACTATGCTGCTGATCGGTTAAATACAGACCTGCTTTTTCTAAATGCTTAACCATAGTTAACTTTCTTAATATAAATAAAAAAGATAAATCATCAAATATTGCCTTACGGTAGCTAAGCATTACAGCCATAAAAATATAATAATCCTATAGAAATAAAGAATAAAACTCATGTACAAAATCAACATAATACAAAGAACAAAAAATAAGTTTCGCACAATTTAACCCAGTTTATTTTTATTTGCTATAAGTTCATGCTTTAATGGTAAAATAAAGGTGAGTAATAAAATTAATTTCAACATTAGGCAGTAATATGCAAACGTTCAGTGACCAAAGTAAACTTGATCAATTTGATGAGTTTTTCTCAATTGATTTTAATTTTAATGTCAATATTTGCAAAANATTATCTGTACAAGACATTCCTAGCTTTGAACAGTTTATCGAGAAAATTCCTCTACCGTTTAAAATGGCAACAGAAGTGATGACTATAGATCAAGCAGCGTTACGCCCTATCCAAGGACTTAGCGGTGTTGCCAGTCAATTAGTAGAGTTTTTAAATTATCAATCGCAAAAAATAGAATTATTGGTTGGTTATATTCTTAGTCAACAAGATGATGAACAATATCGCTATCAAGGAATAAAGTTTGGTGGCGGAGGAATTATTTTTAATGCGCCAACAGCTTTTATAGTAAATCAAATGCTGGAAATGAAAATATTTTTATTACACGCTAATTGCGCAATTTATTGCTTGGGCGAAGTGATAAAAACAGAACAAATTGGTGAATGTTATAATCACCATATTATTTTTCATTATTTACGTGAAGACGATAGAGAAATATTGGTAAGAACCAGTTTACACGAACAATCTAAACAATTAAAAAACCTAGCTAAACAACGTCATTTAAAGTCTAAAAATCAACTTTANACTTTTATTNTTCTTTGCGTAATCAGTTAACTACACACAAACTTTATTTAATGACATATCAACTTGTGCTGCTGTTATTTGTTGATTTTCAGCATGCTTCGCAACTGAACTAAGCCCTGCATTAATATTTTGACTTAATNCTACGACTGTGCTCATATTATCATTTACAGTGCTGGTTGACGCCTGTTGTGCTTGCGTACTTTGGGCTATTTGTGACGTTAATTCATCAACCTCTGCAAAAGCATTAGCTATTTGCTCAAAAGCGTTCACAACGTCTTGGGAATTATCTAAACTTACTTGCGTTAATGCCTTACCGCGATCAATAGCACTAACTGCATTGGTTGATTTTTGTTGTAATCCTTCAACCATCGATTGAATTTCAACGGTAGACTCTTGTGTTCGATGCGCTAAAGCTCTTACTTCGTCAGCAACCACCGCAAATCCTCGCCCTTGCTCACCCGCACGAGCCGCTTCAATAGCCGCATTTAATGCTAATAAATTGGTTTGATCAGCAATACCACGAATAACGTCTAAAACACTGCCAATGCGATCACACTCTTCTTGTAATAAAGCAAGATCATGAACCATAGCATTAACTTCTTGCGCAAATAATTTGATATTTTCTTGGCTAGTATTTGAAGATAATTTTCCTTGTTCTAATAATTGTAATACTTGCCCAGTGGTGTTATTAACTTGCGCAGCATTTTGCGATAATGTAGAAGACGTAACCGCAACTTGCGCAATTGAATCTGCCATTGATTTTATCTGATCCGCCGATTGCTCTACATTATTAACCGAGTGAGACATTTGCTTGGCAAGTTGTGCTGAACCTTGATGGAGTTGTTCAGATCCGGTTCTAACTTCAGCTAAAACTGTTGATAAACCACTAATAAAATCACTAAATTCATTCGTAATTTCAGCCAACTCATCGTTATTAGTGTCGATCAATCGTGATTTCGGCGCTTCTTCGACACTTATCACTTGTGCTAAATAAACTTTAAAGTCCATTAATCGTTTCATTAAGCCTTGTTGGATCAAAAAATAATTAACCATCAACTGCACAACAACTAACAAAAATATTAACACCAACAGTGTAGTTTTAGATAGTGGTGCTACTATTGCTAGCATCAATAAAAAAAACATACCGAGCACAGCATTAGGTAATATTAACTTTAGGCATAAACGATTTGACATTTTTCTTCCATTTTAATTTATTGATTAGTTTTTAATGGGTCGTTAAAAAAAATATTAACGTTTAATTAATTATCATTTTACAATGATCATTTTATTAGTTGTTTTTATTAACAAACGTATAGTAAAACCGTATGAATCAAGTATTCAGGCGATATATTAACGCGATAAATATAATATTTCATGCTTTTTAATAGTAGAGAGCGTAAAATATATAAAGGAAAAATAAATAAGGACAGAGCAATGACAACCATGGAAATAGTTTTTACTGTATTAATTTTTATACTGATTTTGGGTGGACTTTTTAGCCTAATAAAATCCGCTCGAAAATTTAATTTAACAGAGCAACAGTTAAAAAATATTATGCAGCGTAATGCCGAACTNGATCTTGAAGATGAAAATAATCGTCATTAATAGCAATTAAACTACTTAAAATATAGTTTGTTATAATCACGCTATTTACGATAAATAGTCTGAATTAAATGGTAGCCAAATTTAGTTTTAACTGGACCATGAACTTCCAGTACTTTCTTTTTAAATACAACATTGTCAAAAGCTTTAACCATTTGTCCGGGACGAAATTCACCAAGATCACCGCCTTTTTTCTTTGATGAACACAAAGAGAATTTTTTTGCTAGTTGTGCAAAATCAGCCCCCTTAATAATTTTCGCTTTTAATTCATTCGCTTGTTTTTCTGTTTTAACTAAAATATGTCGTGCACATGCTACTGCCATTCGTTTACTCTTTTAAATTACAATTAATTACGGCTTAACTATGTCATATTTTATCATTTAGTTGGTATAATTTCTAAAGGATAAACTTTATTCCCCTCGATAGAGAATTAAATGTCAAAAATCAATCATTTATTTGAAAACAATAAAAAATGGGCTGAGCAAATAAAAGCTGAACAACCCAATTTTTTTACCCAATTATCAAAACAACAAAACCCTGAATATTTATGGATAGGGTGTTCTGATTCTCGTGTACCAGCAAATGAATTACTAGGTATGGCTCCAGGGGAAGTTTTTGTACATAGAAATATTGCTAACCAAGTAATTCATACCGATCTTAACTGTTTATCTGTAATTCATTTTGCGGTTGAAATATTAAAAGTAAAACATATCATTATTTGTGGTCATTATGGTTGTGGTGGCATTGGCGCAGCTTTAGACGGTAAACAGCATGGTTTAATTGATCATTGGCTTCGCCATATCAAAGATATTTATCGCTTTCATCAGCAAAAACTTGATGCCATCACTGATTTGCAAGAACGATCAAACCTACTCTGTGAATTAAACGTGATGGAGCAAGTCGCTCATATTTGTGATGCTAGCATGATACATAAAGCGTGGCAGCAAGGACAAGAGCTATCAATACATGGTTTAGTCTATAAATTACATGATGGAATTCTAAAAGATTTAAATGTTTCAGTTTCTGGCATAGATAATTTTTAGTCATAGATAATTAATAGCAGCCTTATACAATAAAAAAACCGCTAAACAGTTAAGTTAAGCGGTTTTAAAATATTTTTCTCTTTAAATTATCACAAATTATAAAACACCACGTTCCATTTGATTTAATTCAATCGATTTAAATAAAGTAGAAAAATTACCTTCACCAAAACCTTGATCATTTACACGTTGGATCATTTCAATAAAAATAGGTCCAAACATATTTTTGGTAAATATTTGTAATAAATAAGTATTTTCTGCTTGGCTATCAACTAATATTTGATGCGCTTTAATTTTTTCTTTATCTTCTTTAACCCAAGGGACACGATCAAAGATATCATCGTAATACTCAGGGACAATGTGTAAGGTATCTATAATTGAACGATCTAATTTATCTAAAGAGCCAACCAAGTCATCGGTGATAAAGGCTAAATGCTGTACACCAGGGCCATTGTATTCATTTAAATATTCATCAATTTGGTTTTCTTTACTGCCTTTGCCTTCATTAATAGGAATACAAAAAGTTCCACAAGGTGATTGTAACGCATAAGAAATTAGTGCAGTTTTAACCCCTTTAATATCAAAATAACGCACTTCGGTAAAACCAAATACACCTTTATAAAAGTCAGCCCATTTATGCATAGTACCTTGATAAACATTATTGGTTAAGTGATCAACCCGTAAAAAACCTTTATCTTCATTAATAACTGGATCACTTAATGCTTCAAAATCATCTTCGTAAATAGAACCTGAGTTAGTGGTTGAAGCGGCAAACTTATCAACAAAATAAATTAAACTATCACCAATACCGTAAATAGCAGGGTAAGGTAATTTATTTGGCTCGTTTTCTGCTGACTTAGCACCACGTTTAACCGCTTGTTCAAAAGCATAAGCGGCATCATCAACACGCCAACCCATTGAGCAAATGGCGGGTCCATGTGACTTAGCAAATTCTTTTGAAAAGCCTTGTTTTTCATTGTTTAATAAAAAATGAATATCATTTTGATTAAAGTATTCAATGTCACGGCCTTTAAATTTTTTGGTTTTTGAAAAACCAAAACCATAAAACGCTTTTTCCATAAAATCACTATCGGGTGTCGCATATTCAGTAAACTCAATACCGCGTAAATTTAGCGGGTTTTTCTCTTCACCAGCTATTTCATTTTTAGTAGCTTGGTTAGCAACTGTTGTCATTTTATTTCTCTCTTTAACGTCAATATCACTTTGATAAAGTTATTATCAAGGGGATTGTTTAAAAGAAAAAGCTTTCAAGGTGAGCAACAAAAATAGTGATGTAAATGAAATTGTACGAGCAAAACAAACGATTCGTAAGCAACAGCAAGCAAGGCTATGCACTGTCTACAGCACAAGTGTAACGTAAACAATACATGCTTTTTATTTGCTGTTATTTTACAAATAGATCACAAAATTCAGGCAAAAATAAAGGCGTCAATTGACACCTTTATAGTATTTTAATAATTAATTAAATCTTAGTTCATTGAACTAGAATTATCTTTANGTTCACTACGACGTGGTTTCATTGCTGCAACAGGTGCATCTGATACCGAGATCTCTAACGCTTGACGACGAATTTTAACTCGCTTTAGCTGCTCAAAAGACTTCTTCGGCATACCTTTAGGTAATTGCACAATAGTATGACGATCATGTAAGCTAATTTGACCAATATAACTACTGTCTAATGAAATTTCATTAGCAATAGCGCCAACAATATCACCTGGCTTAGCACCATGCTCTTTACCTACTTCTAAACGATATGATTGCCAATCAACATCGTTACGAGCAACTTTAGGCTTACGTGCTGATCTTTCACCACGATCATTTCTATCACTACGATCATTTCTATCGCCACGATCATTTCTGTCGTTACCATTTCGAGCACGTTGGCCTCGGTCATTTCGATCTCGACCTCTACCGTTGCGATCTCTGCTATCACGATCTGCACGACTGTCATTACGTTCGCGACGTGGTTTTGGATCTTCTTTAGGTTGTAATGGTTGTTTCATTTGTTTTTGTAACAACAATGCTGCCGCTAAATCGGTTAATGAAAGTTCAGACTCAGTAACCATTGATTCTATAATTTCACGCATACTCGATAAATCTTTCGATTCAACTAAATTAGCTAATTCTACACGCGTTTTTTCTATTCGTGATTTACCAATTTCTTGTATGCTTGGTAAGTTAAAGGATTCAATTGTGCCGTTAGTTAAACGTTCATAATGGCGAAGTGAATACATTTCGCGAGGACGAACAAAAGCAATTGACGTACCGCTACGGCCGGCACGACCTGTACGACCAATACGATGCACATAAGCTTCGTTCTCGCCAGGTAAGTCATAGTTAATAACAAGGTCTATACGAGGAATATCTAAACCACGAGCAACAACNTCGGTTGCCACTAAAATAGATAGTTTACCTGACTTCATTTGATCAACGGTACGTTCACGTTGTACTTGGTTCATATCACCATTAATGGCCGCAGCATCATAACCAAAACTTTCTAAATGCTCTGCTACACTCACTGTATCGTTACGAGTTCGTACAAAAATAATCATCCCTTCATAATCAAAAGTTTCAGCAATACGCTCTAACGCAGTATTTTTATTTATACCGCTTACCTTCCATGCATATTGTTTAATATTAGCTTTTTCTTTATTTACGGCAGCAATTTTTACATGCTCTGGTGATTTTAAAAAGCGATTAGCAATTTTACGAATTGAAGCCGGCATAGTTGCNGAGAATAATGCCATTTGTGCAGTATCTGGCTTATGTTCTAAAATCCATTCTATNTCATCTAAAAAGCCCATGTTTAACATTTCATCAGCTTCATCTAAAACACAAAATGATAAATGTGAAAGATTTAGGCTTTTACGGCGTAAATGATCCATTAAACGCCCTGGTGTCCCCACAACAACTTGTGCACCACGTTCTAATTGGGCAAATTGTGGGCCATAAGATTGACCACCATATAAGGTAGCTACTTTTAAGCCTTTCATATTTTTAGCAAAATCTTCAATTGCTTTAGCAACTTGTATTGCTAATTCACGTGTTGGTGCTAACACCATTAATTGTGGTTTACGAAGGCTAGTGTCAATTTTAGCGAGTGCAGGCAAACCAAAAGCAGCCGTTTTACCGGTACCTGTTTGAGCTTCACCAAGTACATCTTTACCGGCTAATAAATAAGGAATAGTTTGTGCTTGAATGGCTGTTGCGCTAGCAAAACCCATATTTGATAAAGCAGTTAATAAATTTTCAGGCAAGCCTAAAGCGTCAAAGCCAATAGTGGCGTTGGTAATATCAGTCATAGATTTTCGTCTTCTCTAAGGCAGGAATATCCTGCGTAAAATACGAGGGATCCACCTAGAAGACTTATGGCAGGTCACAGATCTGGATGATCAAAGACACAGTTGATGCTAATAACCATTTATTAGCGGGACAAGTCGATTGGGCGGTATAACCTCACTCAATATATCCACTGCAATCAACCNTGATTGTTTTGGATATGCAATTATCAAAACTAGATACTTAAACATAAGTTAGTTGTGATAATCGAGGCGCGAATACTACAGGAATTACTATTAATTGCAAGAGTTATTTGTTTTTAATCATTAGCGGTTATGTATCACCTGATTAAGCGGCAGNGGCAGCGGCAGCATCATGATAATTAATCATTATCGTCTGGATTCATGGCGCAAGTTTAGTGATTATAAATTATTAGGCNCTATAAATAAGCGTTCAAGTAAAGAGATCACTTGAGTGTCACCATCATTAAATTGAATACCCACATTAACTCTTCCGTTTTCATTACGACTATTACAGACTTTAGCGGGTATTTTAACATCTTCGTTATCAGAGATAAAAACACAGACAAAAATATCACGTTTTTTTACATTGGTCGTATCACTGTCAGTTTTAAAGGTAAAACCACAACCTTTTGTTGATATATCACCAATAATACCATTAATTTTAACATCTTCTTGTACTGCTTCTAATTCACTATCATCATTNATAATAGTAATTGCGGCAGGTAAGCTAGTAATAATACGTTGATGTAATCTAAGTTGACGGCTTTCTATTTTTTTAGGGTAAGTAAGTACCAATAATTTTTCAGGGTATTTAGTGATATGTTTAATCGTTGCTCGAAAAGCAAAACATTCACCGCGATCTCCTTCAAGTAAATAACGAGCAATAACAACATTGCCTTCAACTAAAACATCATTATAATTACCTATTCTAGGTATTTTAGGGTATTTTACAATAATATAATTACCTAACGAGTAGCCAATTACGGGTAATTTAATNCGTAACCTAACGGGATGATTTAATTCAATATCAAGTAGTTTACCTGGCATTAGTTCAAAAATAACTGAATTATTTTGATCATCATTACTAGTAGCACNCAGATCAGCATCTAGCTTTTGCTCGTCTCTTTTGGGAGTATCTATTTTTTCAATATCAGCGCTNTTTTTTTCAAGTGCCACAATAACTTCCTTGCAGGATAATATAAAACCATTATGTTAATAAAATACTAGCAACATTATAAATTATTGTTAATTATATAAAAAGACAAAATACACATGCTGCTTAGTGCCTATTTTATCTATTATTTTTACCATAAGGTCAAGTTTTAAAAGCTAATCACTACCGATTTACTCTTCTTCGCCATTAATAAGTGTAGCAAAGGCTGCTAATTTCGTTAACGCTAGTCCATGAATAGATTTTTTTGGGTAACGTCCTGTTTTGCTCATCTTTCCTGCGGTAGTATTCATCAATATTTCCAGTGATTGATCAATAACATCGACGGCATAAATAGAAAATAGTTTTGCTTTTACTGCCGTGATAACCTCATCTGATAACATTAAATTAATGACATTTGTTTTAGGAATGATCACACCTTGCTCACCTGTTAAGCCTTTGTCTAAACAAAGTTGAAAAAAACCTTCTATTTTTTCATTTACACCACCAATCGACTGCACTTCACCATGCTGGTTAATAGAACCTGTAATGGCAAGGCTTTGATCTATAGGTAAATGGGTAATAGAAGATATTAATGCACACAGCTCAGCCATAGAAGCACTATCACCATCAATATGTCCATAAGATTGTTCGATAGCAATATTTGCCGAAATAGAAACAGGAAAAGTNTGTCCGTATTTATGTCCTAAATAACCCGTCAGTAATAGCACCCCTTTAGAATGAATTGATTTACCTAGTTCTACCTCTCGCTCAATATCAGTAACCCCTTGAGTACCCGCATATACGGTAGTGGTAATACGTGCTGGTGTACCAAAGACACTATCCCCTATTTCTAAAACCGTTAAGCCATTCACTTGACCTATTTGTTGACCTTCGGTACTGATCAATACTTGCTGCTCTTTTATTTCACTTAACCATGTTTCACTTAAACGCCCTGTGCGACGTTTTTTTGCCGCTAAGGCGGCACTAATATAATTTGCGGTTAAAAAGTCATCCTCGNTTTGTTTTTTCCATAAATAAAATGCTTCATCAAGCACATCATTAACTTGCACGATATTTGCCGATAATTTTTGTTGATGCTCTGCTCGTCTTAAAGCATAACGAACTAATTCAAGTACCGCTTCATCAGTAACTTCAGGATAATTATGTTGGTGCGCGCGTTGACGAATTAATTTAGCATAAGCTTTTAAGTTTTCAGTGTTTTTATCTAAATAACGGTCAAAATCAGCTAACACTCTAAATAGTTCGGTAAATTCTTGATCATATTCTTGTAAAGTATAATAAATATCAGGATCACCAAGTAATACTACTTTGACTTGTAGCGGTATTTTTTCAGGCTGTAAACTATATACACTTGTTTGTGTCATATCAGAGTATGGATTTTCCATACTAATCAAACCCGTTTTAAGTGCTAACTTTAAACGAGTCCAAACCATAGGCTGACTTAATAATTTTTCGGCATCCAGTAAAAGGTAACCGCCGTTAGCTCGATGTAATGCACCCGCTCGAATTAAACGGTAGCTAGTGTAAGCTGAACCTTTAAAAGATGAAAAATCAATATGACCAAATAAGTTTTGGTAAGTAGGATTTTGTTCATAAACCACAGGCGCGCCAGTATTAAGTTCTCTTGGCACTAATAAATTAGGTAAAAATTGTTCAACCATTAATTTACGTAATTCTTTATCATTAGTACTTTCTTCGCTTTCATCCACTAAAATTTCAAGTACCGTATCAACCACATGNTCTTTGATTTTCTTTACATATTTTAAAACGCCAATATCATTAGAAAAATCATGCTCTAATTCTTTCAATAATGGACGAATACTTTGCTCTGCGGTGTCATATTTTAATTTTCGCGATTTATCTGAAGACACTCGCTTCCATAAGGGTAATTCTAATAAGGATTCAGAAAGAAAGGTTTCTAAATCAGCTAATACTTGATAAAACTGCTCTCGTTGTTGTTCCGTTAAATTAGCAAATTCTTTGTCTGATGCCGGTTTACCCTCAATTAAAGGTGAAAAACCAATTTCGCCATCCTCTTCGTATAAAGAGACGCCATCGGCTAAAGCTTTTTGTTCAACCTTGGCAATTGCTTGATCGTATTTTTGATTAAATTCACGATCAATGGCTGACTTTTTACGTTGATATCCCGGATTATCAAAAATTTCAGGAAATAGATCTAATAACTGATCAATAAATATATTGAGTCTAGCTAACAACCTTTTACCATCCCCTGGACTTAAATAAAGTTTACAAGGAATATGATTTTCATCAAAATTATTAACATAGCACCATTCAAAAGGTGTTTCTTGTTTAGACGCAAGTGCAAATAACATTTGTTTAATTAAGGTTTGTCGTCCGGTTCCTTGCTCTCCCATGGCGAAAACATTAAAGCCTACGCTTTCCATAGAAAGACCAAATTCAAGTGCTTCTTTAGCACGTTCATGGCCAAAAAACTTTTGTTCTTCATCAATATCATTATTAACAAATATATTTTCGGATAAATCTGCACTTAATTGTGTTGCAGACAAACGTAATGTATCGCGACAATTCATAGGATGATTAATTTGGGTCATAGGCACCTTTTATTTGAAAAATAGAAAATAAAACTGAAATACCGTGAAGGTATTAAAAATAAATATACAGATAAAATTTAAGGGGTTAAGTTTTGTCTAAAAAACTCAGTTTTCTGACAATTAGGACAAGCAATCACCGTTGATTGATGAAAATATTCAACTTGCTGCTGACAATGTTTACACACTAATACACCAAAGCCAATAATATCACCTTCACTGTAATCACCATGATGCTTTATTTCATCAAGCATCTCGCTCCATTCTACTTGGCTTTTATCGGTAATTTTTGATAACTCTTGCCAAAATTGTTCCTCAAGTAAACCTAAATAAATAGAATGCTGGGCTTCATTTTTTGATTGTTGGAAAAATTCTTTCAAATCATAACTTAAATTATTTATAAATTGATTTATTTTTTCTTCGGGTAACGCTTCTGCCGCCATTAAATATTTTTTTGCCTGTTCCGTAAACTCAATTAATGACGTTAATTCATGTGTTTTAACATCATTTAACCATACGGATAACTTTGCATATAAAGAATCTACGTTATTATTTTTAGTCGTCATAGTAAAACAATCCTGTCGTTTAAGTGAGGTTTTATCAATAAACCCCTTTCACCTTAAAAGTATATACCTAAATAGGCGAGATTGAAGCAACAAATTTACTTGTTGTTATAGGGTTAGATAAGGTATTCTAGCGGCATAATTTCGCCTATTTATTATTTACATTTGTTANCTGTTATATGTGATCGCGTCAGTAACGCGGTAAGCAACAGCGAATGAAAAACAATAAAATAGGCTTGTCGATACACAGTACTTTGAGAAAATCATTAATGGAATCCATTTACAATCCCCAAGAAATTGAAGCAAAAGTTCAAAAGTTTTGGACTGATAACGAAACCTTTAAAGCAGTAGAAAAGCCTGANCAAGAAAAATTTTATTGTTTGGCAATGTTTCCATACCCAAGTGGCCGTTTGCACATGGGTCATGTGCGTAACTATACCTTAGGTGATGTTATTGCTCGTTATCAACGTATGCAGGGGAAAAATGTACTACAGCCTATGGGTTGGGATGCATTTGGCTTACCCGCTGAAAATGCTGCCATTAAAAATAACTCAGCACCCGCAAAATGGACGTATGAAAATATAGATTATATGCGTAATCAATTAAAATCATTAGGTTTTGGTTATGATTGGAGCCGCGAATTAGCCACCTGTAAAAAAGATTATTACCGTTGGGAACAATGGTTTTTTACACAACTTTTTGAAAAAGGTTTAGTGTATAAAAAAAATGCCTCCGTTAACTGGGATCCTGTTGATCAAACTGTGTTAGCTAATGAACAAGTGATCAATGGTCGTGGTTGGCGATCAGGTGCCATTGTCGAGAAAAAAGAAATTCCACAATGGTTTATTAAAATCACTGATTATGCAGAAGAATTACTACAAGACTTAGACCAATTAACCGATTGGCCAGAACAAGTAAAAACTATGCAGCGCAATTGGATCGGTCGATCAGAAGGGGTTGAAATGACCTTTACTGTTGCGGGCACTGATGAAAGCTTTGAAGTTTACACCACACGTCCAGACACCTTAATGGGTGTTACCTATGTAGCCCTTGCCGCGCAACATTCTTTAGCGCTACAAGCGGCAAAAAATAATCCCGCTTTAGCTGCATTTATTACTGAATGTAAACAAAATCAAGTCAATGAAGCTGATATGGCAGCTATGGAGAAAAAAGGGGTTGATACTGGATTAACCGCTATTCATCCATTAACAGGTGAGCAAGTCCCCGTTTGGGCAGCAAACTTTGTTTTAATGGACTATGGTTCAGGTGCCGTAATGTCTGTACCGGGTCATGATCAACGTGATTATGAATTTGCGAAAAAATATGGCCTTGAAATTAAGCAAGTGATCACTGCACAAGGTGATGATGATATAAACCTTGGCGCGATCACCGAAAAAGGCATACTTATCAATTCAGCTGAATTTGATGGTTTAACCTCTGACGCCGCATTTAAAGCCATTGCAGAAAAACTGCAAAGCGAAAACAAAGGTAAANTCACCGTAAATTATCGTTTGCGTGATTGGGGCGTTTCTCGCCAACGTTATTGGGGCACGCCAATCCCAATGTTACAACTAGCTAATGGTGAATCAGTACCAGTGCCAGCCGATCAATTACCCGTAGTGTTACCAGAAGATGTGGTTATGGACGGGGTAACCTCGCCGATAAAAGCCAATAAAGAATGGGCAAAAACCACTTATAATGGTGAACCAGCACTGCGTGAAACCGACACCTTTGATACCTTTATGGAATCATCTTGGTATAGCGCACGTTATTGTTCGCCTGATTACCAAGACGGCATGTTAGATCCAGAAAAAGCCAATTATTGGCTACCGGTTGATCAATATATTGGCGGTATTGAACACGCTATTTTACATTTACTGTATGCACGTTTTTTCCATAAATTATTACGTGATGTAGGATTAGTAAAATCAGATGAACCTTTTAAACGCTTATTATGCCAAGGCATGGTATTAGCTGACACTTATTATCGTGAAGCAGATAACGGCGCTCAAGATTGGATATCCCCTAGCGATGTTGACGTTGAACGTAACGATAAAGGTCAAGTTATTTCAGCCATCAGTAAAATTGATGGCAAGCCCGTAAAATCTGCAGGCATGAGTAAAATGTCAAAATCAAAAAATAATGGTATTGATCCACAATCCGTTATTGAACAATTTGGTGCAGATACCGTACGTTTATTTATTATGTTTACCTCACCACCAGAGCAAACCTTAGAATGGTCTGATTCAGGTGTTGAAGGCGCACACCGCTTCTTAAAACGCGTATGGAAACTAACCGTAGACTTTAAAGCCGCGGGTGATGCACCAGAAATTACAGGTTTAACGCTAAGTAGCCAACAAAAGAATTTACGCCGTGAGTTACATAAAACTATTGCAAAAGTAAGTGATGATATTGGTCGTCGTAACACCTTTAATACTGCCATTGCTGCGATAATGGAACTGATGAATCATTTAACTAAAGCGCCATTGATAAGTGATGAAGATAAAGCCGTAATGCAAGAAGCAATACGTGCCGTTATTTTAATGTTAACACCTATTGTGCCGCATTTAAGCCATCAATTATGGGATACTATTACTGACGACAATACATACGTTGAAGATGTGTTATGGCCGGTTGTTGACCAAAGTGCTTTGGTTGAAGACGAAAAATTAATCATCGTTCAAGTAAATGGTAAAGTACGCGCTAAAATTACCATTGCTGCCGATATGCCACAAGTCGANGTCGAAAAACTAGCCTTAACACAAGAGCATGTAAACAAGTTTGTTGAGGGTAATACGGTACGTAAAATAATTTATGTTCCCGGACGTTTAGTNAATATNGTGGCTAATTAGTACATGTTTTTATTTACTAAAAAATTGATAAAAAAACNAACTAAAACAATTAATACCGTGTTCAGTATTATGCTATTCACGGTAACATTATTATCTGTATCTAGTTGTGGTTTTAAATTGCGTGGCGATTATTTGATCGCCCCACAATTACAAACCTTATATATCAGCTCAGTCGATACTCATGGTGAATTAACTCGACTGGTAAAAAAACACTTAAAAGTTAATCATATTAGTGTATTAACAAAATTTGATGGAAAAACACCTGAATTACGTATTTTAAAAGATAAATTAGACCGACGCACCTTATCTGTTTTTGAAAATGGACAAGTNGCAGAGTACGAAATCATTTACACCGTAAGTTATCAATTACGCTTACCTAATACCAAGGTTCAACATTTTAGTTTTGACCTCAATCGAGACTATCAAGATGATCCTGATAATGCACTAGCAAAAAGCCGTGAGTTATCATTAATGCTTAGAGAAATGCGCGTTGAAGCAGCNGACAGAATTTTACGTAATTTAGCCAGTGTCAAAATTTAATCATCATTTTTAACATAAAAAATGACTTAGGTATAAAAGACCAAAACGATGAAAATTTATCATAACCAACTTATTAATACCTTAAAGCAAGGCATTAAACCTGTTTGGTTAGTATTTGGTGATGAACCTTGGCAAAAAAATGATAGTTTAGCGCAAATAAAAGGCCATGCTCAACAGCAAGGTTTTTGCGAGCTGATCCGCTTTAGCGGCGATGATAAATTTGATTGGCAACAAATACTTGATGAATATCAAAGTTTAAGCCTATTTGCTAATCAACGCATAATTGAAATTGAATTAACCAGTAATAAAATAGGCGATAAAGGCAGTAAGGCGATGCTTAGTCTTAGTGAAAACTTACATCCTGATATTATTCTTATCATTCATGGTGCTCGTCTTGATACGGCCAGTAGCAATAAAAAATGGTTTAAAACGCTGACTAACAAAGGTTGCTACTTACCGCTCTATGACTTAGAAGGTAAAAGTTTACAACATTGGCTGCAAGCTCACGCCAAGCAACTATCATTAACACTTGACGACGCTGTTTTTCCGTTATTAACCGAATTATTTGCAGGTAATGTACTTGCCCTAGAGCAAGAATTACAAAAACTTGCTATTTTATATGGTACTAACCCCATCAGTTTAGACAATGCCCAAGAATTAGTCATTAACCAAGCCAAATTTAACCCTTTTCAGTTAATTGATGCCTTATTATCAGGTGATTTGAATAAAGTCATTCGCATCCTCGATCAACAACAACAAGAAGGTGTTGCGGTTACGCAGCTTATTTGGTTTGTGCATAAAGAAATAAAACAGTTACTTGCCATGCAAGAGTTACTTGCTCAGCAAGTAAGTCAACATGATATTTTTAAACAATATCGCATTTGGGATAAACGTAAACCCTGTTATCAACATGCCTTAAATAATATATCTCCAAGTCATATCCGCACTGCGTTAGTTCGCTTAGCCGAAGTAGATTTGATCAGTAAAACCAGCAGTGAATTTAACCCTTTTATATTACTCGCCGATGTGTGTATTAGTTTATATCATGATAATACTCAACAATTATCATTAGCTTATGAATATCACTGATAAAANAAAGCATATAGGTATTTTAGGTGGTAGCTTTGATCCTATTCATTATGGCCATTTAAAACCCGTTTTAGCAACGGCTAAACAACTCGCATTAACACAAGTTTTATTAATGCCTGCTCATATTCCAGCACATAAAAAAAGTCTGATTGCTAGTCCAGATCAACGCGCTGCCATGGTAGGACTAGCCTGTAAAGAAAATGAATTATTGCAACTTGATGCTCGAGAATTACAACGCAATAGCACCTCTTATACCATAACAACACTCAAAGAGATAAAAGTAAGTATTAGTGAACTAAGTCAACTTTATTTTTTTATTGGTATGGACTCATTATTGACTTTTAGCACTTGGTATCAACATACTGAAATACTCAACCTTTGTCACCTAGTGGTTAACAGTCGTCCTAATTTTAATCTGGCGACTGCCAATAAACGCACCAAAACACTACTCGCTAATCATCAAATAAACTCCATTGAGCAATTAAAGCAGCAAGAAGTTGGTGGTATTTATATAGCTACACCTGATGAACACAACATTTCTTCAACGCAAATTCGTCATAATTTACAACACGGCATAAACTGTGATCAATTAATACCCAAGGCAGTTTATGACTATATTACCAAGCAACAATTATATTTATCTTAATTCGCTATTAATTCTAGCTATAAAAAATGTTATTATTGCCAAGATTAAATAATTAACTTAGGAATAATACATTGCAAAGTGAAGCATTAAGTGCATTTGTTGCAGAAAAATTAGATGATATGAAGGGACGAGACATAGTCACCCTTGATATTTCAGACAAAGCCGATTTTGCCGATTTTATGGTAATTTGCTCTGGTAACTCAAACCGTCATGTAAAATCTTTAGCTCAACATGTTAGTGCTGAATGCCGCAGTGCTGGTGTTGAACCTTTGGGTATTGAAGGTAATGATGTTGGCGAATGGAGCTTAGTTGATTTAGGCGATGTTATTGTGCACGTCATGATTGATGAAAGCAGAGATCGTTTTCAACTTGAAAAACTTTGGGAAAAAGAATAAACACTAATGCGTTTAACTCTTTATGCCGTTGGCAACAAAATGCCAGCATGGATCAGCCAAGGCTTTAATGAATACAGTCGTCGTTTTCCTCGTGATTTAAGTTTTAACTTAGTTGAAATCCCACCTGGAAAGCGTGGTAAAAATGCTGACATTCCTCGAATTTTAGCCAAAGAAGGTGAGTTAATGCTTGCTGCTATTCCAAAAGGTTCACGCATTGTTACGCTAGAAGTTGAAGGTAAACCTTGGACCACCCCACAACTAGCACAACAATTAAAGCGTTGGCAATTAGATAGCCGCGATGTTGCCTTGTTAGTTGGTGGGCCTGAAGGCCTTGCTCCNGCTTGTATTCAAGCCTCAGAACAAAAGTGGTCCTTATCGTCATTAACTTTACCTCATCCATTAGTACGGGTATTAATTAGCGAGAGTTTATATCGCGCATGGAGTATTAATAATAACCATCCTTATCACAGAGAATAAAAATATAATCCGTGGTGCATTTAGGCAAAACATACAGTTTTCGGTTGTTTTATCTACGTTAAACTGGCGATATTATTTCTGTAGGTCGGCATTTATGCCGTCAATTGTTATTTGATGGGCTAAAGCCCAATCTACAAGTAATAAATTAATAAGAACAGCTTTTAATGCACTACGGGTAAATATAATAAATAACACTGGCTAACATAATTAGCGCTAGAGATTTACAACATCAATAAAAGCTCAAAGATAAAACTCAAATAATAAAAGAGAAAAATTTGCTTAAAAATAAACGCGTTATTATTCGAAATCATTCCGCAGAAGCCAATTTATTTGCTCGACGTACGTTTATAGCATTATTGGGAATATTTCTTTTATCTTTGATATTATTTAATAACATTTATTCACTTGAAGTAAACTCTTATAAAAAATACCAAACACGTTCTAATAACAATCGTATAAAGCTGCTTCCTGTCGCACCTAATCGTGGCTTGATTTATGATAGAAATGGGGTGCTATTAGCCGAAAACAAACCTATTTATAGTTTAGAGGTTATTCCTGAACAAGTTAAAAATTTATCAGAAACAATCGCCAAAGTAAGTCAATTACTTAATATATCAGTAGAAAAACAAGCTAAATTTTTTAAATCTATCAAACGTAAACGCCGTTTTAAACCAGTGGAATTACAATCACGATTAAGTGAACAACAAGTTGCCTTATTCTCAGTTAACCAACACAAATACCCCGGCATTAGCATTGATGCCCGCTTAAAACGTTATTATCCTTTTGGTGACTTAACCACACACACATTAGGGTATGTGGCACGTATTAACCGCAAAGATGTACAGCGACTAGAACGACAAAACAAAAGCGAAAACTATACTGCCACGCGTGAAATAGGTAAGCTTGGTTTAGAAAAATATTATGAAGAGTTTTTACATGGCACTATTGGACATCAAGAGGTCGAAGTAAATAGTCAAGGACGTATAATTCGAACCTTAGACTTTACCCCGCCAATTCCGGGGAAAGATTTAATCCTAACGCTAGATATTGAATTACAAATGATCGCAAAACGAGCCATGCAAGGTAAACGAGGTGCGGTTGTAGCGCTTGATCCTCGCGATGGTAGCGTTTTAGCCATGTATTCAAACCCCAGTTACGATGGTAATTTATTTGTTCATGGTATCAGCAGTAAAAATTATAAAAAACTACTAGAATCCAAAGATTTACCTTTAATAAACAGAGCNTTACAAGGTTACCCTCCTGCCTCAACAATAAAACCTTTTATGGCAGTTTTAGGGCTTGAAGATGGTACGATCACCCTACACACAAAATTTTGGGATCCNGGTTATTATAAATTAAAAGGTGTTGATCATAAATACCGTGATTGGAAACCTTCTGGTCATGGTCGTGTAGATATTACTAAAGCGATTGAACAATCGTGCAATGTTTATTTTTATAACTTAGCCTTTAGACTTGGTATTACCAAAATTAGTGATTGGATGGAAAGGTTTGGTTTTGGTGATTACACAGGTATAGATTTAAGAGAAGAAAGCAGCGGAATATTACCTAGCGCACA
This sequence comes from Alteromonadaceae bacterium, assembly GCA_016765535.1. GTDB lineage: Bacteria > Pseudomonadota > Gammaproteobacteria > Enterobacterales > Alteromonadaceae. The sequence continues at coordinate 19,107 of JAESPQ010000014.1, read as the reverse complement.
ATGGAAACGCGCTCGTTTTAATAGGTCATGGTATACAGGCGAAACATTATCCGTGGGTATTGGTCAAAGCTATTGGTCAGTCACACCATTACAGTTAGCACAAGCGGTGACTATTTTAGTCAATAAAGGCGGCATTAATATCCCTCATTTATTGAAAGCAACCACATCGTATGAAAGCAGTAATAATGAGTCGCAAACTAGCACCAGCAAAACTAAAAATATTACTTACGAAGGTAAAGCCCCAATTATGATAAAACATCCTATCAATTGGGACATAGTACTTAATGCCATGCATAACACAGTACAAAAAAAGCATGCAACAGGACATCCCGGTTTTGTTAATACACATTACGATGCCGCGGGTAAAAGTGGTACCGCGCAAGTTGCCAATAAAGCGCAAAATACTAAATACGATGCCTCAAAAGTAAAAGAAAATAGGCGTAANAATGCCATGTTTATTGCCTTTGCCCCTTTTAAGTCACCTGAAATAGTAGTTGCCGTAGCTATTGAAAATGTAGCTAAAGGTGGTGGTGGTACCAATGCGGGTCCTGTTGCGCGACAGATTATGGATCAATATTTTGGTAAGCGTACTTTTAGCAGTCCTATTTTAGCTTTACCTAAGGGAGTAAAATAATGCGCAGTACAGGTAAAGAACAACAGCAAGAAATTTCTTTTTGGCAAAAAATTCATCTCGACGTACCACTATTACTCGGCCTGCTTTCCTTAATGACCTTAGGATTATTTGTAGTTTATAGTGCTGGTGGGCAAGAAATAAATATCGTATTCAAACAACTTACTCGCATAGGTATAAGTTTAGGTGTAATGATCGCTATTGCACAAATACCACCGTTAACCTATCAAAAATGGGCAGTGCCAATGTTTGTTGTTGGTATAGGCTTACTCGCTGCCGTGCTTTTATTTGGCCATGTTGGCATGGGCGCACAACGTTGGTTAAACATTGGTTTTATCCGTTTTCAACCTTCTGAAATAATGAAATTAGTCGTACCTATAATGATCGCTTGGTTTATCAGCCAACACAATTTACCCGCAAAATTATCAAGAATATTTATCGCTTTTATTTTAGTCTTGATCCCCACACTACTTATTGCTAAACAGCCAGATTTAGGTACTTCATTACTTATTGCTAGTTCGGGTATTTTTGTTATTTTTTTAGCTGGCGCTAGCTGGCAATTAATCGCTATTTGTGTTGGTTTAGCCTCTGCTTTTGCTCCAATATTATGGATGTTTTTAATGAAGGGTTATCAAAAACAACGAGTACTCACCTTTTTAAACCCAGAGCAAGATCCGCTCGGTAGTGGCTATCATATTATTCAATCAAAAATAGCCATTGGNTCAGGTGGAATACATGGCAAAGGCTGGTTGCAAGGAACGCAATCACAATTAGAATTTTTACCTGAACGTCATACCGACTTTATTTTCGCGGTATTCAGTGAAGAATTTGGTTTAATTGGCGTTAGTATTTTGCTATTAGTATATATGGCCGTGGTAATGCGCGGTTTATGGATAGCAAATAAGGCTCAACATGCTTTTACTAAACTATTAGCTGGNAGCTTAACGCTCACTTTCTTTGTCTATGTATTTGTAAATATAGGCATGGTATCAGGGTTATTGCCTGTTGTAGGTGTACCACTGCCATTAGTCAGTTATGGTGGCACCTCAATGGTAACACTCATGGCTGGTTTCGGTATTATTATGGCTATCGGCACACATCGACGCTTTAATGCTTAGCCGCTTAGTTAATATTTTAAAAATATAATACGAGTTAATATGAACAAATTTTTACAATTATTTATCTTAACCCTATGCTCAACATTATTACTCAATGCCTGTTCTACAAANACTGGCCGCTATCAACAACAACATGATAGTACACCAACACGTTTACCTCTAGCGCATGAATTAACCGACGCTATTCCTCATGCCGAAGCAAAAAGTAAAGGCGGTAATCGCGATTATAATGTACGCGGTAAACATTACGTCGTATTAAAAAATACTAAAAATTTCACACAAACAGGTATCGCCTCTTATTATGGCAATAAATTTCATGGGCATTTAACCTCAAATGGTGAAATTTATAATATGTATAGTATGAGTGCTGCTCATAAATCGCTCCCCTTACCTAGCTATGTCAAAGTTACCAATAAAAAGAATAATAAGTCGGTAATAGTTCGAGTGAACGATCGTGGACCATTTCATCAACATCGTATTATCGACTTATCTTACAGTGCAGCCTATAAACTCGACATGTTAAAAACCGGCACCGCTCCTGTTACCATTCGTATTATTGATATAAATAGCCCTCGCACTAATAAAAGTATGGTAGTAAACAATAGTAAGCTAAGAAATACCCAAGAGAGCAAAACCAAGAAAAAAAAAGCAACCGAACAAACGTTTTTTATCCAAGTATTAGCGACTAGCAACAAAGAAAAAGCCCAAAACACCGCCAATGCACTTACTGCCCTATACCAACAGCCCGTTAATTTTTTAACCCAAAATGGTATCTTTAAAGTTCGGATGGGGCCATTAAAAAATAATACAAATACAGCGAACTTATTACAAAGCCTAAAACAAAGCGGTTATCCAAACGCCTTTCAGCGTAAAAACATCCGTTAACAATTTTTTTTCACGCTTGAATGCCGAATACCATTATCTAGGATGGTATTCATAAATAAAAGTGCTACAATATTCGCTAATTTTTCAACTATTTCCTCCAACCGTTGTCAAACGGTTGCCTTTTTATTGCATGAGAAAAATAAATGACAATCAGTATAAGTAGTACCTGCAAGAAACTAATCACCCTATTAGCTTCTGCCACACTTGTTTTTACTAGCGTTAGCCAGGCAACTATTATTCCCAAACCGCCAAAAATTAATGCTAAAGGTTATATATTAATTGATTACACCACCAATAAAGTGATCGCCGAAGGTAATGCTGATACCCAACTTGCACCCGCTAGCCTAACTAAAATGATGACCAGTTATATTATCGGTAAAGAATTACAATCGGGTAATATTTCAAACGATGATAAAGTACTCATTAGTGAAAAAGCTTGGGCAAAAAANTTCCCCGATTCATCTAAAATGTTTATTGAAGTAGGGACTGAAGTCCCCGTTAAGTTATTAAATCAAGGCATTATAGTTGCTTCAGGTAACGACGCTTGCGTTGCCATGGCAGAGCATATCGCTGGTAGCGAAAGTGCTTTTGCAGATTTAATGAATGCGCATGCACAAGAATTAGGCATGGANTCTAGCTTTTTTGAAAATAGTCATGGTTTACAAAGTGCTAATCATGTTACTACACCTCGCGACATGGCTACTTTAGCCAAAGCAATTATCAAAGATACCCCTGAAGAATATAAAATTTACAAACAAAAATCTTTTACCTACAACAACATTAAACAATATAACCGTAATGGTTTATTGTGGGATAAAAGCATGAATGTTGATGGTATGAAAACAGGCCATACATCGGTTGCNGGNTATAGTTTAGTNACNTCNGCNACAAAAAATGGTATGCGTTTAATTGCTGTCGTTATGGGGACTAAAAGCGCTCGTGCTCGTAAGGTCGAAAGTAAAAAATTATTAAATTATGGTTTTCGATTTTTTGAAACAATTACTCCATATAAAGCAGGCGAAAAATTTGCGTCTAACCGTATATGGATGGGTGATAAGCCAGAAATTGATTTAGGTATATTAACGGATACGCCGATAACGATCCCTCGTGGACAACGTAAAAATTTAAAAGCTAATTTTAAGTTGGATAAACAACTAACCGCCCCCATAACTAAAGGCGAAGTTGTCGGTAAATTATTTTTACAACTTGATGGCGAAGATATAGCGCAATATCCGCTGGTAACTTTAGAAGAAGTAAATGAAGGTAGTTTATTTAGTCGTTTAATGGACTATGTAAAATTACAATTTGCCAATTAACGCTAGAACCTAGAACCTAGGTTCTAGGTTCTAGGTTCTAGGTTCTAGGTTCTAAAATGTATTATACTAATACTATATACACAAAATAGAGGAACAGTTATGTTGCTCTATTTTATTTTTAAACGTTAGTTTTTAAAGATTAGTTTTAAAGAAAGAGAAAGAAAATGAAAACCCATTTTGACGAATTATTGGAATTTCCAACTGTTTTAAACTTTAAAGTTATGGGCATTGCTTGTGATGAGTTACCTGATTTAATTATTACAGAATTACAAAAACATACCCCTGGTGACTATTCACCTAAAATAAAGCCAAGTTCAAAAGGTACTTACCATTCGGTATCAATTGCAATAACGGTAACCAGTAAAGATCATATTGAAACAATATATAAAACACTTACCGCAATAGAAGAAGTAAGATACGTTCTTTAATTAAAATTCATTTAAGATCAAGTTTTCAATTTTAAATTCGGATATAATAAATATATCCGAATTTTTCTGTTCAGCATAATTAAAATAAATACGACTAAAGCAAGTATGACTAAAATAATTATTGAGAAAAACCTTGAACAATAGCACTATAAACAACACTTTAGTGATCAGACAACTTGCCAAAATGGATTATGTTCAAGTATGGCAAGCGATGCAAAATTTTACCGACAACAGAGGTGAAGCAACGCTAGATGAGCTTTGGTTAGTTGAACATCCTCCCGTGTTCACCCAAGGACAAGCGGGTAAAGAAGAACATTTACTGATGCCTGGTAATATTCCTGTAGTGAAAGTAGATCGCGGTGGACAAGTAACCTACCACGGTCCTGGTCAACAAGTCGTTTATTTTATGATCAACCTACGCCGTCGAAAAATAGGGGTACGTCAATTAGTTACCTTAATTGAAAACGGCATCGTTAACACACTAAATGATTATGGTATTAACGCAGCAGCAAAGGCTGATGCACCGGGCGTTTATGTTGAAGACAAAAAAATAGCATCATTAGGTTTACGCGTTCGTAAAGGCTGCTCTTTTCACGGTTTAGCCCTTAATGTTAATATGGATCTCGAACCGTTTTTACGTATTAATCCTTGTGGTTATGCTGGCTTAGAAATGATCCAAAGTGCCGATCTATCATCACTTAATAATGTAGAAGATGCAGGTAATGCATTAACTAAACATTTAATACCGTTATTCAACGCCACAGATATTCGTTATGAAACAGGACTCGCTAACTAATGACCACCGACACAACTAAAGCTAAAAGTACTCGTGTAGCTCCAGGCACAAAAATGCGTGATGCCGAAAAAATGGCACATATTCCTATTAAAGTGGTTACTTCTGAGCGTGAAACAATGCTGAGAAAACCAAGTTGGTTAAGAATAAAATTACCACGCAGCTCTGAACGTATTGATAGTATAAAGTCAGCATTACGCAAACATAAATTACACTCAGTTTGTGAAGAAGCCTCGTGCCCTAACCTTTCTGAATGCTTTAATCATGGTACGGCTACCTTTATGATTTTAGGTGATATTTGTACTCGCCGTTGTCCATTTTGTGATGTTGGCCATGGTCGCCCGCTAGCGGCAGATCCACAAGAGCCAGAAAAATTAGCGCTAACGCTAAAAGACATGAAATTAAAATATGTGGTCATCACCTCCGTTGACAGAGATGATTTACGCGATGGCGGCGCGCAACAATTTGCCGATTGTATCAACCAAATAGACAAACACGCGCCAAACACTAAAGTAGAAATTTTAGTGCCTGACTTTCGTGGCCGAATGGACAGAGCATTAGACATTCTTAATCAAACACCGCCCGATGTTTTTAATCACAATTTAGAAACTGCACCACGTTTATATACCAAAGCTCGTCCCGGTGCTAATTATCAATGGTCGTTAGATTTATTAAAAAAATTTGGTCAAGCTAATCCCAATATTCCCACTAAATCAGGATTAATGGTCGGTTTAGGTGAGACTAACGAAGAAATTTTAACTGTGATGCGCGATTTACGCAGTCATGGCGTTACCATGCTAACCATTGGACAATATTTACAGCCTAGTAAACACCATTTACCCGTAGAACGTTACGTACACCCCGATGAATTTGATATGTTTCAGCGAGAAGCGATCAAAATGGGGTTTAAACACGCAGCATGTGGGCCTTTAGTACGCTCAAGTTATCATGCCGACAAACAAGCAGCGGGTGAAGAAGTAAAGTAAATCAAAGACTAAGTAAATTAGTTTATTTTGACTCCTACAACTAAAAGCTAACAATTTTTTTGTTAGCTTTTTTATTATCGTTACAGCAAAATTTTTGTTAAAATGCGTTCCTTTACGAATTATTATCACTTGAGTTTTTTATTATGTTTAAACCTGAACTTCTTTCGCCTGCTGGCAGTTTAAAAAATATGCGTTATGCCTTTGCTTATGGTGCTGATGCTGTTTATGCGGGTCAACCAAGATATTCATTACGGGTGCGTAATAATGAATTTAATTTAGAAAACCTAGAAATTGGTATAAATGAAGCGCATCAATTAGGTAAAAAGTTTTACGTTGTTACTAATATCGCACCGCATAATAGTAAGTTAAAAACCTTTATTAAAGACTTAACACCAGTAGTTGCTTTAAAACCGGATGCCTTGATCATGTCTGATCCAGGCTTGATCATGCTAGTGCGTGAAAATTTCCCCAAGATGGCTATTCATTTATCAGTACAAGCCAATGCTGTTAACTGGGCAACGGTAGATTTTTGGGCAAAACAAGGCATAGAACGGGTTATTTTATCGCGTGAATTATCACTCGATGAAATTGAAGAAATTCGTGAAAAATGCCCTGATATCGAAATAGAAATATTTGTGCATGGTGCGTTATGCATGGCCTATTCAGGTCGTTGTTTATTATCTGGTTATATCAACAAACGCGATCCCAACCAAGGTACCTGCACTAATTCTTGTCGTTGGAAATACGATGCTCATGAAGCGAAAGAAACAGACACGGGTGATATTATTGCCGTAAACCCTGTTGAAACTTATTCGCCTCAAGAAAATGCTGAAACGACTATAACAGCAGAACAAGCACAACCAACTGACAAAATAGTTTTATTGCAAGAACAAGGTCGCCCTGGTGAATACATGCCCGCTTTTGAAGATGAGCATGGCACCTATATCATGAATTCTAAAGATTTACGCGCCGTTGAACATGTTGAACGCTTAGTTAAAATGGGTGTACATTCATTAAAAATTGAAGGTCGTACCAAATCTTTTTATTATTGCGCTCGAACCGCACAAATTTATAAACAAGCAATAAATGATGCGCTTGAAAACAAAGAATACGATCCTAATTTAGCCACCGATTTAGAGCATTTAGCGCATCGTGGTTACACCGAAGGCTTTTTACAACGTCATCGTGCTGGCGATACGCAAAACTATGATTACGGTTATTCAAAAAGCGACAGCCAACAATTTGTTGGCGAAGTACTTGGTCGTGACGAAAAGTCAGGTCTAGTAAAAATAGACGTAAAAAATAAATTTTTAGTGGGTGATCGTCTTGAACTCATGACACCAAGTGGCAATAAAAGTTTTACGTTAACCCAAATGTTAAATAAAAAAGGTGACAGTATTATTGATGCCAAAGGCTCTGGCTATATCGTTGATATAAAACTTGATACTGACTTTGACTTAGCCTTTGGTATTATCATGCGTTATCTTGATGAAGGTGGCACTACACGCCACCCTTTCGCGCAAAATCAAGCCGATAAGTAATAACAACCAACTATGGCATTAAAAATTTTAGACAGCTGTATCAACTGTGATATGTGTGATCCTGAGTGTCCTAATGACGCGATCACCCTCGGCGAAAAAGTTTATGAAATAGATCCTGATAAATGTACAGAATGTGTCGGTCATTACGACAAACCAACCTGTGTCAGTGTTTGTCCCATTGATTGCGTAAAACCTGATGCTGACCACGTTGAAAGTGAGGATGACTTACTTGCTAAATTTTTAAAAATACATGGTTAACATAGAGTTAAATAAAATATTCAATTAGGTTATTTTATTTAACCTAAAATGACCTAATTTATCCTTAACTAAAAATAAAGCACTATTTTTTGTGTGAAATATCATCTTATATCCTATAGTTAATAAATAGTAAAAATAACTATACTTATACCGCTTGCGTATAAAACTGTTTAAAATTATTAGGATAAGTTATGCAACACAAGAAGTCTCAAAACAGCACAGCTAAAACAGCCAGCAAAGCACCAACTAAAACAAAAACATCTGCCGCATACGAAAGCTCTGATGATTTTGATATTATTGTTAAAGATCGCCGTATTAATCCTGAAATGACCGCCAAAAACCCATTGGCTCCTACACATTTATATTTTACTGAAAAAGATCTTTCCCGTATTTTAAAAAATTTAGATCACCTGCGTGACGACGTTTATCCTAATGAATACCCTCAAGATCAAGAAGACGTTACTCGTCCTAACTTCCCCTCAGTATGTTTAATCGGTTTAGGACGCTGTGGCTCAAATATCGCCTTAGATGTTGCCTCATTAGTGCATAATGCTCGTAACTATTATTTAAGCGAATTTAAAGATGATCAAAGTAAAAAGAAAGAAAAAGCAGGTGCTCAGCCATTAAAATGGATACAACGCAGTTTAAAAATACAAAAAAAACGTAGTGTTAAACCGTTATTTTTAATTGAACCGTTAGTCATGTTAGGAGATTTAGATAAAGATATCGCGGGTCGTATTCGTTTTTCATCGAAAGGTTTCGAAAATAATTTTCTTAATGAATATAATAAATTAAAAATAATGGATTTATCAGAAGTCCATGCAGGTGGTTCAGGTAATGCACCTATTTTAGGACAATACTTAGCTAAAATGATCCTCAATAAAGACACCGATCACTTTAATAACCAAGACTGGAAATTTATTCACTCTTATCTCATCGACTCATGCGGTATTAAAGCGAATCAATCACGCTTATATTTTTATATTTTTAGTGCGGGTGGCGGTACAGGCTCTGGCATGGGATCTGAATTTGGTTTAGCACAGCAATATTCTTATATGAGTAAAACATTCAATATAAATACTGAAAAAGAAACGCAAAATCAATCGTTTGTCTTTGAACCTATCTTCACCAGCGGTATCTGTATTTTACCTAACATTAATGATCCTCGTGTATCTATGTCAGAAGCACTACACATTAATTCAGGGCGATTATTATGCAAATATTTATCGGAAGAGTGGAATTTTTCTTACAATGTTGATGATGATGATAGTACTTTAGAAAATGTGATGCAACGCATTCGCCCGTGGAATGCCATGATGCTAATATCTAATGACATCATGCGTTATGCCGAACAAAGTGACATTAATGGCACCTCTAAATACATTGATGTAAACTCTATGGAAACCCATGCAAATCAATATATTAGCCAACAAATATTTAATATTTTAACCGCACAAGCCGTCACCACCGATTATGATGAAAATTACTTTAGACGTGCTGGTATTGATATTGGTGAAACCATTAGATTAGATGCCAATGACTTATTTATGAGTTTAGCAGGCCCCGTGGCTATTGCTTATGCCGAATCAGTAGTACTTGACTCCCCTAGTGATGATAAAGAAAAAGCAAAACTATTTACTAACGAGCAAGAGTCTTTAGATGTCGATGATTTATTTTTTAGATCAATTGATTTACCACATTTTAATGATCAAACTCATGCCATTGAAGGGGTTAGTTTATTACCAGTAAAATCAACAACCTATAGAGATGCGCTCACTAAATATAAAAATAGCAACTATAATGCGGATCATTTAAAAGACATACACTTTTTCAAAAACTGCTCATCTATCGTCTCTATTATTTCATTACCAAAAGATTACAAGCTTTCGTATATGGATTTAAACAGACTAAAAATGCACTTAAATAGTTTATTTCCTAACACCACCTTAAAACGCTATGCCTTAGTTATTGGTGCATCAGCTAATTTATCATTAACTACATTAATTGCTAAAAGCCCTTGTTTAAGTGATGATTTTTTAACCCTTATTGTTGCTTATATCAAACGTTGTTTTGCCAAAGATGAATATCGTTTTGATGATACGTTAGACAAAGCCATTGTTCGGTTTATTCAAGAAGATGAGTTTGATGAAAGTGAATTAGAAGAAATGCTCGTTCAGCATGAAAACCCCGCAAAAATTCTCGATACCAATTGGTATGCAATAAAACCTATGTATGAGAAAAAATATCGCGAGCTTATTCGCGATAGTAAAAAATTCATTTCAATTAATGATATTCGTTTAGACATCGGCTGTGTAAAAGGCGCGATTAATTATTTACGTGAAATTTATCGTCACAAAATTAGTCAAACGCAAATTATTTCATTAAACAACACTGTTAGTATGAGCGGCTTACAAACAAAAAAAACGCCTGTTAAAAAAGCGGCAAAAAAGAAAACAAGCGTAAAAAAAGTGACAACTAAAAAAGCAGCAACTAAAAAAGCGCCTACCGCAAAATAACACCAGCAGTTTAATAATTTGCAGTAATGTTGTTAACTTCATGACTTTTGGCACTGGGTAATAAACTCAGTGCTAGTTATTCTTCTACTATCGATATAGCAGGAGAATAACAATGAAGACTCAGTCACAAGACACTCAGTCACAAGATACTCAGCCACAAGACACTCAGCCACAAGACACTCAGCCACAAGACACTCAGCCACAAGACACTCAGCCACAAGACACTCAGCCACAAGGTAATCAATTACAAAATAGCGGCTCGGTGAATATATTACCGCAAAAGAGTAAACATCAAACAGCGCAAAGCACATTAGAGCAATTATCAATAGATCGTAATACCGACCATAAAAAATCATTGATTGATTATAAGTGGTTAGCCGTTGTAGTACTTACAGGAGGTATCATTTATGGGCTAACGTCACCTACGGCTACAGTCTTAGCCAAAAAGCAAACAAATGAAACGTCTATTGCTAATTTAACGCTTCCCCTGCAAAAAAAACAAAATACAAAAAAAGTAGTCCTTAAGCTAACAGATAACAGCAATAAAACTAATAACGAAACTAATAATAAAAAGATCAATACCATCATCCCTAAACAACAAATTAAAATATTAGATGCTAGTGGCCACATTGTTGCTCGTCGCATTGCCACTGTTTCATCAAGAGTTACAGGTAAAATTACTAAACTTTATATTGAAGAAGGCCAAAAAGTTCATAAAAACCAAATATTAGCAGAGCTAGATAATGAACAATCAAATATTTCGTATCAACTTGCTTTAGCTGATTTAAACGCGAACAAAGCCAATGCAGAAGAAATAAAAACACGCTTAAACTATCAAATAAAACGTTCAAATAGAGATAAAAAACTCGTTAGCCAACATCTGATCAGTGAACAATTAAATGATGATAATCAAGAAAAAGTAGCCCAGCTACAAGCCCAACTTAAAAACAAACAAGCATTATCAGCATTGAGCCAACAGCGCCTTAATTTGGCTTTATATCAACTTGAACATCATAAAATACGCGCACCTTTTGATGGTGTGGTGATCAGTAAAAATGCACAAGTAGGTGAGCTTATTTCTACGGTATCAGGTGCGGGTGGTTCTATTCGTACCGGTGTTGGCACCATTGTTGACATGAATTCATTAGAAATAGAAGTGGAAGTTAGTGAAAGCTATATTAACCGTGTTTATGAAGGACAATCGGTACAAGCAACCTTAGATGCTTACCCTAATTGGCATATTAACAGCAAAGTTGTCGCCATTATCCCCACCGCCGATCGGCAAAAAGCCAGCATAAAAGTACGCATTAAATTACTTGAAAAAGATCAACGTATATTTCCAGACATGGGTGTAAAAGTCAGTTTTTTAAAAAGCTAAGTATAAAAATTTATAAATAAAAAATAGAAATTTAATAACAGATAACAGATAACAGATAAATAAAGAGAGCAAAAAATGCCAACTATTCAATTAAAAAACATTAACAAAACGTATAGCAAAGGGACTAACCAAGTCGTTGTTCACAATAATTTTAATCTTAAAATACAATCAGGAGAATTTGTTGCCCTTATGGGAGCATCAGGTTTAGGAAAATCTACTTTATTACATTTAATGGGCGGTTTAGACAAACCAACTTCTGGCGACGTTATTATTGCCGATCAATGTATTAACCGTTTATCTGAAAGTCAACTAAGTCAATGGCGTAGTGAAAATATCGGTTTTGTTTTTCAGTCACACCACTTATTACCTGTTTTAACGGCACTGGCTAATGTAGAGCTACCGTTAGCATTAACGCCATTAAACAAAAAGCAACGTCAGCAACATGCTGCCACCGCACTTGCTTTAGTCAATATGAGTGATCGTGCTAAACATTTTCCTAAAGAACTGTCAGGTGGGCAAGAACAACGAGTAGCCATTGCCAGAGCAATCGTCAGCGATGCAAAAATACTCTTATGTGATGAACCCACGGGTAATCTAGATCGTAATACCGCCGATGAAATATTATCTCTGCTTGCAAAACTCAATAGTGATTTTGGTAAAACTATTGTCATGGTTACTCATGACTTAAAAGCCAGTCAATACGCATCAAGAGTGATCGATCTAGAACACTATTTACAAAGTAAAGAATGCATGTCTTCAATTGACGATAACAGCACAAAAAATGTCATAACAAAGATAAAAGTATGCGAACAGCAAGGAGTGAAAGCATGAATATGTTCACGTTAATTTGGCAAAACAGTCTCCGTAAAAAAGTGCGTTTTACCTTAACTTGTTTATCTGTTTTAGTCGCCTTTTTTTTATTTACCACATTAAGCGCCATAAATAATGCACTCAGTAGTAACGCGAACAGCATTGATAATTATCGTTTAATAACCTCACATAAAGTTTCAATGACACGTGCTTTACCAATAAATTTTAGCGATAAAATTAAGAATATTAACGGGGTTGATAAAGTAAGTTACTCTTCATGGTTTGGTGGCTATTTTCAAAATGAAAAACAGCAAGTAACCATGACAGCAGTTGATTCAAGCAATTATTTTGCTATTTATGACGAATATCAACTATCACCAGCACAACTTAAAAAGTGGCAAAACACTCAAACAGGTATAATTATAGGTAGTGAAATAGCCAAAAAACATCATTGGAATGTAGGTGATAGTATTCCACTAAGTAGCTCTATTTGGATGAACCGAGACGGTTTATTTACGTGGCAATTTACGGTATCAGCTATCTATCAGGGAAAACATGAAAGTACCGACAACAAAAAGATTTTTTTTCAGCACAAATATTTTGATCGTGCTAGAGCATACAGCCAAAACAGCATTAACTGGCTCACGACTAAAATAAGTCCATCTGCCGATAATGAACAGGTGATCCAATTAATTGATCAAAAATTTGCGAACTCCTCCTCCCCTACTCGCACCATCACCGAACAAGTATTTATAAAAGAACAAGCTCAACAATTTATTGATATGGCCATGGTGATAAAGTTGGTATTAAGCGCAGTATTTTTTACCCTATTATTAATTGTGTGTAACACTTTAATTCAAGTTATTCGCGAGCGTTTAAGCGAACTAGCTATGATGAAAGCATTAGGATTTTCAGCAACCTATCTTATTATTCAAATATACGCAGAAGCTTTATTTTTAATCGGTTTAGGAGCAGTTTCAGGCACTATATTAGCGACACTCACGCTAAATAGTGTACAAGTAAACATGGCAAACTTTTTAGTGGGTATTTATATCGCTAAGAGTCATTATTTAATCAGTATTATTATCGTTTTTATCGCGGCCGCAATGGGGAGTTTATTTCCTGCCATTAGTATTAAAAATTTAAATATCAGTCAAACCTTAGGAGCAAAACAATGAAAGCAGCATTCGCCTTAATCTGGATCAATTTTAAAAGTTTTCCGCAGCGCTTAACCAGCTCTTTAATTAGCATATTAAGTATAGCCTGTGTCGCAGCAGTAATACTTGGGGTACTCACATTAACTCAGGGCATGGTTAAAACCATGCAACGTAGTGGTTTAGATAATACTTTATTAGTAATGCGTGCAGGAGCCGTCTCGGAATTACAAAGCGTAATGTTTCCTATCGAAGTAAAATTACTTGCTAATAACAACAAGATAAAACGTGATAAAAATGGTAACAGTATTTATGCTGCCGAAATGTTTGTAACCACTGAATATAAGAAAACATCAACAGACAAACAATTAAAATTAACTCATTTAAATAAAAGCATAAGCTTAGCGCTGCGTGGTATTAGCCATAAAACGTATAATTTCCGTCCTAACTTTAAGCTTGTTTCAGGACAAAAATTCACTTCAGGTTTACGAGAAATATTAGTAGGACGCGCGCTTGCACGTAAAATTCCCGAACTAAAAGTAGGAAAAACCATAACGTTAGGCGATACAAAATGGCTAATAAGCGGCATGTTTTCAGATAATAATAGTGTATTTGAATCTGAACTTTGGGCTGATTTAGGCATTTTACAAAGTGATTATAATCGCGGTAATACGGTTCAATCGGTACGTCTAGCATTAAAAACAACGACCAACATTGACAAAATAGTTGCGCAACTCAACAAACAATGGCAAGACGACCCACGGCTTAATGTGCGCATAATACTAGAAAAAGCATTTTTTGCTGAGCAAGGTGAAAAACTCAATAGTCTTATTACCTTAATCGGCTTCCCCGTAGCTGCTATCATGGCGCTTGGTGCTGCTATAGCGGCTTTAAATACCATGTATGCCGCCATAGCAAGTCGTAGTAAAGAAATAGCTACACATAAAGCAATAGGATTTGCACCTATTGCTATCGCCAGTGCAATTATCAGTGAAGCGCTATTTATTGCATTTTTAGGGGGAGTATTGGGTGTATTACCTTTATATATCCTTTTTGATGACTGGACAGCAAGCACTCAAAATGCCAGCAATTTAAGCCAAATGATGTTTAATTTTAATATTTCCACAACCTTAATAATACAAACCATGTTATTGGCGATTGGGATCGGTTTGATCGGAGGATTATTACCCGCAATAAAAGCAATGAAACAGCCAGTCACTTTAGCGCTTAGAGATAATTAAACAGCTATTAATACTTAAGATCACCGCCAAAAGTCATACCAAAACCCACTAATATTCATGACTTTTGGCACATTCATCAAGCAAACATCTTAGTTAATATAATCGTGTTCTTTCAACACACCAATAAAACTTAAAGGAAACACCATAATGTCAACTACATTACTAAAAAAAGCGTCTGCTTTAATTACCACTTCAGTATTACTTACCTGCATTGCTTCGTTATCAAGCGTGCTATTAATAACCAACCATGCAAATGCAGCTGAACTTATTGTTAGTGTAAATAAAATCAACACTATAAAAGGCCATATAATGCTTGGTCTATACGATGATGAAACCAGTTATAAACAGGGTAACCCTGTACATTCAGCACGAGTAAAGGTAAATAAATCACAAGAAAAAATCATTTTTACTGAATTACCCGATGGTGAATATGCCATTAAACTCTTTCAAGATGAAAACGACAATAATAAAATGGATATGAATATGATGGGTATTCCTAAAGAAAGTTACGGTTTTAGTAATAATGGCGGTCGTTTTGGTCAACCTGATTACAAAGAAGCCAAATTTAGTGTTAAAGATAATACCCGTATTGAAATAAATCTGTTTTAATAACAACTACTTTACAAAACATAAGGCAATTAGTTATTAAAAATAAATAACTAATTTCCTAACACGCTTTCTATTTTTACAGGTTTATACTCATGATACTTAAAAATTTCTGTTTCAGGACGTCTGAGCAATTCATGATCAAGGCGCCTCTTTTTATTAATGGTTGCTCCCTTAACAAAAGAGGCAACGACGAGCATGATTTGCTCAGCCATCCCCGTAGGGCGAGTTTAAAAGGCTTATATGCTGCGTTATTGATTTCGACAAGGTCGCTACACGGATGTAGCATCTTAGACAATGCAGGAGCATATTGTCCTGAACAACCATTCTCGTCAATCAATGCCTTGCCTCTAAGCCGTTTAATTCTCGCTGAAACGAGTTTTTCGAGGTAACATGAGTATATTAATGTTTTTAACTAATTTATTACCAAAAGATTTCCGCAAAGATGGCTTTCTTTATTTTTCAGCCATACTTACTTGGGCATTAGTAAGTTTCATCTACTTAAAAACCGTTACTATAAATTTACAAAGCCTCTGGCAAGCAAGTGCATTAATAGCTTTTATTGGTTTATTTTTTAATAATATCTCTCATAAAAAATCACCTTTCAATTTCAGCTTAACCATTATTATTGAAGTAGGCTTATTGTTAGTATTGATTTATTTTGATAATAAACAAATCATTCCTATTTTATTTGCATTAATTGCCAGCCAGTTACCCGCTCACTTTAGTCGTAAAAAAGCCATGCTGATATTAGTTATCATTAATAGCGCTTATTACGTCACCTTAATTACCGCTCATCCACAGCAAAGTATTTATACCGTATTGATCTTTTTTGTATTGCAAATTTTTGCTTTTTCAGTGATTGAGGCAACGTTAAGAGAACAAAGAGCTAAAGAAGAAATCAGCACCATTAACCAAGAGTTATTAGCAACGCGTTTTATGTTAAAAGAGTCTAGCCAAAAACAAGAGCGACTTCGTATTTCTCGTGACTTACACGATGTACTGGGTCATCAGCTAACAGCGCTCGCCTTAAATTTAGAAGTAACCCAACATAAATTACCTGATGAATATAAACCATTAGCGGAAGAAAATTTGCAACAAGCTAGACAATTATTACAAGGTGTACGCAATGTGGTAAAAAAAATGCGTGATCACGATAAACTAGATTTAATAGCTCATATCAATAAACTGTTTGCACAATTGCCTAATTGCCAGTTTCACCTCGAAAGTAGTAGCAAAAGCATTAATGAGAGCAAACCCACAATTAACTCATTAACATTAAACAACCAACTTATTTTTTGTTTGCAAGAAGCGATAAGTAATGCCCTTAGACATGGTAAAGCGAACATATTTACACTAGATTTTCAAAAAACTAAAAATATTATTAATATACAATTAACTGATAATGGCAAAGGCTGCGATAAAATTATTATGGGTAACGGTTTAAAAGGCATGCAAGAGCGGTTAAAGGAGTTTAATGGCACGGTGATCTTACAAAGCAATAACAAGAACAAAAACAAAAACAATCAACCAGCATTAGGTTGCACTTTACATATTCAAGTTGAAGACAGTTATGATTAATAATAAAAACACAGTAACAAATACTGATAAAATCACCACTAAAAACACAAATAAAATCACTGTTTCGTTAGTTGATGATCAACAATTGGTACGCCAAGGTATCGCTAGCTTATTAGCGCTAAGTGACGATATAACCGTTATTTGGCAAGCCGAAGACGGCGAACAAGCATTAACGCAGTTATCGAATCCGAGCATTGAATTTGCCACACCTGATGTGTTATTACTTGACATACGAATGCCAAAAATGGATGGCATTGAATTAGTTAAGCAACTCAGAGAGGCTGGTAACAAACAAGCCGTTTTAATGTTAACAACGTTTGATGATAGCGAGCTTTTTATGCAAAGCTTACAAGCAGGAGCTAATGGGTTTTTACTTAAAGATGTGTCACTAACAAAATTAGTTAACGCGATTAAAACTCTTGCTAATGGCGGCTTTGTTGCCGAACCTGTGGTTATGAAACAATTTGATCAAGGATTAGCTAGCACAACACCACTAGAGAAATTAAGTAACAAAGAGTCGCAAATATTAAAATTATTGGCGGGTGGTTTTTCTAATAAAGAAATAGCCAGTAGTATTTTTTTAGCACAAGGCACAGTTAAAAACCATGTTTCTAACATTTTAGCCAAACTCAATACTCGCGATAGAACTCGTGCAGTGTTAATAGCCATTCAGCAAGGATTAATATAAATACTCGCCTTAGCAATATAGCAATAACTCATATTGTCACTATAATTGTAACTGAGATAGTTAATATTTAGATAAAAACAGCACTCATGGCAAAAAAACAAAATACACTTATTTTAACTCATATAAAAAACAAGGTTTTTAGCTTAGCTTTACTCGCTTTTATCGTTATTATTATTACCTTAACATTTTTCATCTATGCCAATAGTAAAACAAAAATATTGCAAGAAAATGAAAATTTATTTTTAGATAGAAGCTTCGCGTTAGAAAATATTATTGCTAAAAATGCTGATATAACGGTAATGCTAAAAAATATTTTTGATCTACATATAAATAGCAATATTTCTGCGGCTGTTTTAACCAAATATAATCAAGCAATTCAACAAACAAGTCATAATTATCTTGATAAAAATTACCATCTTTACCGATTACATAAAAAGATTAATAACGTTGAAATAACCAATACTGTTTTTTCTAAAGGAAAAAATAGTATTGTAAATCAAGATTATGTCCAGCTACTAATTAGCATTTTAAATATGCAAGATTTTCAAATAGCGGCAAAAAACAACAACAATAGCCTAATTGCGAGCTATTTTATGGGCTACACTAAAGCAGGTAAAAAGTTTACTTCTATTTATCCGCCCATAGCAATAAATAAGTTAATGTTAAATTTTAAAAACTTAACTTTGTTTACAGATAATGCAGCAAAAGTTTATGATGAATTTGCCCCGAAAAAAGTAAATTCCGATGGTCATTATTTTTGGACTGAACCTTATTTTGATCGCGCAGGTCACGGCATGATGGTGTCGTGTGCTATTCCTACTTACCAAAAGAATAATTTTCTCGGCGTTATTGGTGTTGATGTAACACTAGACTTTCTAAATAAATTCGTTAAAAAATCCTTAGAAATACAAGGCAATAGTTACATTATATCGCCCAAGGGTTACATAGTTGCAGGTAGCCATATAAATTATCAAAATGAGAATGAATTAGTACTGTTTAAAGACTTTTTACAACAGCAAGGAGGTAAAAATAAATTTATTATTTACCAAAACACTTTAAACAATGCACCTTGGCTATTTGTTTATTTAGTTTCAAAAAAATCGTTACTGACTCAAATTCTTATCGATACACGCTATTATAACCTCTTCTTTTTAATTGCATTACTGTCCTCATTAAC
>JAESPQ010000013.1 GCA_016765535.1 Alteromonadaceae bacterium | reverse complement strand
CACGCTAAAGTGCCCTCTGAAAATGAATTGGCGCTGCAATTTAATGTTAGCAGAATGACCGCACGACGAGCATTACAGGAGTTAACTGAACAAGGCATTTTAGTGCGATCGCAAGGAGCTGGGACTTTTGTCGCAAGTTTTAAATCACAATCGTCAGTACTTGAAATTAAAAATATTGCTGATGAAATTCAACAACGTAACCATCAACACAGTGCTAAACAGTTAATAGTTAAAACCATAAAATCGAATGATGAAGTTGCTATTCAACTTAATATTTCCCCAGACACTGAGGTTTATTATTCTGAAGTATTGCATTTTGAAAAGTTGCAGTCGGGTGAACAGTTTCCTATTCAATTAGAGCAACGTTATGTAAACCCTACTTTAGTGCCAAATTACCTAATACAAAATTTTTCAAAAATTACGGCACACGAATACTTATCGAGTGAAGCACCGTTAACGGAAGCAACCCACGAAATTGAAGCGATTAATGCCGATGAAAAATTAACAAAATTATTAGCGATAAACCATCATCAAGCTTGTTTACAAATAAAACGCCGTACATGGTCAAGTCAAGGCGTGGTCAGTTTTGCAATATTAACGTCACCTGGTGATAAATATCGCTTAGGTGGTCACCTTACTTTTTAAAGAAACTATACTCATTTAATTTATAGAATTTAAAAGTAATAATGGTTTCAACCATGAAATTATATAGCGAATGAAACAGAGATAAATCGGGTATAAATTTTCCCGACAAGTATCAATATTAGTCATTAAAGTCACGAGGAACACTATGACAGATTTAAATAGATTAGACACCAGTCGCAATATTAAAGCGCCACACGGTAATAAAATTACCGCCAAAAGCTGGTTAACCGAAGCCGCTAAACGTATGTTAATGAATAATTTAGATGCCGAAGTTGCAGAGCATCCACATTCGTTAGTAGTTTATGGTGGCATTGGTCGTGCGGCACGTAATTGGGCGTGTTATGACAAAATTATCGAAGTGTTAGATCGTTTAGAAGACGATGAAACCTTAATGGTGCAATCAGGAAAACCCGTGGGCGTATTTAAAACTCATGCCGATGCACCACGCGTATTAATTGCCAACTCTAATTTAGTGCCACATTGGGGTAACTGGGAACATTTTAATGAATTAGATAAAAAAGGGCTGATGATGTACGGTCAAATGACCGCAGGATCTTGGATCTACATTGGTTCACAAGGCATAGTGCAAGGTACTTACGAAACGTTTGCGGCAATGGCTAAACAACACTTTGGTGGTAGTGCTAAAGGTAAATGGGTACTTACTGGTGGCTTAGGTGGTATGGGCGGTGCGCAACCTCTTGCCGCAACTATGGCGGGCTTTTGTGCATTAGTAGTTGAATGTGATGAATCGCGTATCGATTTTCGTTTAAACACGCGCTATGTCGATAAAAAAGCAACCAACTTAGATGAAGCGTTAGCAATGATTAATGAAGCAACAGCAAAAGGCGAAGCCATTTCGGTAGGTTTATTAGGTAATGCTGCTGATGTTTTTCCTGAATTAGTCAAACGTGGCGTCACTCCTGATGTGGTTACCGATCAAACTTCGGCTCATGATCCGCTTAATGGTTATTTACCGCAAGGTTGGACCATGGCACATGCTGCCGATATGCGTAAAAAAGATGAAGCGGCAGTAGTAAAAGCCGCTAAGCAATCGATGGCAATTCAAGTTAAAGCGATGCTTGCTTTACAAGCTGCGGGCGCTGCAACAACAGATTACGGTAATAATATTCGTCAAATGGCATTAGACGAAGGAGTTACGAATGCGTTTGATTTTCCTGGTTTTGTACCTGCTTATGTACGTCCATTATTTTGTGAAGGTATTGGTCCGTTCCGTTGGGTAGCACTTTCGGGTGACCCAGAAGATATTTATAAAACCGATGCTAAAGTAAAAGAATTAATTCCTGATAACCCACAATTACATAATTGGTTGGATATGGCGCGTGAGCGTATTGAGTTTCAAGGTTTACCAGCACGTATCTGTTGGGTTGGTTTAAAAGACCGTGCTCGTTTAGCGTTAGCATTTAACGAAATGGTAAAAAATGGCGAATTATCTGCTCCTGTCGTAATTGGTCGTGATCACTTAGATTCTGGCTCGGTTGCATCACCTAATCGTGAAACAGAAAGCATGTTGGACGGCAGCGATGCAGTGTCAGATTGGCCATTATTAAACGCATTATTGTCCACCTCAAGCGGTGCTACTTGGGTCAGTATTCATCATGGCGGCGGTGTAGGTATGGGCTTTAGTCAACATGCAGGTGTGGTTATTGTGGCTGATGGTACAGACGCTGCGCATAAACGTATTGGCCGTGTATTATGGAACGACCCAGCAACAGGTGTTATGCGCCATGCCGATGCAGGTTACGATATTGCTATTGATTTTGCCAAAGAGCAGGGACTTGACCTGCCAATGATTGAAGGTGCTAACGGTAAATAACATTTATTTCTGCATGCTTTAATTAATAATGGCATCAAAAGTACTCATTGACTCGCGTCAATTCCGTGCTTTTTCTTTGCTCTTGAATAAATCATTTGAACTAAAAGTGATTTTAGTTTCGTAGGTTGGCTAGAGCGTAGCCAAACTNAACAATAACAGATTAATTAAATAGTAAAATATTAACGAGAAAAATATGAAAACAGCTCCAATAATTGAATTAAATATAGTTTCAGGGCAATTAACCCTGGCACAATTACGCGCAGTAAGCCGTTATGACGGCATTAAATACAGCTTAGATGAAAGTGCCTATGAGGGCATTAATAAAAGTGCTGAAGCAGTACAACAAGTGATCCGTGAAGACCGTGTAGTGTACGGTATTAATACTGGTTTTGGCTTACTTGCCAACACCCGTATTAAAACCGAAGAATTAGAATTATTACAACGTTCAATTGTATTGTCACATTCAGCAGGTTTTGGTGAATATATGGAAGACGCCACTGTACGTTTAATGATGGTGTTAAAAATCAACTCATTATCACGCGGCTTTTCAGGTATTCGTTTAAAAGTAATTGAGGCGATGCTGAAATTATTGAATGCGCAAGTTTACCCTTGTGTACCAAAAAAAGGCTCTGTTGGCGCATCAGGTGATTTAGCGCCACTTTCGCATATGGTATTACCATTATTAGGTGAAGGCGAAATGTCGTATAAGGATAAAATAATTCCGGCGGTAGAAGCGTTAAAAATAGCAGGACTTGAACCTATTACTTTAGCGGCTAAAGAAGGTTTAGCACTCTTAAATGGCACACAAGCGTCAACGGCATTTTCGCTAGAAGGCTTATTTTTAGCCGAAGATTTATTTGCTAGTGGTGTGGTTATTGGCTCGATGACAGTAGAAGCGGCAATGGGCTCGCGCGCACCGTTTGATGACCGAGTACATCAAGCACGTGGTCAAAAAGGTCAAATTGATGCAGCAATGGCATATCGTGAAATATTAGGCGATAGCTCTGCCATTGGTGAATCGCATTTTGATTGTGAAAAAGTGCAAGACCCGTATTCATTGCGTTGTCAGCCACAAGTAATGGGCGCGTGTTTAACTCAAATTCGCCAAGCCGCTGAAGTATTATTAGTTGAAGCCAATGGTGTTACCGACAATCCATTAGTGTTTGCCAACGAAGGTGATTTTATTTCGGCAGGTAACTTTCATGCTGAACCTGTCGCAATGGCGGCTGATAATTTAGCCTTAGCGATTGCTGAAATTGGTTCAATATCTGAACGTAGAATGGCGTTATTAATTGATGCGACACTAAGTAAACTACCACCATTTTTAGTTGAAAATGGTGGTGTTAACTCAGGGTTTATGATCGCGCAAGTGACTTCTGCCGCTTTAGCGTCAGAAAATAAATCGTTAGCACATCCAGCTTCAGTCGATAGCTTGCCTACGTCGGCTAACCAAGAAGATCACGTGTCTATGGCGTGTTTTGCGGGTCGTCGTTTAGCCGATATGAGCGAGAATACCAACGGTGTACTCGCTATTGAATATTTAGCCGCGGCACAAGGGTTAGACTTTAGAGCACCACTTAAAGGTTCAGAGCGGGTAGAACAAGCGAAAGCACAATTACGTGAAAACGTCAGTTATTACGATAAAGACAGATATTTTGCTCCTGATATTGTTGAAGCTTCAGCCATTATTAGTGACGCGGGTTTGAATTATTTGATCCCTGCTGGTTTGTTACCGAGTTTTTAATTGAATCGACTTGTTTTTAATGTAAATAATTTTTTATGAATAAAGCAGAATAACTTTTTAAACAGGGTATTCTGCTTTTGTTTTTGAAATATCTGATAAATGATAATTATTTCGTTACACTATTTGCACTTTTACTTATTGGTCAGATTTTAATGACACGTTTTATTTTATTTATTATTTTAAATTTATTTTTTAGTCCTGTATTCGCCGAAAACAATATTCAAAAACTCTATAAAAGGGTGAATAATAGTGTTGTTGAACTGCATGTAAAGTCTTTGTCTGAACCTCGTCATGGTCAAATGGACTATAAACCTAAAATAGTTAAATCGTTAGGCTCTGGTGCACTTATTAATAAGGTAGGGCGTATTTTAACCGCAGCGCATGTGGTAGATAGAGCGACTGAAATTGAAGTGGTATTTGCCGATGGCAGTAAAACTTCTGGTCATGTTGTATGGATTGAATCATTAGTTGATTTAGCTATGATTCAAGCGCTTGATGTTCCTGATTCTATTAAACCACTTAAATTAGCGGCAGCAAATGATTATAGTATTGGTGAACAGGTGGTGGTTATTGGTGCTCCTTATGGGGTTAGTCACAGCTTGTCGGTGGGATATTTAAGTGGTATTCGTGATAGTGAGGCTATTCCAGGTTCGTCTTTAGTGCCTCGTTTACTGCAAACAGATGCTGCAATAAATATGGGTAACTCAGGCGGGCCAATGTTTAACCTAAAAGGTGAAGTCATTGGTATTGTAAGTCATATATTATCAAAAACGGGTGGTAATAACGGTTTAGGCTTTGTTA
This sequence comes from Alteromonadaceae bacterium, assembly GCA_016765535.1. Classification (GTDB taxonomy): domain Bacteria; phylum Pseudomonadota; class Gammaproteobacteria; order Enterobacterales; family Alteromonadaceae. Next base: position 7,348 of record JAESPQ010000013.1, on the reverse strand, counting down.
TTTCTGTTGATAATATTCACACTGTTATAGATAGTAATCCGAGTGATTTTTTTGGTTTGATCCCTTTATTATTAAATAAAGAACAATCAAAAATTATTAATAATAGTGCAGGTTACGGCATGTTAATTCAAAATGTCATTCCCAATACTTTAGCTGATCGACTTGGTTTTAAAGGTGGTAATATGAGTGTAATGATGGCAAATAATCATATACTTTTAGGGGGTGATATTTTGCTGGAAATTGACGGTATTGCAATTAAAGATGTAGGCTCAGCAATAAAAATAAAACAACGCATGGCACGCTATAAAAAAGGTGAGAAAATACCTTTTAAATATTTGCGTAATGGTGTTAAAAAAGAAATAACGTGGGTAGTTGATTAAAAATTATTAAAATATTTCACTCTTTTAAATAACAAACCAGCCCACAATAAAATAGTGTGCTGGTTTCTCTATTATTAGCTAATTTAGTTTATTTTTTATAATAAGCCAAACACGCTTCCACTTCGCTTTTAGATCCTAAAATTACTTCAACACGTTGATGGATACTGGTTGGTTCTATATCCATAATTCGCCCTTCGCTGGTCATACTTAAACCGCCTGCTTGCTCAACTAAAAAGCTCATTGGATTAGCTTCGTACATTAACCGTAATTTATACGGTTTTTTCGCATCTTTAGTATCGCCAGGGTAAGTAAATATACCGCCTCGACAAAGTACGCGATGTACATCACCCACCATGGCAGCTATCCAGCGCATATTAAAGTTTTTACCGCGCGGTCCTGTGTCACCTAATAATAAATCATCAATGTAATTTTTCATTTCNGGTTGCCAAAAACGNTGATTTGACATATTAATGGCAAATTCTTGGGTATCGGTTGGNATTTGNACATTGCGTTTTACCCTTAAATAACCACCGTGGGTTCTATCTAATACATAAAAATGTGTACCTTTACCTGTNGTCATNACTAACATAGTTGCAGGGCCATATAATACATAACCGGCACAAACCTGTTTGTTNCCTGCNTGTTTAAACATATTAGGATCANCTGCTGTCATAGTGACAGGAGCACGATGGATAGAAAAAATGGTACCGATTAATGAATTAATATCAATATTTGAACTACCATCTAAGGGATCAAACGACACAATAAATTTACCATCAGGATCACCCGCAACCGAAGTATCTTCTTCTTCAGAAGAAATGGCTTTAACAAAGCCAGACTCTAATAAAATATCTTTAAATAGTTCGTTGGCAACAACATCTAATTTTTTTTGAATTTCACCTTGAATATTTTCATCTAAAGTTGAGCCCATTAAACCACCTAAGTGTGCTTGGCTAACGCGAAATGAAATTTCTTTGGTTGCTGCTAGTATAGTTTTTATTAATGAAATCAAATCTAAAGGAACACCGTCTTGGCGTAGTGTTGGGGCGAGTCGTTGCATGTTTATACCTAATACGTGAGTGATTATTTAAGTGTTGTTGTATGTTTTATACTCTTAGCATTTTATGTTAATGTCATATGAAAATGGTAAGCGCAGCAATAAGTTATTATGTTTTTGACGATAACTATTATTTAAGCAAGCAGGTAAACTGTCATCTTGAATTTATTTCAAGATCTGGTGTTTTTAGATACTGAAACAAGTTCAGCATGACGAGTAAAATATGTCTGCGTATATATTATTTCATCAGTTATGTTTTGTATGTTATTACTTGGTTATAATTATAGCGGTTTTAGCGTCTAAAATAAAAACAAAAGAAAAATAAAAAGGATCTCTCATGGCATTTGTTCGTTCAATATTAAGCTTGTTGATAATTAGTAGTTATTTGTTAATGTTTTCAGCGCAGGCAAAAGAGAGTTTTACTGAATTTGTTAAGGATAAACAGCTTAATCAAGGTTACTTTTCTTTTTATAATGATAATGAAACAGGTAAAGTGTATCTTGAAATTGATAATTTTGAACAACAATTTTTATTTCAATCAAGTCTCCCCTACGGCATAGGCTCTAACGATATTGGCTTAGACCGAGGTCAGTTAGGCAATACCCGTTTAGTGCAATTTGAACGAGTTGGTAATAAAGTGTTTTTACGACAGCTTAATAGTTATTATCGTGCTGACACCAATAATAAGTTAGAAAAACAAGCGGTTGAACAAGCCTTTGCCAGTTCTATTATTTGGGGCTTTAAAGTTGCAGCAAGCGATATAAAAAACAATAAAGTATTAATTGATTATACCCCGTTTTTATTATCAGACATTCACCACTTAGCGCAGCAGTTAAAAAAGACTAAACAGGGTGATTTTAAAATAGATGACAGCCGTAGTGCTATTTATAATAAGCGCAGTAAAGCCTTTCCTAACAATACCGAACTTGAAGCGATTGTTACTTATACCGGCAGTGGTGCTGGCGAGTATTTAAAAAGTGTTACTCCAGATGCTACTGCAATATCTGTACATTTACATCATTCATTAATAAAATTACCTGACAATAATTATAAGTCACGAGTGTTTAAGCCTTTTAGTGGTTATTGGTCAATGGAATATGCTGATTATGCGAGTGCTCTTGATGAACCGTTAATTAAGCGCGTTATACCTCGTCATCGTTTGAGTAAAAAAAATCCTAAAGCGAGTGTTAGTGAAGCGGTTAAACCGATTATTTATTATTTAGATGCGGGTGTGCCAGAGCCTGTACGTTCAGCTTTATTAGACGGTGCACGTTGGTGGAACCAAGCCTTTACTGCGATAGGTTATAAAAATGCTTTTCAAGTGAAAATGTTACCTAGTGACGCTGATCCTATGGATGTACGTTATAACGTCATTCAATGGGTACATCGAGCAACGCGTGGCTGGTCTTACGGTTCGTCAGTTATTGATCCACGTACAGGAGAAATTATTAAAGGTCATGTAACGCTAGGTTCGTTACGAGTTCGTCAAGATTATTTAATTGCTTTAGGCTTAACCTCACCGTTTAACGGTAAAAATACTGATACCAGTGAACAAAAAAATATGGCGTTAGCACGTATTCGTCAGCTTGCAGCACATGAAGTAGGTCATACTTTAGGCTTAGCGCATAATTTTGCTGCTAGCGTTAATAACCGTGCTTCAGTCATGGATTATCCACATCCCTTCGTGACGATTAAAACGGTAGGTAAAATAAAAAAATTAGACTTGTCTAATGCTTATGCAAAAAATATTGGAGACTGGGATAAATATGCTATTGCTTACGGTTACGGTGATTATGATGAAAAACAAGAACAGCAACAATTAGTCGAATTAGTGGCTAATGCGCAAGCACAAGGTTTTTTGTATATATCAGATCCTGATGCGCGGCCACAATCAGGCGCTAATACACAAGGGCATTTATGGGACAACGGTGAGAATGCGGCAGAAGAATTAGAACGCGTGCTAAAAGTTCGAAAAGTTGCGCTGGCAAATTTTGGTCTCAACAGTATTGCTGTGGGTACGCCATTTTCTGAATTAGAACAAGTATTAGCGCCCATTTATAACTTTCATCGTTATCAAGTTGAAGCAGCAGTTAAGTTAGTTGGTGGTGTTAATTACAGTTATTCGGTTAAACAAAATAATTCGAAAAATACTGATTTATCAACGGTTAGTGCAATTTTGCAACGTCAAGCGTTAACCGCATTATTTAAAACATTAGATAGCCAAACATTAATGTTACCCAAAAAAATATTAACCTTAATACCGCCAAAAGCTTATGGTTATAGTCGTAATCGAGAAAGTTTACCGAGTAAAACAGGGCTAACATTTGATGGCGTAACTCTAGCAGAGGCAAGTGCACAACATACTATTTCGTTATTATTGAATAAAGCACGTTTAGCGCGTTTAGCACAACAATCATCGTTAAATTCGAGTATTGTTTCGGTAGATCAACTATTAGCACAATTAATTAAAACAACTATTTATAAACCAGCCAAAAGCGGTTTAACCGATATTATTCAAAAACGGGTAAATCAGTTAGTAGTGCAACAATTGTTAAGTTTGTATTTAGATAAAAGTGTGGTGACTGAAGTGCGTGCTGATGTATTTGTAGTATTAACGGATCTTGAAGATAAATTACAACAAAAAATTAAACCCCGCAGTAATAGCAAGCGCTTTTATAGCCATTATCGTTTATTGATTGAACAAATTAATTATGGATTGAAACAAGGTAAAACTATTTTTCTTAAAACCGAAATCAAGATGCCACCAGGTTCACCGATTGGTGACTGATTTTTGTGATATTGGTGTAAGTTATAAAATCAGCTAAGTATAAAGGTAGGGTGGTGCATGAGGTACGAATGCCCACCTTATATTTACTTATATTTATTTGATATTATTTAAGTAATGGATGATCTTTAGGTAATTGTTTTGAGATCCAAATAGCCAGTTTATGTTTCATATTCATTTGATCTTCTTTATCTTTAGCTAGCGCTTGGATCAAACCGTCTTGCACTAATAAACGATATAAACTTTCTATTTTTTCTTTGGCAGCATCGGTGGGAGAAAAATTTTTATAGCCACGATTTAACGCATATTTTTCGCCAATTTCGATAGCTTTTTTTAATAATTCATTTTCATTTTTGATCTTTTTCATATTAAGCTTTTATCCATTATTGACTACAAATTCTAAACGGTATTTATTTGCTTTTATGATGACAATTAATGTGTCATTAAGCTAGTGAAAATTGATACATTTTTATCAGTGCAATTTATAGTGATTGCGCTTATTATGGACACAATTTTTTTACAATCAACTTTAATACGTCACTTAAGAATAAAGAGAGTAGTTATGACTAAGTTTTTATCGACATTGCTTGCTGTAACAACAATGAGCGCGTCTATGTTTGCTAATGCCACCATTGTTGAATTTCAAACCTCACAAGGTAATGTGCAAGTTAATTTATATGACCAAACCACCCCGAAAACGGTTGAAAATTTCTTAAAATATGTTGAATCAGGTCATTATACTAATGCGGTCATTCATCGCTCAGTGACCAATTTTATTATTCAAGGCGGTGGTTATAAAGTTGATAGTAGTTGGCCTTTAAGTCGTTTAAGTACCAATACTGCTGTGGTCAACGAGCCGATATATTCTAATGTAAAAGGGACTATTGCGATGGCTAAAACATCAGCGCCAGATAGTGCGACTGATCAATGGTTTTTTAATGTTACAGATAACAGTACAAATTTAGATGTACAAAATGCTGGTTTTACCGTGTTTGGTCAAGTGATTGGTGATGGTATGACCGTACTTGAGCAAATTGCACAATTATCTCAATGCGATGCCGACGGTGCTTCATCGCAAGTATTTGATAATTTACCTGTAGTTAACTATTCAGCACAAGATTGTGCAGGTCAAAAATTATTACTATTAGATAATTTTGTTGTTATTAATCAAGTTGTGATTGTAGATGCTGCTGATGCTACCGATAGTGGTTTAACAAAACCTAAAAATACACTAATTAACCAACAAGTCGATCCCACACCTGCATCTAGCAGTGGTGGTTCTATGATTTGGGCGTTGTTGTTATTGCCATTGGCATGGCTGCGTAAAAAATATTAATTTGATTTGGGTATTCGTCGTGGTTCACAGCATTTTGTAGCCTTAGTATCTTGTAGGGTGGTGCATGAGGAACGAAATGCCCACGCGAGCACTTAATCAACTCGGTATAATATAAAAAACAATTCACATAAAAAATAATTGAGAGTCTAAAACGGATGAATAAAACGTTAATTTTAGCGGCAAGCTTAAATGCTTTTGTCGCTATTATTCATCTTGGTTGTATTGTTTATGGTGCGTCTTGGTATCGATTTTTAGGCGCGGGTGAACAAATGGCAGTTTGGGCTGAACAAGGTAATATTAAAGCAACGTTAATTACTTTATTTATTACCGCGGTATTGCTTACTTGGAGTGTTTATGTGTTTTCTGCCGCAGGTGTTATCGCAGCTTTACCTTTTGTAAAGCTGGTACTAGTCGCGATCAGTGCTATTTACTTGCTGCGCGGAGTGGCTGGCTTCTTTTTTATTAATAACCCCATGGGGAGAACACCTGAATTTTGGTGGTGGAGTTCGTTTATTTGTTTAGCTTTTGCTGCAATTCATTTGCTTGGCTTGAAACAAGTATGGGCAGAGCTTTAGTAGGATAAAACATGCATCAATATATTTCATTATTACGCGGTATTAATGTTGGTGGCCATAAAAAGATTAAAATGGCTGAGCTAAAAAGCTTAACCTTGATTTTTATATTCTTGCGCCAATAAGCCATAAATTAACTCGTCGTGCCATTGTTTGTCAGCTAATTTTGTATGTTGACGTAAACAAGCTTCACGTTGCATACCGAGTTTTTCCATTAGCTTGTATGAACCATGATGTTCAGCAACGCAATAAGCCAGTAATTTATGAATTTTTACTTGTGTAAAAAGAAAGTCCACCACGCACTTTGTTGCTTCAAAGGCATAACCTTTACCGTGAAAATCTGTATGAAAACGGTAACCAATTTCCACCCGTTTAAATTTTAAGGATTCAATATTAAGGCAAATAATGCCCATCAACTCATTGTTATTATTGTTATCTTTAACTCAATGTACATTGCGTTGAAGGAATGAAATAGTGATATTTTTTTTCTAAAGTCAAATAAAGAATCATTATTGGAATTGTGTAGCACTTCACCCACAATAGGTTTGTTAGGGGATATTGGGGTATCCCCAAATAAAGTGGCTGGGGATAATAGTCAGTTTATTTACTTCTCACTTTTATATCAGCATTAATATTAATTTCACCATCAATATTTATAGTCGCAAAGCTATTATTAAAAGATAAAATAGGGATGTTTTTATTGTCGATTTGACGAATGAAATGAAATGAATAACCAAAAATTTTTAGTGACTGAATTGAAAAAATTTGTGAGTTGCTCAACTGAGAAAGTAATATCTGTTGGTTTGATTTACTGCTTCTGCGTTCATTTTTTGAGATGTTTATTTTATTAGATTCCATATTAATAATGCTCCATGCTATTAACAGTAAATAATTTAGCTTAGGTTATTTAAATAACTTAATTTAAATAACTAGACTTTAGCTGATACTAAAATTGTAGTATAAACACTATTTTTACATATTGCTCTTTATTTGTGTGTAGCTAGAAAATAAAAAAGGGTATAAAGGGAAGGAAAGTAATTTTATACCCTGAGCGATTAGCTCGAAATAAAAATAGTCGTTCAATTGTATTTTTGGGACTCATCAAACCAAGGTAACAGATAGAGTATTTGTAGGTCGGGCTTCAGCCCGTCAAATATAGATTGATGGCCTAAAGGCCAACCTACAAGTGTTACCCTAAAATATAGCTATTTGACCAGT
>JAESPQ010000012.1 GCA_016765535.1 Alteromonadaceae bacterium | reverse complement strand
TCTTGCGGTTCGGCTAAAAAGCGTAAGGTAATATCGCGTTGTGGTTTGTTCATTTTATTGCCTGTAAATTGATTGCTGGTATTTATAGATTAGGATGCTTGTTGATTAGTTTCCGTAGCTGCTCGATTTGATCTTCAAAAAAAGAGTCATCTCGGTAGGCTTGAGCTAAAACACTAAGACCTTGTGCTCTGGTGTATAGTTCTATCGCTTTATTATTGGATTGTGCCACATCATAGCCTAAAGATTGAAACTGTAAACTTAACCATTGCTGTATTATTTCAAAAACACTCTTACTTAATTCACTAATGTTTGATTCAAACTTGCCTAATTCATACGCCATAGAGCCATTAGGGCAGCCAAATTTAATTAATTTCTGTTTACCTGAGATCAAACTACTGATGAAATGGTTTAATCTAGCTTCCGCATTTGAAAATTCATGTTGCCACGACGTTAGCATTTTTTTTATTACTTTTTTTCTTAGCTCAAATACGGCAACTAAAATATCATCCTTAGTTTTAAAATGATAAGTAATATTGCCTTTGCTTAAACCAGTTGCCTTTACAATATCGCTAAACGCTGTACGGTAAAAGCCATATTGATAAAACAGCTCATTGCATGAAGCGATTATTTTATTTCTAGTTAACTCACCTTGCTTCATCAAATAAATAGTACCTAAGTTATTTTAATAGCAGATTATAGCAAGAGAAATTATGATTACTAGCAGCAATGTTAAAAATCACTTGCTTAATTAGTACGGTCGTACTAATATTTGTTTTGAACATTTACTTAATCGTTTAACTGCATGAGAAAATATAATGAACAAAATGAAATCACTTTTTATCGGTATGTACCCTATGTTAGCAATGGGGATCAGTGTGTATGCCATTTACCAACTATCAATAACAACAATGAATATTATTTGGTTAGGTGCATTAATGATCAACTTACCCATAATGTTNTTTATCAGTCGCGTCATGATGTTTAAGGATATGCCAAGGACTTCNGCGCATTTTCCTTTGATCACATTACTTGCTGTATTAGGNGTAATTCTAGCTTTTTATAATGCTTATTTTAAAATAGGTCTAGNNCANCTTACCAGTATGGATCAAATTGGATATTTACTATCANTAATTAGTTTTNCTATGTATTTAATGTATAANTTTTGGTATTCATCATTAGGNNGNGGNTNGCACCCTTTATTANAAAAGAATAAAATTTTNCCACNGTTNAACGTAACNGATATTCACGGAAAGTTAGTTAANTCAACTGATTTTAAAGGCTCTCCAGNAGTNTTTCTATTCTTTCGTGGTAACTGGTGTCCNCTNTGTATGGCTCAAATTAAAGAAATAGCNATTAGTTANCAAGANTTAACGGCTTCTGGNGCCAAAGTTGTNTTGATTTCACCACAACCTGAAAAAAATACCCAAGCNCTCGCAGCGAAATTTAATGTGCCTTTAAATTTNATGACCGATATTGATAACCGTGCCGCCAAAACGCTTGGTATTTACATGCAAAATGGTTTGCCTGCGGGAATGGAAATGCTCGGCTATGACAAAGATACTGTGTATCCAACCGTAATCATTACCGATAAACAGGGAAAAATTATATACAGTGATTTTACTAATAATTATCGCGTACGCCCAGAGCCGCAAGATTTTATTAACGTTTTGAAAGGGGCTACGGGCTAATAAAAAAGCAGCCAGAGCTGCTTTTAAAAGGAATTATCAACCTCAATTCTGGTTATTTTGTTAACANATAATCTAAAATACCAAGAGCAGCTTTACGGCCTTGATCTATGGCGGTAACGACGAGATCTGAACCGAGTACCATATCACCACCCGCAAAAATATTATCTTTGCTGGTTTGCAGCGCAAATTCACTATTATCGAGGGCAACAACACGTCCTCGGTTGTCAGTTTCAACGCCAGCGTCTTTCATCCATTGCGGTGGGCTAGGTAAAAAACCAAAAGCAATAACAACGGCATCAGCAGGCATAATAAATTCTGAATCGGCAATAGGCTCGGGGTTGCGTCGCCCATTGGCGTCTGGTTCGCTAAGCTGAGTTTTAATAAACTTAACGCCAATCACTTTGCCTAGTTCATTAACAGCAATATCAAGTGGCTGTATATTAAAAGCAAAGTTAACGCCTTCTTCACTGGCATTTTGTACTTCGCGTGGAGATCCCGGCATATTGGCTTTATCACGACGATAAGCACAAGTAACCTCAGTTGCACCTTGGCGAATGGAAGTACGAACGCAATCCATCGCGGTATCGCCACCACCTAAAACAACTACTTTTTTGTCGTTAAAATTAACATAAGGTTTAAGGTTTTTGGCTTCACTTGGTTGATTGTCTATGATTTTTTCGTGTAAGCCCATTAAATTTTGTGTGTTGCCAATTAAAAAGTCTAAGGCACTGTAAACACCATCAGCACTTTCATGTTCAAAGCCGCCACTCATGTCGGTGTACGTACCTAGTGCTAAAAATACCGCATCGTACTGTTCACTTAATTCATTAAAACTAATGTCTTTACCAATGTCAGTGTTCAAACAAAACTCGATGCCCATACCTTCGAAAATTTTGCGACGACGAACAATAATGTCTTTTTCTAATTTAAATGACGGAATACCAAAGGTTAACAATCCACCTATTTCAGCATTTTTATCAAATACAACAGCATCAACGCCATGACGTGTTAAGACATCAGCACATGCCAAACCTGCAGGGCCTGCACCAATAACGGCGACTTTTTTGCCTGTTTTTACTACGTGTGATAAATCAGGCGTCCAACCTTGGGCAAAGGCGGTGTCGGTAATATATTTTTCAATATTGCCAATAGTGACAGCACCAAAATCAGCATTAAGGGTACAAGCCGACTCGCATAATCTGTCTTGCGGGCAAACACGACCACACATTTCAGGTAAGCTATTGGTTTGGTGACATAATTCTGCCGCTTCGATGATTTTTCCATTGGTGACTAATTCTAACCACTGTGGAATATAATTATGTACTGGGCATTTCCATTCACAATAAGGATTGCCACAGTCTAAGCAGCGATCGGCTTGGCCTGCACTTTGTACTGTACTTAGTGGCTGGTAAATTTCGACAAAATTAATTTTACGTTGTGCTACAGCTTTTTTCGGTGGATCAATACGTTCAACGTCGATAAATTGATATACATTTTTACTCATTTTATTTCTCGCTATCTTTTTATGTTTATCTACTTATGTCGGCTATTGCGCTTGCACACGAAGTTCGGCAGAAGAACGACTATGATGACCTAGTAAGGTTTTAACATCGGTAGCACTTGGTTTAATTAATTTAAATAGTGGCGCAAAAGTATCAAAATTATCTAAAATTTCACTGGCACGAGGACTGCCAGTTTCGGCTAAATGTTGACTAATAATGCCGCGTAAATGTTCTTGATGAATAGTTAAACTTTCCATACCAAGCATTTCAATAGACTCAGTATTTAAACGTGACTCTAAATCACCTGCTTCATCAAGTACATAAGCAAATCCACCCGTCATACCTGCGCCAAAGTTAACGCCTATTTCACCTAAAATAGTGACGATACCGCCAGTCATATATTCACAAGCATGATCGCCTGTACCTTCAATAACGGCGTTACAACCAGAGTTTCGTACTGCAAAGCGCTCACCAGCCCGACCACAAGCATAAAGTTTACCGCCCGTTGCACCGTATAAGCAGGTATTACCCATGATCATGGTTTTATAGCAAATATACTCGACACCTTTCGGTGGTTTAATGGTGAGTTTGCCGCCAGCCATACCTTTACCAACGTAATCGTTAGCATCGCCTGTTAATATCATGTTTAAGCCACCTGCATTCCATACGCCAAAGCTTTGCCCAGCTGTGCCAGAAAAATACAGTGTAATTGGATCGCCAGCCATACCATTATTACCATGATGCAGGGCAATTTCGCCTGATAGGGTTGCGCCAATAGATCGGTTGGTATTTTGAATAGCAAAACGATACTCACCGCCAGTACTATGAGCTACCGCGTCACGTGTCGCGGTGANAATTTCTTGATTGAGCTTACCTTCATCAAACGGCACATTGTTTTCGGTTTTATAAAGTGCGGTGTTCTCACCTGCCACAACAGGGGCGATAATCGGTGATAAATCTAATTTTTGTTGTTTGGCGGTAATACCTTTTAAAGGGATTAATAAATCGGTACGACCAATTAACTCAGTTAAATTTGCCACGCCTAATTTCGCCATAATTTCACGGACATCTTGCGCAATAAATTTAAAGTAATTCATTACTTGATCAGGTAAACCTTTAAAGAATTTCTCACGTAATACATCATCTTGTGTGGCAATACCTGTCGCGCAGTTATTTAAATGGCAAATACGTAAAAATTTACAGCCTAATGCCACCATAGGTGCGGTACCAAAACCAAAGCTTTCTGCGCCTAAAATAGCGGCTTTAACAATATCGACACCCGTTTTTAAACCGCCATCAACCTGTAAGCGTACTTTATGGCGTAAACCATTAGTGACTAATGATTGATGGGCTTCGGCTAAGCCTAATTCCCATGGACAACCCGCATGTTTTACTGAGGTTAATGGGCTAGCCGCAGTACCGCCGTCGTAACCTGAAATGGTAATGAAATCGGCATAAGCTTTGGCTACACCTGACGCAATAGTACCCACTCCTGGGCCAGAAACTAATTTAACTGAAATAACGGCTTTNGGATTGACTTGCTTTAAGTCGAATATTAATTGCGCTAAATCTTCAATTGAATAAATATCGTGATGTGGTGGTGGTGAAATTAGCGTAACACCTGGTGTTGAAAAACGTAATTTAGCAATAAGTGGTGACACTTTATCCCCTGGTAATTGCCCACCTTCACCGGGTTTTGCCCCTTGCGCAACTTTAATTTGTAGCACATCTGCATTCACTAAATAATGAGGGGTCACGCCAAAACGACCTGAAGCAATTTGTTTAATGCGTGAATTTTTAACCGTACCAAAACGGCGCTCGTCTTCACCGCCTTCACCTGAGTTGGAATAACCCCCTAAACGGTTCATCGCAATAGCTAAAGCTTCATGTGCTTCTGGGCTTAGCGCGCCAATAGACATTGCCGCACTGTCAAAGCGTTTAAACAATTCGCTATCGGGCTCAACTTGCGCTAGTTCAATAGGTTGTACATCTTCTTTAAAAGCAAGTAAATCGCGTAATGTAGCTATAGGGCGTTCATTAACTTCTTTGGCAAACTGTTTATAGTCGTCATAACTGCCGGTTTGCACTGCTTGCTGCAGGTAGTTAACTACGTTAGGGTTAAAAGCGTGATATTCACCACCATGAACATATTTAAGCAAGCCGCCATGATTAATTTTTTGATGACTTAAAAAGGCACGATGAGCAAGGTTAATATTATCTTGTTCAATATCGCTAAAATCAGCGCCTTTAATACGGCTTGGTAAGTCTGGAAAGCAAATTTCCATGATATCTTCACCCAAACCAATAATTTCAAATAATCCTGCACAGCGATAGCTGGCAATGGTGGAAATGCCCATTTTAGAGAGTATTTTTAACAAGCCTTTATTAATACCATTGCGGTAGTTTTCTACGGCTTGGCGTGGTGTTAAGTTGATTTGTCCTTGCGCAACTAATTGCTCAATGATTTCATAGGCAATGTAAGGGTAAATGGCGGTTGCACCTAAACCTAACAATACCGCGTATTGATGTGAATCGCGTGCGGCAGCGGTTTCGATAATAATATTAGAGTCGCAACGTAGTTGTTGATCAACCAAGCGTTTTTGTACTGCGCCTACTGCCATGGCCGCAGGAATAGGTAATAAACCTTGATGAATTTGTCGGTCAGATAAAACTAAAATAACGGTGTGTTTATCTCGAACTAACTCTTCTGCTTCATCACACAACCGTAATATTGCCGCTTTTAAGCCTTCTTGAGGATCATAATTAAGCGTTAAGGTATCGCTACGATAATGCTCAGGATCAAGTTCGCGTAACTGCTTTAAGCCGGTATACATTAAAATTGGTGTAGTAAAGGTAATGCGATCGGCATGCCCNGTTGTTTCATTAAAAACATTTTGTTCACGGCCAATGCTGGTGGCGAGTGACATGACATAGCGCTCACGTAGCGGATCTATTGGCGGATTGGTTACTTGCGCAAATTGTTGGCGAAAATAGTCAAACAAGGTACGTGGCTGGTTTGAAAGTACCGCTATTGGTGTGTCATCACCCATAGAGCCCGTAGCTTCTTGNCCATTTTCAGCTAAGGTTTTTAGTACTTGATGAATTTCTTCATATGAATAATTAAACAGTTTTTGATATTGCGCCATTTCTTCATCAGAGAAAACACGTGTACCTATTTGGTTCGCTTCACACTGGGCAAATGGTGTTAATTTTCGAATGTTTTTATTAAGCCATTCACGGTAAGGGTGCCGTGATTTTAAGTCTTCATCAATATCGGTTGAATTAAATATTTTACCTGTATAAGTATCTATGGCAAGCATTTCACCTGGGCCAACACGACCTTTTTCAACCACTTCATCTTCGCCATAATCCCAAATACCTACTTCAGAGGCTAGAGTGATAAAGCCATTGCGAGTAATAACATAACGCGCTGGACGTAAACCATTGCGATCTAAGTTACAGGCAACATGACGGCCATTTGTCATGACAATACCCGCTGGACCATCCCAAGGTTCCATGTGAATAGAGTTGAACTCGTAAAAGGCTTTAATATCATCGTCCATCCGCGTGCTGTTTTGCCAAGCAGGAGGCATTAATAAACGCATGGCGCGAAATAGATCCATACCACCGGCTAAAAAGAGTTCAAGCATGTTATCAAGCGAAGATGAATCAGAGCCACTTTCGTTAACAAATGGTGCCGCATCTTGTAAATCAGGTAATAAGGGTGATTTAAATTTATAAGTACGGGCGCGTGACCATTGGCGATTACCGCGAATGGTGTTTATTTCACCATTGTGTGCTAAATATCTAAATGGTTGTGCTAAATGCCATTGTGGTGAGGTATTCGTTGAAAAGCGTTGATGAAATACACAAATGGCGCTTTGCATGCGAATATCGGCCAAATCTAGATAAAAATTTGGTAGATCAATTGGCATCATNAGGCCTTTATATATAGTTACCAAACAAGATAAGCTGGCAATATAAAAGTTATCGTCTTGAGTTTCTAATGTGATACGTTTTTCGGCACGACGACGAGCCATATATAAACGACGCTCTAACTCGCGATTACGCCAGCCAGGAGGAGCATCAACAAAAATTTGTTCTATTATAGGTAAGTTACTTGCCGCTATTTCACCTAAAATATCAGTATTAATCGGAACCTTACGCCAGCCAACCACGGTTAATGTTTCATTACATAACTCTTGTTCAAGAATTTTTTTTGTTAAATTGGCTTGTACAGGATCGGTATTTAAGAAAACCATGCCTACAGCATATTTTTTACCCAGCTGCCAATTTTTTTCTTCGGCAATACTGCGAAAAAAGCTATCGGGTTTTTGTAGTAATAAACCACAACCATCGCCTGTCTTACCGTCAGCAGCAATACCACCACGATGTTGCATACGGTCAAGCGCTGAAATTGCGGTTTTGATCAGCTTATGACTTGCCTCGCCATGTTGATGGGCAATTAAACCAAAGCCACAATTATCTTTTTGTTGGTTGTGATCATAAAGCTGCATAGTGTTCTCCTAAATAAGATTTAAATATCGTCTTTGATAAGCATTAGTCTGTTTATTAAGTTTAGTGCGACTAATAAATAATGCAGTTGCTTGGTTAGATTTATTATGCAATATTTTTTTGTCATGTTTTTGCATAAATATCCGTATAAACTCAAAGATGAAGCATCAACATTACTGCTTAACTGAGTAAAGGTCAAATAAAATAGAGTGATTGCTCGTAATTTTATTACGTATAATGTATTCGCTGTTGGTATATTATACAAAACACCAGGCGATTCTGTTTATTTGTTAGGTTTTAAGCTTGTTTACAATAAAAAATCATTATTACACTAAAACACAATGTAATAAAATTACACAACAATGNTTTTGAATTAATATTCATTATAAGTGGCTTTTATGTACACATTCTTGCTAGGTGCTATTGGGTTAGAATGTTTTGTATAAACTAGCTTGTAAAAAANAGGGAAAAAAAAGCTAAACTTGAATGTTTAGCTTTTAGTCTAAAATAACATGCCTATGCACTTGGTTCAGGTAAACCTGTGGGTTGGTNTTTGGCCCATCAATTCATGTTATTCATTCTGTATTTGACGACATAAATGTCGACCTACAGAAGGTCGCCGAATTAAAGAAGGGTATCTACATAGGCATGTAAAATAAAGTGTTACAACCTAGGGTTGATAACCACCCCGAATGCCTTTGGTGGTAATACTTACTGCATCATGAGCATGAAGTGACTCTAAATGATTTATTTTTAGCCAAAAATCATTGTAATCTTCATTGGCTATATTTATCGCATGTTGTAGGCGACGAGCGGCATCTTCACAAAACATTAAATTTTGACCATTTAAACGAGCAAACTCTTGTTCATCTGCTCGTTTTACTGCGGCTTGTACAGGTGTTTTTAATGAACCTTCAACAAGGTCAACCAATTGTGTAATAGGAAAGTTTTGTATGCCAGCGTTAAGTTTAACTTTTATTTCGGCAATAGAACGTTGACTATGTGGAGTAGCAACAATACCTTCTGTTGTCCCTAGCCAATCATGAATACTTTGATGATCAAGCGTGTCGTTTGCGTTAAATGTTTCACTAAAAGNTTTTTGTACTAGTTGACGTGCCAGAGCGGCAGAGCAAGGACATGTTGATGAATAGGTGACATTGACACTTAATTCGACCTCTAAGTCACCTTTGTTTACTCGTCCTGTAATGGTTATTGGGTAGGATTTCCAGCCTGATTTACCACTGATCAGTGATTTTCTACGTAGGTGATAATCAAATTTAAATTGTACTTTAGCATTGTCACTTAAGTCATGATGACTACTGATAAAGCTATCAAGTAGTGTGACTAAATTCGTATAATTTAATACGCCATTGCTTGATAATTCATCAATTAATAAGTACAAACGAGACATATGAATGCCTTTTGCTTGCGGATCTTTTAGGTTTACAAAAGCATCTATATGGGCGGAAACCATCCGTTCTGCTTCGCCTTGAGTGGCGACCATTAAAGGCATTTCAATGTTGCTCATACCAACCCAGTCCAGCTTACCCTCTGTTTGGGCTGTGGTATGGTTGGCAATATCAGGCATTGATGAAGACATTATTACTCCGCTTTTTAAACAAAACTTATAAAGGATCTAAGATCTTTGAATTCAAGGGCGCATATTCTACCTTAATTTTGGCTCTGAGCGGCAATTTTATTTTTTAATTGCTGATAATGTTTGTAAAGAAATCTTGAATAAATAAGCTAAACTTATGTTATGCTTTGAATAATTTTTACTTCCATTTATTATCTTTGCTTTTTATTTTAGGTTGTTANAATGAATAATACTCAATTAGATTTAAATTTACTTGAAAATTACCGCAGTAATTTAGGAAAAGAGGTGTTAATGAAAATGTTGGCTTTATATCGCCAGCAAGGTGAAATTTATTTAGCTGATATTGAACAAGCATTAAGTCATAATGAACCGCAGCAATGGCAAGAGCATTGTCATAAAATGAAAGGTGCCTCGGGGAGTGTGGGTTTAAAGCAGGTGCATGCTTTATTGGTTGATATGGAAAAATCGCAGGCAGAGCAAGCAATAAAAAATAAAAAGCTGCAAGAATTGCAGCAATTAAATAAAATAGCCATTGTTGCATTTGAACAATGGCTTACAGATAATAGTTAGGGTTATCGGTAAGTTAATTAAATTTATTGTACTGAGCCAATAAAACGATAACCTTCACCATGAATGGTATTAATTAACTCCGCACCATTCTCTATTACTTCAAAATGTTTACGTAAACGTCGAATAGTAACATCAACCGTGCGGTCATTGGTGCGTAAATCACGACCCGTCATTTCTTTGATTAATTGTTGGCGCGTAACAATATGGCCTGAATTTTTGATCAATAAACGTAATGCTCGGTATTCACCACGAGGAATTGAAACTATTTCTCCTGTCGGTGATGTTAGCTTGCGTGCATGACAATCTAAAGTCCATTGATTAAATTTGATAATAGACTCATCTATTTCGGTAGCCGTTTGACTGATACGCGTAAGAATATTTCTAGCTCTAATGGTCAATTCTTGCGGGTTAAAAGGTTTAGTTAGGTAATCATCGGCACCTATTTCTAATCCTAATACTTTATCAATGTCACTGTCTCTACCCGTAAGAAAAATAAGTCCTAAATGTTGATTTTTTTTCAGCTCTTTTGCTAAAATCAAACCGTTTTTTCCCGGTAAATTGATATCCATTATCACTAAATTTATGCTGTTTTGCTGTAGTTGTTCGTCCATGGTTTCACCATCAACAGCTTCTGATACAAGATAACCTTCAGCTTCAAATAAACTACGAAGACTTAATCGGGTGACGTCTTCATCTTCAACTAAAAGGATATGAGGTTTTTGCATGTTTTTTCCCACTACGAACAATAATTAAAGTTAAGGGTGTGTATATATTATAAAGGTAAAAAATAATAGTGCCATTTAATTTTTTACAATTGTCACTTATTTGCTTCAATAATTTAATATAAGCTATTTTTTTACATTATGAAAGGCTAATGTATGGTTGAGAGAGTAAACAATCTAATTATTTTGGCTATTTGTGTGCTCAACAGGAAAATTTATATCAAAGGTGACGCCTTTGTTAGTTTCACTTTCAAAAGAAATAATGCCATTTAGTGCTTGAGTGATTAAATTATAGACTAAATGCATACCCAGACCACTACCACCAGAGCCGCGTTTTGTGGTGATAAAGGGCTCAAATATTTTATTTTTTATGTCGTTATTAATACCCCTACCATCATCTTGATAATTAATATGTATTTGGCTATTTAAGTCCATAATGGTTATGTTGATATTGCCAAAACCTTGGTTATCAAAACCATGAATAATAGAATTAATAATAAGATTAACTAAAATTTGATTAATAGGGCCNGGCTTACTGGTAATGATTAAGTTTTCAGGACAGTCGATGGTTATTTGGTATTGAGTATTTTTGAGTTGTGGCTGTAATGTTAAAATTACTTCATTAATCAGNCCTTTAAAGTTAAANCGGCGATCTTCTGAACTTGATTGATCTACGGCGACTTGTTTAAAACTGGTAATTAAATCAGCTGCTCGTGCTAAATTACGCATGATTATATTTAAATTTTCATCACCGTCAGTAAGGAATTTTTTTAATTGACTTGATTTTAATGTCTTATTTTCAAAAGCTGCTTTTATTTCGGTTAAGCGATCATAAAGCAGGCTAGAGGAGGTTACCCCTAAACCTATGGGTGTATTTACTTCGTGAGCAACGCCTGCAACCATATCGCCAAGCGAAGCCATTTTTTCACTTTCAACTAATTGTCCTTGATATTGATGTAATGTTTCAAGTGTTGATAGTAGCTCTTGATTTGATTCTTTTAATGCATCGGTACGNTGNCTTACTTTGTCTTCTAGTGATTTGGTTAATTGAATAAATTGTTGTTCGGCTTCTTCATGTTTGGCAATATATTTTTCAGCGCGGTGTAACATTAAATTGATGTGCTGCGCTAAAATATCAATTTCTTGATAAGGCATTTTTTTACAACGCATCGTAAATTTTTTATTTTTAGATATTTGTATAATATTACTGCTTAATAGGGATATTGCATCAATAATTTTTTCTAATAGGCGATTTACAATAGCGTAAGCAGTTAAAAGTACGACAAAAACGATCATTAAAATAAGGGCTGATATTTTAAATGTTTTTTGATTAGCAGCTTGACTGTTAAATTGTAAATATACATAGCCAATAATGTTTTGTTGGTTTTTTATTGGATAGGCGAGTTCTATATAATTGTCGGTATATTTTACCTTTGCCAATGCTTTGAGTTGAGCAATAGTATTAGGCGGATTATAAAAAGTGGAACCTTGCTGGTAAGAACTAAAAACATTAAGAACTGTTGTCATTTTGTTTTTTTGTAAACTATTACTTTGTTGATTGTTATTTTGTTTATTATTGCTTTTAAATTCTAGCTGTTGCNTGTCAGTGATGCGATAAATATAAACATAATTTAAAGTATTAACTGAGGTTAATACTTGTAAATTATCATTAAGGTGCTGTTTATCANTCTCTAATATATCTTTAACACTTTGGTGACTAATAACCTTTGCCCATTGGTAAGCATTGATAGCCATTTGTTCTTTACTATAATTTGCAAACAAAAATATTACAGCAAAAAAACCTAATATAAAGGCGGTAGAGCTAAACANTAAAAATANTNTNTTTANNNTGTGNNTAATNGAAAAAATANNNTGGTTTTTTACCATAAAANATAAAGCTNANNGCTCANNNTTGCTAATGTTAATAAANTNAGTATGGTATAAAAAAAGCATAATATAAAGGNAAANNNATGATCAAATTAACNTTATATTAGCTTTTAAGCTTACTTTTTGTTTTTTATGTTAATTTTAAATCTATTAAGCTTTTACCCCGAGCTCGCGTAAACGTTCTAANAANTAGCTNGCTTGGGTGTGGCGTTCTGACAATTTTACTTCACTACGCGGGTGTAAAAAAAGTGGTAATGAAATACGTGATTTACCGCTATTTTTACCATCAGGATTAATCACTCNNTGACTAGTTGAAGGAAAATAGCCTTGCGATGCTTCTTGTAACATGTCACCTATGTTAATAATTAAATTACCAAAATCTGCTGGTATATCAAGCCAGCTGCCATTTTTAGCTTGTACTTGCAAACCTGCTTCATTGGCCGCAGGTAAAATAGTGATCAAATTAATGTCTTCGTGTGCAGCCGCACGAATAGCGCCTGGTTTTTCGGCTCCGGTAAGTGGCGGATAATGCAATACACGCAATAAAGTATTTGGGGTATCTTTAATCATGTGCGATAAAGGCTCAGAATAATGCTTAGCAACCTCGACGGGACTATATTTTTCAACCCAGTCAAGTAATTGACTTGCTAATGCGGAAGTTAATTGATAATAACTTAAAATTTCAGCTTTGAGTTTGTCAGGAATTCGTCCCCATGGATAAACATGAAAATATTCTTTAATATCTTTTTCTTTATGGCCTTTAGCTACTTCTGATATTTTAGTAGAAAAATAACCATCTTGTTTCATCGGGTCAAAAGCAAAGTGATGTTTTTCTTCAGAATTAAAGAATTCAAACCATTGTTTATAAATAGATTCAACCAATTCTTGTTTTATTGGGTGGTTAATTAACACGCCAAAACCTGTGTTGTGTAAACTTTCAACAAAACGTTTCGGGGCGTCGCTTGAGGTATAATCGATAACGTCGATAGGCATATAATTCTCAATAGTTAGTCGCACTAATAAATAAGCAGGGAATTTTATCACTATTTTAGTTGCCAGCAAGCAATAATGCTATGGTGTTGTAAGATTGCTGGTTATACTAGGTACAATGATTGCTAAAAAATATAATTTAGAGAGAGAAAATGAATAAAAGTGGACTTTTAGCTGCTGTTGTTGTGGCGGTTTTTTCTGTGATTTTATCAGGATGTGCGGCAGTTGAAAATGCATGCGAAGATATAACGTTAGCAAGTGAACAAGTACAACAATGTCAAGCATTACAACGCCAAATTAGTAATGCTAAAGGCAAACCGTTAATTCGNACAGAATTAGAACGTCGCTATCAAACTGATTGTATTGAGGTGCGTTTTTATCGTGACGATAAACAACCNGCTATTTGTGCTAATAAAAAAGNGATAAATGAAGCACGTAAAGAGTACCTGAAAAAGAAAAAATAACAGTGCTATTATTGNGTTAATGAAAAATATCACTAAAGAATGCTACTCTGTTATGAGTGGTATTTTGTTTTTTAACACTGGAATTATATTGATAAACAAGCCATTATTATGTTAGTTAATTGCAATTATTTTAAGTTTGCTTAATTTGCATGCATAGGTATGAAAAAAAACAAAAAGATTCAACAAGATGACGACAGTGAAATAAGTCATCTTTCAAAACAAAATTTACTTCAAGAGTTATCACAGATAAAGCTTGAATATCAAAATTTGTCTGCTCGCCATACCGCGTTATTTCAATTAAACCAACTCGCTCATGATTGTGACAACCTACCTGATTTTTATCGTCAAGTTCATCATATTATTGCTTCATTAATGACCGCAAAAAATTTCTATATTGTAATATATGAACAAACCTTTGAAACCTTAGAGTTTGTTTATCAAGTTGATGAGCATGACCAATGGAATAAAGAAGCTTTTCCTTATATTGATTTTGAAGGTTCATTAACGAGTTTTGTTATNGAAACCGCTCTGCCTTTNTTAGGNAATGAACAAGTGTTAGATGAAATGGAAGCACAAGGTTTAATAAAGGCAATAGGCGCGAAAGGTACTGACTGGCTTGGTGTTCCGTTAATTAACGATGGTTTTGTTATCGGGGTTATGGCGGTACAAAGTTACAATGAAAGCACTCGCTATCAACAACATGATTTAGATTTATTAAGTTTTGCCGCGCAACATGTCGTTAGCGCGATGACGCGTTTACAAGATCATGAAAGATTGCAATCTGCGGTTAATGCGCGTACCCGTGAATTAATGCAGCAAATTCGTGAGCGAGAAAANTCAGAATTATTACAAGAGTCGCTATTTCATATATCTGAACTCACCACGAATACCACCATAGATATTAATAAATTTTATCAGCAAGTTCATAATATTGTTGGGCAACTGCTCAATGCAGAAAACTTTTATATTGCTAAATATGATCTCGAAAATCAACTGATCACTTTTGTATATTTTTCAGATCAAGATGGCAATGGTAAAGAATTCCCATACTATAAGCCACGCAAGTTCGCCAATGGTTACACTGAGCTAATACTACGTAAGGGTGATACGGTTTTATTAACCCATGCTGATATTCAAGGGTTATATCAGCAAGGAGAGTTGGTTGCGCCTGATGAAAGAGTTGAATCTTGGTTAGGTGTACCATTAAAAAGTGATGACCTTACTATTGGTGCAATGGTGGTACAAAGTTATCAAAAAACTAATCTTTATACCGAGCACGATGCAGAATTATTAAAATTTGTTGCACAACATGTTTCAACTGCAATGAAGCGTAGAGAAGCGCTTGATTATGAGCGGCGTTCTCATGAATTATTAGAGCAGCAAGTTAAATTGAGAACCGCTGCTTTAGTGGATGAAATAAAACAGCGAAAAAAAGCTGAAGAAAAATTAAAGTATGCCGCATCGCACGACAGTTTAACCGAGCTACCGAATAGAGCCGTTTTTCTTGATTTATTGGGGCATGCCATCGCCTATAAAAAACGTCATAAAGATTATCGTTTTGCTGTTTTATTTTTAGACTTAGATCGCTTTAAAGTGGTTAACGATAGTTTAGGACATCANGCAGGTGATTTATTATTACAACTTATTGCCAAAGACTTATGTACAGCAGTACGTGACATGGACACGGTAGCGCGTTTAGGTGGAGATGAGTTTGTTATTCTAATTGAAGATTTAGAAAGCGANGATGAAGTTTTAGTTATTGCTGAGCGCATTACCGAACTGTTAACCACGCCATTTACTATTGATAATCAAGCGGTATTTATAGGTACTAGTATTGGTGTGNTNTTTAGTAATGAGCGCTATAACAGTGCTAACACTATGCTACGCGATGCCGATACCGCAATGTATCATGCTAAAGATACAGGTAAAGGTCATTACGAAGTATTTGACGCCAGCATGCATGAAAAAGTGCAACACTCCTTAAGCCTTGAAGCTGACTTAAGAGAAGGGCTTGAATTGAATGAGTTTATTCCTTTTTTTCAGCCTATCTTAAATTTATCAACAAAAAAAATTATCGGTTTTGAAGCNCTAGCACGTTGGCAAAGCAATAAACGTGGCATGGTTTATCCTGACGATTTTATTCCTTTAGCCGAAGAAACTAAACAAGTGATGGCTATTGATTTTCAAATACTTGAACAGTCTTGTCAGCAACTAAAAATTTGGCAAGAAACACTAAACAGAGATGATTTATATATAAGTTGCAATCTGTTTTGTAATCATTTTTTTAGTGCTACTTTGCCCGAAGATATTCATAAAATTATTAAACGTGTTGGTATTAAGACTAAACAAATTCGCATTGAATTAACCGAACGCGCATTGCTTGAACATACCGAAATTGTGCTGACCAATATGCAAGGTTTAAAAGAGCTTGGTATAAAAATATTGTTAGATGATTTTGGTACAGGTTACTCAAGTTTAAGTTATTTACACCGTTTTCCTATTGATGTATTAAAAATAGACCGATCTTTTATTACTAATGCGCATGATTCAACCAGCCATAAAGCGATAATTAAAACGATTATTGATTTAGCCAAAAATCTTAATATGTCGACTATTGGTGAAGGTATTGAAAATAAGGATGAAGCAGAGCTATTGCAACAAATGGATTGTGATTATGGACAAGGTTATTTATTTGCAAAACCGATGAATGCGGAACAAGCTAGCCTGTTTTTAACCGCAAGCATTAATAGAAAGTCCTGAATAAAAAACAATAACCAAANAATAACCAAACAATAAAAAATTAATAATAAAGCAAAAAAAGCATAGAGAATTAGTAATGGTTGCCAACAAAACAAAAGCAAAGGTGTTAGATCGTATCGATTTAGCTATTTTAAACGCCTTACAACAAAATGCTCGTATTGCTAATGTAGAGTTAGCACAACAAGTTAATTTNAGTGCTAGTCCCTGTTTAGATAGAGTGAANCGTTTAGANCAAGATGGTTATATTGAACGCTATGGTGCTTTTTTAAATGCTNGTATGCTTAATTATGGTATGTCGGCTTTTGTGCAAGTAACCCTTAATCGTACTACGGCAGATGTTTTTGAACACTTTAGGCAAGGCGTAGTCAAAATTAAAGAAGTGGCAGAATGCCATTTAGTCGCGGGCGGCTACGATTATTTGTTAAAAATTCGCTTTAAAGATATTGCTAGTTATCGAGACGTNTTAGAAAAAGTAGTCTCGTTACCCGCAGTCGCACAAACACAAACCTACATGGTAACTGAACATATTAAAGCAGACTCAGGTGTGCCTATTTATTAACGGGCAACAATAAAAAGGAACAACTTTATTTATGAATGCTTATGATTATGCCATACAAGCCAATGGTTCTTTTGCTTTGCCTGATGCCTGTTTTAAAATAAAAGAATTAATGGCAGATGAATCTTCCACGGTTGAAGATTTTGCCAATGTAATTAGTTTAGATCCTTCTATGACCTCGCGCTTATTACAAATTGCCAATAGCGCTATTTATAATTTTACCGGTGAAATAAGTACTATTTCTCGTGCTATTACGATTATTGGTACTGCCGCTATTTATAATATGATGCTTATTGACGTTGCAGCAACGGCTTTTAAGCACTTTTCAAACGATACGGTTGATTTAAAGCGCTTTTGGCGGATGAGTATTTATACTGCCTTAGCAGCGAAAAATTTAGCTATAAAAGCTAATATTCCAGATATAGAACGTTTATTTGTGGCGGGTTTATTAGAAAATTTTGGCGAACTGTTAGTTGCAAAAATAAGTCCTGAAATAGCAAAAAAAAATGATCGTTATCGTGGTGANCGTTTACCTTGGCAAGTGCAAAAGCATTTATTGGGGTTTACCTATACCGACATTTCGACTGAATTATTAAAAGTTTGGCAACTTCCTGAGCGGGTTATTTTACCAATTCGTCATTTCAATGAAGCAAAATCTATTCAAATTAATAAAGACGTTCATGTATTGTATTTAGCGTCACGTTTGGCATTAATAGACCGTTTTCCTGAACGTTTTAGTTACGATGATTTAATTGATGAAGCATTTTTTAAGAAACTTGCGATTAGCGAAGATGATTTATTACAAGCACAAGAGTTTGCGCAAAGCGAAACACAAAACATTCTTACCATTATGAATGCAGGCATGTTTTAAGTCTTATATTCTATTAATGGGTATATAAAGGTGTACACCTGTTGTCGTAGTATGCTTAATTATTGCAAGATTACCACAAGACATTAGTTACGATCCTTGTTAGCATCAAGCGTATTAAAACTATAATAAAAGTAATAAAAGGATAAGTATGAGCGCCCCAAGAGAGCATTTTGGTTCTAAATTAGGTTTTATTCTAGCCGCGGCAGGTTCTGCAGTTGGTATTGGTAATATTGTTGGTTTTCCTGTTAATGCGGCAAAAAATGGCGGCGGTGCGTTTTTATTAATGTATGCCATCTTTGTGGTGTTAATTTGTTTACCTGTAATGATGGCTGAAATGGCAGTGGGTCGCAAAGCCGCTAAAAACCCTGTTGGTGCTTATGGTGCCTTAAGTAACAATGATAAAAAATGGCGTTTTGCTGGTTTATTAAGTGTAATTACTCCCTTTATGATCGCGGTTTTTTATACCGTATTAACGGTGTGGATACTGATTTACTTTGGTGCTGCTTTAACTGGAGAATTATCTTATTTAGCCGATCCTAAGGCTTTTGGCGAAATTATTAATAGTCCCTATTTATTTATCGCTATGATTGCTGTTGGCGCATTAGTCTATTTTATTCTTGTTGCTGGCGTAAAGGATGGTATTGAAAAAGGTGCGAAAATAATGATGCCAGCCTTGTTTGTAATGTTGATATTATTGGTTATTTTTGTGCTTACTTTAGATAATGCCATGGCAGGAGTTAAGTTTTTTTTAGTACCCGACATTGATAAAATAACGCCAAAAGTGATCAGTGGTGCGTTAGCGCAGGCATTTTTCTCGTTATCATTAGGTATGGGCATATTAGTCACTTATGGCTCTTATATCTCTAAAGACACTAATATTGAAACTTCAGCTATTTTGGTGGCAATAACCGATACCGCCGTTGCTTTCATAGCGGGTTTATTAGTATTACCCGCTATTTTTTCTTTTAACCCTAATATTAACCCTAATGAGTTAAGTGATAGTTCGGTATCGATGATCTTTATCTTTTTGCCGAAAATATTTTTAGCTCTGCAAACGACTGTTGGTTATTTTGTTGCTAGCGGTATTGCAGCAATCTTCTTTTTATTAGTGTTCTTTGCCGCGCTAACTTCGCTGGTCTCAATTATTGAAGTACCCGTTGCTTATTTAATGGACGAAAAAGAAAAAACACGTAAAAAAGCGTTAAACAGCATTTTTATTTGGGGTGGAATACTGGCAGCCTTATCAGCCTTGTCATTTGGTATGGTTGATTTTTTAACCTCATTAACTAGTTATGGTGGCGCGAGTAAGTCGTTATTTGATCTTATTATCGACATGTTTTATGACACTATTTTACCGCTTAATGGCTTATTGATTTGTTTATTTGTGAGCTATCGCTGGAAAAAAGAAAACTTAAATAAAGAGCTTAGTGAAGGTAATACAAGCTTTGGACACTCAATATTAGCTAAATATGTCGATTTTTCATTAGGCACTATTATCCCTGTTGTCGTGTCGGTTATTTTTGTTACGACTGTGGCGCGTATTTATTTTGGTGTTAATATTTTTGGTTAAAGCTTTTCAATTAACGTTATAATTAGCATTACTTTCAAAGAGGTCTTTAGGGCCTCTTTTTTATTTATCTCTTTTTATTTACTTCTTTTAGTTTGGATAGCTTAATGATTGAACATATTGTCATCGGTGATTTATCTCAGTGCCAACGATTATTTCATGGTCGCGGCCATTATTATGAACATTTAGCGCATGTAAATGTTGACTGGCTTGCGCCAGTGGTATTGATCACCTTGTATCAAGAAGTTGAACAAACTTGGTTGAACGCACAGGCACAGTGGTTATACGATAATGTAGATAGTTGTCAATCAGTGCAAGTACAATATAGATGTCGCGCTAAAGCGCCAACTGAGTTGTTATTAGGTGACAATATTGAGCAAACTATAGTGACAGAATTAGGGTTGAAATATCAGCTTGAATTTGGCAAAGCGCAAAATACAGGGCTATTTTTAGATATGCGTAACGGTCGTCAGTGGGTACTTGATAATAGCCAGAACAAAAGCGTATTAAATTTATTTGCCTATACCTGCGGTTTTTCCGTTGCAGCCATTGCTGGGGGCGCTAACAAAACGATTAATTTTGATATGAGTAAAGCGTCATTAGCCAAAGGGCGCGATAACCATAGATTAAACCAGCAAGATACGAAAAAAGTTGTTTTTGAAGGAGTCGATATTTTCAAATCGAATGGCCGTATTAAAAAATATGGCGGTTATGATGTAATTATTTGCGATCCGCCTTCTTTTCAAAAAGGGTCTGTTAATATTCAACGTGATTATGGCAAACTTATTCGCCGTATTCCACAGTGGGCTAATGCCAATGCTGATATTATGCTGTGCTTAAATTCACCTGATTTAGATCGCGATTTTTTACTGAATAATGTTAAAGAACATTGTCCTGAATGTGTTTATCAAACAGATATAGCACCACCTGCAGTGTTTAAAGAAGCACAGCAAGGAAAAGGATTAAAAGTGTTACTATTTAAATATTTGGTCTAAGCATACCTTTATTTGATTTTATAGCTTGTTATAACGTTTCTCTAATGCGCATAAAACTGGCAAAACGTGGTACACCATTTTTAGTTTTGCCAAAATATTTATAAGTAATTTGACTGCCTATGGCTGGAGGATTTTTACGTTGTTCATTACTAAAACCACTGCCAATTTTAAAAACAAGCCCATCACTAGTTTTTACTCTTAATGCGCCGAGCATATTTTTAAACTTGCCTTTACCTTGAAGTTGCTCAAGTACAATCGCTTCAGCATCTTGGTATTTTTTTAATTTCATTAAATGCTTAACTCTACCTGCTCGATAATAGGCGCTTTGGTGATGGAGCATTAAACCTTCACCATTGAGTTTAATAATTTCATCTAAATGATCAAATAATGCTTTGGTAGAGTAAAATTTTTCTTGTTTGATCATTTTAAAATAAGGAGAGTTTACTTGCGCGACTAAGGTTTGCATTTGCTTTATACGAGTTGAAAAATCACCTGTTGCATTAGGTAAATCAAAAATCATAAAATGTATTTGTCGCCAATGAGTATCAAGCGCATTTTGTTGCCTTATTATGCCTGATACTTGTTCAAACTTAGCACGATCGATCCATAATTCACCATCTATGGTTTGTTTTGGCCAATGTTTAGTAAACCAAATAGGACTATTCACTCTATGACCTTGGCGAGTTAATAATTGTTCTCCATTCCAATAGCCTCGCACACCATCGAGTTTTTCACTTACCCAGTATTGTGAAATATCATCGACACTATGGTAAATCGTTCCTTTTTGTATAGGAGGTTTTTGTATTACTAATTGCTGAGTTGCTAGTTTTACGGTATCGGTTGTTAAATTTTGTGCAGATAAAAAGGTGTTGTAAGTAAGGTAATCGAATATAAAAAATAATAAAATAGCGGCGTTTTTCATGACAACATCCTTGTGTTATTTTTTGCTTATTAAATAATACTTTTAAGTTATAGTGCTTTAATTGTAGACTATTATTAAATTATTGTTAATAAAATTAAAAGGTTTATCAGGGATGAATATTAAAATGATATTAGTCATTTGTTTTATAACGTTATTTTCTAATGGTGCTATTGCGGGTAAAAAACGCTGTAAATCATTATTAGTTAAATTGCAAAATATTCAAGCGCAACAGCGACAAGGTTACTCCGCTAAAAAAGGAGCTAGTCTGCAAGCTCGTTTAGAAAAAATGCGAGATAAATGGTGGCAATGCGAAAATACTTCAAAGTATTCTCAAAGTAAAAAAAAGCAAAAAAATAAAATTAAGTTACACAAAGCCATTAATAAAAGGGTTAAAACGAATACATACACCAGTAATAGCCATAAAGTGGTTAAACCTTTTACCACTTCACAAGCTATAGTGATTAAAAGTCGCTTTAAAGGAAAAAAACAACAAGCTTGGTTAAATTATTATCAACAACCCAAAAAATGTAATCGTGCTAAAACTACTCAAGTGTTTGCTTTTTGTGTTGAAAATAAAGCTATACAACAAGATGAATTTGTTCGGCAATATCGCGATTAATATCAGTAGTCGTGTTTAATTCCCCGCCGCTTGCGGCGTTTTGTAGGTTGGGCTTTAGCCCATCAAGTTGACGGCAGCTCTTCATAAAAGATGCCGACCTACATTTCACGTTAAATATACCCCTCTTCGCGAAGCGAATTTGAGCCAGAGCGAAAAGCCTTGGCGCGGGGTATTTGATTAATGTCTGTTTACTATGCTTTCATAAATATGTAAATAAATGTAACAACGAGCTAACTATCAGCTATAACAAAGATAAACAACCTGATATGGATCAAGTTTTAAATTAAATAAACAAGTAGTGAAAAAGAGTTTGATCTAACTCAATAATTGAGACTCTATATAATTTCTAACCCTTGATTTTAAACCATTATTAGTGACATATATCACACAAAAACAAGTAAAATAATGCTAATAATAATACTTTTTATTAGCACTGTTCTTTATTAGTGCTTGGTTATTAAGGCTGCAGCTAAATGTTAAGCGTGTCTTAATATTTTATTGATAGACTAAAAATCAGCTTTCTAGTCTGTAAAAAAAACATATACTGGTAAGTAGAGAAACTAAAAAACGTTTTTGCGATAATATGAATAACACTTTAATAAATGATTTATTAAAAATCACTAAAAAATCATTAACATACTCATCAAAATACTATGGAGATAAACCAATCATTAACGTGATAACGCCTTCACTTAACAAATGGCTATTAGTCTGTTTAAGTATTGGTTATGTTAGCTCTACCAACGCCAACAGCATTAAAATACCTATAAAAGAGAGTTGTCCCAAAAAACAAGTTAACTTTAAAAGAAACACTATTTTTAATGAACAAGATAAAGACACATTGTTTTTTCACCGTTGGGCAAATGCTCTACACATCACTACAAAAAAAATCACCTTAGAAAACGAAGCTGCATTTTTCTTAAATAAATGCCGTTACAATAAAAAAGATTTAGCCGAATTAGAGCGTCATTTACGTAACCGTAAATATATTCGTGACGCTAAGGTGACTACCGATGAAAATTTAAAGAACATTCAAGTTGAAA
This sequence comes from Alteromonadaceae bacterium, assembly GCA_016765535.1. GTDB lineage: Bacteria > Pseudomonadota > Gammaproteobacteria > Enterobacterales > Alteromonadaceae. The sequence goes on along the minus strand of JAESPQ010000012.1, from coordinate 11,273 downwards.
CTTGGGATAATTGGTCATTAATGCCCACGTTAAGTTTTGGTCGCAAAGGCGGCGTTAATACCTATAGTATTGGTATTAAAGACAGAAATTTATTTGGGTTAGGTATTGATGCACAGTTACAATCGTTTACTAATGCACAACGCTCTGGTTATAAATTAGATACGGTTATTCCATTATTTCAAAAACAAAATACCGAGCTATCTTTACGTGTAGCCAATAACGATGATGGCAAACAAAACACGTTATTTGTTCAGAAAAAATTTGCCAGCTTAACCACTAAATATGCTTACTCTATTGGTTTTAATGATGAAAAAAGAAGTGACACCATTTTTCAAAATAACCAGACACTGACTATTTTTAAACACAATATTGATTATAAAGCCGCTAGCTTAGCGTGGTTAAGCGACAGTTTTACCGCTTACTTAAAAAACGATGATGATACACTACGATTTAGTTTAGGTTTAACACAAAACAAACAAACATTTAAAAGCTTAAACGATAATTTGCTATCAACCACGACACAACCCGAAGTCAGCACTAAAAATAGTACCTTGCCACAAAATAGAAATTTTACTTATCCGTGGTTTAAAATGGAATATATTGAACGTGACTACAAAAAATTAACTAATATTCACTTAGTTACGCAAATTGAAGATTTTAATTTAGGCTGGCACGTAAAAACAAAATTAGGCATAGCTGATGGTAATAAAGTAGCTTCTGCTTGGGCATTATGGCGTTCAAGCATTAGCAAAGGTTTTTCATTCAATGAACGCACCTTGGCATTTGTTAATTTTTCATTCAATGGTGATGTTTATGATGCGGGTAAAAATCGTCTTTACACACAATTTAATGGTGAGCTATTTTATCATTTATCCAAAAAGTGGAATATTTACTTAGCCAATACCACTATTTACAGTAAAAACCAGTATTTAGATCAACCCATTACCTTAGGTGGTGATACAGGCATGCGCGGTTTTCCATTACAATATCAACACGGTTCGCGCAGCACTAAATTTACTAGCGAATTAAGGTACTACCCACACATTAATATCTATAAATTATTTGAGTTAGCAGGCGCGGCTTATATCGATGTAGGTAAAGCTTCAGGTCAGTCTTTAGCAACCAACATTGATCCTGATTGGCTTTATTCCATCGGCATTGGCGCACGTATCTATTCAACCCATGCCTCTATTGGGCGTGTGATCCATATTGACTTAGCGAAGCCTTTCTCTGATAATCCCGACCTTAATGGTTATGAAATACGTATTCAAGCCAAAGAAACCTTTTAATATACTCTTAAATTACTAAATGAAAGAAAATAATAGAGAAACTATGTACACTAAAATCAAACATTTTTTTGCTAACAAAGCCATCAGCGTTAATCAATTAATACTACTGGTGAGCATTTATTTTATTGCTGTATTTAACCAACCTTTTTTGTCTTTGGCTTTTACTAAATTATTAGCGTTAAAAGAGCACAGCAATGTGTTTATGTTTACCGTGCCCTTTTTATTGCTTAGTTTATTACTGATAATATTTTCTTTTGTTTCAATTAAATACTTGTTAAAGCCAGCACTTATACTATTAACCTTAATCTCTGCTTTAGTCTTTTATGCCACTTCTGCTTATAATATAGTCTTTGATTATTCAATGATGGTAAACATTGTTGAAACCGATAATGCCGAAGCATTGATGTATTTAAATTGGCATGCCGTATTATTTTTTCTTTTGGCCGGCGTTTTACCTGCAAGCCTGATTGCCTTAGCGAACATTACTTATCAGCCTTTTTTTAAAGAGGTATTACAACGACTAAAATTAATAGTAGGCGCTTTTGCCTTGTTTGGCATTATTGCTTATTTTTTCTATTCAAATTACGCTGCTTTTGGTCGTAATAACCACGAATTAAAAAAATATATTGTGCCAATTCAATACTTAGATAGTGGTTACAAAGTTATTCGTGATAAGTATTTTAGCACACCGATTCAATTTAAAATATTGGATAAAAACCCCAAACAAGTAGTGAAAGGTGCGCTTCAAAGCAAGCAAAAAAATGTTACCGTAATGGTTGTTGGTGAAACAGCACGTGCGATGAATTTTAGCTACAATGGCTATAAACGCCAAACCAATGCTTTTACCCCTAAATATCAGCCCGTTTATTTTCAAAACATGACCTCATGTGGCACCGCGACATCAACATCGCTACCTTGCATGTTTTCAGCATTAAATCGCCAAAACTTTGATAAAAAGGTCGCCGATAATCAACAAAACTTACTCGACATTGCAAAACTGGCAGGCATAGATGTTATTTGGATAGACAATCAAAGTGGCTGTAAAGGCGTTTGTAAACGTGTTGAAACCATTAAAATACCTACAGACAAAGACAAACCTTTATGTGATGGTGATTACTGTTTTGACGAAGCACTATTAGCACCATTAAATAACAAGCTAAGCCAATTAAGTGGAAAAGATAGTGGAAAAGATAGCGCGCAAAACACCTTAATTGTTTTACATACCATAGGCTCGCATGGACCAACTTATTATCGTCGTTATCCACATTCTTTTGCGAAATTTTTACCTGACTGCCAACGTAGTGATATTCAAAACTGTAGCAGCGAACAATTAGTTAATACCTACGACAATACTATTGCTTATACTGATTTTGTCTTAGCTCAAATTATTAAGCGACTAACGCAGTTACCTGCAAACATTAATAGCACTATGTTGTATGTCTCTGATCACGGTGAATCATTAGGTGAAAGTGGCGCTTATTTACATGGTTTTCCGTATGCCTTTGCACCAAAAGAACAAACAGAGATCCCGATGTTATTTTGGCAATCAGCAAATAACAAACAAATTGATAAAAATTGTTTAGCTAAAAAAGCGCAACAACAAGTATTCAGTCATGATAATTTGTTTTCATCTTTATTAAGCTTATTAGCAATACAGTCAAAAGCTCATCATGATAAAGATGATATTTTTAAAGCTTGTATGCAATAATACCAATCTGTCTAAAGTATGGTGCTATTTAAAATAGCCAAACAAAAACCAAGTTGCTCAAATACGTTATCACTCCGCACCTTAGATAAAGTATGGTATAGCCTGTTATTTTATAAGTTATAACTTATGACAGTTAGAGTTAAAATCAATATTTAAAGGAGGTAAATAGTTCACCTACACGCCAACCATAATAAAACTAGCAATAGTATAAGCCACTAGCGTTAAGGCACCAGCAAATAAAGAGTAAGGTAATTGCGTTTTTACATGCTCTAACAAATTACAGCCAGAGGCGATAGCAGAGACACAAGTAGTATCTGAAATAGGCGAGCAATGATCACCAAAAACCCCTCCTCCTAAAATAGCGGCAATGACTAATGAGGGTGGCAAGCCTAATTCTTGAATAAGCGGAGCACCAATAGGAATAAGAATGGCAAACGTTCCCCAAGATGTTCCCGTACTAAACGAAATAACTGCACCCGCTAAAAATAACATTGGTACAACAAACACCAATGGCAGGTAATCACCCACCACTCCAGCAATAAATATTCCCGTACCTAATTCTTTCAAACTGGCTCCTAATGTTAGTGAAAATAACACAATAGTAACGAGTGGCAGAAGTTCAGACATACCATTAAAACCCACATCAACTAATTCTTGATGTGTATACCTTTTTGAAAAATAAAGTAAGAAATAAGCAACGACACAAGCAAGTACGGTGGCATACAAGACCGAAGTACCGCCACTACCTTGGGTAATATCACCATTACCTGTCCAGTACATAAAAAAGAACATACCAAAAATCATTGTGCCTAAGGGGATTAGCATAAAACGCGCTTTAGTCGGTTTTACTAACTCTTCTTGCTGTGCTGGATCATCACATAATTTATTTAACTCTTTTTCTGCCTGCTTCATTGGACCATGAACCTTATCGGTCACCACAGTATAAAGTACTAATAACAAAACGATAATGGCATAAAAATTAAAAGGTATTGTCCCCCACAGCACCGACATAGACGATTGCCCTAAATCGTAATTACTTAATAAGCCGAGTACATACGCGCCCCAGCCATTAAGTAATACTAAAATACATACTGGCGCGCTGGTCGAGTCGATCATAAAGGCTAAACGCGCACGACTCATTTTAAATTTATCGAATAAACCCCGTGATAAAATACCTGCCGTTAAGACACTTAAATTTGATTCTATAAAAATCAGCAAACCAGTAATAAAAGTAACTGTACCTACTTGTCGCTTAGATTTAGCAATGCCTTTATTTACTAAACGTTCAACTAAAGCACTTACTCCACCAGAATTACGCACATAAGCCAGTAAAGTACCAATCAATACGCTAAAAATTAATAAGCGAGTATTACCAGGGGAGCTAAATACTGTGATGACACGTTCAATAAAACCGATAAAAGCATGAAAAACAACACCAAACCCAATATGTTCAGTATTTTGAAAGGCTAAAAGCAACTCGGAAGAAAATACCGCCATAAGTAACGCCATAATTACTTCTTTCTTCCAAATCACTACAATAATAGCGATTAATGGCGGTAAAACAGTCAACCATTCCATAAACAACAACCTTATATTTAATTTTTATACTTTTTATTTATTTGCATTAGCAATAATTAATATTCTAATCAGGAATACATTAGAATATTTAAATATAAAAAGCAACATTAGAAAACCTTAATATTTAAATAAAAAAGCCCAAAATACACAACAAAAAAGAATATATTATTCCTCGTTTATTATGGTTTTTAGTGTAATTGTCACTATAAATATAAAAAAAAATTATTATAACTTAAACTATAAAATTATCATCGAACTTAGGCGTTCAATTGTAGGTAATGCAGGAGTTTTTAGAGGAAAAAATAGTTTATGTTAAAAAAACCAGCAATAGCAAGTTTTGATCCTTGATGCGGGTATGAATGATCCATACCATAAATAACAGATCAAGCTATGAAGAAGTGATCAACGCCGATCACCCCCCCGTTTGGTTGCAATTATAAGTGGTCTAAATAACTCAGTACAAATTAAACTATTTTCACTTCAAATTCTGGTGCAGCTTGCACAACACGTTTTACGGTGCAAGTATTCGCGGCTGCTAATAATGCTTTATGATATTTTTTGGGAAAAGATTCTGGTAATTCAATCGATACGCTGAGTTTTTTCTTATATTTATTTTCGCTATCAATATTTTCATTGGTTTGTGAAATTTTAATGCCATCGGTGCTAATATCACGCGAGTCACAAAACTTGCGAATATAAAAAGCGGCACACAAGGGCATGCTTGCTAAAAAATAATCAAATGGTTCAGGATATTCCGCTTTACCGCCTGCAGCGACACTTTGATCACTAATAATTTCATGATCGCCAAAACTCGCTTTTAATTGTTGACCTTCAAGCATGGTTATTTCTACATTCATTTTTATTTTCCGCTGCTAATTTAACCCTAATAACTATATTGCGTTAATTACCGTTACAATCAAGGGTAAATGAATAATTTTATAGACAATAAATCACAATGCTTGTTTGATACAAAAGTTATAATTGCGCTAACTTTATTTTAGTGAGCAATTGCTGGTAATTATGATCTAACGGATATTCGCCTTTTGTCCACCCTATACGTACAAACACAACCTTTTCAGAGGGGATAATCATCACCGATTGCTTGCGATTACCGAGCATAGCATAAGCATCTTTAGGTAAAGAGGGCCAACGTAATTGCTTTTCACCTGCATTTAACCAAAATTGGTAACCATAGCGTTTATCATTTTTACTGCGGTTAGGTGTCGATACTGCCTTAACCCAATTTTTAGATAATAATTTATGATGATTTATTTCACCTTTATTAAGCATTAATAAACCAAGTCTTGCCCAGTCTCTACCTGAGGCATAAATATAAGAACTGCCTACAAACACGCCACTTGGATCAACTTCAAAAACAGTATTTGTCATGCCTAATGGTTTATATAATTGTTGTTGATAAAAGTTAATATCGGTTTGCGTTTGGTTGCCTAATTGTTGATGAATATAACGAGATAATAAATTAGTTGTTCCTGATGAATATGAAAAATACTGACCTAGCTTATAAACTAGAGGACTCGCCATAGCAACATCGGATGCGCTATAAGCACTAAAAAGCATCTGTGTTGAATCACTGCCAGGTGTATAAGTTTCATCAAATTTCAATCCAGAACTCATCTGTAATAAATCAATTAAACTCAATTGGTTACGCTTATCATTCCATTGTGCAAATAAATGCGTATCACTCATTTTTAGCAAACCTAACTGTTGCATTCGTCCCAGTATAATCGAGGTGACACTTTTCCCCATCGACCAACCTAATAAAGGCGTATGTGCTGAAATATTATTACCATAAGACTCAGCAATAACATGGCCATTTTTAACAATTAACATGGCTCGACTATCTAAGCCCTGCTTATTATCAGACTTAAGCATTTCATCTAATTGTTGTTGCATAAAAGCATTAATATGCGTAACACTTTCACCTAATGGCCATTGTGCGGGTGATGGTTTAAGTTGTGTCACGTTGATTTTATCTAAAGGCTTGGTATCACCAATATCTAGTGTGCAACCAAGTCCATCACGATATGTTGCTGTAGTTTTAGCTATACCGAATAATGTTGCACTAACTTGTGAGCTTGAATAGGTTAAATTTACCAGTCTATTAACAGGCGAATAGGTGGCTAAGTCATTAACGATACGCCGTTCATCAAAACCACTAATAAAACTAGCAGAACAAGCAAGTTTTGCGCTCATACTCGTTGAAACCTTAACCGCATCACCAATTTTTAATAGTGAAAACCCTAATAATGATGGTGCGGCAAAAAATAACGCTACCAAAATAAAAATAATAACCCATGATGTTTTTTTTAACATTTGTTAAACCTTATAAAATATAAATTAAAAAACCTGAATAATGATTCAGGTTTTTTTATAATAAAAACAGCTCAATAATTTATTTATTAAAACGAGTATTTCACATCCATACCCACTTCCCTACCACGGTTAATACGTCCATGAGGTACTCCCAATACTTGCGCAGCATAACCACCAAGCGAAAACATATAACGATTATCTAATAAATTTTTAGTCCATAAACCTATTTCAAGCTTATCATTGCTAGAAAGCCACGATAAACGCCCATTTAAGTTTTTAGTATCACGAAAATAAGCATCTATTGGTTTTTTATATTCTTCTAAACCCACTTGCTGGGCATTAATATTTTCTTCAAAAACATAGTCAACATGTAAATTTGTGGTGCCAACACCAAAATCTGGCATCCAGTCTAGCGTATAAGTGTATTTACTGGCGGCACTAATCGTTGTTTTCTGCGCTTTAATAAAAGTACCTTCGGCATTATAAAAATCGGGAGAGTAATTATCGGTACTTCTGATTTCAGTAACCACACCTAATCGTAAACTTGAACTCACATTCCAGCGTAAATCAAATTCAACACCTGTAATATTTTTATCTTCATTAATAATAGTCGGTATCGCTTGAAAATTATCGGGTGTTTTCGATGAAATAGAACTTTGTAAATTTTTTAATTCTAAATAATAGCCACTTACATTAGCAACCACCTCATCCCACAATATAGCTTTATAACCTATTTCGTAGTTAGTGGTATTTTCAGGTGAAAAAGATTGTGTATTCGGCGTTAATGAATCATATCCACCTGATTTATACCCCGTAGAATAAGAAGCAAACACCATTTGATCATCATCAAGTTGATAACTACTCACTAAACGTCCTGTCACTTTACTCCATGAGTCTGAAGCAGCTAAATCAATTTGTTTGAACAATAAATTTTGGACGCCAGGTCTAATGGCGGCAAAACTATTTTGTGGAATATTCCAAGTAAAATCTTTGGTGTCTTTTGAATAACGCAAACCACCAATAACATGCCATTTATCAGTAACACTATAATCAAGATCACCATAAATACCCCAGTTGGTAAAGTTGCCCGTATTTATAATACTTTCTCGCCAAAATTTACCACGATTACTAGGACCAAAAATTTCAGGAAAGCCCATTGCTTGCGCAACGGCATCATAAGTAATGTCGCCTGTAGCATTTACAATGTCACCGGTAAGGGGTACACCAGGCATACCAATACCAGTCATAATACTTTCACCAAAACCTAAAGCATTTAAAGTATTTGCCCATTCACCAGCATTCCATAAATGATCAAGGGGAAAACCATTGGCAGAAAAAAGCGCATCAACAGCACCATTAAAAGTTACACCATCTCCAAAAGCAGCGGCAGCATTGGCATCACTACTTCCACCAATCATAGTAGCGACTTGCGCTGCGACACCGTCTCTAATGGTATTATTAAGCTCTCCAGTAATTAATCGAGCCGCAGTATCAGCGGTTAAGGTTAAATAAGTATTTTGTTTTACATCTTCTTTAGAATAAGAAAAGCCTGCAACCGCATTAATTTTATTACTGATGTAATTTACTTGTAACTCAGTATAAAAAATATTAGAAATTTCATTATTGATGGTATCAAAATAACGCGTTTGATCTGCGGTGCCATCTTCATCTTGACGATTATAGGTTTCCCAATCACGGTAACTCACAATATATTTCATTGAGAGTTCATCGCTAAACTCATGATTAAGCTTGGCAATAACACCATACATATCACGAGTTTCTTTGCCGCCTTCAACATCATTTTCAGCTTTATTGGCAAAAATATCACCTTTACTATACGAAAACTCACTAATACCTACCGCCATCGATGGTGCTTGATTTAAATCATCAAAATCGTAAGACAGTTGAAAATTGGTTTTATCTGAAATATTCCATAACACCGCAATTCTGCCAGCTTGATGATTTACCGCTCCTAAATCCCAAATTTTATTGTTTTCATTCCATATAGGACGGGCGATATTTTTAACGATACCGTCTTGCTCAGTTGATAAAAAATTAGCACGTACAAAAAAGTTATCTGTTAAGGCAATATTCCCCATCATTTCATAACGTTGCAAATTATCAGTGCCAAAGGTTGCTTTAACAAACGCTTCAGTTTCATCTTGTGGTGCATTAGGCACTACATTGACCACTCCCATTGCGGCGTTGCGACCAAATAACGTTCCTTGAGGTCCTTTTAATACTTCTATACGAGCAATATCGGTAAAAAGTACATTATGGGCGGCTTGTGGCATATAAACATCATCATAAAAAGAAGCGGATGAAGGATCTCCACCTACACTGATCCCTGGGCTTGAAATACCACGCATGGTGATACCATCTTGTGTCATAGTGCCATCGCCAAATTCAAAGCCAGGAATAAATTTATCAATTTCACTTAATAAAGTAGAGCCGCTTTCTTTAATTAAATTTGCACTAACACTACCAACGGTGATCGGTACTTTTAAAATATTTTGTACACGTTTTTGCGCGGTAACCGTAACAATTTCAATATCATTTTTTTTAGCCTGAGCATTTTCGGTATTAACTGTACTCTCTTGTGCATTGACCCAACAAGAGGCTATTGCAAGACTTGAAATGATTGCTTTAGTAATAATATTTTTATTTATAATTTTTTTACCTAAATAAGGCATAGTGTTTTCCTTCCCCATAGATTACTTATTTATATACTTTTGTATTTTTTATGTATTTTTTATATTTATATTTTTTTGCATTGCAGCTTTAGTGACTTTTATCACTTTATTCTTATCTCCAGTATGCTAATAAGGCTTTTTAATTACTTACGTATTATTAAAAAACCCTGACGAATTCCTAAAAATCGCATAATTAAATTATATTTTCATCAAAAAAATCAAAAATTAACCTTTAGTTATAAACTTATTAACTAAATTCTTTTTGTGCGTTTTTCACCATTAAACGTAAATAAAGTTTCGGTAATAATAAATACAACCAATGAGCAATATTTGAAACCTTGCCCAAATACAAAATTCGTTGCCCTTTAATTGTGGCTTCAATAATTTTTTTAGCTGCATATTCAGGTGACAATTGTTCACCATTAGTACTCTTTTTAAGCGCACCCGGTGACGAAATCCCTTGATTAACTTTGGCAGTTAACTCTGGACGAGACTTAACAAATGACGGACAAACGATTAAAACACCAATTCCCTTATCTTTAACTTCGCTCGCTAACGATTGAAAAAAACCTTCCATGGCATGTTTACTGGCACTGTAGGCACTACGTCCATATAAAGGAGCAAAACCAGCAACACTAGAAATAGCAACTATTTGTCCTTTACTTTCAATTAAATAGGGTAAACATAAGCGCGTTATATTGACACTAGCAGTAAAGTTGACTTTCATAATAGTGTTAAATAATTCAACCGTGGTATTTTCAAAGGTACTCATATGAGTAATACCCGCATTGTTAAACAAAATATCAATTTGGCCAAAATAAGTCATGGTTTGTTCAACTGCCTTTTGTAAAGCTTGATTATCGGTAATATCAACGGCTATCGATAATAAATTTTTATTATCCACTAATTCGGCTGTATTCAATTTGTCTATGGTTAAATCTAATGCCACAACTTTTGCACCACAATTTAATAATTGTCGCACTAAAGCACAGCCTAAACCGCCAGCTCCGCCAGTGATAATAATCACTTTATTTTTAAAAGCGTTTTTATGAATATTAGATATTAGTGTCATATTAAGCTTGTTTAACCTCAGTATTTAGTTCAAAAACATTTAGTTGTCGAATATGAGTAAGTAAGAGCAGGCTAATTAAAATACTCACGCCAATAACACCACCAATAATAGCCAAAGCGGTTGCTGGAGTTAAAATTTGTGCCAGCATTCCCGATATAATGCCCGCCATCGCAGGAATAAATTGACTGATAATGGTATAAAAACTCATGATCCGACCGCGATGTTCATCAGGAGAAAATCGCTGTAGTCCGGCAACAATAAGACTGATCGCAATACCACCACAAGTAGCTGCAAATACTAAAACAAAAACAGCTGTTTTTAGTTGGCTAATTTGTCCTAATAAACCTATTCCTGTACCTGCTATAAAAATCGTAATCAGCAGCTGAATACCCAACTTGCCTTTAGTACGTGTCCACATAGCCAATAAACCACCAACGATAAGAGAAAAGGCCACTAAACTTAAAAAATTCCCTTGGTTGGTTTCATTTAAATGTAAATTTAACTTCGCAATTGTCGGTAAAATAACTTGCATTGGCCCCATTAATAAATAAGCAATCATTGCTAATAAGAGTAATTGCCATAAATAAGGATTTTGTTTA
>JAESPQ010000011.1 GCA_016765535.1 Alteromonadaceae bacterium | reverse complement strand
GCCAAGGCTTTTCGCTCTGGCTCAAATTCGCTTCGCGAAGAGGGGTATAATATGACGTAAATTGTAGGTACGGCATCTTTTATGAAGAGCTGCCGTCAACTTGATGGGCTAAAGCCCAACCTACAAAACGCCGCGAGCGGCGGGGAATTAAACCCGCTCAGATTAAAACCGATCAGGTGTGCAAAATAAAATAGTTACAAACTGACGCGCTTTATGTCTGCACCAAGGGCTTGTAATTTATCTTCGATATGTAAATAACCGCGATCAATATGATAAATGCGATCCACTTGTGTTTCTGTCCTCGCAACAAGTCCAGCAATAACTAGGCTTGCTGAGGCACGTAAATCAGTAGCCATCACTTGTGCGCCATTTAAACTATTTACACCTTTAGTAATTGCTGTATTACCTTCTAGCGAAATATCTGCACCCATGCGCTGTAATTCAGGTACGTGCATAAAACGGTTCTCAAAAATATTTTCTGTGATCGTTGCAGTACCTTCGGCAATAACATTTAACGCCACAAATTGCGCTTGCATATCGGTTGGAAAGGCAGGATGAGGTGCCGTTTTAATATTTACGGCTTTCGGGCGACTATGCATGACTAATTCAATCCAATTATCACCCGTAGTAATTTCAGCGCCTGCTTCTTGTAATTTACTTAATACTGCTTCAAGCGCACTGGGATCAGTATTTAAACATTTAATATGTCCTTGTGTGACCGCTGCGGCAACTAAAAAAGTACCCGTTTCAATTCTGTCTGGCATCACGCGGTGCTCTTTACCTTGAAGTTCAGCAACACCTTCAATAGTTAAAGTATCAGTACCTGCACCGCTAACTTTCGCACCCATACCATTTAAACAATTCGCTAAATCAACAATTTCAGGTTCGCGCGCGGCATTTTCAATAACCGTTGTACCCTCAGCCAATGCTGCTGCCATCATTAAATTTTCGGTGCCGGTAACGCTGACCATATCCATAAAGATATTTGCGCCTTTTAAACGTCCTGAATTTTTAGCAATGATATAGCCGTTTTCAACGTCAATATCAGCGTCCATTAATTTAAGACCTTGGATGTGTAAATTCACCGGTCTTGCGCCAATAGCACAGCCGCCCGGCAAAGACACTTCGGCATGCCCCATGCGTGCAAGTAAAGGCCCCAGCACTAAAATAGAGGCTCGCATGGTTTTAACCAAATCATAAGCTGCACAACAATTAGTAATAGTGCTCGCATCTACCTCTAATTCGTCATCTGATAACCATTGAATTTTAGCGCCCAATTGCGTTAATAATTTTACCGTGGTTAAAATATCATTAAGCTTAGGGACATTACGGAATATAATGGGGGTTTTTGAAAGCAGCGCTGACATTAGAATAGGAAGTGCGGCGTTTTTAGCACCTGAAATGGTGACTTCACCTTTTAGTGGCGTGCCACCTGAAATTTTAAATGCATCCAAAATAAATTACTTTCTCAATAAATTAATAAATAGGCTAATAAAATAGCTTTTGTTGCACAAAGTATTACATGCTTTACTCGTGCATGCAGCTATTTTATAGATTAAATAGCTTATCGCGTTGCCACTGCTCTTTAGTAAAAGTTTTAATGGTTACCGCATGAATTTTATTTTCACTAATAGCATTAGCAAGTGGTGCATAAACCGCTTGTTGGCGCTTAACCCGACTCATGTCACCAAACATATCAGCAACTGCAACAACTTTACATTGTGAACCATCAAAGGTGACATGTAATTCATCAAGCGTTAATACGTCTTTAATTAATTGTTCTATTTCACTAAGTTCCAAAATTTTTCCTTTAAATATGTTAAGTAATTTTTTCAATGATACTTTCAATGTTGTTTTCAATAACGCATCAAAATATCGGTTAATATTTAGTCTATCGGTAAAAAATCATCTACACCACTTAATTTGGCCAGTTTAGCTAATTGTTCAGGGATATGAATAAAACTTAATTGACACTTTTGCTTATTCGCTTGCTCTAATAGAGCACACATCCAAGCAAGACCTGCGGTATCAACTTTATCAATATGGCTAAAATTAAAACTAGCGTTATCAGCCGCTAATATTTTTTTTAGTTTTTTAAAAGATAAACACGGTACTGTATGCCGAGTTAATTCACCCGTTAATAAATATTGCTCATTTTCTACCGATAAATGAATGGCTCTCTGCTGCGCTTTACTCACTAATTATTTACCGCAGTTTGTGCTTTAACAGGCAGTTTTTTTGATTTTTTACTCGATTTTAAAACGATATTGCGATGACTTTTTTCTTTAAGTAATTTAGCCGCATAATCGATACCTTTTTGACGAATAATACTGTCTAACTCGGCTTGTTTACTGTCAAGTAAGCTAATACCCTCAGCAACTAAGTCAAAAGCTTTCCATTCTTTAGTTCTTTTATTGCGTTTTACTTTAAAGTCAATATCAATTTTGCCTAATACAGGATCTAAAATGGTCGTTTTTACCGCAAGAATTTTTCTATGGCTAAAATCTTTAGCGGGTGCAAATACAACTTTTTGCTTTTTATAGCGTGTAAATACTTGCGCGTATTGTGTCACTAAATAATCACGAAAAATAATGACAAAATGATCGCGTTGCGCACGGGTGGTCTTTCTTAGATTACCACTACCAATGACTTTATAAGCCGCATATTTGTAATCGACATAAGGAAGTAATTCTTCACGCACTATCGTTTTTAAAATATTTGGATCTTTTTGAATAGCACTTTGCTCGCTAGCAAAGCGTTTAAAAGCATTATTTGCTGCTTTTTGGATCATTTTATAAGGATCACTTTTATCAATATTAGCACTGGCAACTGAATTCAGTGAAAATAACGATAAACTTACTAACAACAAGGAGATAAACATTTTTTTTATATATTTCATAGTGAGACCTTATTCGCTTCCTTTGCTAAATAAAAACTGCCCAATTAATTCTTCTAATACTAATGCGGGCTTAGTATCTTCAATATAATCCCCAGGTTGGAGCATTTCAACACTGTCATCAACAAAACCAGGTTGCAAACCTATATATTGTTCACCCAATAAACCAGCCGTTAAAATGGAGACTGAAGTCGCATCTGAAAATTGGCTATATTTTTTATCAATCGTTAAGGTAACCACTGGCGTATAATCTTCAGCATCTAAGGAAATATGTGTTATACGGCCGACAACAACACCACCTACTTTTATTGGTGAGCGCACTTTTAAACCACCAATGTTAGAGAATTTGGCATATAAAACATAAGTTTCATCACTACCAGAAATTCCCGTTTTAGCCACTTTATATGACAACATTAACAATGCAGCAATACCTAACGCAATAAAAAAACCAACTAACAATTCTATTTTTTTAGACATAATGTCTGTTCCAAACCTTATTTATAAAGCAATAACTATACCCGTTCTACTTAATGATGCAGTTGCAAGTGGAGCGAGCATATAAAAATATTAACGCGCAAACATCAATGCTGTTAATACAAAATCTAAACCTAAAATTAATAATGAAGATTGCACCACAGTAGCGGTAGTTGCCCGTGAAATACCTTCCGAGGTTGGTATGCAATCATAACCTTTATATACCGCAATCCAAGTGATGACAAAAGCAAATACACCACTTTTAATAATACCGTTAACAATATCACCACGAAAATCAACTTGATTTTGCATTACTGACCAAAATGTTCCTGCGTCTAAACCAAGCCAGTCAACGCCAACTAAATGCGCGCCTAAAATTCCCACCGCAGAAAATATTGCGGCTAACAATGGCATGCTGACCATCCCCGCCCAAAAACGAGGTACGATAACACGACGTAACGGATCAACCGCCATCATTTCCATACTGGATAACTGCTCGGTTGCTTTCATTAAGCCTATTTCTGCCGTTAAGGCGCTACCTGCGCGCCCCGCAAATAATAATGCAGCCACCACTGGCCCTAACTCACGCAATAAAGATAACGCGACCATCGGCCCTAAACTTGCCTCAGCGCCATAGCCCACTAAAATGGTATAGCCTTGTAAAGCGAGTACCATGCCGATAAAAAGCCCTGAAACTATAATGATTAATAGCGATAACACACCAACCGCAAATAACTGTTGAATAAACAACGGAAAACCTTTGCGCGGGTTAGGAATATGTACTAGAGCTGAAAACAATAGTAATGATGCTCGGCCTAATCCGCCGATATTATTAAGCGTATCACGCCCTAACAACTGCATGTTTTTTAGTAAATAATTTAACATTTAACGTTTTTGTCCTAATAGTTCATCACGATAAGACTTAGCAGGAAAGTGAAATGGTACAGGCCCATCAGCTTCACCTTGTACAAATTGTTTAACTAAAGGAGAGTTTTGTTGTGCTATTTGTTTAGGGGTTCCTTGACCTATAATTTTTTGCTCTGCGATAATATAAATATAATCAGCAATGCTCATTACTTCTTGCACATCGTGAGAAACCACCACAGAGGTTAACCCTAACGCATCATTTAACGAATGAATTAAGCGAACAATAACGCCCATCGAAATGGGATCTTGTCCCGCAAAAGGTTCATCATATAATATCAATTCAGGATCAAGTGCAATTGCCCGCGCTAATGCTGCACGCCGTGCCATACCACCTGATAACTCACTAGGATATAGATGACGAGCACCACGTAAACCTACCACCTCAAGCTTCATTAACACCATTTTTTCAATCAGCGCTTCTGACAGTTTACTGTGCTCGCGAATAGGAAAAGCAATATTGTCGTAGACCGTCATTTCGCTAAACAACGCACCACTTTGAAATAACATACTCATACGTTTGCGTGTTTCGTATAAATCATGGCGAGAAAGTTGTGGAATATTTTGTTGTTCAAATAAAATTTTACCGCTTTCAGGTTTTAACTGCCCCCCAATAAGGCGTAACAAAGTGGTTTTACCAATACCACTAGGCCCCATTATTGCGGTGATTTTACCTCGAGGAATAGACAAACTAATGTTGTCATAAATTACACGTTCATCGCGTTTAAAAGTAACATTTTGAATGTCTACAATAATATCCGACATCACAGCGTGTTGATCGCTGCTATTAGGCACTATTTGTTTCGCTATTTTAGGTGCGATTATCGACATTTAAACTCTTTAATTGTTATTGTCATTTAATAAAATTTAGTTAATTGACAAATTTTACCTCAGCACAGCACTTTCTTCATTAATAATTTCAGTAAAAAATAGTAATAAAATGTATATATTTGTAAAGAACCTTGCTGTAGCTACTTATTCAGCTAATTAGCTTATATATTTAATTTTTCTTTTTTACAAAATAAAATGCCTAACCAGAGCCTGAATAATATAACCGCATAAAATAGCACTTCATACACAACGCGAAATACAATAGGATAATTCGAACAGAACCGTTCGATAACTGGATCATAGTATCGTGCCTGCATATAAATAAGTACGGTTTACGATCCTTCGTTAATACTTTTACGTAATTTTACTATTCTTTAACCAAGCAGTTGATTTATAACCTCAATACTTAAAAATATTTTAGCAACATCATCACTTCCACCACAATCTAACCGCGTAAACCCTAAACTCAAATAGAAATCTGTTGCGTTAGGATCTGCATCTAAATATAACCCATAGATCCCAATTTCTTTTGATGCTCTATGTACTCTATGCAAAACATCCGACATCATTTTACGTCCAATACCTTGCCCTTGAAGCGGAAGGTTAACGCCAAGCATGACTAAGCGTACACAAGGAATATCTCTAGGCAAACTACCTTTTGATAGTCGTTCTAATTCATTTGCTTGAAGTTTAAAGGAAGTTAAGGTGTAGAAAGCAGAAAACCGTTCATTATTTTCCAAATCAAGCAATACAAATGCTTGATAAAAATTATGGCTTACCTGCTTTTTTAATGAAGAATGAATAAACTTATTAATAATTCTGTTGCCACAATCAAACTTTTTCTGTTGGTAATATGATTGCTTAGGCTCAAATTTTTCAATAACAAATTGATTATCGTTCACTAAATATTCCTGCTGATAGTAAATCCTTCAGACCATCAGTAGGTTTAGACGGTTTAGATAATGCGGCAAACAAAGCATGTTGCTCGTGTTGATCAAGTTGTATTTTTTCATTAAGTGCTACAACTTCTCTTGCCGCTTTTAAAGCTGGTATCATGATAAACGTGGTCATATCTACACCACGTAACATTGCTGCTTGTGCAAGTAATGCTTTATTTTGAGCGGTTGTTTTTAAATCCAACCGTGCATCTTTTTTCAATACTAAGGCTACCATAAGCAAATCCTCATACGTTTAATATGCGTACAGTATAGTTATTTCCCCTTAAAAGCTCAATATACGTCTAATATACGTATTAATAATTTATTTTAAACGATGTTCACTCTTCAATAGCATCATCTAAAGAGTCCTCATCAGTGATTTTTCAACTGGTTTTGATGTTTTCATACAAAACTTATTTAAAAAAGAATACGACATTGTCATCCATGAAACTTGGTATAATGTTAATCAGTTAAAAATCAGGTGTATTTTTTACCTTTTTTCAACATTTTTTATGCCAGTAATAAATGAGGTTACTGTGTTAAAATGAACCCTGTTACATTTTTTTTGCCCCATTTATCTTATTTGTCTTTTATTTTTATCGTCAAGAGGCGACAATTCACTTTCATCACTCAAGTAGTTAATGATGGGCTACTATTCATTACTTGAGCATATCTTTGGAGTTGTTAATGTTAGAGCATGTTTTTATTCTATTAGTCGCCTTAATGGTGCTGGTATGGAGTGCCGATAAATTTGTTTATGGGGCTTCATCATTAGCGCGAAATTTTGGCATTTCTCCAATGATCATTGGGCTAACTATCGTTGCTATGGGCTCGTCAGCGCCCGAAATGATGGTCGCTGCAACCGCATCACTTCAGGGTAACCCTGATACGGCCATTGGTAATGCCATTGGTTCAAACATTACCAATATTGCCCTAGTGCTGGGTATTACCGCCTTGGTAAAACCCCTGCAAGTATCATCTTCAACCATCAAACAAGAATTACCGCTGATTTTATTACTGACATTAGTCGCCTATTGGGTACTTAAAGATAACACTTTTACCTTTGATGAAGGCTTAGTACTAATAGTTGGTTTTTTTATTTTCATTAGCAGTTTATTAATTAGAGCGCTATTACAACGTAAAAACAATAACAAAATTGACGATCCAATGATCAGTGAAGCTGAACAAGACATTCCAGAAAAAACCAATGCGCGCAGTGCTATTTTCTGGTTAGTTGTCGGGATTATATTATTAGTTGGCAGTGCTCATTATTTAGTTGACTCAGCCAGTTTTATTGCTCGATCTTTTGGTATTAGTGATTTAGTTATTGGTCTTACTGTTATTGCCGTTGGCACTAGTTTGCCTGAATTAGCTGCAAGCGTTGCGAGCGTAATAAAAAAAGAAGATGATCTTGCCTTAGGTAATATTATTGGCTCTAATATTTTTAACATTTTAGCGGTATTACCTTTTGCTGGCTTGCTTGCACCGGGCAGTATTGATCCTGAAGCGGGTTTACGCGATGCCCCCGTAATGATCGCAATCACCTTATTATTATTTGCCTTATGTTTTAGCCGCCAAAAAGGTTTTTTTCGTATCACTCGGTTAAAAGGTGCATTACTATTAGTCTGTTATATTGCCTATCAGGGTTTACTTTTTACGCAACATTAACCAATAACTATCTATTAAAATAAAATCAGCATAAAAGATCACCATGAATAATTTTAAACAGTTAGCTAAACAAGTTATCACTATAGAACAACAAGCCATACAAGAATTGCAGCAATTTATTGATGATAATTTTGCCCGTGCTTGCCAATTAATGTTTAACTGCACAGGACGAGTTATCGTTATTGGCATGGGTAAATCTGGCCATATCGGTGGAAAAATAGCCGCGACTTTAGCCAGTACTGGCACACCCGCTTTTTTTGTTCATCCGGGTGAAGCGAGTCATGGTGACTTAGGCATGATCACCGCCGACGATGTGGTGTTATCAATTTCGAATTCAGGGGAAACCACCGAAGTATTAGCCATAGTGCCTGTAATACGTCGTATTGGCGCAAAACTTATTGCAATGTCGAGTAATATCCATTCAACCTTAGCTAAATTAAGTGATGAACATATTTGTATTCAAGTCTCTCAAGAAGCTTGCCCGTTAGGTTTAGCGCCAACGTCTAGTACCACCGCTGCTTTGGTGATGGGCGATGCCCTTGCGGTAGCTTTATTAAGTGCTAAAGGCTTTACTGCCGATGATTTTGCCTTATCACACCCAGGGGGTAGTTTAGGTAAACGCCTACTATTACGCTTGAGCGATATTATGCACAGCGGTGAACATTTACCAAAAGTAAGCACTAACGCTTTGATTAAAGACGCCTTAGTTGAAATGTCTGCCAAGGGCTTAGGCATGACCACCGTAATTGATGAACAAGGTCAGTTAGTTGGTTTATTTACCGATGGCGATTTACGTCGTGTATTATCAGCAAAAGTTGACATTCACCATGATAATATCGCCGCAGTAATGACGCTTAACCCAAGCACCGCCACTGCCGAGACACTTGCCGCCGAAGCACTAAAAATAATGGAAGATGAAAAAATTAATGGGTTAATTATTATTGATCAACAAAATCGCCCGATTGGTGCGATGAATATGCAAGATTTACTAAAATCTGGAGTACTTTAACAATGCAAACGTTATACGGTGAAATTTCAGTAACACTCGTAGATAAATTTACCCGAGTAAAATTACTTGTTTGCGATATTGATGGCGTATTTTCTGATGGCAGAATTTATTTAGGCAACGACGGCGAAGAGTTAAAAGCCTTTCACACCAAAGACGGCTTTGGTATAAAAGCCTTAATTGCTAGCGGTGTACAAGTTGCCGTGATCACGGGGCGTAAATCAACTATTGTGTATAACCGTATGCGCGCCTTAAATGTTAATCATATTATTCAAGGGCAAGAAGATAAACTTCCCGCGCTCAAAGAGATAGCACACCAACAAAATATCGCACTTGAAAATATTGCATATATAGGTGATGACATTCCTGATCTTGCCTGTATTAAAGTCGTAGGCTTAGGTGTTGCGGTAAACGATGCTCACCCAAGCGTTGTTCAACAAGCAGATTATATTACTCAACTCAATGGCGGTTTTGGTGCTGTTAGAGAATTATGCGATACTATAATGCAATGCAAAAACACCTTAGCACAAGCCTCTGGTGCCAGTATATGACACTATTTTTTATCACTAAAGTCTATATAAACAAAGTGCGAGGAGCTTATATTGAATAGATTATATAGCTTATCTGCATTTATCTTGTTTTTAGCCTTTATGGCTTATAGCATTATTCAATGGCGTAGTGCGCAAATTAAAGATCCGACGGTGATTGACCAACAGTTAGAACCTGATTTTATTGCCGAGTTTTTAAGTAGTTCTATTTATAATAGTCAGGGTAAACTATCTCATGTGATTAATGCACAACGCATGGAACATTACGCTGAGTTAGAATTTACCCATTTTGAATATCCACAATATACGTTATTTCCTAAAAACAGCAGCAAAGCATGGAAAATTACCGCAAAGGAAGCCACGCTTTATAGTAATAATCGCGTTATTTTAGAAACTCGTGTGCGTTTAGTCGCAACAGATAAAAGTAGTTTAATTCAAGAGATAAATTGCAAATATTTGGAACTTGATCTTAATAGCAATATCATCAGTTCAGACCAAACGGTAATGATACAAGGCAAAGATTTTATCATGTATGGTTCTGGCCTGATTGTTGATTTAAACACGAGGCAAATGACGCTAACAGAGCATGTGCAAACAATTTATAAAAAAATATTAACTAATGACACTAATGATAAAAGAAGCCCTCAAGGTAATGGTAATGAAAGTAACAGTAAAAAAATTAATTAGGCGCTTGGCACCACTACTAATAAGTGGTTTGCTCTTGCCTGTAGGTATAGCCCATAGCGCAACCGCTGATTTAAACAAACAAATAATAATCAAAGCAAAGCGCCAAGCAACCGATTTAAAAAATAAAATAGCCAGTTATTTAGATGATGTCGTCATAACACAAGGCTCACTTTCTATTAGTGCCGACATAGTAAGAGTTATCAGCAAAGCCAATAGCGATAATAAAGTTTATATCGCCAGCGGCAAACCCGCCATTTTTAAACAATTACTTGATAACGGTCAACCCATTAACTTACAAGCCGATGAAATTAGATATGATGAAGCCAATCATATTATTACCATTTCAGGCAACGCCTCTGTTAGCCAACAAGGTAGCTTAGTGAGTGGCAATAAAATTGTTTATAACACCCTAACCGAACAATTAAGTGCAGAAAGTAATAATGAAGATTCTGTTACCACTATTTTACAACCCCAATTAAAAGACAAAAATTAAACTATGACTGTTTCTACCGCTGTTTCTACCTTAGTCGCCTCAGGCTTAGCAAAATCATACAAAGGCCGCCGTGTTGTTAAAAACGTTAGCTTACAAGTCAATGCGGGGCAAATAGTCGGCTTACTTGGCCCTAATGGGGCAGGTAAAACGACTTTGTTTTATATGATTGTTGGTTTAGTTCCCAGTGATGATGGTGAAATAATTCTCAACGGTGAAAATCTCACCTTAGAGCCCATGCATGTCCGCGCACGCAAAGGTATTGGTTACTTACCGCAAGAAGCTTCAATATTTCGAAAATTGAGTGTTTATGACAATATAATGGCTATATTAGAAACACGTAAACAGCTATCCGCCGTAGAGCGAGAAGAAAAATTAGAACACTTAGTTGAAGAGTTTAATATTGGCCATATTAAAAATAATTTAGGTATGAGCTTGTCGGGTGGCGAACGCCGCCGTGTTGAAATAGCCCGAGCATTAGCCGCTGAGCCTAAATTTATCTTACTTGATGAACCTTTTGCGGGTGTTGACCCAATATCAGTTGGAGATATAAAAAAGATTATCCTACACTTAAAAGAACGCGGTATCGGTATTTTGATCACCGACCATAATGTCAGAGAAACGCTAGATGTTTGTGAGCACGCTTATATTGTTAGCCACGGCGAATTAATCGCCGAAGGTAATGCAGATCAAATACTTGCCAATAAACAAGTAAGAGATGTGTACCTAGGCGAACAATTCACGCTATAGTAACTAAGTAGTTAAACATAAATTAAACATAGATAGCTAAAGAAATTTAGTAACATATTTAAACACTATAACGAATTAAATCTTGATAATTTTACTTGTAATAGAGTTAAACTGTCACCATACATAAAGATAACAACACAGGAATAATAAAAACCTTAATGCGCCCAAGTCTTCAGCTCCGTATAGGACAAAGTTTAACTATGACACCACAATTGCAACAAGCGATAAAGCTGTTGCAATTGTCAACGTTAGATCTTCAACAAGAAATCCAAGAAAACCTTGAAAGCAACCCCTTGTTAGAAGTAGATGAAAGCACAACTGACAGTAATGAAAATGAAATGGATCAATTAGAACAAGCATTTTCAGCTAATACCGATGACAATGGCGAACATAAAACGAGCGATGGTAGCGAAGATTCGCAACCCACTAATGATGAAATAACCACCACCGAAGTCATCGAAAAAAATGATATTCCTGAAGAACTAAGTATCGATACTACGTGGGAAGAATCATACAGCGCTGGCACCTCAAATACGGGCGCGGTAGCCCCCGCTGACGATTATGTTTATCAAGGCGAAACCACGGAAACAATTCAAGATCATTTACGCTGGCAAATGGAATTAACCCCCTTTACCGACACCGATAGAACCATAGCAACAGCGATAATTGAAGCCGTTGATGATGCTGGCTACTTAACCGTAACTAGCGATGATATTTTAGAAAGTATCGGCGATAGTGAAGTTGAACTAGACGAAATTGAAGCGGTATTAAAACGTATTAATATGTTTGACCCTATCGGTGTTGCCGCACGTAGTGTTGCAGAATGTTTATTAATTCAATTAAATCAATTTGATAAAGAAACACCTTGGTTAAAAGAAAGCAAATTAATTATTAGCAACTATATTGATTTATTAGGCAACAGAGATTATCGCCAATTAATGCGCAAAACGCGCTTAAAAGAAGATCAACTGCGTGAGGTAATGCGCTTAATACAATCATTAAATCCCCGTCCTGGCGATGCGATGATAAAAAGTGATGATCAATATGTGATCCCTGATGTTTTCGTAGAAAAGAAAAATGGTCGTTGGGTAGTTGAACTAAATCCAGATACCGCACCCAAATTGAATATAAATCAACAATATGCCGCAATGATAAAAGGCATGAAATCATCTGATGACAGTCAATTTATGCGTTCAAATTTACAAGAAGCAAAATGGTTTATAAAAAGTTTAGAATCACGCAACGATACGCTATTAAAAGTGTCCAATTGTATTGTACACCAACAACAAGGTTTTTTTGAGCATGGAGCAGAGGCCATGCGTCCGATGGTATTAAATGATATTGCTGAAATGGTCGATATGCATGAATCTACCATTTCTCGTGTAACAACCCAAAAATACATGCATACACCCAGAGGAATATTTGAACTCAAATATTTTTTCTCAAGTCACGTTAGTACAGAAAACGGAGGAGAATGTTCATCAACAGCTATTCGAGCATTAATCAAGAAATTGATTGCCGCAGAAATTCCGTCAAAACCATTAAGTGACAATAAAATGACTGAATTACTTGCCGATCAAGGCATTAATGTAGCCCGGCGGACTATAGCAAAATATCGTGAATCACTTGCTATTCCACCATCTAATCAACGTAAAAGTTTACTTTAATAACACACTCGATAAGGATTGAGCTTATGCAAATTAATCTTACAGGTCATCATATAGAATTAACCTCTTCACTACGCGATTACGTCACCAGCAAGTTTGCAAAGCTAGAACGACATTTTGATCATATCAATAATGTTCATGTTGTTCTTAATGTTGAAAAATTAACCCATAAAGCCGAAGCGACATTACACATGAATGGTAATGACATATTTGCTTCATCATCAGACACCGATATGTACGCAGCGATTGATTCTTTAATTGATAAACTAGACAGACAAGTATTAAAATACAAAGAAAAAATAACTTCGCACTAGCATTAATCAAATAACTATGAAACTACAAGATATTTTATCTCAGGACTGCACTTTATGTGCAGTTCCTGCTTCAAGTAAAAAGCGCATTCTTGAAAAAATAAGCGCCATAGCCGCCACTAAAATATCTGAACTAACCCAGCAAGAACTACTTGGCTGCTTAATGCAACGCGAAAAATTAGGTAGTACGGGTATCGGTAATGGTATTGCCATACCACACGGTAGGTTAAATAAATCAAATCAAGTTATCGCGGTATTAATGACCACAGATCACGCCATTGCTTTTGATGCTATAGATCAACGTCCTGTTGATATTTTTATTGCCCTGTTTGTTCCAGAATCATTATGTAAAGAACATTTATCCACTTTGCAAAGTATTGCCAAATTATTTAGCGATAAAAAAATAGCTAAAGAGTTACGAAAATGCAAAAACGATCAACAGCTATTTCAGCTAGTTTTTGCAAACTCTTAAATCAACATAACCAATAGAAGTAATGAAATGAAGCTTATTGTGGTAAGTGGCCGATCAGGCTCAGGTAAATCAGTAGCGCTAAGAGTATTAGAAGATTTGGGTTATTATTGCGTCGATAATATTCCGGTTAATTTATTACCCGCTTTAACACACACTGTTATTAATGATTATGACAATGTTGCCGTGAGCTTAGATGTACGTAATTTACCTGCAGATCCTAGTGACGTTTCAGAAATATTAGACTATTTACCCAATAGTGTTGAATTAAGCATTTTATATTTAGATGCTAACGACGATGATTTGATCCGCCGTTTTAGTGAAACTCGCCGTTTGCATCCCTTAATAAAAAAAAATATAGCGTTAGATCAAGCGATTAGCCTAGAAAAAAAGCTATTAACACCCGTCTCTAGTCGTGCCGATTTATATATTAATACCAGCCAACTCACACCACATCAATTAGCTGATTTAGTCCGCGAACGAATTCTCGGTAAAAAAACAGGCGCAATGGTGTTAGTGTTTGAATCTTTTGGTTATAAGCATGGTATTCCGACCGATGCCGACTTTGTTTTTGATGCGAGATTTTTACCTAACCCTTTTTGGGAAAAAAACTTAAAGAAAAACAATGGATTAGATGATGATGTTAAGGATTTTTTGGCTAGCCAACCGATAGTCACTAAATTTATTTGGCAAATTAACAGCTTTATGATGACTTGGTTACCCCATTTAGAACGTAATAACCGCTCTTACGTCACCATTGCCATTGGCTGTACTGGTGGCAAACATAGATCAGTATACATTGCCGAAATGCTCGCAAAAAACTTTAGAAAAGAACGTGAAGATATTCAAACTCGCCATCGAGATATTGATAAAAAATCCACCTAATAATAGCTAACTGGTGGGCATTCGTTCCTCATGCTCCACCCTACATGCTATAAATTATCATAGGGCGAGCACATTACCCGTTAATCGAGAATAATTATGCCGACTTTTGAAAAAACGTTAACCATAGTTAATAAACTAGGTTTACATGCCCGTGCAGCAACAAAATTAGCACAATTATCACAACAGTTTGATGCAACAATAACACTAACTTTAGCGGATAAAAGTGCTGATGCTCATTCAATTATGGCGTTAATGTTACTCGCTGGTGGGCAAGGTAAAAGCGTCACCATAAAAACCAACGGTAAGGACGCTGAGCAAGCATTAAATAGTGTTTACCAATTAATAAATGATAAATTTGAAGAAGACGAATAACCAAAAATTAACTACCCCGCGCCAAGGCTCAAATTCGCTTTGCGAAGAGGGGGATATTATGACGTAAATGTAGGTCGGCATCTTTTTATAAAGAGCTGCCGTCAACTTGATAGGCTAAAGCCTAACCTACAAACACCGCAAGCAACGGGGAATTAAACCCGCTCAGATTAAAATATTAACTTTCGTCACATATCAAGAAAATTACTGCTAAATCTGCTTGATTACGTTACACTTTATGGGCTAATGACGATTTAATTAAAAATATCATTAGCATTTAACGCATTTGGCATTATTGGCATTAATTAATAGACGGCACAGGGTAAAAACATCATGCCGGAAATTTCAGAGCAAGAAATAAATCAACAACACCTGCAGCAAGTAAATAAAGCGCTTGATAGCGGCTTATTTGTGCACGCTCGAAAATTATTACAAAACATGCCTGCCTACGATGCCGCGCTTATTCTTGAATCATCACCCGCTAAAACCCGCGATATTGTTTGGCAATTAATAGATGCCGATTTGCATGGTGAAATACTCGAAGAACTTAATGAAGAAGTTCGAAAAGGTATTTTAAAAAGCATGCGACCCGAAAAAGTCGCCGCCGCCGCCGAAGGCATGGATGTTGATGATGTTGCCGAAGTATTAAGAACGTTACCCGATAGTGATTATCAAGAAGTACTAAATTCAATGGATAGCCAAGATAGAGCACGGGTCGAAGCCGCACTATCGTACGATGAAGAAAGCGCGGGTGGTATTATGAATACTGATACCATCACATTACGTCCTGATGTTACCGTTGATGTGGTATTACGTTATTTACGTTTAAAAGGCACCTTACCCGAAGCAACCGACTCATTTTATGTAGTCGACAGACACGACCTTTTTATCGGCGCGGTATCATTATCGGCTTTAGTTACCGCACAACCTGAAACTAATGTTTCAAAGCTTATTGATAAAGAAGTACAAGCAATACCTGCGGATATGCCCGTAACCGAAGTAGCACAATTGTTTGAGCGCCACGATTGGTTTTCAACCCCTATAATTGATCAAAATGGTCATTTGCTTGGTCGTATAACCATTGATGATGTCGTTGATATTATTCGTGAAGAAGCAGAACACTCGATGATGAGTATGGCCGGCTTAGGCGATGAAGCCGATACCTTTGCGCCTGTGGTAAAAAGCGCCCGTCAACGCTCTATTTGGTTAGGTGTAAACTTACTTACCGCTCTTTTAGCAGTAGCCGTTACCAGTATGTTTAACGATATATTAAGTCAATTAACTATTTTAGCTATTTTAAATTCTTTAGTACCGAGCATGGGCGGCGTTGCCGGTAATCAAACCTTAACCTTGGTTATTCGTGGTTTAGCATTAGGTCATATTGGTGATAGCAACTCAAAAAACTTATTGATCAAAGAATTAGCCGTGGGCTTTTTAAATGGCCTACTTTGGGCG
Organism: Alteromonadaceae bacterium; assembly: GCA_016765535.1. Classification (GTDB taxonomy): domain Bacteria; phylum Pseudomonadota; class Gammaproteobacteria; order Enterobacterales; family Alteromonadaceae. The sequence continues at coordinate 20,361 of JAESPQ010000011.1, read as the reverse complement.
CTATTAATTGCCAGCGTTGTAGGATTATGGAAACAAGACTTGAACTTGGGACTTGTTATTGCCGTGGCCATGCTAATGAATTTAACCGCTGCAGGAGTCGCTGGCGTAACAATACCCTTGTTTCTTAAAAAAGTTAATATCGACCCTGCACTTGCTGGCGGTGTATTATTAACAACCATTACCGATGTGGTTGGTATTTTCGCTTTTTTAGGCACCGCAACATTAATGTTAGGAAACTAGGTTCTAGGACCTAGAACTTTGATATATTTGGTGGGCATTCGTACCTCATGCACCACCCTACGGTGTGTTTAGCATTGTAGGGTGGGCAATTTGCCCACCATTTAAAACTAGAGCCTAGGAGCTAGCTTCTAATATTAAGCACCCGATACTTGCATGTTTTCAAATAATAACGAACCAGTGTGAATACTACCGCGATAATCGATATCATTGCCCACAGCTACCAAACCTTTAAAAATACCTTCTAAATTACCCGCAATCGTCACTTCTGACACCGGATGCATTATTTCACCATTTTCTACCCAAAACCCAGCAGCACCGCGAGAATAATCACCATTCACAATATTGACTCCTTGACCCATCAGCTCTGTAACTAACAAACCAGTGCCTAATTGTTTAGCCATCGCGGTAAAGTCACCACCATTAGCCGATATTTGCCAATTATGAATACCGCCTGCATTACCCGTTGTAGTAAGCCCTAACTTACGAGCAGAATAACTCGTTAACAGATAGCTTTCTAGCACGCCATTTTTAATAATATTACGTTCTATCGGGTTAACCCCTTCACTATCAAACGGGGTGCTAGCAAGGGATTTTTTAATAAAAGGTTTTTCGGTAATGGTTAAAAAGTCAGGAAAAATTTGTTTACCAATACTGTCGAGCAAAAATGACGATTTGCGATATAAGTTACCACCACTGATCGCCGCAATAAAATGCCCAAACATCGAATTAGCAATATCAGCTCTAAACATTATTGGGTACTTGCCTGTCGCTAATTTTTGTGAATGCAATCGCGATAATGTTTCTTTGGCTGCTTGCTTACCGACTTCTTCTGGGCTTTGTAATAAATCAAAATCACGATTAACACTATAGGCATAATCGCGCTGCATATCATCATTTTCGCTAGCGATCATCACACAAGACAAACTATGCCGACTACTAGGATAACCAACAATTTGTCCATGACTGTTACCATATACACGAAAACCATTATAGCTAGAAAAATTTGCACCTTCTGAATTACTTAAGCGCTTGTCTTGTGCTAAAGCGGTATCTTCACAGGTTTTAGCTATGACAATTGCCTGTTCAGTCGTAATATTTTTAGGGTGATATAAGTCTAAATCTGGCGGATCCATAGCAAGTAATTCTTTATCTGCTAAGCCTGAACAATCATCTACAGAAGTATATTTAGCAATATTAATTGCCGCTTGCACCGTTTGTTTTAGCGCCTCTTCAGATAAATCTGCCGTAGAAGCACTACCTTTACGTCCATTTTGATAAACAGTAATACCTAAGGCACCATCATTGGTAAATTCTACTGTTTCAACCTCGCCTAAACGAGTGCCCACACTTAAGCCTTGTTGTTTACTCATTGCCACTTCAGCGCCATCAGCCCCTGAAGATTTAGCCAAGGCTAGTACTTGTGCAACACGCTCTTTAACTTGTTCAAATTGCTCTAAAATACTATCTTTTGCCATTATTTAACCAAATCAGTTATTTGTTCTACTATCAATTGTTTGTAGAATAACATATTGATCACTAACTTGAGTGAGTAATCTTAATAGATTACGTATATAATAAAAGAATATTTCCCCATCAGACAATTTTAGTAAACGAAAGAGATTATGAGTAAAAAATTGAGCAAAAAAGCACAAGCAAAATTAGCCTTAGCTGATGAGATGCCTGAAGAAGAATTAAAAAGTAAATCAGAAGTAAAACGTGAAATGTATCAACTGCAAGATTTTGCTCAAGATCTCGTTAACATGTCTAAACATCAACGCAGTAAACTACCCTTAAGTGAAGATTTAAAATATGCCATGGTAGTTGCTGATAAAATTGCCAACAAACATGAAGCAATGCGTCGCCATATACGTCATATCGCTAAAATTTTATTAGAAACCGATCTTGCGCCAATTAATCAAGCACTTGATGTTATGGCCAATAAACATCAGCAAGAAAGCAGTAAACACACTAGATTAGAAGAATTACGTGAAAGTTTAATGGCGCAAGATAATAGCTTGATTGAAAACTTACTTACCGAAAACGCCACCATGGAACGTCAAAAATTGCGCCAGCTAGTACGTCAAGCAAGCAAAGAGTATAAAGCGGAAAAACCAGCTAAATACTATGGTGAATTATTTCAGTATTTAAAAGCTCATATTCAGTTTTAACACGCCATTAATGCTGGTGGGCAAACTGCCCACCCTACAAAAAAGCAACCCCCATCGACCTAAAAAACGTAGGGTGGTGCATGAGGTACGAATGCCCACTCACAAAATCAAATACCAGCCCACCTAAACACAGTGTAGGGTGGTGCATGAGGCACGAATGCCCACCTTCTTAGGGTCTAGCAGATTATTTTATAGGTAACTTACTGCGTACCACCAATAGTCATTTCATCTATTTTTAAGGTTGGCTGACCTACCCCAACAGGTACGCTTTGCCCATCTTTACCACACACACCAACACCAACATCTAACGCTAAATCATTGCCCACCATACTTACTTTTTGCATCGCCTCAGGACCACTACCAATTAAGGTTGCTCCTTTTACTGGGGAGGTGATTTTACCATCTTCAATTAAATAAGCTTCTGCGGTAGTAAACACAAATTTACCTGAGGTAATATCGACCTGACCACCCGCAAAATTAGGCGCATAAATACCTTTTTTAACGGACTTAATAATATCTTCTGGGCTACTTTCACCCGCCAACATATACGTATTAGTCATGCGTGGCATCGGTAAATGCGCATAAGACTCACGACGACCATTACCTGTAGGTTTTACCCCCATTAGTGAGGCATTATGCTTGTCTTGCATGTAACCTTTTAAAATACCTTTTTCAACCAATACATTATATTGCGCAGGCGTACCTTCATCATCAATATTCATTGAACCACGACGATTAGCCAGAGTACCATCATCCACAATAGTACAAAGTGTTGAGGTGACTTGTTGACCAATTTTTCCTGAAAAAGCCGATGAACCTTTACGGTTAAAATCACCTTCAAGTCCATGTCCTACGGCTTCATGCAATAACACTCCAGGCCAGCCTGAACCTAACACCACAGGCAACATGCCTGATGGTGCATCAATAGCGTGTAAGTTAACAATGGCTTGACGCACTGCCTCTTCGGCATAAATAAAGTAACGCGCTTTATCACCTTGTACTTCAAAAAAGTAACTGTAATCGGTGCGCGCACCACCACCAGCACTACCGCGCTCGCGCTTACCGTTTTCTTCCACTAATACTGAACAATTTAAGCGCACCAAGGGGCGAATATCGGTAGCAAAAGTGCCGTCACTTGCTGCAATTAACATAGTTTCATAAACACCAGACAAACTCACAATCACTTGCGATACACGTTTATCAACACTACGAGCGTGTGCTTCGACTTCATGTAATAACGATATTTTCTGCTCTTGCGACAAGCTTAAAAGAGGATCAACCGCTTGATAAATTTCTTTACTTACAACCCCTTTAAATGCTTGTACTGATGCACTTTTTCCTACACTAACAATGCCTCGTGCGGCATTTGCTGCACTTAATAAAGCATGCTCGGTAATATCATCTGAATAAGCAAAACCTGTTTTTTCCCCCGAAATGGCCCGTACACCAACACCGCGCTCAATATTATAAGAGCCTTCTTTAACAATACCGTCTTCTAACATCCACGACTCATTACGACAGGCTTGAAAATACAAATCGGCGTAATCAATATTATGTTGAAAAATAGTCGCTAACGTTTTAGATAATATATCTCGATCGAGTTGACTGTCAGCTAATAAACTTTGCTCAACAATATTCATTTATGTTCCTTTACTTGGGTACTTTAAGTTGCACGTTAAATTGATTATGAGTTGCCACGGGCATATTAGCACGAATACGCGCAATATTAGACAGTTCAACTTCTGCACTGACAAAACCTTCACCAACATCCTTTATTGCCAAAATGTCACCCCAAGGACTAATGATCATACTATGTCCCCATGTTTCGCGACCATTTTGATGAACGCCCTCTTGCCCTGCTGCAATAACAAACACTTGGTTTTCTATCGCGCGCGCTTGTAATAACACATGCCAATGTGCCTTACCCGTCACTTTAGTAAAAGCACTGGGTACCGTGATTATGTCGGCACCTTGTTGTTGTAGCTGGCGATATAATTCAGGAAAACGCAGATCATAACAAACAGAGAGACCCAATTGAGCAAAACCGATATTGGCAACGGTAGTATGCGAACCTGCTTGGGTATGATCAGATTCTCGATAAGCCTTAGTTTTATCGCTAACCTTTACGTCAAACAAATGAATTTTGTCATAACTCGCTATTAGTTGCCCTGCTGGCGAAAACACACAACTGCGATTGTAAAATTTAACCAGTGCTTTACTTTTATTTGTGGGCGCAAGCACAGGAATAGTGCCAGCAACAAGCGTAACCGCAAAGTCTCTAGCGATACTAGCCAATGCAGCGACTAATTTTTGGTTTTGTTGATCTTGTTCAGCTAATAATAATTGCTCTTGATCTTTACCACCAAAAAACAAACAGCATTCAGGCAATACCACCAGATGTTGTTCAGTTTGAGGTACTTCTTTTAAAATTTTACGAATTTTCGCTAAATTTTCATCAACATTAGTGACCGAATTTAACTGTATTGCCGTGAGTCTAGCCATGATCTTTGCCAGCCTTGGTACTTATATTTTTCTTGTTTTTTATTACATTTTCATCTGTTGTACTAATACTTTTATTAAGTGTTATATCTTTTATTCTCGACTCACTTACATCACTATTTTGTAAATTGTCTACAAACGTTGGTGGTGTTGAGCGACCCACAGTAATATCGCGAGTTTTACGGTCTACCTCTCGCCATAAAGGCTCTTCTACTGTACCCGTTAATTCAAATTTAAGCTTATAAGGCACCGCAGCAGTGATCACTTTATCGATGGCGATCCCCGCTAAAAAGGTGACAGGATTTAATGTGGCTATCCATGCTATTGCAGGTAAACTTGAAGTAACATTAGTGGTGTAAGTTGCTTTGTAATCTAATTTACCTACAGTAAGGTCAGTATTGCCTTTCATCACCAAATCGCCTGCGGCACCTTTCATGCGCATATTCTGTGTATAAATAATGCCATTCTTAAGGTGAAAATCTCCTTTAATATAATTATAAAACATGCCCTTGCTAAAAATATCACGAAAATCTAAGGTTAATTTTCGCACTAAAGAGTTTAAACTTAGCACTGAAAATATACGTGCCTTATCGCTTACTTCAACTAAATAACCATCATCAACTCTTGCTGATAAATCACCATTTAAACTAGCTAAAGAAAAATTTTGAGGTTCATTTAGCCAATTTAAATTAAATTTAATGTTGCCGCCGCTACCTTTTACTGCAGAGGCGTAACCCAATTGTTCAAACTCATGAGCAATATCTTTAACTTTTAATTCTCCCAACAACTGGGTAGTAGATTGCTTACCGTTATACAACCAGCTTGCATCAAACGTTAATTTGCTTTTACCTCGTTTGGCAACAAAATTATTTAGAGTTAAAGTATCGTCTTTCTCCCTACTAATAGTAAAATCAACCTTACCCAAATCTATTTTGTCAATACTGCAATCATCACAATGTACTTTCATTGCCGGAAAATTAGCAAACAGCGCATTATCATCTACAGTACGACTAAGCTGCTTACTCGCTACCTTAGCATCAATTACACCATCAACTTTATCAGTGTTTTTAACGAGTTTTTCACTACTTTTCCAAGACGATAAATGTAAAAAATCTGCATCAATATCTAAACCATTTTCTCGCCAATTTGGGTAAATTTTTATTTGGCTACGAACTTCTTTCGCATTAACTTGTAATAACCACCATGCGGGTTTATCAAATAGAGTAAATGATACCTCTGAAAATTTTTCTCCATAAAAATCAAGTTGTTTAATATTGCCACGAATACGTTCTGGCACTTTAAGCAAAGGCACAGAAGCTTTACTCTTTGTTAAAGCCGTTAGTTGCTGCGATGATGTTTGTTTACTACTGCCTTGCTCAATACTAGTAATAATATTACTGATTATAGGTTGCCACTCACTAAAATTTGCTTGTGCAATATTAGTAGTGATATGAAAGCCTTCCATCGGTAATAGCATTTTTTCATTACCCAGTACTAATTGCGCGCGCGAAAAATGTGCGTTTTCATTTGTGCCATGAGTTAACATGCCATAAAAACTTAAATTATCACCCATTTTTACATCAATGCTAGATTGCTGAGCATCACCTTTAACTTGCGCAAATAGTGGTAATACCTTAGTTGATTTTTTGTTATAGGGTGCAGGTAAGTTAAAAGCTAAATCATTAAGATCAGAGTTGATAGCAAGTTGATAAGAAAAGTCACCATTTTCAGGAATAAAAAGCTTTAAATCACCTTGCCAGTTTAGTTTACCGTGGGCATATTGTTGCAGTAATTTCGGTACTTGCGTTTGCCACTGTGACTCCGCCCAATTTGCTTTTATGGCGATATCTGTTTGATAATACCCTGCTTTATTTTCGGCATTCACAGTTAACGACAGGGGCATATTTAGCCAATTAAGCGATAAATTTTCAATATTAATTTTATCGTTATTGAAGCTTAAAATACCATTAACCTTGTTAAAATTCATTTGTGGCGCTTTCAGTGACAAGCGATTGTTTTTAAAATAAACTTCACCTTTACTCACCGTTTGTTCTGGTGTTTGCAGCGGAATTGTTAAAGAAAACTTACCATTAACCGCGCTTTTTAAGGTGAGATAATCTAAGGTTTTACCAATACTATTTTTTAGTGGACTTTGCGCCATTAATTGGCTGATATTGTCTGGGGCAGCATTATTAATATCTACATTAATAATTAATTTTTGTTCGCCCGACAAATCAGCAATTGCTGCTTTAACACCGCTAACATCAACGCCTAATAAATCACCTGCTCGCCCAGTAATTAACATACTGTTATTAGTGAAATTTAAATTTGCATCGAAGTGTTCAATCGCAGGCCATTGCGGATCAAATTTAAACGTACCTTGGGTTAATTCTGCATCAACGGTAAAAATACCACTATGATCAGTAAAAGGAAATTTAGCTAAAGGGCCATTGAATAACACTTTCGCTTGGGTTATTTTACCGCCCTGTAAACCTTGTTCTAAATAATTAACTAAATCTTCACCCATTAGTAAAGTAGGGTAATAATACTTAGCATTCTTTGCATCAACATCGGTAACATTAGCAAATAAAGCAAGTTGCGCTACACCTTTCTCGGGTATGGTTAAACCAAGACTAGCGTTTAAGGCCAATTCATTCGATTTAAAAATAATATTTTTACTACCAATATGCCAATATGATTGGCTAAATTTTCCATTAAATACTGCAGATAAGTATTGATAGGGTAATGGACGGGGAAAATGTTGCTTAAAATCTAACTTGCCTTGCTTCGCTTTAACGGTTAATTGCAAACGGTCACCTGAAATCAAGATATCACCAGAAAGGTTCTCAACACCTGGAATACCTTGAGTATAACGCGTGTTTACATCATTAAATTCGGCCGCAAGATCATAAGAATCAGCATATTTTTGTAGATAAATATCATGCATTGTACCCGCTGCTGATAATTGCGTTAATTGCTTTAATATTGCATTATCATTAGTAAACAAAGGCACTAATGACGATATTTTTTGCAATTCTATTGCGGATAAATAAGCCGCGATAGTATCTTTTTGTGCGCTTAATTGTGCCGTAATTAACGGCCATTTTTGTTTGTCTAAAATAAATTCGAGCGGGGTAGAACTCACTTGAAAATGCTCTAAACCATGGTGAAATTGACCAACAATATGCCCTTGCGCAAGACTTAATTGATGTTTTTTATTTTGATACTGCCAGCGTATATGGTTTTCACCTAAGCTAATATTAACTTTTTCAGCACTACCATTTTTAAGCGATAACCACGATTTAAAATTAACGGATGAGCTAATTTTATCAGGTGCTAGTTTTAATACTTTACCTAGCCAAGGGGTGATGTCTAAATTATTACCCGCTAAATAAATATTACCCGCAAGACTAGCTTGGCTTTTTCCAGTTAAGCTCAGTTGTAATTTAAGATTTTTCGCACTTAAATTACCAAAAATAATATCCCCTTGTGCGCTATGGTGATCTCCTAAATTTTTCCACGCTAATTGTTTAATAAAAATACGACGTTGCACATTTTCAGCCGTTTTAACAATAATATCACTCGAACGTAATGAAAAATGCTCTATTTGTGTTAAAAATAAATCACTTACCCGTTTTAAAGTAGCAAGGTTATTTTTCTTTAATTGCCCCTTACTTGCTTGTTGATTATTAGCGCCAACTTTACCCGTTGGGGTTTTATCGGCTAATTCTTCTAAAGCCACTTTATCAACAAAAACCTTGGCTCCTGTTAGGGTAAAGTCGCTAGTGATAAATTGGCGCGCCTTAATACTGCGCCAAAAATCAATTTTAAAATCAATACGATCAATAAAAATGCTCGCTTGTTCGGTTTGTACTAAACTGACATTTTGCGCGACCAAACTTGGTCCTAGTGTTGACCACCCCGCATTAACATTACCAATAACCATATTAAGTTGATAATTATTATTGATATAATTTTGTAAATTAACGCGATAGTTTTCAGCATAGGGCAGCATCAAACGTAAACTACTGATCGCCACAGCTAACAATACCAAGGTAATAGCAATAATTTTATATACTTGGTTTAGACAACGATTAAAGAGTTTAGAAAAATTCATTTAAATACTTAATAAAAATCGGTAAATTACAACTTACTATTGGTGGGCAAAGTGCCCACCCTACNAAAAAACAATGCACTATAAAAATACCTCTGTAGGGTGGCGCATGAGGGTCAAATGCCCACCGTTTTATCAAATGATGCATGATCTTTGTGGGCACAATGCCCACCCTACAATTCTGCTTGTCGCAACATCAACACTTTAAAAAATCACATCATTACTACGTCAAACTGTTCTCTATTATACATAGTATTGGTGGACTAAATGCCACTACCTGAACACACCGTAGGGTGGTGCATGAGGGTCGAATGCCCACCGTTTTATCAAATGATGCATGATCTTTGTGGGCACAATGCCCACCCTACAATTCTGCTTGTCGCAACATCAGCACTTTAAAAAATCACATCATTACTACGTCAAACTGTTCTCTATTATACAGAAGCTATAGATTCAGTTTGAATTTAATTTAATTGCTCTCCTACATCATTACTACGTCAAACTGTTCTCTATTATACAGTGGTTCAGTTTGAATTTTAATTTGCTTGCCAATAAACACTTCCAATTCCGCTAGATTATGAAATTCATCATTAATTAATGACTCGCTTACCGCGGGTGCAGCATAAACAATAAATTGATCCGCATCATGAGCGCGATTAACCCGCACAACTTCACGTAACAACTCAAAACATACCGTTTCTACCGTTTTTAAATAACCACGGCCTGAGCATGTTGGACATTCGCCACATAAAATATGTTCTAGGCTTTCTCGTGTACGTTTACGGGTCATCTCCACTAAACCTAAGGGTGAAAAACCGTGAATATTAAACTTTACATTATCTTTTGCTAAGGCGGTTTCTAAACTATGTAGCACCCGACGCTTATGATCTTCGTTGGTCATATCAATAAAATCAATAATGATAATACCACCTAAGTTACGCAACCTTAATTGCCTTGCCACTACTTGTGTTGCTTCAATATTAGTATTAAATATCGTTTCATCTAGATTACGATGACCTACAAAAGCCCCGGTATTAATATCAACGGTAGTCATGGCTTCAGTCTGATCTATAACCAAGTAACCACCTGATTTTAAAGTTATTTTACGATGCAAAGCACGTTGTATTTCAGCTTCAACATCAAAAATATCAAAAATAGGTCGTTCACCAGGATAGTATTCCAATACGGGGGTTAATTCAGGTACAAACTCATTAGTAAACTCAAGTAATTGATCAAATGTTAATTTAGAATCTACACGAATACGCTCTAAATCAATACCGACAAAATCTCTAAGCATGCGAAATGCTAATGATAAATCTTGATAAATGGGGGCTTTGGTTTGTTTACGCTGTTTACGTTCTGACACTTTATGCCAAACACGACGTAAAAATTCAGCATCATGCTTTAATTCTTTTTCACCAACCCCTTCGGCTGCGGTACGCACAATAAAACCATGCGTGTCATCACAATACGGATTTACTATTTTTTTAAGTCGCTCGCGCTCTTTAACATCATCAATACGTTGCGATATNCCCGCATGGCTAGCATTAGGCATTAACACTAAATAACGCGATGGAATGGTAATATCGGTGGTTAAGCGCGCACCTTTAGTCCCTAAGGGATCTTTAACCACTTGCACCATCAAATATTGCCCTTCGTGAACTAAGGTTTGAATCTCGGCAACTTTTTCATGATGATCTGACTTATCATTATTGAGCAATAATTTAGAATTAATATCTGAGGCGTGTAAAAAAGCAGCCTTGTCTAAATTAATGTCAACAAACGCGGCTTGCATACCGGGTAATACTCGAATAACTTTACCTAAATAAACGTTACCAACTAAGCCTCGTTTAGCTTCTCGCTCAATGTGTACTTCTTGTAATACACCATTTTCAATTAAAGCTACGCGTGTTTCACTTGGTGTTACATTAATTAATAATTCACCGCTAACCATGATCTACTTCTTTTAAGTTAAATTTTTACGAAAGAATACTTTTCTAATAACTGTTCTGTTTCATACAAAGGTAAACCGACTACCGCAGAATAGCTTCCTTGAATATGGGTAACAAATTTACCGGCAAGTCCTTGAATGGCATAACTTCCTGCTTTATCTTGCGGTTCACCACTATGCCAATAATCGCTTATTTCTACNGCTGACAACGGTTTAAAAAAAACATCGGTACTAACAATCACTGAATTTATTTGTTGTTTATAAATAATAGCCAGTGCAGTTAATACTTGATGCTGCCGCCCTGATAACAGTGTTAGCATGCGCTTACTATCAACAAAATCAACTGGTTTTGTTAATATATTGCCATCAACAATTACACTAGTATCAGCACCTAATACTACTGCATTAATATTTTGCTGAGCGATAACTTGAGCTTTAGCTGTGGCGACGCGTAAAACATATTTTTCAGCATTTTCTGCAAAAAAGATACTTTCATCAACATCTGCACTGATACAAGAAAATGAATAACCTAATTGCTCTAGCAGCGCTTTTCTCCGTGGAGATTTAGAGGCTAGTATAAGTGATAGGTTCATAATATTTTAACTATTTCAGCATGATTAATAATCATTTATTTAATCAAAAAATGTCGACGCACTTTNCGCAACAATAAAAAAGCCCACGGCCAAATAATTAGGCTGGTCATAACGGGATACAAGTAGCTAATTAAAAACGGCACATTAGTTAAAAAATGTTCGAGCCAAAAAGTTATTAAATGATATAAAGCAGATAAAACGCTAATGATAAGCGCTTGTTGCCATAGTGAAAAATTACGAATTTTTTGATAATTAACCGCAGCTATATAAACACATATCGCCATAGCACCCGCATGAATACCAAGCACAGAGCCAAGTAATACATCAATAATAAAACCCAATATCCAAGCAGTGATAACATTCACTTTATTAGGTAAAGCAATACTCCAGTAACACATCACAATAAGCACCCAATCAGGACGAAATGCATCAACTTTTATGGGCATCGGCATTATGGTTAACATTAACGCTAATAATAAGGTAAATAAAATCATTATGCCGTTATTGGCAAGCATTAGTGGTTTCCTACTTTTTTAGCCGACAATTTTTTTATTGTTACTTTTTTATGTTTATTTTTACTGTTTTTTTTGTGTTTACTAATAGGTTTAGGCGCAAAAATAGCGGTTTTTTTATCTGTCCATAAAAGTAATAAATAACGTAAGCGATCTATTTGTGCAACAGGTTCGCTGACTACGCGAGCAAAAGGACGCGATTCGTCTTGATTAACAGATATAACGCGTGCAACAGGATAACCTTCAGGAAATTTACCACCTAAACCCGAGGTAACTAATAAATCACCCTGATGAATATCAGTGCTATGCGGAACAAAATTATGCGTTAAGCGGTCAATTTGTCCTGAACCTGTGGCAATTAAGCGAATGCCGTTGCGTTTAATGCGTACGGGTATAGCATTGGTTAAATCTGTAATTAATAACACCCTACTTGAGGTAGTGCCAACATGTAANATTTGCCCAACAATACCTTTTTCATCAAGNACNGGTTGNCCTTCATAANCNCCATCNTTAGCNCCACGGTTAATCACAACTTGATGACTATAAGGGTCGTTGTTAACGGATAAAATTTCGGCCACCATTATTTTTGTTCCTAACCGCAACGGTGAAGCCAACAATGAACGTAAACGGTTATTTTCAGCTTTAACAATATCAAGCTCCAATAATTGTTGTTTAAATTTTAGTTCATTAATTTTATAACGTTGGTTTTCATCAATAAGGTGTTTACGCGTAGTAATATTTTCTGATGCCCAAGTTAATAGTTGCTTCGGCGTATTAGCCATATATTGCAATGGACTTACTAACGACTGCAAATAACCACGGGCGGTATCAAAACTACCTATTTTATGATCAAAAAAAATAAAAAGCGCAGAACAAAAAAGCACCAACATAAGTCGGTGCTGTGGGGAAGATTGATTATTAAAAATAGGTTCCAAAGAACGAACTACCTTAAAAATGAACTATAGGCCCTAGAAACTAGAGTCTAGGAGCTAGGTTCTAGATCCTACTCATACGAAAATAAGTCGCCGCCATGCATATCAATCATTTCTAATGCTCTACCACCGCCTAAAGCAACACAAGTAAGAGGATCGTCTGCAACCACAACAGGAATACCCGTTTCTTCCATCAATAAACGATCTAAGTCTTTTAACAACGCGCCGCCACCTGTTAACACCATACCGCGCTCAGAAATATCAGACGCTAACTCTGGTGGTGCTTGCTCTAACGCGACCATAATGGCGCTAACAATGCCAGTTAGTGGCTCTTGTAATGCTTCTAATATTTCATTGCTATTAAGCGTAAAACTACGGGGCACACCTTCAGCTAAGTTACGACCGCGTACTTCAAGCTCGACTAATTCTTCACCAGGGTAAGCACTGCCTATTTCATGTTTAATACGCTCAGCAGTTGCTTCACCAATTAAACTACCAAAATTACGGCGAACATAGTTAATAATAGCTTCGTCAAATTTATCACCACCAATACGTACCGACGACGAATAAACAATACCGTTTAATGAAATAATACCCACTTCGGTAGTTCCACCACCAATATCGACCACCATAGAACCTGTTGCTTCCGACACTGGCATATCGGCACCTATAGCAGCGGCCATAGGTTCGTCAATTAAATACACTTCGCGCGCACCAGCACCTAATGCTGATTCACGAATGGCACGACGTTCAACTTGTGTAGAACCACAAGGAACACACACTAAGACACGCGGACTAGGACGTAAAAAATTATTACTATGCACTTGTTTAATGAAGTATTGCAACATTTTTTCGGTGACAAAAAAGTTAGCGATAACACCATCTTTCATCGGGCGAATGGCTTCAATATTACCNGGTGTTCTACCCAACATTTGTTTTGCTGCTGTACCAACCGCAGCAACACTTTTAGTGCCTCCTGCACGGTCTTGACGAATTGCTACTACAGACGGTTCGTTTAATACGATACCCTGATCTTTTACATAAATAAGGGTGTTGGCAGTACCTAAATCGATAGATAGGTCATTTGAAAACAAGCCGCGTAATTTTTTAAACATTAATTTGCCTTATCTTTTTTTTGCACCGTAATAAAGNGTATNNNTNAGATATANCNCTGTTTTTACCATGAAANTNAAATTTATTATTAANCGCTTAATCATACCCGAGTATTTAAGCAATGTGTTGGATGATTATTAAAANAAAGNAAAAATANCAAAAAAAATTAACTTTTTTTATTAAAAAAGTAAAAAACACCAAAATAAGGTTACTTATTANCCGACTATTGGTGGGAAAATTGGTGGGCAAAATGCCCACCCTACTCAGACATAAAATACACCGTAGGGTGGCACATGAGGGTCAATGCCCACNTTTTTTATTAAAAAGCNCTTTAACTTAACCAAAGAGCTACTGATGAATTTCACGCCAGTAAATTATGCGGTCATTACCGCGAAATATGCCAAAACTAGCTACCGCTGACGGTTTATTATTAAAATTACCATCACCATTCCAATCTCCCTGTAACCAAATAGGAGTAGCGTCATAAGTGTAACGAATTTGTCCTTGAGCATTATTTGTTGGTGCTGATAATAATATTTCTGTAAGACCGCTAGCGAAAGTACCACTGCCAGAACTAGTATTCACATTCGTTGGTAACGCAGGATTTAAGCCACTATTGGTTAGTGTATAATTAGCCGTAGGTAGTCCATCATAGGCTGTACAATTATCGAGTGTGTTAGTCACATAATTACTGCCATTCCAATATTGCGTGGTAAGTGGTAACGGTAACGGGCTGGTTTCAGGGCCATAAGCATTNCCGACAAGTAAACGCCCAAAACGCAGTTTAGTTTCANCGCCTAAAGATTTAGTATCACAATCGGTGTTTATAGCAACGCCAGTGGTACAAGCACCTGCTGTATTGGCTTTCATATCTAAATTGGTTAATACGCTATTATCGTTATCGGCTAACCTAACCCCAATACGTAAATTATCATAAGGGCCATCAACTGCTGCGGGTAAAGATTTTCGACTAAATGTCCAGTTTGCCGCATTCGGAGTATTATTGTTGTTATATAGCCCATTAGCCCAAACGCCTGTCGCACCTGATAATCGAGTGCTTAATTCACTACCACTATTTGCATTTTCAGCAATTAAATTAACAATAGAATGTACAAAATTACCATTATAATTTTGGGTTTTAANNCTACCNAAGTTTTGAGCTTCAAGTTGATAGGTTAATTGTAATTTAGGTTCATCCATATAGGTAAAGCCATTACAAGAACCTGTTACNGACGAACTTTTCAAGACAAAATGATCGGGAATAAAACGACCAACATTAGTGTAATTAGTTACCCCGCCCGCATTAATTNTTGANCCAAAATAATTTNTATCTTTAGCGGCAATNTTAATAATACCNACTTCACTNTAATTAGCCGTAAAATTTAAAGCAGANTGATTAATNGCTGCCCAATTNGTNGTGGTTAAATTGGTTGCNTTAACNGTANTACCNCCAGTNATAGCAAGGCTACCAGCAAAGGTCGTTGGCAATTTTTGTTGTACAGACAGCTGCAAAGCACTCGTACTTTGCGGTGTATAATTAGGNGTGGTTGTGCCATTAGCACATTGCGCGGCAATGTTAATGGGAAAATTAACNCCTGCTTTTTGTTTATNNATNCCACTACTATTTACCGAGTTNAGTGGTTGNGGTACAGGNANTGAATTNGATGCNGAAACNACTAATTTATTAGGATAAAAAGTTTTGGTAATATTAGCGCTACTAACACCAGTTGAGCTGACCTCAGCAACAGTAAACTTTAACTGCCCAGCATCAGCATAGGTTAACGGTAATNNCGCCTGTCCCGCAGTATTAAAANTAACNGCNCGGTTTTGACTTACNCCTGNNGCGGCTAAATTAGNTNAACCACTNCCNGAATTAAGTTNCGGTANNTTAGTNCCNGNATTTGGNTTNATATAATTAAAAATAAAACTTAAATTTTGATTNCCCGTAAAAGCAGGCGCACAACTCACCCCATTATCACTGAGTTTTACNGCTTTTATGGTTAAATTAGGGGTAGTACAAGACTCAACATTAGCACCATTATTAACATCAAGCACAAAGCCTGCCTCACTAAATACTATATTACAGCTATTGTTAGCACTGGCACTATTCTTACAAACAGTAGCATTAGTCGGTGTTGGTGAAGCGTTAGTTAACGATAAAGTGACGGTTTCAGCCACTAAATGATTAAAATTTACGGTAGTACTGCCCGTAAAACTAGGTGAACTTTGTGTAACTCCAGCCACTTGAAAATTTAAACTCGCATTATCAGCACTTAAATTACTACAACTTGCATTTGCACAAGCTTTGATGGTAACTGTTTCAGCTAGACAAGTTAAACCATTGCCATCGTGTTCTATTTGATAATGATCGATATTAAAACAACTACCATTATCATTCATATCTGTTTGAATTTCAGTTGATGTTAATACTTTTCTGTAAATACGAACTTCATCAAATTGACCATTGGCCGATGTTTGCGAGGCTAATGATGAATTATTGTTTTGTGAATACAATGAAGCATTATCCCCAAAAATAATGGCACCTAAATCTTTTATTGCGCCATTAGTGTTAATGGTGGCTGACTGAACTAAACTACCATTTACATATAATTGATAGCTATCCGCTGTATAATTCCAAGTAACTGTTAAATAATACCAAGTATGACTACTACGTACGGTGCCTACAGGCTCATAAAGATTATAATCGCCATCGTTACTGTCTTCAAAAGTAAAACGTAAACGACCGTTTGATTCAATTCCTAACTGAAAATATTTATTATTTGCGCCCAAACTAATATTTGTAGAGGCATCAAACAAAGTACGTTCACCGCCATTATAACCGCCACTATTCCAGTTAGCGTTACTTTTATACCAAAAGCTTATAGTGCCTTTAAGCCCAACTTGAGCGTCTAAATCTATATTACTTGAAAAAGCATTACTTGTAGTTGAGCTGGTGTTGGTGCCATTACCATCAAAGCCTCGACAATATTTACCTGCCGCAATAGACGAACCACCCAAATTAGTACCATTATTATTGCTACCACTAGTGTCGGTAATATTACTAGCAAAACTAGTTTGTTCAAATTTATACAAACCTAACAAACTACTACAACTAACAGCGGCACGGGTGCTATTATCCCAATTTTTACCCGTTAATTGGTTATTATAAATAGTGGTAATTTGAGTTGAGGTTAAGGCACTATTAAAGACAATAAATTCATCAAGTGGGGCACGAAAGCCTTGCGGACTAGTGCTGCTAACCTGATCTTTAGAAGTGCCTATATATTTTAAGCTGCCAGAGCTAGCAACAGGCGTTAAAGCAACTTGATCTTTATAAACGCTATCAATATATAGCTTAGTAACATTACCCTGATAAACCAAAGTAAGATAATGCCAGTTGTTACCTAAACTACTGAACTGAAAACTACCATCAACAGATTTAGGCGTACCACCAAAGCCAGCAGTGGCGTTATAAACACCCCATTTCCAGCTATTATTACGATCTATATATAATAAATCCCCCCCATTTTGAAAAGCACCAATAGCAAAAATATCATTTCCTGTATTTGAGGTCGGTTTTTTAAACCAAGCTGACACACTGTAACTACCTGATAAAGGCACTGAAACTTCAATTCGATGCCCTCCTGAATTAAAATTTGCTGCACGTTCAATTTTACCACCCGCAAAGGTGTCTAATGCACCAAAACTACGCCCATTGTAAGTACCCAGTTTATCTTTCACTTCATTAGCTACACCTGTATAGGCACATTCATCTAAACGGTAATTGGCAATGGGAGTGGCTGGGGTGGGTGTTGTATTACAAACAGAACCAAAGTTGGCATTTGCTAATGCTGAACCGTTATATGTTACCGTAGCGCCATTTTCTAACTTCAACTCGCCCGCAGCAGCAATAGCACCAACAACTTTAGTATTGCCACCTTTAATTTCAACTTTATTTTTAGAATAAATATAGCCCGCAAAGGTTGCTCCACTCTTTATTTCAAGCTTATTTCCACCACTAGCAAAAAAATAGATAAATAACTTCGCGGGATCACCCGACACACCACCATTAATGGTAGAAGACTCTTTAAATTTAATTTTATTCTTAACAAAAATTCTAACCGTACCTGAACCTATTACATTTAATTTACTGGTACTTTTTATTTCTAACTCTTCAAAAAAGTAATCTCCTGCGGTTAAATTAACAATGGAAGTTTCTTTTACTATGAATTTTTTAAAACGATAAGTAGAAAAAGATGTAGACATATTTAAAGTGCTACCACTTTTAACCACTACGTTCTTATAATTATTGTTGCTTATAGTAACAACATTACTGTTTTGTACCGTAAGATCCGTTGAGCTAGAATAGCCCGAATAAGTTGCTGTTAATGGTGGCACAACCAAAGATGCACCGCCCGCACTACAATTAACATTTTGTGTTTGACAACTTATAGAACTATTTTCATTTATTACATTAGCACTAGCAAGAATAGAGCCTGGGTTATTAATTAACTTTGACGAATTTTCAAATTTTATTTTCCCGTTAATGCTGCTATTAGCAACACCACCAGGAAAAACAGCGCTACATTGCGTAGCCGCCTGTATTGCAAAAACAGCAGATAAAAATAATAATAAGCTACTAACAAAAAACTTTAAGTTCATAAACCTTTTGCCTCAACTTGTACGGTACGACTACTGATCACCACATTATTACTGGCAGCACCTGAATTTAGTGTACCGCTACCGCAAGTACCGGTACTTTTTAAGCGATAATAGGTTTCACCTAAGTAATTATTACTGTTACACGCAGTAATCGCTTTACAATTTTGTAAACCAACAATATTAATAAAATTAATTGCAGGTGGGTTAGCAAGGCAAGCACCAGCTCCCCCATTTAATGGAAAAAGTTGTTGTAACCGAGCTTGCATACCTGAGTTAGCCGCAGCCAAAGCGCGTGTACCAATCACTTCTTGGGCAATATTTTCACTACTTGTCGACAACATATCGACCATACGAGTGCCAAATAACATTAATACTATCATCACAAATAATGCTAACAGCAAAGCACTACCTTGCTGTTTTACGGTAATTAATATTGTTAATGGATATAATTTTTGCATGTTTATCTTACTATTGTCGTAGGGTGGTGCATGAGGTACGAATGCCCACTACATTTATCAAAAACTCTACTACTTCATTCTACTCTTGGTGGGCAAAATGCCCACCCTACCTAACACTGTAGGGTGGCGCATGAGGTACGAATGCCCACTACATTTATCGAATAACTCTACGGTTTCATTCTACTTAAAATTACGGAACATTAACTAAATGTATGTCATTAGCAAATATTATATGCTCACCATCACGAATAAAATCTAAACGTATTTGTATTTGAGCATTACGCTTTAATGTCGCTGGTTGTATGGTAAATATAGGCGTTATATTACTTATAGGCGCTAATTTTTCTGCCATTAACGCTGAATTTGCATTAGTTGGCACAATATAACTGCTAGCAATTATATTATAATGACTATAACGCGTTAAATTACCATTATTAATACAATAACTTACAGGTTTATTCGCTATATACAAACGCTTGTTAGGCGAATCTGCTGAAAATACATCACCCGCGGTGTGGTCTAATGATATCACCCAAGGAACAGCGGTAGTATTGATCGCCTTAAGTCCAAACACTTTCCCGATATTATCAGTTAAATTAGTATAGATATCAGTAGAATATAAAGAATAAACCACTACCACATCATTAATATTTAACACATAAGTATTATTGTTATTGTTAACAAAAGGGATCACCGTAAACGTATTACTCGCAATTTCGGGCGCAACGGGTATATCAATATACGTTGTACTGGCAACAATAGGTAAAAATTCTAAACATTGTGTACTGCTATTACTATTAACCCGAAAGCTATTAGGTACGGCATTACGTACTTCACGGTTTAAACGCTCTACCGCAAAACGTGCGCTGGCAACTAATTCGTCACGCTGAGCAACATTAATATAAGTTTGTGTACTTAAACCAATAAAACCACTAATACCTACCGCCATTATGCCGAGTAAAACAATCACCATAATTAATTCAACTAAGGTAAAGCCTTGTTGTAGTGATGGTTGAAATGCTAGCTTAGTAGGGGGGGCATTTTGCCCACCAACAGCAATATGATGAGATAAATTTGGTGGGCATTCGTGCCTCATGCGCCACCCTACCTTTTTATCAT
>JAESPQ010000010.1:25764-28609 GCA_016765535.1 Alteromonadaceae bacterium | reverse complement strand
GACTGGTCAAATAGCTATATTTTAGGGTAACACTTGTAGGTTGGCCTTTAGGCCATCAATCTATATTTGACGGGCTGAAGCCCGACCTACAAATACTCTATCTGTTACCTTGGTTTGATGAGTCCCAAAGTTTTGGNTNNATANCCANTTTTTACGTTTGATCATTAGTAAATAAGCGAGCAGCTAAATTATCATAGCGTTGCACTTTTTTATTGACACCTTGCTGCCAAACATTCGCTTTGCTGTAAAGAGTTAACTGCGATTTAGCCCGAGTGATCCCCGTATAAAGTAATTCGCGCGAAAGCAATCGATGATCACTTTTTTCAGGTAACATCATTAACACATGTTCAAATTCTGAACCTTGAGTTTTATGAATGGTCATTGCATAGACAGTTTCATAAGGTGGTAATTGACTCAACATAAAACAACGATAAGTATTTTGCTGTGGTTGATGAGTAAAATGATTCTCTGCATCATTACCCATATCATCGCTATTTTCAAAAAAAGCCATTAAATGCCCTTCACTATCTCGCCAAATAAGGCCTATATCGCCATTATATAATGACATTTGATAATTATTTTCTTTGATCATAATGGGCTGACCATGATAACAGTGTTCATGATCAATCACGGCATGTTCACTTAACAAGCGGATTATTTTTTCGTTTACGGCTTCAACACCTGTTTCACCTTGTCGGGTCACACACAGTACTCTAAATTTATTTAACTGNGCAAAGGCTTGTTCAAGTTCATTACTTTGCAATAAGGGTAAATAATATTGCTTTACTAAAGGCGTTAAGGTTTCTGTCATGCTAAGTGGCNCACGTGTTATTTGACTGGTTTTATCAATTAATAGTTGCCAGCTTAATTCACTATCGCCGTTAATTACCGCGGCGGCTAATAAACCAATACCACCTTGACCGTCAAAACGATGGCTTTTTTGTAAAAAGGTTAAATGATCGCTATNGTTTTGATTTGCTAAAGAGCTTTTTTTCACTAAAAACTGTTTATTTTTTAGCGCTGCTTGCTGGGTTACTGTTTGTAAATAATCTATATTTTCAATGCTATAACCTAAATGAGGTCGTGGTGCTAATGCGGTTAATACACTACCAGCCATGACCGATGGTAATTGATCAGCATCGCCTAATAAAATAACCTGACAATGATCGGGCAAAGCACGAAATATACGGGTCATCAGCGCTAAATCAACCATAGATACTTCATCAATTAATAACACATCAATAGCCAGTTTATTATGCTGGTGATGCTTAAATTGAATGCTTTGCGGAATGACGCCNAATAAACGATGAATGGTTTGCGCTTGTTTAGGAATANCNGCAAGTGCCTNTGCNGNNATTTGTCCACTAAATTGTTGCACCGCCTTATTAATCGATTCAGATAAACGTTGCGCCGCTTTACCTGTTGGAGCCACCATGGCAATACGTGGCACAGCATTAATAGGTTGATTATTCGTTTGTTGAGCNAGNAAAATTATCGCCGCTAAAATTTTAGTTACTGTGTATGTTTTACCTGTACCGGGGCCGCCAGCAACAATACTAAACTTTTTATTTAANGCATTGGCNACACTGANCATTTGCCAATCTAACTGCTCTGCTGATTTTTTAATAAAATCATCTTGCGTAAATACTTGGGCAAGACACGCTTTAATAGCGTGTAAATCATCGTTTNAACGGTGGCTTAAACGNGGCTTGATCGCTTGAGCAAGCTCTTGNTCAAAGCAAAAATAACGGCGTAANTANAAACTGTTATGCCAAAAAACNANNGGATGTNNGCTATTANCNGNNGGNTCACANTNTAANCATTCAATAATAGNNATTAATGANGANTGTTCNGGAAANAAAAATCCTTGNTGAGTAATNATATTNTCATNATCACTTGCCCTNCCCCAATANGNNTTNGCAATAANNGCTAGTGGTAAACAACTATGNCCTTGGCGTAAACTTTCACTTAATGCCATAAACAACACAAATAATAGNTCGNTATGTTCAGCTAATTGTTCTTTTTGATGATCTGGATTTTGTAGAAAACTTTGCGTTAGTTGCTCAGCTAAATAAAAGTCTATTGCTTCAATACCTGCAAATTGCTGCTGCGCCTGTCTAAAAGTCATTCGTGGTGAATTACGCGGTAAATAATTAACACTCATGTTGTTCACCCGAAAAAAGTTGATCAAGTTGTTGTAATAATTGTGTACTAATTGCTTGATAATAAACGCCAGTTAAGGTACTGCTTGGTCTATTATTTTTTGCAGCACTCACGGCATTGGTGTCGGCACTCATACCGCGTAAATACANGTAATACACACCGCCAAAATGTTTTGTCGCATCATAGTCAGGCAAACGTTGCTGTAAATAACGATGTAGCGCTAATGAATAGATTAAATATTGTAGATCATAATGATTTTTTTCAATATCTTCTAATAAGTTAATAGCCGCATAATNTTTAAATTCATCGCCTAAGTGACTCGATTTNTAATCNCAAACATAGTATTTACCTTGATGATGAAAAATAAGATCAATAAAACCATGCATCATACCGTTTAATTTTTGATAATGTGGTAATTGTACGCGATTAAACGGCATGCCTTGAGCAACACCTTGCGAACGTTTATCTTGTCGATGTTTAGTGAGTAGTTTGGTTAACTGGCTGGCAACTGCCTTGTGCATTGGAAAATAAAATTCACTTTCGCGTAGTGTTTCACCCCACGGTAAATTTGCTAAGCATAATAGTGGTGCTTGCTCTTCATTTGCAAGCNTTTCATCTGCAACCTCTTCTCCTATAAAGCTTTCACTTATGAGATTTTTACCTACAAACTTTTNATNTATAA
>JAESPQ010000010.1:0-25757 GCA_016765535.1 Alteromonadaceae bacterium | reverse complement strand
ANNTNNNAANNTNTCATCNANCCAAGTGATCAANGCGNGNTTNTNNNNTATCNTCCAANNCAAGTNTATNNATGCGGGCTTATCTTCTTCGTCCAAATCAGTATATAGACTTAACGGTTGCGTTAAATGTTCACTCCAATTAGGGTGAGTAAAATCACAATATTCAAAAATATTATGCAGTAAATTACCTGTGTGCGCGCCTTTAGCCAAACGAAAACGTAATAATTGACTATTAACCACACGATCAGAATTCACGCTTAATTCATTATCATGGTCAGGTGAAGACATACCTGAACCACGCAAATTTTTCTTTAATGCCGAAAATGAACTAAGCCACCAGTCACGTTCGATTTTTCCAAAAAACTGTGCATGCTGATATTGTGTTTGCTCAGTAGCAAGCAATTCATTATTGGCATTGTCTTGCGTCACTATATTTTCATTATTTGCAACCTCAGTGACTAATTCAACCCCGATACTACTTGCATTAGTTTGTGCTAATTGTTGTAAAAACTGCGTAATATCAGTGTTTTCTTGCCATTTCAAGGTTCGTCCTAAAGGTGAATTATAAGCCTCTTTAAACGGCGCACTTAATATATAGCAGCGCTGTTTAGCCCGGGTAATAGCGACATAAAGTAAACGAATTGTTTCCGCATAGGCTTCATCACGCATAGCCTCTTTTGCACTTTTAGCGCCGTCTAAACTCAGTTGTAACTTGCCTTGGTCATCATGGTAGTTAATTAAACTCACCGATTTATTACCAAATTTAAGTGGATCTTTATGCCGAGTGGCAAAAGGAATAAATACCACTGGATATTCTAAGCCTTTAGAACCATGTTGAGTGACTATTTTGATCAAATCTTCATCGCTCTCAAGACGTAATTCAGTTTCTCCTTCGGGATCGGTTGCTTCAATTTGTTGTTCAAACCAAAATAAGAGTTCTTGCCCTTGTTGATGACGTTGGCTTGCCGATTGCAATACTTCAAATAAATGCAATAAATTGGTTAAAATACGATCTTTACTATTAATAATATCGTCATCATTAACGATGATATAATCATGCAACAAGGTTAATGCCATGCTAATAAAGCTTTTTTGTTGCCATTGTTTACGCAAATCAGCAAAACTAAACTTTAAGGTTTGCCATGCATGTTGATCTTGTTGTAATTGATAAAAATCATGCGGTGTTAAGGCAAGTAAAGGGTTTGCTAATGCCGCGCTAAAAAAACGTTCGTTCTCAACCAATAAAACACCACGCAGTACCGTCAATAACTGGCTTGCCTGCTCGGTAGCAAATAAGTTTTCTCGCTCACTTAAATAAACCGCGCTTAATCCTGCATGACTTAGTGCTATTTTAATTTCTGCGGCTTCGTTGCCATCACGCACTAATATGGCAATATCTTTAGCGATAACACCTTCAGCCTTAACGTTGTGATTGTTCTTTAATAAGCGCGCTATTTCTGTTGCGCACCATGTTGCCATTATTGGACGAAATGATTGTGCCATAGTGCCTTTTTTATCAAGATAATCGGCCACATTAAAATGAACAAATTGTATTGCTTGATATGTGTTGTCAATAACGGCTAGCTGTTGACCTTTTATTGACGCGTTAACTTGGCTATAGGGAATGTTATAACCAAATACAGGCATAGCCTTTTCAGTTAATTCATTTCCCCAAAATAAGCGATTATAAGCGTTGATCATACTCGGAGATGATCGCCAGTTAGTATCCATATCCCAATGATATTGACACGCTTTACGTGCGGCTAAATAGGCAAAAACATCACCACCGCGAAAACCATAAATGGCTTGTTTAGGATCACCGATTAAATATAGAGCTGACTCAGTAGCCTTAGTTTCTCTAAGATCAGTTTTTTCAGCGTTACTATTTTCAGCATTAGTCTCTTTAAATTCAATTGACTCAAAACGATTATCAGTATTTTGTCGAAAATAAAGCGCTTGTAAAATAGCAAATTGTTGCGGGTCGGTATCTTGAAATTCATCCACTAAAGCAACAGGAAACTGTGTTAACAAACGCTGAGCCAATTCTGCCGAAAAATCATATTGTGTTAACGCTTGCGCTAAGGTGGTGATTAAATCATCAAAACTGAGCATGTTTTGCTGTATTTTTTTCGTTTTAACATTAGCTCTGATCACTAAAACACCTTGATTAACAATACTATAAGCTTGAGCTTTGGCTATTTTTTTAGTTATTTTAATGATCTCAGTTTTAAGTGTATTAACACTGGCAAAAATATCAATAAGTTGACTTTTATTTTTTGAACGAGCAAAACGACGACCATCAAAAAAATCACTCGGCATTTTTTGCTCTGTTCGCTTTATATCATCAAGTAATTCCTCTAAAAAGAGAATTAACTGTGCAAATTCTATTTCGCGTTGCTGACGTTCAGCCCCTTTTTTAACCTCGACTAATTGCTCAAATAAAAAACTTTTATTTGCTAATAAATCCGCTTTTACTTGCTTTACCTGCTGATAAAAATCATCTATAACGGTTTGTGCCGACATTGCTTGTAAATTAACGTCAAGGTTGATCGCGCGCAAAAACTGACTGATAAAACTATTAGGCGTTGGCCAAAATTGGGCGAGTAATTGATATTGCTGTACTGAGGTTTTAGCTAAAGTACGATAAAAATCTTGGCAGGCTTCTAAGTTTAATGCTTGGCAGCTCGTTTCCATTTTTGCATTAAAGGTAACGCCCGTTGCAAAGGCATGTTGCGTTAATACTCGTTTACAAAAACCGTGAATAGTAAAAATTGCCGCTTGATCAAGATACAACAAAGCAGTTTTTAATAATAACATTGCATCGCTTTTACTTATTTTTTTAGCAAGCGCAATAAAATATTCATCTTCTTGAGTTAACGTTTGCCAATGATTAATAGCCTCTCGAATAGTACTATCAATACGACCTCGTAATTCTTCAGTGGCATCATTGGTAAAGGTCATCACTAAAATTTGTTCAACCGTTAAACGTCGCTCTAATAACAAACGCAGGTAAATTCGGGTAATGTTATAGGTTTTTCCTGTGCCTGCACTAGCTTCAATTAAGTGTTTGCCATACAGTGGTATGCTATAAGCACACAGGTTTTTATGTTGCTCTGTCATGCTTTTTCCTGCGCTGATTCATTTGTTTTAGTGGTGATTTTTTCACTGTTAAGTTCAGTAAAAAGCCGCTGATACAACCGAGTAAAATCATCTTTTAACTCGGCTAATGTGGGAGGGGTTAACCAAAAAAACTGCATGTAGGGATCTTTAGCTAATGGCATAAAGGTATTGCCCTCATACCAGTATTTTTCAAAATCAGCTTGATCAAAAGATCGCGCCTTAAAATAACGTTCAGCAATATTAATATTAACGAGTAATGCTTGCTGCTGACCATTAAGAAAGTATTCAATGAACTGAGTTAATTGTGCTAAAGGTTCAGTAATATTTTGATAACTGTGTTCAATAACTTGTTGTTTTTTAGTATCAAAATACCAGCCAATACTGTTAGTTAACTGATTAACTGCTTGCTCACTCTCGGTATGTGGTTTTTCACTTTTTTGTTCAGCTTGTTGTTGCAAAACTAAGCAAAATAATCTTGATAAATAAAGTGTTAACAAGTCTTTAGGTTTAGCACTACTGCTTTTAAAATAAAGGCACTGTTTGCCTGCAATGGTTAATTTAGCGCTTAATTGTACTATTTTACCTGATATTGTTAGTGGTAAACTAAGGTTTAGTGTTTCAGGCTCATTTTGCTGTTGTGCGAATGCTAATTTTATTGGCGCAACAAGTTGTTGGCTATCTTGCTGCCATTTTTTAAACTCTTGTGTTGTGGTGGGCAAATCAGGAAATTTACCACTAAGTTCAGCTTGCGTTAATACCTGCTCAAGTTGCCTATCATCATCGCTTAAATGGGCGAATAATAATGCTTGTTTAAACTGATAAGTGCTTAGCGCATCACTACTAAAAGGTTCAGTGTCATCAAGTTCGGCTTGATAATGTTCAAAATGTAAATTAAGTTGCTGCTTAGCAAAATATTTACTGGGATTATCAAAAAAACTCACTAATTGCGCTAACGAAAGTTCAATAATTTCGGCTTGATTTTTCGGTATCACCAAGCGTTGTTGGGCGGTATTTTTTATTTTTTTAGTTTTTGTGTCCATTGCTAAAGCTAACCAATGAGCATCAAAGCTTGAACAGTTAAATGGACTTTGTTGAATAAAATTACGCAGACTAAAAGGCTGCATTGGCAATTGAATAATACGTCCTTGCTCGTTATGTTGCTCATCACGCTCGGTTAATAATGACCAACCGTAGCCCAAATCTAGATATTCCATTAACTCTTTTACCACTAACGATGGTTGTAATTCGTTATTGTTGCGAATATTTCGACCTTGATAACTTAAATATAGCGATTTTCGCGCACAAATAATGGCTTCTAAAAATAAATATCGATCATCACCACGGCGCGATCTATCCCCGATTTTTGCTGGCGTCATTGCCATTAAATCGAACCCTAACGGTTGCCGTTGTCGAGGAAATTCACCGTCGTTAAGCCCTAAAATAGCAATAACTTTAAAGGGAATGCTACGCATAGGTAACATAGAACAAAAGGTAACTTGACCGACTAAAAACTGTTTACCCGGATCGGGCTGACTAAAATGGTTTTGTAAAAACTCACGCACCACCACCAATGATAATTCATCGCTATAATTTGCCTCTTGGCAATACTCAAATAAAGCCGTTAAGGCGTTATTAATAATGTCAAAGGCAGCTTCACCATCATTAACAAAAAGTTCTTCAAGCAAGTTGGTAAGAAACTCAAACCACGACGATGCTATTTTAGCTTGTGCCATTTGTTGAGAAAACTGCTGTAATTGCGCAAGTATTTGCATTATTTGTCCTAATAATAATGCGTCATTGCCTTCAACATCTGCTAATAATAATTGCTGTTGATAAATACTGTCTTCATCACCATAAGCAAAGCCAAGCAGTAGTCGTGATAAACCTTGTTGCCATGTAAACTTATTATTAGCCTCTTCAATCCCCAAAATAACTTGTTTATGTTGTTGATCTAATCCCCAATGTATAGATGCTTGTTCAAGCCAAGTACTAATTTTATCAATTTCTTCTAGCGTTAACGAAAATTTTAATTGCATTGCGGGTAAGCGTAATAAGGCAATTAATTTAGACACTTGAAAACGGCTATCCGGCAATTGCAACAATTCAATAAAAGCCGCGACTAGCGGTTCACTGTCTTTACTAACTCTATCGGCAATAGAACAAGGCAATGGGGGTACTTTTTCACCAACATCTTGCCAACCACGACTAAATACCGCATCAATATAAGGCGCGTAGTTTTCAACTTGTGGACACATCACCAAAATATCTTTTGGTGTTAGTGTTTTATCGTTATTAAATTGATGGAGTAAATAATCATGTAATGCTTGTACTTCGCGCAAAGCACTATGACAACTGGTAATGGTGATCGAGTCGTCAATTTGAAGCGTTGGCTGCTGTCGAGCATCTTGCAAGGTTAAAATGTCATTTTGAATACCTTGCAAACAAGTATTTTTCTGGTTTTCAACAGACGGATCAATATCAATACCTGCCTCTTCAAAAGCATCAATATTAATGGTGCTGTATTGTTGTAATAACGCTAAAAACTCTCGTCCTTGTTGACCAAAATTTGCCAATAGTGGATTACCCACTAATTGCGCTAAATTGTTATTACTCTCATCATTGCCACCATCATTTATCCAACTATCTATCGTTTTAAGCGCTTGTTTTTCAGTGAGTAAATCTCCCCAATAATCATAACAAGGGTTTAAATGAAAAAAGTGTACTTCGGTGTATTCGCTTAACGCGCTAATAAATTCAAGCCATAGTGGCGCCATTGAATTTAACCCGAAAAAAGAAATCCGAGGGGGTAATAATGTTTTATATTTAGCTATATTTTCAATGGCAGCATGAATTAAGGTGGTTGGATTATAGGGTACTTGCGCTGTTAACAATTGCCATAATTTTGCTTGCCAAGCAACTAAGCTTTGTGTGCTTTTATCTAAACTAGCAAAGTCACTGTTGCTTGAATATTGTTGCTTTACCTTTTGATTGTTTTTTTTATTAGAATTTGGATTTGAGTTGTGGCTTTGCCATTGATCTAACCATTGCGGGCGAAAAATTAAATATTGTTCAAATAAATCGGCTAACTGCTGAGCTAACTGAAAACGTTTTAGTAATGCTTGTTCGCTAAAATTCGCACTCTTTTTAGCCGTTATTTCGTTAGTGTTTTCGTCCTGCCAATATTGATTTACCGCACTAAAAACCTCATCTTTTTTCACTGTTTCACTGGCTAACAGTGCATCAATACGCCATGTTAACACTTCGCGAGAATAAGGTGTTTGCTGTGGTACATTATTACCACTAGCAATGCTTCGGAGTAATTGCCAAAGGTATTGCGAAGGTAACGCGTAATGATAGTTCATGCTAATACCGCGCTGTTTAGCAAGCGATAAGTTTAACCAATGTTGCATACCTGCATTATGAACAATGATCACTTCTTGGCTTAATACAGGTAAAGGAGAAATTTGCTGGATTTTATCGAATAAAACTAATAAATTTTCCATTTTATTAGCCGGATATAAGTAGATCAAAGCAGTACCTTAGCAAGATGAATTCTCAAGGTAAATTTAACCACAGCTATTGAGTTAACTCTAGTAAATTATTGTTGTTATTGTAAAATTAATAAATTAATAAAGAGCAATTTTTTAAGGATAAGTTTGATTAACTGTTTTTAAAAAATTGAGTTTTGCAACATATTGACGCTCAGTGCGAGGAATATGATTTAAAGCAATCGCTTTTCTCATGGCTTTTTTAGCCTTATTAAGTGCATTAAGACGATAATAAATTTTTGCCAATTCAAAATAAAATTCATGAATATTGCTATTTAATTTTATCGCTTTTTTATAGTATTGAATTGCCGCTTTATAATCACCTTGATAATTGGCTTCATCAGCTAATAGCGCTTGATAATAAGGATTATGCTTACGTTTATTTTCAAGTTTACGGGTAATATTTTCGTATTGCGTAAAATTTCCATTCATTTTTAATAAATAGGCATAATTGCTTAATACGGTATTATTTTCAGCATCTAAATTTAAAGCATGTAAATACGTTTGCTCTGCTAAATTCTTATAATTGCTGAGTCGATACAATAATCCTAAATTCCCCCACCCATTACTAAAACTGGGATCGGTAACAACCGCTGCTTTAAGATAGGCATAAGCAATATCATAATGATTATCAACTAACGCTTGAGCACCTTTATTAGTATAAAACATTGCAACGACGCGTTTTTTATCAATTAAATGACTCGGGAATGTTTTTTTAGATACATAAGGATCAAAATCTATTTGCAAGTTACCTCGTCCATAAATTACCTGTGTATTGGCAAATTTATCCGTTAACAATAGTAAATTAACATGGCCTGTAAGCATATTATATTGCTCGTTTCTAACCCAATACTCAGGAATATCAACTTGCTGAAAGCGCATGTTTAAATTCGCTTCTTTAGCTAACGCATACGCCATTATAGTTAATGATAAGCAATTAGCGGTATTATTATGAAATGCTTCTGAGGCAACTAAATTGGCTGAACTAGAATAAACAATACCAATACTACGATTTTTAAATATTTGCCTAAGCAGTTTTTTTGCCCGTTTTTGGGGGTCTTTGACCGGTATAATGCGTTCTGCAACAATGCGTTTAATATCATCATCTAAATGAAATATTTGTTGCTCTGTTTCAATAACCGTTTTGATATAAGTAGTAAAGGCTTGATCATTAAATAAATCTTCTCTAACGGTGATATTTTGGCTATCACTTAACGATGAGCTTGCTTGGCATGATGAAAGTAATAAAACACTAAAAATGAGGTAAACAAGTTGATAATTGCGCATAATAAACTCCCAACCGAAACAGTAAAAACTCGTTACTATACCCAAACCACCTCAAGATGCAGGATTCAGCTACTCGCATCTTGAAGTAGCTTGGGTATATGTATACAAGTTTAGTTCTTTTGTTCAATAATCAAACAAAATAAGCGGGTGTATTAATATCGGTTTACAATTTTACAAGTTACACATAAAATACACTCTTAATTAACATTTTATATAATGCATAATAAAAGGATTTACCTTTAATGAAACTTTCTTTCGTTTATAAAAAAATTGTCCCNTTCTTATTTTTATCTACAACAACCTTNTTAACNTTANCAACAAATGCAACAGAAACAGTACAATTAACCACCATTGATGATGCGCAAATAGTAGAAAGAATTGCGGCTAAATATCCAGTAAATGCCGCTCGTTTAGGTAAAGAAGGTAGTGCTATATTAAGTTATGTAATTGATACTAAAGGCAATGTGTCTAATGTTATTGTGGAAAATATTATTGGTTATAAAGGTTTCGGTAACGCTGCTAAAAAAGCGGTATTACAATGGAAATTTAAACCCGCGTTAGAAGAGGGTAAACCCGTACAACAATGTCAGAATGCAGTACAAATTGATTTTGCAATGTCTGGAGATCAAAAAAAGGTCTCACAAAAATTTTATCGACTTTATAAAAAAACTCAAAGTGCTTTTGCTCATAACGATTTAGCACTTGCTAAAAAGGATCTGGATAAATTAGCCGATCTAAAAGTCTGGAAGTTTGCAGATCTTGCTTATACTAATTTGCTTAAAGCTAAATATGCCAAAATGCTCAACAAACCCGCAGATCAATTAAAATACTTGAATAAAACTGCTAATGTTTTTCCAAAAGACGTCTATTTTTCTTTATTACATCAACGCTACGCGCTTAATATTCAATTTAATAATATTTATGCCGCCCGTAAAGATCTAGACCGATTGTTAAAAATGGAACAGGCTAAACCTTATTTAGCAAAACTTAACCAACAAAAGAAAAATATCGATGATTTTATAAAAAACGGTGGTGATATAGTTGTTGATGGCACATTGAGTTCTGAAGATAAGTTTTGGAAATATACCTTACTCCGTAATAGTTTTTCGTTATTACAAAGCACAGGTAAACTTGATGAAATAGATGTTCGCTGTGCCAACAAACGCCATATATTTAAAATTGGCGATGATAGCCGTTGGAATATCCCAAAAAAATGGCAACGTTGTAGTGTTTATATTTATGGTGATAATAATGCCACGTTTAAATTGGTTGAACATAGCAATAAACAAGTAAAAACAACAACGGCGGCTCTTTAGCAAATAACAATTAGCTACACATTGTTATGATGTATTAATTATAACGGCTATTAAAATCGATAAAAAACTGTTGGCTTACTGTTTTTTGTCGATTTTTATCAAATAACTTTGCCGTTACCCACACCCGCCATTGCATGTCGGGTTCAGAGCAAGCAACCACCATAGTTTCGGCGCTAAAGGTTCTACTTTTATTATTCGCTGTATTTTGTGAATTATTCTGAGTTAAAGCGGCGGGTTTAAAAAATAACGGTATTTTCCCCATAAACATATTTTTGCCTTCCATATAGGCAGCAATTGACTGTAACTGCAATTTTCCTTGATATTGAATATATAGGGAAAAAGGGACTTCAGTTTTAATGGTTTTGACATCAAATAATAGTGAAAAATTACCAACTTTGGTAATACGCAGACAATCACTTTGATCGCTTATACATTGAGGTTTAGCTAAATGATCACGTTTAATTGTTGCTGTATTATTGGGCTTACAAGCCGTACACAAAAAAAACAATACAGCTAAAGTAGGTAAAAAGCGTAGTCGATAATTGAAATACATTAAGATTAATTTATTTTCACGAATAATGATTAAGATCATACAGCAAAAAGTTTATTTATTTATACTGCCTTACAATTATTACTAGAATGACGTTAATATTTTTATTAATTATAATTTTTATGACTATTAATCAATCAACTAAACAGCTTTCTGAGCAACCACATTCCATTCAACTAGCGGATCTATCAACAAAATATGTTGCTTGCAAAAATTGTTCAATGGAGCCTGTTTGCCAACCAATAAATCAAGTGGATCAATCACTATTATTGTCTGAACATTATCTCGATAAGCGTATTAGTATTAAAGCAGGCGCAAGATTATTTACTAAAGATGAGTCGTTGTCTGCTATTTATGCGGTATGTTCAGGTAGTTTTAAACTTTGTAGTGGTGATAAGAAGGATGAAAAAATCATTAATTTTCGTTTTTCTGGCGAATTATTGGGTGAAGATGCGCTATTCCCTCAAAAATATGCATGCCATGCCATTGCCTTAGAAGATAGTAGTATTTGTAGAGTTTCGGTCAAAGAGTTAACCGCAAATGCTAATTTAGTCCCTGATTTACAAGCTAATTTAGTGATACTATTAAGCAGACAAAGTTATTTTAATCAACAAGAATTCGCGAGTTTAGTGGCAAAAAAATCGGCTGAAAGTTTATTGTCGGCCTTTTTACTTAATGTTAATCAACGTATAAATGATCACGGTGCAACAACAAACACTTTATCTTTATCGATGAGTAGAGAGTGCATTGCTAATTTTTTAGGCTTAAGACGAGAAACCTTAAGTCGATTACTGTCAAAATTTCAAAAAGAGAATTTAATTTTACTCAATGGCAAAAATATCANCTTANTTAATCTTAAACAGCTCACCTTTTTAGCTAACAGCTAACTTAAATTGCTTATTATTCGAATTTAAGCATTGATAATTGGATGATTTAAGCAAAATAGTCTATCTTGACAAGTGAAGAATATTTAGCTTTAAACCTTAAAAAATATTTTTTATTGCTCTATATCGATAAAAGTGAACTTTTTTTATTTAAAAAACAAACAAAATCATTATCTCAGTTGATTTATAGCACGTGCAAAGAGTAAAATTATCTCGTCACAATATACAAATACAAATTTGCGTGATTTATATCACAACACAAACAATGACGCGTATTTTTATATTATGATTTAAATAAAAAAAATTCTCGTTAATAATTATAACTTCGGAAACCTTAACATGAGTCAAACTAATGTGTCGGCAGTTGACTACAACTTTGATGTTGTACGTCAGTTTACTGTAATGACAGTAATTTGGGGCTTAGTAGGTACCCTTGTGGGTGTTCTTATTGCTGCGCAATTAATTTGGCCAGCATTAAACTTTGACACTCCTTGGTTAACTTACTCACGTCTTCGCCCTTTACATACCAATGCTGTTATTTTCGCTTTTGGTACCAGTGCTTTATTTGCAACCTCTTATTATGTGGTGCAACGTACTTGTAGAACAACCCTCTTTGGTGGCAAATTAGCTGCTTTTACCTTCTGGGGATGGCAAGCTATTATTGTAGCGGCTGTTATTTCTTTACCCTTAGGTTACACCACCTCAAAAGAATATGCCGAGCTAGAATGGCCGATTGATATCGCTATTGCTATTGTCTGGATCAGTTATGCTATTGTCTTTTTCGGTACTTTAGTAAAACGTAAAACCTCACATATTTATGTAGCTAACTGGTTTTTTGGTGCTTTTATTTTAACGGTTGCGGTATTACATATTGGTAATAGTATGGCGATACCTGTTTCGGCGATGAAATCATATTCCATTTATGCTGGGGCTGTTGATGCGATGATGCAGTGGTGGTACGGGCATAATGCCGTGGGTTTCTTATTAACCGCTGGTTTTTTAGGTATGATGTATTACTTTGTACCAAAACAAGCTGAACGCCCAGTTTACTCATATCGGTTATCTATTGTTCATTTTTGGGCATTAATTTCATTATATATTTGGGCTGGCCCTCATCATCTTCATTACACTGCGTTACCTGATTGGACACAATCTGTTGGCATGGTAATGTCAATTGTGCTTTTTTTACCTTCTTGGGGCGGTATGATCAATGGCATTATGACCTTATCGGGTGCTTGGCATAAATTACGTAATGATCCCATTTTACGTTTCTTAATTGTTTCTTTATCTTTCTACGGTATGTCAACGTTTGAAGGACCTATGATGGCAATAAAATCAGTTAATGCATTATCTCATTATACTGACTGGACTATCGGCCATGTACATTCGGGTGCATTAGGTTGGGTTGCTATGGTGTCTATTGGTGCTATGTATCATTTAATACCTGTACTATTTAACCAAGGACGTATGTACAGCATTAAACTAATTAACACCCATTTTTGGGTTCATACAGCAGGGGTTATTTTATACATCGTTGCTATGTGGATTTCAGGCGTTATGCAAGGATTAATGTGGCGTGCAGTAAATTCTGACGGTACGTTAACTTACAGTTTTATTGAAAGTGTAACAGCATCTCATCCTTTTTATATTATGCGTTTTATAGGTGGTGTTCTTGTTGTTGCCGGCTTCGTTATTATGCTTTATAACATGATCAAAACCATCAAAGCTAAAGACGGAAGTCTTCAGCCTATTGAAGCATCTTAAGGAGTATTGATAATGTCAAATGAAGATAAAAAAATGTCAAATATGCATGAAAAAGTAGAAACGAACGTTGGTTTGTTTTTTATTTTTGCCATTATGGCTATCAGTGTTGGTGCGTTAGTTGAAATAACACCGTTATTTTTTCAAAAAGCCATGATCACTCCTGTAACTAATTTAAAACCCTATACTGCTTTACAAATGGAAGGTCGCGATATTTATATTAAAGAAGGCTGTCATGTCTGTCATAGTCAGATGATCCGTCCATTTAGAGCAGAAACAGAACGTTACGGACATTATAGTGTTGCTGGTGAAGGGGTATGGGAACATCCATTTTTATGGGGTTCAAAACGTACTGGCCCTGATTTAGCACGCGTTGGTGGACGCTATAGTGATGCATGGCATCGTGCACATTTACTTGATCCTCGCTCAGTGGTACCTGAATCAATTATGCCAGCATACAAG
This sequence comes from Alteromonadaceae bacterium, assembly GCA_016765535.1. Taxonomy (GTDB): domain Bacteria; phylum Pseudomonadota; class Gammaproteobacteria; order Enterobacterales; family Alteromonadaceae. Next base: position 12,829 of record JAESPQ010000010.1, on the reverse strand, counting down.
TGGCTTGATAAAAACAAGCTAGATGGTGAGTTAACCGCTAGAAAATTATCTACCTTTAATTTTTTAACTAGAAGTCATCAACGTAAAAACGAAAAAGGTGAACGTATTCCACTATATAGTGCTGAAGATATTGCGGGTGCTAAAGCCGCAGTAAAAGGCAAAACAGAGATGCAGGCCTTGATTGCTTATTTGCAATCACTGGGTCTTGCATTGAAATAATAAAAGGCTATTAATATGGATTACAACACGATTAGAGGGATGTTTACCCTTTTAATTTTCGCTGTTTTTATTGTTATTGTGATCTGGTCGTATAGTAAAAAACGACAATCATCATTTGATGATATTGCAAATTCAATTTTAGATGATGATTTAAAAACTGTTCACTCTCTACAAGAACGAACAAAACAAAGCAAACAGGAGACTAATAATAATGTCTAGCTTCTGGAGTATCTGGATATCAGTTCTTACACTTGGCACTTTGGTAGGTTGCTTCCTATTATTGCGCTGGTGTTTAAAGAACTTCGCTGGTGTTGAAGAAGGAGAGTCTATGGGGCACTCTTTTGACGGCATAGAAGAATTAAATAATCCTATGCCGAAATGGTGGAGTACCTTCTTCTTATTAACTATCATCTGGGCTTTCGGATATTTATTACTTTATCCGGGGCTTGGTAACTGGAAAGGATTATTTGGCTGGCAAAGCTCTAATCAAGGTATTTTAACCATTGAAGAGTCTAAAGCACGTACGTTAAGTAATTTAAAAGAAGGCTCTGGGGTATTAAACCAATACGATCGTGAAGTCGCAGCGGCAAATGCTAAATATGGTCCAATTTTCACTGCTTATGCTGCACGTAGTATTGCAGATTTAGCCAGTGATAAAAAAGCACTAAAAGTGGGACAACGTTTATTTTTACAAAATTGCTCACAATGTCATGGTAGTGATGCTCGTGGTACTACGGGTTTTCCTAACTTAAGTGATAACGATTGGTTATATGGTGGTTCACCAGCAACAATCGAAGAAACGATTTTAAAAGGTCGTAAATCACATGGCATGATGGCTTGGTCAACAGCATTAGGTGGTGAACAAGGTGTTAAAGAAGTAGCGGCTTATGTAATAAGCTTAAGCGGTCGAGAAGTAGATCCTAAATTAGCCGAGGCAGGCAAAGTACAATTTGCCATGTGTACGGCTTGTCATGGTCCTGAAGGTAAAGGAAGTTTATTAAGTTATAAAATGAAACTTGGTGCGCCAGACTTAACCGATAATACTTGGCTTTATGGTGGTTCAGTACATACTATTGAAGAATCTATTCGCAATGGTCGTGCTGGTATAATGCCTGCTTGGGAAAATATATTAGGTAAAGAAAAAGTACATGTNATTAGTGCTTATGTTTATAGTCTTTCCCAAAACAAATAAACAGTAAATAAGAAATAAAACTCTTTTATAACGATTGAGTTTTTCATAAAAGCCTTGTTTTTTAACAAGGCTTTTTTATTTGTATTTTAACCTTGAATTTCATGCATGATCACGGAATTTCTAGTATAGTAACGGCTCCAAAATATGACTAAAAATGATATTTAACTAATGAAAACATCTTGGTATAAAGAACCTTGGGCTTGGCTAGTTTTTGTGTTACCAGCCATTGCTGTTATTGCGAGTATTACAACCTATTTTATTGCTAACTATGAACCAGATGACTTAGTAATTGGCGATTATTATAAAAGAGGTAAAGCCATTAATTTAGAAATATCAAAAATAAAATTAGCACAAAAATTAGGAATGAAATTTGCGTTAAAACTAACTGGTAATGAATTAGTAATAAAACCTACTGGTATTGAAACAAAGTTTCCTTTACTTAATGTTAACTTTTACCATCCCACTTTAGCAAAAAAAGATTTTTATCTCGCCTTAACTGCCGATGCTAATGGTAATTTTCGTCATCATTTTGATACCAAAATTTCAGGAAAATGGCGTATAACCTTGTCGTCATTTAAAAATAATTGGCGTATTGAAAATGTTATTTATTTACCTCAATCAACGTTTATTAGTATTGAACCCGATTTAGCTGAAGCCAATTAAATAATGACCACGAGCACTGAACATTGTTTTCATTGTGGAGAAATTGTTCCTCAAGGCTTTCATAGTACCGTTATCATTAATAATAAAACGCAAATTATGTGTTGTTTAGGCTGTGAAGCTGTCGCGCAAACCATTGTTGATAATAATTTAACCGACTATTATCGTTTTAGAACCGAAAATGCGCAAAAATCAGCACCACTTATTCCTGAAATACTGCAACGTCATCAATTACTCGATGATGATGAACTACAAAATGAATTTACCCATCAAACTGAACATTATAAAGAAACTATTTTATCAATTGATGGTATTAGTTGTGCTGCTTGCGCTTGGTTAATAGAGCAACAATTAACTAAAATGTCAGGTTTAATCAATATTAACGTTAATGCCACCACCCAACGCGCAACCGTTCGTTGGCAAAATAAAAAATTAAAACTCAGTAGCATTTTAAATACTATAGAAAAACTCGGCTATCAAGCCACGCCTTTTAAAGCCAGTGACGTTGAAAAACAACAACAAAAACAAAATAAAAACTTTATAAAACGCTTAGGTATTGCAGGTATTTTAATGATGCAAATCATGATGATAGCTGTGGGTTTATATTTTGGTGCCTTTAGTGGCATGTTAAAAAGTAATTTAATATATTTACGCTGGACCAGCTTTTTTCTGTGTTTACCTATTGTTTTTTATAGTGCATTACCTTTTTATAAAGGCGCTTATAATGCTTTAAAAATAAAACACTTGTCGATGGATGTCCCCGTATCACTTGCCATTATTTTAGCCTTTATTGCCAGTAGTTGGGCAACCTTTACTACCCAAGGTGAAGTGTATTTTGAGTCAGTTGCTATGTTTACTTTTTTACTGCTTATAGGTAAATATTTAGAATTTAGAGCGCGTTCACGTGCGGCTGAAGTATCGGCTAATTTATTAAAATTAATGCCCATGACGGCAATACAACTAATTAATGGAAAAGAGCAATTAATAGCAGCAAAAAAATTACAACCACTTGATATTATTTTAATAAAACCAGGTGAGACAATACCCGCCGATGGTATGATCATTACGGGCAACAGCCAAGTTAATGAAGCCATGCTTTCAGGTGAACAAAACCCTGTTAATAAAAATGTAGGTGATAATGTATTTTGCGGTACTATTAATAGTGATGGCAATTTAACCGTTGAAATAAAACAAGTTAGTAGTCATACCTTTTTAAGCCAGCTAATTAGGTTAAGCGAATACGCACAAGCCCATAAACCTAAACTGGCTAAACTTTCAGATACCATTGCTCAATATTTTGTTGCGCTAATTTTATTAACAGCTAGCGCTACAGCAGTTTATTGGCATTTTCATTCGCCAGAACAAGCTTTTTGGATAGCCTTATCTGTTTTAGTTGCCACCTGCCCTTGTGCATTGTCATTAGCAACCCCAACAGCATTAACTTGTGCGACAACCTGCTTAAATCGTCATGGCATTATGATCAAATCAGCTCATGTTATGGAAACATTACCCAAAATAAATTGCTTTGCTTTTGATAAAACAGGCACACTAACCACGGGTAAATTTCAGTTAAAAAAAACAACCCTCATTAGCAATACAATTATTGATGATCGGGTGCAAATATTAGCTATAGCAGCTTGTTTAGAGACTCATTCAGAACACCCTATTGCTAAGGCATTTGCTCAATATAGAGATTTTTCTATCCAAGCTCAGCAAATTAAAGTTAAAGCAGGGTATGGTATTGAAGGCGTTATTACCCAACAAAATAGCACTAAAATCATTTATAAAATAGGCAAACCTAGCTGGTTGCTTTCTATTAATGAGCCGATTAATCAAGAGACCAGTGAATTAGCAAAACAATATGTTGATGCTCAATGCGTACTAGTAGCCAACAAGAATGGTCAAGATCAATTAATTGCTGCCTTTTATTTTAGCGATCAAATTCGTGATGATGCTACTATATTAATTAACAAATTAAAAAGTAAGCAGATAAACACCTTAATGCTCTCAGGCGATAATATGACTAGTTGTGAAGCTGTAGCGAATACCTTATCACTTGATAAATATTATGCAGCATTAAGTGCGCAAGATAAGTTAACCTTAATTAAGCAACAGCAACAAACNCATATTGTTGCAATGGTGGGTGATGGTATTAACGACTCGCCTGTTTTTGGTGCTGCGCATATTGCTATTGCAATGGGCAGTGGTAGTGATATTACAAAAAGTGGTGCCGATGTTATTTTATTAAATAACCAGTTAAAAAGTATTAATTTTTTAAAGCATATTGCGCAAAAAACAAAAAAAATTATCATGCAAAATTATTTATGGGCGTTTGGTTATAATGCGTTAGTGTTACCGCTTGCTGCCAGCGGTTATATAACCCCTTATATGGCCGTTATTGGTATGTCGGCAAGCTCTTTGTTAGTGATAACTAATTCATTGCGTTTACTTAAAAATGATCACTTTTATAACCGCTAAAATAAAGGTACAAAAATGAGTATTATTTATATTTTGATCCCTATTGCCATTATATTTACGGCGGTAGGTATTTATTTGTTTTTTTGGGCGGTTAAAAGCGACCAGTTTGAAGATCTTGAAAAACAAGGGCTTAGCATTTTATTTGATGATGAAAATCTAAATAATAAAAATTCTGCTCACAATAGCCCAGATAAAAAAACATCTAATCAAGATAAACATTAAGCCGATGAACATAGATTTACTTTCTGCTTTTATTATTGGCTTATTAGGCTCTGGGCATTGCTTGGGTATGTGTGGTGGCATTACAACTATGCTAACATCTGCTCTGCCTGCTAGAAGTGCTATTAATCCTGCTGACAACCTACTAACCACCTCTAACAATCAATTATCCCCCAACAACACTCGCTATTTATTAGTGCTTTTATATCATTTAGGTCGTATTACCTCTTATGGCATTATTGGTGGCATTGTTGGTTTTACAGGCTCTATTGCCGCTAAAAATATTGGTCTACCCTTAGCTGGCTTACGTGTTGTTGCTGCCATTTTTTTAATTTTACTTGGCTTATATCTAGGTCAATGGCTGATGTTGTTAAATAAAGTAGAAGCTTTAGGTAAAAAACTATGGCAATTTATTTCTCCTTTAAGTAAATCATTAATCCCTGTTGATAAACCGATTAAAGCCTTAAGTTTAGGTTTATTATGGGGTTGGTTACCTTGCGGCTTAGTGTACTCAACCCTAACATGGAGTTTAGCAAGTAGTAGTTTAGTCTCTGGCTTTACTATAATGCTGGCTTTTGGCTTAGGAACCTTACCCGCATTATTAAGTGTTTCTTTTGGTATTTTATCCCTAAAAACTTTATTTACACACCCGCTTTTTAAAAAAACAATGGCTATATTAATTATTACTTATGGGCTTTATAGTTTAGTGATTGCAACGAAGACATTGTTTATATATTATTGACATATATCAAAATGGATTACGAATTTAACTTAATTTATGAAAAATACTCCTTGTCCTGGTCGTAACCAGATCCACTGTCAAAACTGTAGTTTAAGCGAATTATGTATTCCTTATTCTTTAAATCATCAAGAACTTGATTCACTTGACAGTATCATTAATCGTAAACGCCCTATTCATAAAGGCGATAAAGTATTTAATGATGGTGAAAAACTGCATTCTTTATTTGCTATTCGCTCGGGTACATTTAAAACATTTACTATTGATGAAAATGGCGAAGAACAAATAACGGGCTTTCACTTGCCTGGTGATTTACTGGGTTTTGATGCTATTTTTGAGCTAGAACACCCTAGTTTTGCCCAAGCCATGGAAACCTCAATGGTATGCGAAATTCCGTTTGATAATCTTGATCAATTAACTAATACCATGCCAAAATTACGTAAACAAATATTACGTATGATGAGTGGTGAAATTAGAAACGATCAACAAATGTTGATGTTACTTAATCACAAAAATGCCGAGCAACGCTTAGCTAGCTTTATTTTGTCATTAAGTGAACGTTTTAGTAATCGCGGCTTATCCGCTACTGAATTTCGCTTAACCATGACCCGTAGTGAAATTGGCAATTATATTGGTTTAACGGTAGAAACAATAAGTCGTTTATTAAATCGTTTCCAAAAAAGCGACTTGATCAGTGTTAGTGGTAAATTAATTACCATTCATAACCTTGATAAATTAGCTGCTGTTGCTGAAGGTTAAACAGTAAATAACTTTTATTAATTCACCTTAACCAGCTCAATGTATTTTTCATTGAGCTGGATCAACAAAAAATTTTCCTATCTTTATAAACTAAAACTACACTTATATTGTAATTCATTCTTTTTAATTATCGCTTTGATACTTTAAAGTAGAAAAAGGTTTTAAAATCATGGAAAAATATCAAAATATTTTAGTTATTATTGACCCCACCACGAATGATCAAATTGCCTTAAAACGCGCAATAGAATTAGCTAAGCGAACCAATAGCAAGTTAACCGCTTTTTTAAGTATTTTTGATTTTTCTTATGAAATGACCACTATTTTATCTAGCAACGAACGCGAAATAATGCGTACTACCGTGATTGCAGATCGTAAATCTTGGGTAGAAGAAATAGTTGCTGAACATAACCCTGAACATTTAACGATTGAAAGCCGTGTGCTATGGCATAACCGCCCTTTTGAAGCGATTATAAACCAAGTTATTGATTATAAATTTGATTTAGTGATCAAAGGTACACACCAACACGACAAATTTAAAGCGGTTATTTTTACCCCAACCGATTGGCATATCTTACGAAAATGTCCTTGTCCTGTACTCTTAGTTAAGGAACATAATTGGCCTGAAAATGGCAATATATTAGCAGCAGTCAATATTGGCAGCGACGAAGAAGAGCATCAATCTTTAAATAAAATAATTACCGATGAAGCCAATAATTTAGCCCAAATAATCAATGCTAATGTACATTTAGTTAACTCTTTTCCGGGGACTCCTGTAAACATCGCCATTGAAATACCTGAATTTAATGCCCAAGAATATAATGAGACCATGCTCAAAAATCATCAAAAACTAATGACTGAGCATACTGAAAAATTTAATATAAAAGCTGAAAACACTTATGTACGCGAAGGTTTAGCCGAAGATGTAATTAATGACGTTGCCAGCGAGATAGATGCAGAGTTAGTGGTTTTAGGCACTATTGGGCGTACTGGTTTTTCTGCAGCGATTATCGGAAATACTGCAGAGCATGTTATTGATCAATTAAAATGCGATGTTTTAGCCTTAAAACCTTTAGGTTATAAATCACCACTTGAAGAGTAATTGGTAAACATATACCCAAACCACTTGGGTATATACCCGCACTACTTGAAGAGACAATATTCAGCTGGAGCGGGTATAAACCACTTGTTCAATATTACTTTTAGCATTTTAAATACGGTTACGCTACTTTAATAAAATTAAAGTAATGCTTTTATTCCTTGAGTTAAGCCTGCAACCGTTAACGGGAACATATTCTTATTCAATAATTGTTTAATAATACCGATAGACGGGTAATACTGCCAATGCGCTTCCGCTTGAGGATTAANCCATATGCATTTATCAAAATGATCAAGCAGTCTACTCATCCAAATATTACCAGCTTCTTGATTCCAATGCTCAACACTACCACCAGGATAAGTAATTTCGTAGGGTCCCATAGTCGCATCGCCAACAAAAATCACTTTATAATCACGACTATAGGTATGCAACACTTGCAATAAATCAATTGCTTGTTGTTGTCGCCTGTTATTATCATGCCACAGTGTTTCATAAACACAATTGTGAAAATAATAAAACTCTAAGTGCTTAAATTCAGTATGCACGGCCGAAAACAACTGTTCACACAATTGAATATGGTCATCCATCGAACCACCAACATCAAACAGCATTAACACTTTTACGGTATTATGACGCTCTGGCTGCATTTTAATATCTAAATAACCCGCATTATTAGCGGTNGCTTTAATCGTGTTGTCTAAATCTAATTGTTCACTCGCACCACTGCGAGCAAATTGACGCAGTTTACGCAGCGCTATTTTAATATTACGGGTACCAATTTCTACTTGATTATCTAAGTTTTTAAATTGTCGTTTATCCCACACTTTAACGGCTTTACGATGACGAGATTCATTTTGCCCTATTCTGACGCCTTCAGGATTATAACCATAAGCACCAAAGGGAGAGGTGCCCCCCGTACCTATCCATTTATTACCGCCTTGATGACGTTTTTGCTGTTCTTTTAAACGCTCAGCTAATGTTTCCATTATTTTATCAAAACCACCCAACGCTTTAATTTTCGCTTTTTCTTCAGCGCTAAGTTGTTTTTCAAGCTGTTTAGTTAGCCAATCTTCGGGAATTTTTGACAAATCTAATTCTTGNTCACTAATNCCTTTAAAATAATCGGCAAAAGCACGATCAAATTTATCAAAATAGCTTTCATCTTTAACCAAAATGGNGCGGCTAAGTACATAAAAATCATCAANATTAGCGAAAATTACATGTTGCTCTAACGCGCGAATCAAATCGAGTAACTCACGTAAAGTACAAGGCACTTTGTATTCGCGTACTTTGCTGAAAAAATCAATTAGCATTTAATTTTATACCTATTTAATAACTGTGCAACTGGTTAAACTAACGATTTGATCTATGTAAAAATGCCAACTTTTCAAACAAATGTACGTCTTGTTCGTTTTTAAGTAATGCGCCATGTAATGGGGGGATAGTTTTATTAACACGTGTTTCATGTAACACTTGCGGAGCAATATCATCCGCCAACAATAATTTTAGCCAATCGATTAATTCAGACGTTGATGGCTTTTTCTTTAATCCTGATATTTCGCGTAAATCAAAAAATAGTGCTAACGCTTCATTAAGTAATTTTTTCTTNATTTCGGGAAAATGTACATCAACAATAGCCTGCATTTCANTACTCTCAGGAAAGTTTATATAATGAAAAAAACAACGACGTAAAAACGCATCTGGGAGTTCTTTTTCATTATTTGAAGTAATAATGATGATCGGTCTTTGCTTTGCAACGATTTTTTCTTGTGTTTCATAAACAAAAAATTCCATTTTATCGAGTTCTAATAATAAATCATTAGGAAACTCAATATCTGCTTTATCAATTTCATCAATTAACAACACCGGGCGTTTATCCGCAGTAAAGGCATGCCATAGCTTACCCTTAACAATATAATTGCCAATGTCATGTACTCTGTCATCACCTAACTGACTATCACGCAAACGTGACACCGCATCATATTCGTATAAACCTTGTTGCGCCTTAGTCGTTGATTTTATATGCCAAGAGATCAACTCGGTATTAAGACTTGCGGCTAATTCTTCTGCCAGCATGGTTTTTCCAGTACCAGGCTCACCTTTAATTAACAGTGGCCGTTCTAAAGTAATGGCTGCATTAACAGCAAGTTGTAACTCTTTTGAAGCAATATAATTTTGCGTACTTGAAAATGAATTCATGGTGTTTCCTAATTTGTACTACTTTATGTACTAGACAAGTGTTTTTCTATAACTAAATTGCATATAAGTTATAACAAAATATCACTTCTGTTTCTATGATAAAGGACTAATCTTAACGGGTATTTTAAATTTATTAAAACAATTGTTTAAATTTGTTCTTTAATTGCATTGTAATTAGATAATGGGTGAATAAAACGGTTGTATTAGGAAAAATCATGTCAAAACTTTATGAAGATAATTCAACGTCTATCGGTAATACACCGTTAGTAAAATTAAACCGTGTTACTGGTGGTAATGTTTACGCAAAAATTGAAGCGCGTAACCCAAGTTTTAGCGTTAAATGTCGTATTGGCGCTAGCATGATTTGGGATGCTGAAGAAAAAGGTCTCATTGGTGCTAACCTAGACCGTGAACTTGTTGAAGCAACTAGTGGTAATACTGGTATTGCCCTTGCTTTTGTTGCCGCCTCTCGCGGTTATAAATTAACGTTAACTATGCCAAGTACCATGAGCTTAGAACGCCGTAAATTATTAAAAGCTTTAGGTGCAAATATTGTGTTAACCGAAGGTGCTAAAGGTATGAAAGGCGCTATCGATAAAGCAAATGAGATCAAAGACTCAAATCCTGATAAATATTTAGTATTAGGACAATTTGATAACCCCGCCAACCCAAAAATTCACGAAGAAACAACAGGGCCTGAAATTTGGAATGACACTGACGGTAATATAGATATTTTTGTTGCGGGTGTTGGTACTGGCGGTACTATTACCGGAGTGAGTCGTTACCTTAAATTAAAACAGGGTAAAGCAGTAACAACGGTCGCTGTTGAACCTGTCGATTCACCTGTTATTACGCAAGTACGTAATGGCGAAGAAATAAAACCAGGCCCACATAAAATTCAAGGTATTGGTGCAGGTTTTATTCCGGGTAACTTAGATTTAGAAATGATCGATGCGGTTGAATTAGTGTCTAATGACGATGCTATGGCAATGTCACATCGATTAATGAAAGAAGAAGGCATTCTTGCTGGTATTTCATCAGGAGCAGCCGTAGTTGCCGCTAAGCGCTTAGCTGAATTACCCGAAAACGCCGATAAAAATATAGTGGTTATTTTACCAAGTTCGGCTGAACGTTATTTATCTAGTCCATTATTTAGTGAAACATTTACAGATGATGAATTAGTACAATAAGTAGTTACGCTATTTCGCCTCAATAGACATTGAGGTTTGATCTCTAAATAAAATCCGATGATTAAAATCATCGGATTTTTTTATACCTTTTCACTATAGCGTTTGCAGCCGTTCCATTTTCTATGAGTTTAATACCAATTTTAATTTAAACAATATATTGAAAGAATTAGCTTGAAATAGCTACATTTCACTTGAACACTAGCATAGCTAAACGCTATTCTGAAAACGAATTAAAAAAGATGGAATAAGTCATTAACCATACACTTTAATACTCTTTTTTTATGGAATAAAAATGATCAAAAAAATAATCAGCAAAGTAACCAACAAACAAATACACAAGAGCAGCCTGCATAATCTAACGGTATTTATTATACTTTTATCAGTTATGGCAATATTGAGCTTAACTTATTATCGCTATATTCAAAATCATACTGAAAAACTACAAAACTTCTGCAATAACATTATCTTTGGAGAGCAATATAATAAAATTTATGAGCTTGCAAAAAATCAAGATTTAGCTGTGCCATTTTTTACAAAATCGACCAATAAATTAATCATTTACAATCATACTGGCCCTTTATTTAAAGTAAGTTGTGATATTAAATTTTCAGATAAAAGAGTTTATTCTGTTAAACTTATCTCTAGATAACATCACAATATTATTTTTCGGACAATTAATTATGAATTACGTTAAAAATATCAATAAATGAAGGTGGTGTGGTTAAATTAATATTCAGTTTTAATATACGTACTAGATCACTGGCTGATACAACACCGCGAATATTATGCACTTCTTTATCTAAAACCAAACAATGACGTTCACCATTAGTTTTTAAGGTTTCTAATAAATCTCCTACGCTAGCATGCATTAAATCAGCACAATCAATCGCTTTAAGTTGTGATTTAGGTTGCATAAAATCGGTGACTAATAATTCGTCGTGTTTATGCCCTGCAGCAACTTTTTTCATTATTTCTTGATGGTGAATATCGGCTAAGCTCACAATGCCTAAAAATTTATTCTCTTTATTAACAACAATTTTTAAACGCACATGTGCGTTCATCATTAATTGTTCGGTATCATGGGCGCTAACACCTTCATCAATCACTAAAGGTTTGTGTTTTTTAAAGTCAGTTAGCACCACTGAAGCAGGAGAGTTTATGGTTATTTCTTGATAATTTTCAGGCCATGCAAGTTCATCAACTTGCTCTACATCATACATATTTAAACTTCTCATACGTGTTGTCCTTAATAAAAGGTTATTATTTATAATATTAGACGAGATAAGCAAGTTATTCACTTCTATTATCACCATAGATTAAATAATTTACTTACTACTTAATACATGTGGGGAGTATGATAAAATTCAACGTTGTTGCATCAAATAATGTTATCTATTAAACTTTATATTAATAATATTCATGCCTATGCAGATAACTCAGGAGCCCTTATTTAATTCGGTAATTATTCTGTAGGTCGACATTTATGTCGTCAACGGCAGAATAAATGACATGAATAAATGACATGAATAAATGACATGAATAAATGACATGAATTGATGGGCTGAATTGATGGGCTGAAGCCCAACCTACAAGTTTACCTGAACCAAGTACATAGGCATGATAATATTTGATGTTAATCAAACTTATACTAGCTACACACTAATAAGTAGAGAATAAAATGGAAAATAGAACAGCGCGTTTAACGCTATTAATAGATCCAAAAAAGAAAGCGATGTTTGAAAAACTTTGTGATCAAGATGACGTTACTCCATCACAAAAGGTAAGACAGCTTATCCGCGACTATATTGAGGATAAACTCGGCAAAGATTGGAAAGATGAAGTATTTGGGCGAGAATAACGTTAAATTCTTCTTGTCTAGTTTCAATTCACTTTTAACTGCTTAGTCTTTTTCTGGTGATAAACTAGCCAATGCATCGTATAATGATGCGAATGTTTTAGTAATAACGCCATCTGGTTTAAATTTTGCTTTAGCTAAGGTTTTTAACGGTTGAAATTGAAAATCAGCCAAATACACATGCGTACCTGATTTTTTACATTTTTCAATATATTTAGTTAAT
>JAESPQ010000009.1 GCA_016765535.1 Alteromonadaceae bacterium | reverse complement strand
CGCAAAAACTTGGCTTAATGCAAGTAGTTTATTTTCAACCCAAGCACGACGGTGTTCATAACTTACGCCAGAAACTTTATCTTCACCGCACAAAAATGCGCGGCGAACGCAACGCGAAACACAGTGATAATACGGCGTATCAATTAAACTGATTTGCCGTTTTCTTGCGGTTGCCATAATACCCCCCATTAACTGTTGATTATTTAACCATAGTTCAACTTTGTAAATATCGCCAATAAAGTGGATGTCTTGTTATTTTACTTTCATGGGCTTTTACTATGTCTTGTTTTTCTACCTGTAGGTTTTTGTCGAATGATATTGTCGGTTTTGAAGTATTTATTCCTCTTAATTCCCCCACGAATCCACCCATCTGGGAGCGTGTTTTTGGGCTAATTGGAATTCTTTGTTCTGTTGCAATTCCTGTAATCTTTGTTGGTGTACCAGGGATATCTCCTCCTCCCGCCCTTTGCTTGCCAATAAGGTATTTTGCGGTGATTTTGTCTCCGTCAATAGTCTCTTTGAGCAAATCGCCATGTTGTCCAATTGTTCCGATGTTAGCATCGCTTGATCCTTTTGGTTTAATAAAGTTACCTACTATATCGCTATTAAGTATACCACTATTTGAGTTTAATTTCATATTTTTTAACTCTTTACTTAATACTTTAGCACCTTTTTTAAGATATTTGCCAACCAAAGGAATAACACCTAAAGCAGTCAAACCAATGCCTAATTTATTTCCTTGCGCTACTGCCCTGCCGAAATCATCACCAGCATAGGCATCGCCAATACCAGGTATAAAATCACCAATATCACCAATAGTTTTACCTATATCCTGTGCTGCGTGTCTATTGGATATAATATTTTTATCTACTAAAAAGTTAGATACACCTTGGCTTATATTGTTTCTTAAAGTTGATTCAACTGGCGCAGCAATATCTATTCTTTGTGGTAATTCAATAGGATTATTAATTGCGTTTTTAGTAAACTTATCTTGCAGGTAAGTTTTAATGTCTTCTGGTGGTATATTATCTGGAAACTTAGCTACCCCATACCCTAATATATTAACGTGCGGCATTTAACTCTCCTGTTGCTGGATCGAAAACAAAATCTGCCATATTTTCCTTGTTTTGCGAGCTAAGATCTTGCCCTATTTTAGCTTCTAGCTCTGTAAGTTTTAACGCCATTTCATGAATTTGTTTTTGTGATTGTAAGTCTATCTTTTGTTGTCCTTGTTGTATGGTAGCAGCGTCAACATTAAACTTATCATCTTGCCCTTTAATAAATTTTTGTGCGTCTAAGTTAAGCCTCTGTCGCTCTAAGTCAACCTTTTGTTGTTCTATTTTAGCTTGTTCAATTTTAACTTGTGCATCTAATTCAGCTTGAGATTGTTTAACCTGTGCGTTTAATTGTTCAGCTTGTGCTTTTTGCAGCTCAGCTTGTGCAATCATTAAATTAGGATCTTCTTGCGGTGGTTGTTGAAATATAATACAGACAGCCATACTTATTTTTAACTAAATTACCATGCTTAACATCATGACTCAATTGACAAAAAATGGGCAACTGCATTAACGGTGCTCAAGTAAGAAAAACTCACCAAAAAGTTCAAACGTTGTGATCCTAACCACAGGTATTCCTCAAGAAGACACTCTCGTGGTAATAAGCCGTGTTTAATAAAAATAACTAAGCTAATAATTGACTAAGCAAACAACTTCTGGCAACAACTGACATTATGTCGTCGCTTTATGTTTTGATGTAGACAAAAATCAGCAAGAGCTTCGGCATGACCAACCGCACCATGAAAGTTTCGGCTAAATTGCGTGGTTAAAATTAGCCAATTTTCAGCGCTGATATTTAATCGTTTTAAAATGGAAGGCTGGTTATTATCAATGTAGCCTCGCTTATCTTCTCGAATACAACGTCCGGTGAGTTCAACTAATTCAATATACTCTTTTAAGTCAAAAGGTAAGCCTGTTGGCATGTCTTTTCTTGGATTGCCGACAAAGGGCTGTAAAGTTGGTGGTTGTTTACCGCTTAATGCTGCTTTAATACGTTGTTGAATACTGGTGTAAATTGATGTTTCAGGTGTTTTTGCTAGATCAGCGCGTATTGGGTTTAAATCAACATACGCCATACAGGCCGCTACTGCGGCTTCATCGAGTAAGGCTTGTGATTTAAAGCGACCTTCCCAAAATCTACCCGTGCAATTATCCTCACGGTTAGCTTTACGGGCAATATCTTCATTTAAAATACGCATAAACCAGCTAATATCTTGTAGGCGTTGGCGATAAACCTCTACCGTTTCTTCAAGCATTATTTGCAATGGTTCAATAAGTGCTTCACCACGTAAATATTGCTGGGTAATTAAGGTACCTTTAAATAATTGATGCCAACGTTCAATAACGTCTTTGGTTGACCATGATTTAGCTTGTTCAATATCAACAAATAACACTAAATGGGTATGATTGCTCATCACCGCATAAGCGCAAATATCAATCGCAAAAACTTGGCTTAATGCAAGTAGTTTATTTTCAACCCAAGCACGACGGTGTTCATAACTTACGCCAGAAACTTTATCTTCACCGCACAAAAATGCACGGCGAACACAACGCGAAACACAGTGATAATACGGCGTATCAATTAAACTGATTTGCCGTTTTCTTGCGGTTGCCATAATATCCCCCCCCATTAACTGTTGATTATTTAACCATAGTTCAACTTTGTAAATATCGCCAATAAAGTGGATGTCTTGTTATTTTTTGTTATTTTTTTGTTATTTTTTGTTATTTTTTATTATTTTTTAAAGTTATCCCTTTATTTCATACTGGTAAAGGTTATTGCTTAATTTCTTATACAGAGGATCTTGTCCAGAAGTGGTATCAACTGCTAGCCCTTTTCTAGAAACAAAGAAGCCACTTTCGGAACTAAATCCAGAGTCAATCACAATATATAATCCTTCTTTAGTTATATAAACATTCTTTGGTGTAAGGCTCACAATTGTAGCCTTTACAGAGTAATCAAAATCAAATTTAGGTTCTGGTACTTCAATAAGAATTTCCATAGCCTCAATCTCAATTCTATTAATCTGTTTTTCGTCTAATACGACTTGTTTAGAGCATGAAGCAATAAAAGCCAATAATAGTAAAGTAAAAAGTAACCTCATTCGAGTTCCTTTATCATATTTTCACTAAAAACTAAAATAACACTTTAATTACCAAGACCAATTTTCAGCTTGTTTTTTAGCCGCCTTTGTTCTGCTAACATTTGAAGAACCTCTGTTTCCTCCACCACCTCTAGCGGGATCTCCTGCGGGTAAACTTGAGGTCCCCGCAGCAGGATCCGTTGGATTTCTTGCTCCGGCACCATTTAACCAATTATTTAAACTATCCGAAGAACTTGTTGAGTCGTTCATATAATCATCCCCAAATTCAGCAGCATTACTTGCGATATCTTCTGGAGAAAATCCACTCCTATAGTCATCTCCCCATTCTGATGGACTATAATACAAATATAATACAGACAGCCATACTTATTTTTAACTAAATCACCATGCTTAACATCATAAACACAAATAACAGACACCCACTTATATTTAAGTAGGTGTCTTTGATTTTGCCCTTATGTATTGTTAATTACATTGGCTAGGTTTATATAAGCTATATAAATTCAAGTTATTATTAAGAGTATCTAATTCTGTACAATCGATATTTGGATTAATTTGAAGATCTAAATATCTTAAGTTGTTTAAATTAGACAATGGTGATAAATCGCTAATTAAATTATCAGGTAGATATAGGCTATATAAGCTGGTTAATGAGGATAATGCACTAATATCACTAATACTATTTCCAGCTAAATGTAACTCACTTAAATTAACTAAACTAGACAAGGATGAAAGATCACTCGCTGCGTTATTAGACAATTGTAAAAAATACAAATTAGTTATTGTTGATAACGGTGAAAAATCAGTTATCGCATTACTACGTAAATTTAATGATGAAAGTTGAGCTAATGACGACAAGTCGGAAACCTCAGTAACTTGATTATTTTCTAACTGTAAAGTCGTCAAATTATTAAGTGAAGAAAGCGCTGCAATGTTGATGATCTCATTATTTCGTAAATCTAATGATGATAAACTAGTTAAGGTTGATAATGATGATATATCGACAATGTTATTGTCGTATAATTCAAGGCTTGTTAATGCCGTTAAGTTATTTAATGGTGATATATCTACAATATTATTATGATACAAATATAACCGCGTTAACTGAGTTAACTGCTCAATTCCAACTAAAGACTCTACATTACGATAACTACAATTTAGGTATCTAATTTCTGCTACATCAGATGAGTTCATTTTAACACAATCAAGTAAGTTTTGATCTGTAAACAAACTCTCATCAAGTGGTTGTTCCATACAGTTATAACTACGGATTATTTCTGCATTAGGGGATGACTCAACTAATTTATCTAAATCACTACATAAAATTAACGTATCAGATTCTAAATTCACCTTTTCAAGTCGCGGCAGATTAAATAAAGCATCTATATTAGCTAAATTATATAAACGACTTAAAGATACATCAGTTAACGAAACAAGATTATTTAAAGAAGAAATATCACTAATTTGGGGATTATAATATAACGATAAAAATTTCAAATTAACAAGTGTAGATAAACCGTCAATATTGGTGAGTTTATTATTATCTAAGATAAGCTTTTTAACAGATAATGCATCAGCAAGTTCATCCACATTTTTCAATCTACTACTATTAAAATTTAATTCTACCAATTGCGTCAATTGAGAAAAGTCAAAAAGTTTATCTAAATTAGAGCTAATAATACTAAGACTATTTAAGCTTTTCAAATTAGCTAAGCTGTCAATATTGGTTAAGCGGCTATTTTCTATAAGTAAGGTTTTTAATGCGGTTAAATTCGTTAACGAAGCTAAGTCAATATCCGCACCTGAATATAAACGTCTCATATCAAGTTTAGTTAGTTGTGGTAAATCTTTTAACGGTGTTAAATCATCTAAATTAGTGTCATATCTTAAATAAAGCTCTAAGAGCTGAGTTAATCCTGAAATTGGGCTAATATCAGCCAAACGAGTATTATTACTAACATCCAAGACTTTCAAATTAGGCATATTAATAACAAAAGCTATGTTGGCAATATTTAAGCTTTTTACATATAAATTTTGCATCTGGGTAAAATCATTCATTATGGCTATATTTTTAATGTTGTAATAGCCACTAATATTAAGCTCTGTAAGCTGTGTTAAAGCTGCTAATTCAGCTAAATCTAAGCTGTATTCCGAATAAAAATTTTCTTTGTTTACATTTAATTTTTTTAAATTTACTAAATTAGATAATGGTGAAAAATCACTAGCATTAATATGAGATATGTCTAATCGCTCTAACCCTGCTAATATTTTCAAAGCACTCAAATCACTAATACTATAATTGTTACTAATATCTAATTCTTTCAATAGCGTTAATGATGATAAAAAACTTAAAGAATTAAAACCGTTACTTGCATTAGCAATTTTTAATGAATTTAACTGTGTTAATTGCGATATCTCATTAAAATTATGCACGGAATTATTACTAACATCTAAATGTATTAATTTATTTAAATGCGTAAATTTATTAATATCAACGTAAGTAGAATAATTGTTCAGTCCGTTAAGAGCATTCAAACTCAAAGAGACTAGCTCAGAAAAATTATCTTTTAAGACATCAATATTAGAAATTTTATTGTTGCTTATATCCAAAGCTGTTAAGTTTTCTAGAGCATCTAAAGCGCTAATATCAGCAATTTCATTATTCGATAGATTTAATGACGTTAGCTGGGTATAACCAGCAAGCTCGCTAATATCAACTAACTTGGCATTAGTTAACGATAAATCAGTTAGTTTTTCAAACTTGGCTAAATCAGTAAAAGAATTAACCACATATCCATCACAAGAAATCGTTGTTAAACCCATATCAGCAGCTTCATCAGCTTTTAAACAGGCCAATAAACCATTGTCACTTATTGCTGTATATTGAATTTCGTCATAGGCGCTAACATCAATATTTAGCTCAGTTGATGAACTATCTCCAAAATCATCAGTAACCGTTAAAGTAAAGGTTAGCATTTCAGCGCTGGTAATATTAGGTGCAGTAAAAGATAATTGTGCGGAGTCAGCCACTAAATTACTCACATTAGTACCTGCCGTTTGTTGCCAAGTATAACTAACCACTTCCCCTTCAGTATCACTTGCACTCGCAGTAATATTAAAGCTATCACGTTCAGCTAAAGTGGCTGTTTCAAGATCATTAATAGTCGGCGCTGTATTTGCTGTTACGGTAATATTTAAGTTAGCCGTTGTAGTTGCATTATCATTATCAGTAACAGTTACAGTAAAAGTAAGCACTTCATCGCTATCAACATCTGGAGTTGTAAATGCAATATTATCGTTTTCAACCACTAAATCGACAACTTCCGTACCCGCTGTTTGCTGCCAGTCATAGGCAGTAATAGAGCCATCGCTATCACTAGCACTAACCGTGTAAGTAAAACTACTCTGTTCAAAAACAGACTCATCATTCATTGATGTAATAGTCGGTACTATATTTTGAGGTGCTTCTGGGGTAGATGAACCGCCACCACAACCCATGATAAATAATGCAGAAAGAGAAACGATTCCGTATCTAACTAACGATTTTAAAGCCACAATAAGATCCTATTAACTTGTGTTATATTTAAAGCAAGCAAACGAGGTTTTATACATATAACGAATGTATATGTAAGAAAGAGGTAACCACAATCCCTTGCCACGAACTTTTAGTAAAGTATTTGAATTTTCGACGCAGGATCATAACAGGTGTAACTATTTTGTAAACTTATTGTTTCAATAAATACGAATTAAAGTTTAATGGTACAACAACTGCCAGCACTGCTGCCCACTGGCTTGATATTTAGCTTCAAACGGCGTCAATGCTTGACTATTCTCTGCAACGACAACGGCTGTTAACTGACTTTGCCGCCCTGTTAATAATAATGCTGCTTGAAAT
>JAESPQ010000008.1 GCA_016765535.1 Alteromonadaceae bacterium | reverse complement strand
TTTGCTCAGTCGCCCCCGTAGGGCTGGTTTAGAAACGTTTTATGCAGCGTTAAATTAATTGAAAATAGAATGACTATTAAACAACTAATTTGCCTTGCCTAAAGACGTTTCTAATTCCAGCTGAATTCTNCATCTTCAAGTGGTTTGGGTATATCTATAGTTACCCTAGTTATTTGCTCTATGCTATTTACTATATGCGGCAGGTAATGCAGATTTATTCAAATAACGATCACGTAGATCATCTTGACGCGCTTGCGTTGAATATTCATCACCCGCGATCCACATTTTTTCAACATGGCTGCTTAACTCAAATGGATCACCGCTCCATAAAACAAGATCTGCCACTTGCCCTTTGGCAATTCTTCCTGCATTTAAATGAAATATATCCGCAATATTACTCGTAATTGCTGCCAACGCTGCTTTTTTACTCACCCCATTAGCAACCGCATTACCTGCGTCAAAACGCAATTGATAAATATTATGGGTATCTTGATTAAAAAAGGCCACTTTAACACCCGCATTAATCAAATTTGCTGCTGTATTAAGGGAAACATGTAATGAGTCAAAACTTCCTGGTAAATCACGCATCGCATCAATCACTACGGGAACTTTCGCTGCGACCAATTGCTCTGCTACTAATTCAGCATCACCCGCACCTAAAATAACTAAATCGAGCTTAAAACGCTTTTTAAGTTTAATTAACGCTAAAATATCTGTTGCGCGGTCGGCATAAACTAATAACGGTTTTTTGCCTGCTAACATCGCGTTAATTATTTTCTCATCTCGTTTAAATTCGATTGGATCTTTGGTCTTTTTACCTTTTTTGGCTAGCTTGGCTTGTTCTNTTTTTGCTTTTTTAGTTTTAACTAATTTTTTTTCTGCATCNTCAAAAGNATTAAAAAGNTTTTGTAATGCCATNGCNCGNGAGCCTTTNCGNTTTGNNCCNATCGCNGCNACNACNGCTGTATTNGCTTGTAATACACTGTCAAATTTTCCNGTTAGATTAACAACAAAGCTTTGCCCTTTAAACAGATCTTCGCCACCGTTAGGACTAACCACACTACGAGTAATGCCTCCCTTACGCGTATAAGCAATAGCACTACTTAATGGATTAAACGCCAAGCTAGCATCAAAAGTTATTTTTGCTTTTTTATCACTGGCATCACGCGATGAAGATACCGCACTCACCTCAACTAAACCTAAATTATTCATCACCGCAATAAAACCTGGAGTTAATATTTTACCTTGCGCATCAATAACTTCATCAGTTTTAACATTACCTGTCGGATTAATAGCAACTATTTTTCCCTCATCAACCAAAACACTCGCATTTTGTAAAACACCTTGCGCCGTAGCGGTTTGCACGGTGGCATTAGTAATTAATAATGATTTTGCTTGCACCGCACTAAACACCGTGGTTAAAGCTAATACCATTAAAGAATATTTATTAAATTTCATCCGTTATACCTTTTATTGAGCCGACGCTATTGCTGCTGTGGATGGTTTTGATGCCAATCTTTGTTTAGAAGCTTTCGGCATTGCCTGACCCACTAAAAAATCACTTTGTGCCTGATAAGCTTTATCGTTAAAATCAAATACTTTCGCACCATCAATAAAGACCTGTTCAGCATGAGCATAAACACTAAACGGATTTTGGTTCCAAATAACCACATCGGCATTTTTACCTTTTTCTAAGCTACCAATACTATTAGTTAAACCAATTGCTTTCGCGGCATTTAAGGTGATCCAACGAATTGCATCTTTCGGCTTTAAGTCAAAGCCATGATCGTCGGCGCGATACATTATTTTGCCCGCTTCTTGATTTAAGCGTTGAATGGTTTTACCTGAATCAGAGTGAACAATGGCACAAGAGTTTTTTACGGCATCAACAATGGCCGCATTTTCTTGCACCATATCATAAGCTTCCATTTTAAAGCCCCACCAATCTGGCCACATAGCAACACAATTACCATTTTGTGCCAACAAATCCGCAATTTTATAAGCTTCTATTGCATGATGAAAAGTACCAGAGTTATAATGAAACTCTTTACCTAAATCAATCATCATTGCCATTTCTTCGGCTTTATAACAATGGTTTTGAATTAAAATTTCACCCTCGAGTACACCACGTAAAGTATCAAGAGTAAGATCACGTTTGGGTGCTTTCGGATTTTTACCTGCGGCATAATCAGCATCATATTTCTCCCAAGCACGCTTATACTCAACCGCTTTTGCCCATGCCTCACGATAACCCGCCATATTACCCATACGTGTAGACGGCGCAACATGTTTAGATCCATACACACGTTTAGGGTTTTCACCACACGCCATTTTTAAACCATAAGGCGCATCAGGAAATTTCATTCCTTGCATAGTAACACTGGGGACATTTTTCAGCGTAACACCACGACCACCAAATAAATTAGCGGAGCCAGGTAAAATTTGCAGCGTAGTAACTCCACCAGCTCTAGCAGTGTTAAAACCGGGATCTTGTGGCCAAACACTATGCTCAGCCCAAACACGAGAAGTATTTGGATTAGTCATTTCATTACCGTCTTCATTAGATTCAAACGAAGGACTGGGATAAACCCCCAAATGAGAATGCACATCAACAATACCTGGTGTTACCCACTTACCCGCACCATTAATCACTTGTGCGTTTTCTGCACTTAAATTTTTACCTACTTGTTTAATTTTACCATTAACAAACAGCACATCAGCATTATCTATACGCTCACCCGTACCAATAAGCACAGTAGTATTTTTAATTAAAATGTTTTTTTGTGGTAACGGCTGATAAGTACTAGGATAGGGATTTTTATTAATAGTAACTTTAGTATCTTGTGGCTCTTTAGTCAGACATCCTGATAAAGATGCTGTAAGCGCAATCATCACTAAAGATGGTGCATATTTAAACATTTTACTTTCCTGTTTATTCTAGTTGGTCTGGTTATACGTAATAATTATAAAGAATTTTTTGTAGTCTGGAGGTTATTACTATTTAAAGTTAACAACAAGTAAACATGCTATGAGTAGAGTTATTTTTGCGATAAAGCTCTATATCAATATANATTTATGAAAAGAAAAAAACTAACCAAGTTCTAGCTTAATGTCAGTACACCTTTGCACGCAACAAACATGAGCAAGCGTTGCCTCTTTATTAAATTTCACTTGTAAAATGCCGTTACATTGTTGGCAATAAACGTCCTTACCAAGCATAATATTTTTAATTAACTTTTTTTGTTGATGAAAAGAAGCACTGGTCTTTTTTTGTAGCGTTTTAAACTGTTGGATATTTATCATAAGCATAATTTGTTATTATAAGACATACTGGTGTGGGGATTTAACAATATCTTTATTCGTACAATGAGCAAGCCAATAAGATTGAGTATTAAATATTTTGTTAAAATTTGAATTACATCTTAACGTAGAACAACCAATAACCGCTATAGAATTATTAACTAAACATTGTGATTTATCTATTAGCCAAATAAAACAAGCAGTCTTTAAAGGCACGTTATGGTTAACTAAACATGAACACCTACGTGATAATAATACCACCAAAAACGACAACGATAATCAACATACTAAATATACTCAACGTTTGCGACGAATAAAAAAAACATTACAGCAAGGAGATTGCTTACATTTTTATTATGACGAAACTGTTTTAACACAACAGCCAAAGCCTGCACAACTAATCGCCGACTTACAAGCTTACAGTATTTGGTTTAAGCCTTATGGCGTGTTTTGCCAAGGCTCTAAATGGAGTGAACATTGTACTATTAATCGTTGGGTAGAAACGCATATTCAGCCACAACGACCTGCTTTTATAGTGCATCGTCTTGATAGAGCAGCATCAGGTTTAATTATTATTGCCCACAGTAAAAAAGCCGCCAAAGCATTTAGTCTGCTATTTGAACAACATCAATTAACAAAAACTTATCAAATCATTTGTCATGGTGATCATAGTACTCATTCACAACCAGAAAAAATAACGATCCCTATTGATGATAAAAGTGCAAATTCTGAATTTAATTTACTTGAATATAATAGCGAACATAATTTGTCGTTAATACAAGTGAATATTGGTAGTGGTCGTAAACATCAAATAAGAAAGCATGCTGCCGCGATTAATTTACCTGTGGTTGGTGATCGTTTACATGGCGATAATAATCAACGTTATCCTGATAATTTAAATTTACAATTATGTGCGGTGTCATTGTCGTTTAATTGTCCATTTACTAAGAGACTACAAAAATTTGAGTTACCAACAAAATTAAAGCCATCATTAATAAACGCCATTAACTTGCTTGATAACGATTAACATAATTGACTTGTATTAGAATAAGAGGTGGTTGTCATAGTTCGCTTTAATAAATAGATTTCTTTACTAACAATATGTTGATATTCAAAAAAATGAACATTTAATTGTAATACTTTATAAACATGATAATTATCTTCATGGGTTAAATCTGCATCATAATATTCTTCGTCAATTAATTCACTTTCGGTGATGGTAAAATGTACATCACCGACTAAGCCCCATGCACCGTATTCAACACTTTGTTCAAGTACATGACCCTGCTGCGCGCTAATAAAGGTAAATTCAAAACTCCCGTCTTCAGTAAAATTAGCATATTCACTATGTTCAATACCTTGTTGATCTACCTCTTGTCTAAACCAACTGCCAAATAATTGCTCGCGTTTACACTTCATCAAAATATTTCACCAAATTTTTTCTAAATAAGTAGAGACCTTTATTGGCATTATGATATAACAAGCAAAAAAAATAAGGAATTAATCGTGGATGCATTAAAAGTACAGTTACTGCTCACTGGCAATGAAATAATGTCTGGTGATGTTATTGACAGTAATTCAGCGATGACCGCACAATTTTTAAAAGACATCGGTATTGAAGTGCAACGCAAAGTCACCGTTGGTGATGAACTTAATGCATTAGTTCACGAGATAAAAACAATGAGCCAGCAAGCTGATATTTTAATTATTAATGGTGGTTTAGGACCAACCGTTGATGATATGACCGCACAAGCACTAGCGCTGGCTGCCAACAAACTCATTGTACGCCACCCACAAGCAATGCAGCACCTTGAAGGTTGGTGTCAAAGACGCAATTATCAATTAAGCGACCCTAATAAAAAACAAGCTGATTTACCGCAACATTGCGAAATAATAGCGAATAGTGTTGGTAGTGCGGTTGGCTTTAAATTAAGGCTTAATAATTGCGGAATTTATTGTACCCCTGGTGTGCCCTCTGAATTAAAATTAATGCTTGAGCAAGAAATCATTCCAGAACTTAGCAAAAAAATCCCTGATCATCTAAAAATCAGCGTTAAACGTATGCAGGTATTTGGCATTGGCGAGTCCAACATTCAAAAGATGATTAATGAAAACTTTCTCGACTGGCCTAATGAAATCGAACTAGGTTTTCGCGCTGCTATGCCATTGATAGAAGTAAAATTAACGGCGCGCAATAGTCAAGCAAGAAAATTAACCAAAATATGGCAAGATAATATAAAAGCATTACTTGGCGATCACATTATCGGTGATAACTCAGTAAAACTGAACAAAACAGTTGTTGATTTACTGACTAAACAACAGCAAAAAATCACTATTGCAGAATCTTGTACGGGCGGGTTAATTGCTAGCCAACTAACGCAAGTAGCAGGTGCATCACAAGTTTTTGAAGCGGGTTTTGTCACCTATTCAAATAGTATGAAAACAAAATTACTCAGTGTTGATGAAAAAACACTAAACGAGCATGGTGCAGTAAGTAAACAAACCGTTATTGCTATGGCGAAAGGCGCATTAGAAAAATCTCAAGCTAACTACGTCATTGCTGTTTCGGGGATAGCGGGGCCAGAGGGTGGCACCACCGAGAAACCCGTTGGTATTGTTTGGATAGCATGGGGAAATAATGAAAAACTCAATACTTGTTGTTTATATTTACCCGGCAACCGCCATTATTTTCAACACTATGTTGCGGCAGCCAGCCTTGATTTAATCCGCAGAATGCTTATTTCTTCAACAGAAAGCGTTTATTACCTCAAAGAACGCCAATTTACAGAAAAATTTGCGAAAAAAGTTAGCTAAAATAGTAAAAATTTAGTATATCTTTAAGTGTTGATTGAACATTTTCTAATGAACTATTAACATGTTGTAATACCTACTATACTTCATAGTGTAATTTATATTTGAGGATATAATTTTGATAGAGAAAAATTTTATTACCAGCGGTCGTAATACAGTGATCCATAAATCAAGAAAGTTTGATCTAATCATCCTTAATGGTGGTCATCAAACTGTTATAGTTAGTCATCGTGGTTTAGGTGTATATAACGGGCCTGTGCCAAGAAAAAAATCAGAAGCTAAAAAAGCCTATCAAGATGTGGTTGATTTAGCCTCGATTGATATTTTTGGCGAAGAGAAAAAATTATTATTTGTGCAAGCATTAGATAATAAAGAATATAAAATTGACTACACCAAAGAAGGCACAGGCAATTTTATTAAAGTACATCAAGACAGTTACATATAAGTGCTAGATATAAATACTCATATTCTGTAGCTATCGTTATTGATAAGATTTTAGTGAAAAAGGTATTAAATAAATGACCAAAGCAACATTAGTGGTTAATAAAAAAAATAATGTCGATTTAGTACTTGAACCAATAAAAATTGGTTTGCCATTAACTGAGTCTGATATAAAAGATATTATTAAAGGCTCTGAATATACTGACTTATTTCTTGACGAAACCAACTTAAAAAATGCGGTTGCAGAACTCAATGATGTATTAAAACCGTTACAAGCGAATAAAACAGGACGTGAAATTCGTTATCAACTATTAGAGCGTAAAGACGCAATACTTGATATAAAAATAGATAAAGACGAAATGACCGCCATTGGTGAAATAACCACCGCAATGGGCGGTAATCATTTAACGGCAAAAGCCATATTAAATGCAGCACAAAGTGACGGTGTAAAAAAAGGGTTTAACAAAAAAGATTTAATAGAACTTGCCCAATTAGCCGCAAAAGCACCGCCAGGGACAACCGTCGAACATCCTATCGCCATAGGGAAAGATCCTGTCGATGGTAAAAATGCAAAAATAAAACCTTTAGTGCAAAGTGCGCAAGATCGAATTTTACGCCCTAAAGAGCGTGAAGATGGTAGCGTCGATATGCGTGATTTTGGCGATATTGTTTGCGTAAAAGTTGGAGAGGCGTTAGCAAAAAAAATCCCTTTAACCGAAGGCGTTAAAGGCTTTACCGTAACAGGTACACCGTTGCAACCAACCGCTGGTGATGATATTGAACTAAAAGCAGGCGAAGGCACTCGCCTTAGTTCAAAAAATCAAAGCGTATTAGTATCAGAAAAAGTAGGCATGCCTAAGTTTACTGAAAACACTGTTGAAGTTAACGATGTTTATTCTATTAAAAATGTAGATGTATCGTCTGGCAACATTACCTTTGAAGGTTGTGTGATCATCGAAGGTGATGTTACCGAAGGCATGAAAGTTATCGCCTCTGGTGATATTACTATCGGCGGCTTTGTTGAATCAGCATTACTCGATGCAGGTGGTGACATTACCATTTCTGGTGGTATTATTGGTCGCAAACATGATGTTGAAGACATGTCGGTGACTGATTGCAATATGAGTGTAAACATTAGCTCTCGAGGTCATATTTACGCCAAGTATTGTCAATATGCTAATATTTATTGCACGGGCGATTTACGCATTGAAAACCAACTTATGCACAGTCTACTAGACGTTGACGGGCGACTTTGGGTTGGTAATGAAGAAAAAGCTGATGGTAAATTGATTGGTGGTTTTGCCAATGTTGGCAAATCAGTTCATGCTGGTATTGTTGGAGCCACTGCTGGTAGTAATACTATAGTAAAATTTGAAAAACGCCTTTTTGTTTTTAAAGAACAAATTAGTGAAATTGATGAGCGAGTCAAAGCTGAAAAGAAAACCAGTAATGAGTTACAAGAAGCATTAAATAAAATGAAATCATTACCAAAAGCCAAACAAGATCAAGCTTTAATGACCAAAATATATAATTCTTACAAATCTCATAATCAAGAATTAGCACAAGCACTTGCAGAGAAAAAACAAGTAGAAGAAGCAATGCAACAATATATGAGTACCGTTTGTATTGAAGCAAATGAAAAGCTTTATCAAGGCGTTGAATTGAGTGTTGGCGAATTTAAAGATCGCAGTAAACGAGAATATGGCCCCAGTAAAATGATTTATAAAGAACGAAAAATAATCATAGACCCCATCGTTCATCCTCTATAATGGCACAACAGCTATTTAGACACGCACTCAAATGAAAAAAAGATCACCCGCTATTTTTTACGGTTTAATCATTGCAATTTTTAGTAGCTTTAATGCCAATGCGGCTCACTGTGACGTAAACTTTAACTACGGCGTAATTATTGATCCGTCACACCTACGTATTATTGATCACGGACAAACCATAGTACAAATAAATAATGATCAACAATTATTTATTAAAGGTAAAGAAGTTTCATTAAACCAAAAACAACAACAAATATTAACTTTATATGCACAAGGAATACGCACACAGGTTCCTGAAATAGTTGCGATTGCAATAGAAGGTATCGATTTAGGATTAAAAGCAGTTAATAAAATAATTGGTGGTTTAACTGGCGAAAATAGTGCCGCTCATCAAAAAATTCAAGAAAAATTTGCCGACTTACAAAGTCGCCTGCGCTTGAGATTTAACCAAAGCGCGCAAAATTTTTATATTGCTCCTCAAGATTTTGACGATTTTGACGAGATCATAGCGGGCGATTTAGAACAAGAAATTCAAGAAATAGTATCCGAATCAATAGGCACTATTTTAAATGCAGTAGGTGATGCGATGGCAACATCAGATGACGATGATATTGAACAACGTGTAGAAACAATGGCAGCGCGTATTGAAAGCATAGGCGATAATATAGAAATTAAAATTGATAAACCAGCCGATAAACTAGGTATTAAAACAATACAATTTTGTCAAAACCTTATTTTACTCAATGACAAAGAAACGTCAATGCAACAACTTATTCCTCAATTAGCGCAGTATGATCTTATTCGCACCTCACTTCGATAATCACACTAATTTCAAACGTTCTTAATTCGTTAAAAGTACAAATAAAAAGCAGACTTACCGTCTGCTTTTTATTTTCAAAATATATTACTACATATTAGGGTAATTAGGACCGCCCGTGCCTTCTGGTGTTACCCACGTAATATTCTGGCTTGGATCTTTAATATCACAGGTTTTACAATGAATACAGTTTTGCGCATTAATAACAAATTTTTTGCCTGCTTCAGTTTCTTGAATTTCATAAACCCCAGCAGGGCAATAACGTTGTGCGGGCTCATCATATTTTTCTAAATTCACCGTTAACGGAATAGTATCATCTGCTAATTTTAAATGACAAGGTTGCTCTTCTTCATGATTAGTATTCGATAAAAATACCGAAGACAAGCGATCAAAGCTCAATTTATTATCAGGTTTAGGGTAGTTAATCATCATTGCATCTTTCGCTAATTGCATTTGTGCATGATCTAAACGTTCATCTTTAAAGTTAAAGGGTAATTTTCCACCAAAAAAGTTTTGATCAAGCGTATTATAAGCGCCGCCCATAAGCATGCCAAACTTGTGCATTGCAGGACCAAAGTTACGCGTATTATAAAGCTCATCATATAACCAAGAATTTTTATAACTTTCGGTATAACTGGTTAACTCTTTTCCACCTGTATCATCAACAGCGAAGGCAGCAAAAATAGCTTCTGCAGCTAACATACCTGATTTCATCGCAGTATGATTACCTTTGATTTTGGCAAAATTAATAGTACCTGCGTCACAACCGACTAAAAGAGCGCCCGGCATGGTCATTTTAGGTAGTGAATTAAAACCACCTTTAGCCATAGCTCGCGCACCATAAGCAACACGTTTACCACCTTCAAGATATTGGCTAATTTTAGGATGATGTTTATAACGTTGAAACTCTTCAAATGGACTTAAATGTGGATTGCTATAATTTAAATCAACGATTAAACCAACAAACACTTGATTATTTTCAGCATGATACAAATAACCACCGCCACCAGTATGTTTATCTAATGGCCAACCAGCACTATGCACCACTAAACCTTCTTGGTGTTTAGCTGAGTCTATATCCCAAATTTCTTTAAAACCTAAACCATAATGTTGTGGTGATTTATTAGCATCAAGATCAAATTTAGCAATTAACTCTTTACCTAAATGACCACGACAACCTTCAGCAAATATAGTGTACTTTGCTTTTAATTCCATACCAGGCATAAAGGAGTCTTTAGGTTTGCCATCGACATCTAAGCCCATGTCACCTGTTATAATACCGCCAACACTACCGTCTTCATTATAAATAATTTCTTGTGCAGCAAAGCCAGGAAAAATTTCAACACCTAATTGCTCTGCTTGCTCTGCCAACCAACGGCAAACATTGCCCATACTAACAATGTAATTACCTTCATTATGCATGGTTTTAGGGACACCAAAACTAGGTAATTTTATGCCGCTTTTTTCATTAGTAAATAAATAAATATCGTCACCAACAACGGGGGTATTTAACGGTGCGCCTTTTTCTTGCCAATCAGGAAATAGTTCATTTAAAGCACGCGGTTCAAAAACAGCCCCTGATAAAATATGAGCACCGACTTCAGAGCCTTTTTCAACCACACATACCATCAGCTCTTGCTCTTTTTCTTGAGCCAATTGCATTAGTCGACAAGCACTTGCTAAGCCTGCAGGTCCTGCACCAACGATCACAACATCAAACTCCATTGATTCGCGTTCCATGTTATTTCCCCTTAAATTTGATTATAGGCCTAATTAAAACCTATCTGAGATATAAATTCAAACACTTGTTTGATTTTATCTTAAATTACAGTAATAATGTACACATTAAAATTATTATTTTAGTCATTTATCAGTTTTTTGATTAAAAATAGCATTTTATTGATTGATAACAATTATACTCAACATTTAGCTTAATTGACAAAAGTAAAGTTGACCTTTACGTAAACAGTTAGTACGCTTTCGAGCTATTACTCAAATTATAAAATTTAAAAACTTACGGTAATGTTTTTCGCCCATATAAAAATAGATAAATATTACCTTAACACAACAAGCACAACCCAATAGAGGCAATGATGAAAATATTAGTCCCGATAAAACGCGTGATTGACTATAATGTCAAAGTTCGTGTTAAGCCAGATAATTCAAACGTTGATCTTGCTAACGTTAAAATGGCAATTAACCCCTTTTGTGAAATTGCAGTAGAAGAAGCTATCCGTTTAAAAGAAGCGGGTATTGCCAGCGAAATAATCGTTGTTTCAGTTGGTGACAAGTCTTGTCAAGAGCAATTACGTACCGCATTGGCTTTAGGTGCAGATAGAGCCATTCAAATTGAGACATCTGAAACATTAGATGCGTTAAACATCGCCAAATTATTACAAAAAATTGTCGAAGAAGTGCAACCTAAATTAGTTATTTTAGGTAAACAATCAATTGATAGCGATAATAACCAAACAGGTCAAATGCTTGCAGCACTAACGAATATGCCGCAAGGTACTTTTGCTTCGGTAGTAAAAGTTGATGGTGATAAAGTTAATGTTACTCGTGAAGTAGATGGTGGATTACAAACTATTGCCCTTAATCTTCCCGCCATTGTTACTACTGACTTACGGTTAAATGAACCGCGTTATGCCTCATTACCTAATATAATGAAAGCAAAACGTAAACCACTTGACGTTAAACCTGCTGCCGATTTTGGACTTGATTTAAGCCCACGTTCAACCTTACTTAAAGTAACCCCACCAGCGACTCGTCAAGCGGGTGTTATTGTTGAAAGTATTGATGAATTGGTTGATAAATTAAAAAATGAAGCGAAGGTGATCTCATGAGCGTTTTAGTCTATGCCGAACACGATAATCAAAATTTAAAAATTGAAACCTTAAAAACTGTTGCTGCAGCACAAGCAATGGGTGGTGAGATTACAATTTTAGTTGCTGGTCATAACTGTCAAGCAGTGGCAGAACAAGCAGCAAAAACAAATGGTGTAAGTAAGGTTGTAATCGCTGACAATGCAGCTTACGAACATCAATTAGCCGAAAATGTAAGCTTACTTGTCACTGAATTAGCCCGTGATTATGATCATATTGTGGCGACAGCCTTAACTACGGGCAAAAATTTTATGCCCCGCGTTGCTGCATTATTAGATGTTGCGCAAGTTTCTGACATTATCGGCGTAGAAAGCGAAGACACTTTTGTGCGTCCCATATATGCAGGTAATGCAATTGCCACCGTTAAAAGTTTAGACAGCAAAAAAGTTATTACCGTACGTACTACTGGTTTCGATGCAGTAGCCGCAGATGGTAGTGCAGAAATTGTTAACCTAGACACAGTGACTGATGCGGGTACTTCAAGTTACGTAAGCGAAGAATTAACCGTTTCAGAACGTCCAGATCTTGGCGCGGCAAGTGTGATTATTTCAGGTGGTCGCGGTATGCAAAATGGCGATAACTTTAAATTACTTGAAGGTATAGCCGACAAGTTAGGTGCCGCTATTGGTGCCTCTCGTGCCGCTGTTGATGCAGGTTTTGTACCTAACGACATGCAAGTGGGTCAAACAGGTAAAATTGTTGCTCCAGATTTATATATTGCTGTGGGTATTAGTGGTGCAATTCAGCATTTAGCTGGCATGAAAGACTCTAAAGTTATTGTGGCTATTAACAAAGATCCAGAAGCTCCGATCTTCCAAGTTGCTGATTACGGTATTGTTGCTGATTTATTTGAAGCCTTGCCAGAATTAGAAAGTAAGCTATAATTTTTAATTATTACATTTAGCGCGTATAATAAAGCCACTTTTTAGTGGCTTTATTTTTTTTGTAAAAAATAGTGATAATTAATGAAAAATTCATTTTCTAGTTTGCGTGATCTTGCTGGTGCTTTTGGTAAATCAATAGAGCCTACAGAACAACAAGCCGAATTAAACGTATCGGCAAATACAACAAGTGACTCATTAGTTTATTCAACCCAAACTGGACGTATTAAACAGCAAAAGCAAAACCAAGTAAGCGTAAGTGATGGTTTTGCCAAAGTTCGTCGAGAAACAAAAGGACGTAAAGGCAAGGGTGTTATTGTTATTTCGGGTTTAGGGTTATCAGTAACAGAGCTTAAAAAGCTTGCTAGTCAATTAAAAAAGACCTGTGGCAGTGGTGGTAGTGTTGTTAATGAAACCATTGAAATACAAGGCGACAAACGTGATTTAATAAAAAGAGAACTTGAAAAACAAAATTATAAAGTTAAGTTTATTGGTGGCTAACCACTCAATTTATAGGAATTAATACTATGGCAAAAAAATCAGCAGTTGACAAATTACTCGAAGAACATCAACAACTTATTCATAGTGAAAATATAAAAGTAATTTCTCATGTCCAACGAAAAGATCAACATGATGATGAATGGATAATTAACACCATAATGCTTGAAAATATTGATGTACCATTTAAATATAAACGTAAAAAACAATATAAATCGTTAACAGGTCAACAAGTAAATATCACTTATTATCCTGATCAAGAGTCTGTCGCTGGATTCGATATTGAGATCATGAAAATTGTACGCCTTAAAATCAGTTAATATGCTTATACCAATCTCACAAACTAGGTGATCATTTCTACTTGTTAAAATTACCAATAACTGCGTTATTTATTTTATAATTAGAACAACTAGTTATTAAAATAAATGCCTTGTTCTTGGCAATTTTTCCTACGTATAAAATAGATCACTTAATTAATGAAATTGGTATTACTTAAATTCAAACTTTTAATAACCAAACATAATAAAAGTACTGGTTTTATATATAAAAACGATATTAAAACTCGATACTTTTGTTCTTTTTCGCTTGTTTTGCAATCATTTCTTGACTAATTCTCATTCATATTACATAACTAAAGTATCGGTTAAAACTGATCTAGATCAAAATAACAATAATTGTATGCTCATTTCATTATTTATATTCATTGATTGATTAATGAATAGGTAATGAAATTAGTATTAGTCAGGATAGCAGGAGAATATTATGGTACTAAATCATATTTGGGGATTATACGCACATCCAAAAGAAGAATGGCAAACCATTGAAAAACGTCATGAAAGTGGCTTATATAGTTTAATACATATTATGACAATAGCGTTGATCCCTGCAATATGTGGTTATTATGCTGCAGCACATATTGGCTGGAGTATTGGTTCAGGTGAGCCAATAATGCTTACCGAAAGTAGCGCAGCTATGATGGCAATAGCCATGTATGTGGCCTTAATAATAGGAGTATTTGCGTTAGCGTATTTGATCCAATGGATGGCTGTCACTTTTGATTCAACACCAACATTTACACAATCATTAGAACTTGCTGCTTATGCATCGACACCCTTATTAATGGTTGGCATAACGGCATTATTTCCCATACTTTGGTTTGTGGTATTGGCAGGCTTAGGTGCGATATGTTACTCAGTTTATTTATTATATTCTGGCGTTCCTATTATGATGAATATTCCCGAAGAGAAAGGATTTATTTATTCTAGCTCGGTAGTAACTTGTGGTTTAATTTTAATTGTTAGCATTTTAGCCGCAACTGCGATGATGTGGACATCGGGTTTTGGTCCCGAATATTTATAAATATTCAGTAGAGAGCAAAAAATAAAGGCGCTAACTGCGCCTTTATTTTATTTTATTTTATTTTAAATAGCTTAAAGTTAGATATCTTCATTATGAATATCAATATTAGAATCTGCATTCGCGTCTGAGTTTTCTTTCGTTTTATCATTTCTCTGTGCATCAAGTGCTTCTAAATAATTTTGATCAATATCATTAGTAATATATACACCGTCAAATACTGAGGTTTCAAAACGCTTTATTTCAGAGTTTGCACAACCAACTGCTGCGACTAAGTCATCAATCGTTTGAAAAATTAGTTTATCGGCACCAATTAATTGACAAATGTCTTCATTTTCACGACCATGTGCAATAAGCTCATTCGCACTTGGCATATCAATACCATACACATTAGGAAAACGTATTTCAGGTGCCGCAGAAGCAAAATAGACTTTTTTAGCCCCTGCTTGGCGTGCCATATCAATAATTTGCTCAGATGTTGTTCCACGAACAATAGAGTCATCGACTAACAGTACATTTTTACCAACAAACTCAGTTTTTATTGCATTAAGCTTTTGTCGTACTGATTTTTTACGCTGCTCTTGCCCCGGCATGATAAAAGTACGACCAATATAGCGATTTTTAACAAAACCTTGGCGATAGGGTAAATCTAAATATTTAGCTATTTGCAATGCGGTATCGCAAGAAGTTTCTGGAATAGGAATAACCACATCTATATCTAAGTCATCCCATTCTTTAGCAATTTTTTCCCCTAATTTTTTCCCCATTTCAACACGAGAAGCATAAACTGAAATTTTATCAATCGTTGAATCTGGGCGGGCAAAATAGACATATTCAAAAATACATGGGCTAAGTATTGGATTATCGCTACATTGCCGACTAAATAGCTGTCCGTCTTCACTAAAGAATATTGCCTCACCTGGAGCAATATCACGTACAAATTCAAAATCGCATGCATCTAATGCAACAGATTCTGATGCAACCATATATTCAATGCCGGTTGCGGTTGTTCGTTTACCAAACACCATAGGACGAATACCATTAGGATCACGAAATGCCAACATGCCATGACCTATTATTAGCGCTACGGTCGCATAAGCGCCGCGTACGCGTTGATGTACTTTAATCATAGCATCAAAAATATTATCGGCTGATAAACTTAAACTGTCTGTTTCTTGCAGCTCATAAGCCAAAATATTTAATAATAATTCTGAATCAGAGGTGGTATTAACATGGCGACGAGCCTTAGTAAATAACCATTCACGTAATTCATTTGCATTAGTTAAATTACCATTATGAGCTAAAGATAAGCCAAACGGTGAGTTAGCATAAAAAGGCTGCGCTTCTGATGAACTTGAAGATCCTGCCGTTGGATAACGGATATGACCAATACCTATATTGCCTTGTAAACGTAACATGTGGCGGGTGTGAAATACATCTTTCACTAAACCATTCCCTTTACGTAAGCGAAATTTATTGTCTTGTATAGTTACAATACCAGCAGCATCTTGCCCGCGATGTTGTAACACAGTTAACCCATCATACAATAACTGACTTACGGTCGATTGACCAACAATGCCAACAATTCCACACATGTATTTATTCTCCGATTGCGACTATTTAAATTTAATATATACTCATGTTTCTCAGTGATCCTGAAACAGACATCTTGAAGTATCATGAGTATAAATTTATTTGTTTAAAAAACTGGATGAATGTTTTAAGTATTCAAAAAACCATTCAACAATGATAGAAAATTCAGGGATTAATTTTGATGCTTGCCACCATTGACTATTGGCTGCTGGCGTAAAAGCATCTAAAAAGAATAATAGCGCACTAACGACTAACACACCTCTAAGTGCTCCAAAGGCTAATCCTATTACGCGATCTGTCCCAGACAGTCCCGTTTTAGAAACTAATTGAGCAATTAAATAATTAATCATTGCCCCAAGTATTAATGTGGTAATAAAAAGAAGTGTGATCGCGGCAGCATTACGCAGCAAAGGTTCTGAAATATTAGTCAGTAAACTGGCTAGATTTACATAAAAAGTACTGGCGACAAAAAAAGCGCCGATCCAAATAACTAAAGATACCGCTTCTTTAACAAAACCACGGATCAAACTAATTAATGTTGAGACACCAATAACAGCCAAAATGGCATAATCTATCCAAATCATAGAGCTCATGGTACTAAATAAACCTCGAATCGACTCATTGTTTAATGGCGCGCATTCTAACAGAACACTAGATAGATAACTATTTTTTTTGCAATTCGCTGCTAACTATTTGAAATTATTTAACTAAATAAAACAAAAAAAAGGCGGTTAAAAAACAGCCTTTTATTAAATAAAATTTGTTAGGTTAATTAGTTCAAACTAAATTACTTTAAACTAATCGTCGTATGCACTGCTGAACCATCTTGATGATCTGGTTCAAACCAGCGTGTAGTCACACTTTTAGTTTGCGTCCAAAAACGTACAACTTGACTACCGTTAGGGCCTAAATCACCTAATTTTGACGCGCGAGAGCCAGTAAAACTAAAGAAGGCTACAGGTACAGGGATTGGTACATTAATACCAATTTGACCAATATCAATATCATTTTCAAATTTACGCGCATTCCACCCTGAAGAAGTAAATAATGAAGTACCATTACCGTTCGGATTTGCATTAATAATGTCAATCGCTTCTTCTAAGGTATCAGCTTCTAGTACGCATAATGCAGGACCGAAAATTTCTTGGGTATAAATATCCATATCAGTTTTAACATCACTAAACATTGTTGGACCAACAAAATTACCGTTTGGATAACCTTCAACTTCACAATGGCGGCCATCCACTAATAAAGTTGCACCTTGCTCAACACCAGAGTCTAATAGTTTGATAATACGCGCTTTTGCTTGCGGTGAAACAACAGGGCCTAAATCCGCATCACGTTGCGTACCTGGACCTACTTTCATTTTTTTAGCACGCTCAGCAATTTCAGGTAACCAGCTACGTGCTTCACCCACTAAAATGGTTACAGGATTTGCCATACAACGTTGACCAGCAGCACCAAAAGCAGAACCTAATAAATCATTAATTGCTCGGTCTTTGTTAGCATCAGGCATAATAACCATGTGAT
Organism: Alteromonadaceae bacterium; assembly: GCA_016765535.1. Lineage (GTDB taxonomy): Bacteria > Pseudomonadota > Gammaproteobacteria > Enterobacterales > Alteromonadaceae. The sequence continues at coordinate 36,959 of JAESPQ010000008.1, read as the reverse complement.
TTTTAGCGCCCATCATACATTGTGCGCGTTTACCGTGTTTTGCCGCATGATTATAAATATGTGTACCAACTGGCGTTGAACCAATAAACGAAACCGCTTTAACTTCATCCGCTTCAATTAATTGATTAACCACATCTGCTCCGCCATGAACAACATTCAGTACGCCAGCAGGTACGCCGGCTTCAATCGCCAACTCAACCATACGAATGGTGGATGAAGGATCTTGCTCGGAGGGTTTTAATATAAACGTATTTCCGCATGCAATTGCAGGTGGAAACATAAAGGCAGCCAGCATTAAAGGAAAGTTAAAGGCAGTAATACCAACACCAACACCTAAGGGTTTATTTAAGGTGTAAACATCAACACCTGTTGCCGCATTATTCGCCATTTCACCCATTTGTAAACGCGTAATTGAGCATGCATTTTCTATTGCTTCTAAAGCGCGTCCGACTTCACCTTCAGCATCGGGCAAAGTCTTACCATGCTCTAATGTCACTAATTCTGCTAATTCTAAAGTATGTTCACGAATTAATTGTTGCAAGTTAAACATAATACGCATGCGATTAGTGATCGATACTTTAGACCATGTTTTAAAAGCCTTTTGTGCTGAAGCAATAGCTGCGGCAACTTCTTCTTTCGTTGCCATAGGTACACGTGCAACCACTTCTTGTGTGGCGGGGTTTAACACATCTAACCATTGTTCTGATTTAGATTGTACTTTTTTACCATCAATAATTAATGGAATTTCACGAATGCTCATATTTCTCACCTTAAACGTTACGTTAATTAACATTAGCTGCTAAATTTATATACCGTCAAAGATAGACTTAGTTACTCTTAACAACAACAGACACAAATGCAACATACATTGCATTATTGCAAGACAATGATAAATAAAAATGTTAAATTCACCTTTACCTATTTAGGAAAAAATATGAATTGGGATGATATTAAAATTTTTCTAGAAGTTGCTCGTAGCGAGCGCTTATCTGAGGCGGCAAAACGTTTAAACATCGATGCCTCAACAATTTCTCGCCGTTTACATAAACTTGAAGAAAGTGTCGCGAGTAAATTATTTGAACGTACTATCGATGGCCATATATTAACGCCTGAAGGAGAGCGCTTATTACGCTCTGCCTGCAAAATGGAACAAGACGCTTATAACGCACTTAATGATATAAAAAATAGTAATAGACCTAATGCTGGTTTGGTTCGTATTGGCGTTACGGAGGCTTTTGGGAATTTTTTTATTGCAGCTAACTTAATTGAATTACAACAAAGTTTTCCTGATATTCAATTAGATTTATTACAATTTTCACGTTTTGTTAAAATTAGTCGTAATGAAGCAGATATTGCCATTGCCGTTGAAAAACCGAAAAGTACCTCGATGATAGTGGCAAAACTCTGCGATTATAAATTGCAACTTTATGCTCACCCCACTTATCTTGATAAATTAACACCGTATTTAACACTCAATAATTTAAATCAACAACAATGGATAAGTTATGTCGATAACTTATTGTTTACCGAGCAGTTAGATTATTTAAAAGACATTACCAATAAAGTTACTCCTCATTTTAGAAGTACCAGTGTCGTTAGCCAATACAACGCGATAAAATCAGGTTTGGGGATCGGAATTTTACCTTGCTTTTTAGCCGATACCGATAACTCATTAATTAAACTTTTTAGTGATGATATCAATATTATTCGTAGTTTTTATTTAGTTACCCATCCTGAAAGCAAACGTTTATCGCATGTAGCTACGGTGTGGGAATATTTAAAAATGCTGGTACAAAAAAAGTCAGACTTGTTAATGCCCAATTAATTTAAATGAACAAACTCATTTAAGGCGGCAACAGCTTGAGCATTAGCTTTATTGCGCTGACATACACTTTGTTGATAACGATAATTAAAAACATCAAACCATAAATCTAATAATTGTGCATTATGTGTTTCACCCGCAATAGCTAAAACTTTTGCAGCAACTTCGGCTGTTGCTAGTTGATTATTCACCATTGCTTTACGAATTTGATAACGAGAGCTAATTTTTTTATCGTTCTCGTTTCTTTCAATTATATTTTCCGGATCAAAAGAAAACATCGGAAAACCCGCTAAATAAGGACTTTTTCTAAACATTTTTTTAGCTTCACGCCAGCTACCATCGAGCATAATAAATAAAGGTTTTTTATTACTTAATGAGGGTAATGTATCTTGAAATACTTGTTGATTTTCAGTGGCATATTGACTGGGAAAAACGATAAATGGTTGCCATTTTGGATCCTTTAATAAAGCAAGTAAACCATTATCAACCGCAGTGCGCGCCCATAAAAACGCATAGGTATCGGGGATTAAATCGGCAATTAAGCGTCCCGTATTACTGGGTTTTAATACCTCGGTATCATGCATCAACAAGACAAAGCCAACATTACTTGTGGTGACAGGTTTAAGGTTACAAATACAATTGGTTAGCGCAACGCGACATTGTTCGCAACGCTTCACCCTAAAGCCACGTGCTTTAAAAGTAGTTGTACTAATACTTTTGCGATACTGATAAAGACGTTGTACTGCATTCATAAAATTAACTGTCTATAAAGTTTAGGTTCTTCACAAAACAAAACAGGTTTGGTATTACTACCAAACCTGCTTAAAAACCGAATAAAAAGGCTATTAAGTAAAAATAGCTTTTAATATCCAGAAAAATATAATGGCTAAGCCAGCACCAATAGGTAAGGTAATAACCCAAGAGATAACAATATTACGTACCACGCCTAAATTAATTGCCGCAATACCACGCGCCATACCCACACCAAGTACAGCACCAACTAAAGTTTGTGTTGTTGAAATAGGTAAGCCAGTACCTGATGCAATAACCACAGTACTCGCTGCGGCTAATTCAGCTGCAAAACCACGACTCGGTGTTAAATGCGTAATACCATGACCAATAGTTGCCATAACACGACGACCAAAAATAGCTAAACCTAAGACAATACCAATACCACCTAAAGGTAATATCCACCAAACTAAAGCAGCTTTAGAGCCAATTTCACCTTCATTAGTAACAATGCTTACCACTGCAGCTAATGGTCCAATAGCATTAGCAACATCGTTTGAACCATGAGCAAAAGCCATTGCACAAGCGGTAACAATCATTAAAGTAGCAAATATTTTTTCAACATTGGCATAGTGAGTACTTTTATCAGCAGTTTCATCAAATTGAATACGATTGATAAATATTTTTCCAATAATAGCAACCAAAACAGAAACACCAATAGCATAATAAAAACCTTCAGCTGTACCTATATGTAAGCCAACATGTTTTAAACCCTTTTTAATAGTCACTAACGATAATACAAAGCCCGCTAAAAACATATATAAGGGTACCCAACGACGCGCTTGTTTGACGGGATCGTTATGATCAAAAATTAATTTTTGGGCACTATTAAAAATAATAAAGGCTAAAAAACCAGAGAGCAGCGGTGTTACAATCCAGCTACCAACAATACCACCTACTTTGCTCCAAACTACGGCATCAACACCAACACCAACCGCAGCAAAACCAACAATAGCACCAACAATAGAATGCGTAGTAGACACTGGCCAGCCTAATGCAGAGGCAACTAACAACCAAGTTGCAGCCGCCAATAAGGCCGAAATCATCCCAAACACTAATAATTCAGGGGAATCGACAAAATAACTTGAGTCAATAATGCCTTTGCGTATCGTTGAGGTAACTTCGCCACCTGCTAAGTAAGCACCCGCAAATTCAAAAATCATCGCGATAATAATCGCTTGTTTAATGGTTAATGCTTTTGAACCGACTGAGGTTCCCATCGCATTTGCCACGTCATTAGCACCAATACCCCATGCCATAAAAAAACCAACACCAGCAGCGAGTATTATTAAGATAGTGCTATAAGAAGTTAAAATTTCCATTAATCAGCCCTTATTATCTTGCTAACATTATTTCTAAACGTGCACCTACACGTTCAGCAAGATCGGCTAAGTCACCAACCCACTCTATAATTTGATATATAAACATTACGTCTACAGGATTAAGATCCTTCTCAATAGCTAATAAATCGCGACGCAGCACAATTTGCATAGAATCGGTATCATCTTCTATGAGGTCTAATTGATTGATCATTTTTTCAACCAATTGTACTTCTCTACCACGAAATCCAGTTTCTAATAGATCGTCCAACTCATTAATGGCATCAGCAGCTTTTTCTGCCGCATCAATATTACGATCAACATAAGCAGTAAAGTTTTCTTGTAAACTAGTAGGAATTGTTAATTTACGTCCTAAAATACGACCCGCAATATCTTTTGTTCTATTCGCTATTTTATCTTGTTGCCTTAATAGTTCTAAAAGATCTGTGCGGTTTACCGGCATAAATAAGCCACCAGGTAACTCTAAACGTAACTTACGTTTTAAAGCATCGGCTTCTTGCTCGGCTTTTGAAATAGATAAACGAATTTTTGTTGCTTCGTCCCAATTATTTTCAAAACAAGCAATAAAAAAAGGTGTTAGTTGATTACAACATTTAGTGACTAAACGCATGTGTTGCTCTAACGGTTTAATGGGAGATTTTGCAAACACCCCAAGAATTGAGTTTCCAGCCATAATTATTATTCCCAGACTTTGTTAGTCTTTAGGTCAATTTTAATTTTCGCGCGGATATTACCCGATTTAAACCCTCATGCAAATGGTTTTTATCACTAATACCTACACATTTATAGGTTAGTATAACGAATATCAATAAATATCGAGGATTTTATTATAAATTGTTCAATTCCTCAGCAGATAAATGCCGAGCGATTTTACCTTTAACGTAATAAATAATATTTTCACAAATATTTTGACAACGATCGCCAATACGTTCCAGCGCTCTAGCAGACCATATAACCGTCATAATTTGTGGTATTGACCGTGGATCTTCCATCATATAGGTCATCAATTGGCGTAATAAAGCTTCATAAGCACGATCTATTTTTACATCATGTTTATGGGTAATTAAAGCTGCTTCAACATCCATACGTGCAAAAGCATCTAAAGTAGTTTGTAACATTGATAAAACATTACGCCCTAAATGATCTAAATTAAGCAATAAATCTTGTTGATTACTAGAAAAACTTTCTAACGCTACTTTTGCTATTTTCTCAGCATCATCACCAATACGTTCAAGATCAGCAACACTTTTACTAATAGACATAATCAAGCGTAAATCACCTGCCGCAGGTTGGCGTTTAGCTATAATTCGCGTGCATTCATCGTCTATATCAACTTCATATTGATTAATAGTATGATCAGTAGCGATAACTTTTTTAACTAATTCCGCATCATTATCATTAACAGCCGTTAAAGCGTCTGTTAATTGTTGCTCGATCATACCGCCCATTTGCATGACATGATTAATGATCGCTTCAATATCTTCATTAAATTGTCCTGAAATATGACGGCCTAAATTTAAGTTATCCATGGTATTCTCTTTTGATTATTCAATAATATTTATACTATTGTGTAGTTTTTTTATATTGCATTGTAGAGGTAGATCTCGTCTACCTTTACTAATAACAGTTACTAATTACAGTCACTCATTACAGTAACTAATGAGGGTAATTAAAATAAAGTAAGCACCGCTTAACCATAACGACCGGTAATATAATCTTCAGTTTTCTTCTTCGTTGGTGTAGTAAATAACGTATTAGTATCACTGTATTCAATTAATTCGCCCATATACATAAAAGCAGTTTGGTCACTTACGCGCGCGGCTTGTTGCATGTTGTGAGTTACTATGACTACAGTAAATTGTTTTTTCAAATCATTAATCAATTCTTCAATCGTTAAGGTTGAAATAGGATCAAGTGCCGAAGTAGGTTCATCAAGCAATAGCACTTCAGGTTGAATAGCAATAGCACGGGCAATCACTAAACGTTGTTGTTGCCCTCCTGATAAACCTAAAGCACTTTCATGCAACCTGTCTTTTACTTCATTCCACAATGCTGCACTTTTAAGTGCAGTTTCAACGGCTTCATCTAATTCACGACGATTTTTAACGCCCACTAAACGTAAACCGTAAATTACATTTTCGTAAATACTTTTAGGAAAAGGGTTAGGACGTTGAAACACCATACCCACTTTACGACGTAACATAGCAACATCTACATGTTTATCGTAAATATTTTCATCATGTAATAAAATTTTACCGTCAATATGACAAATATCAACTAAGTCATTCATGCGGTTAATACACCGTAACAAGGTTGACTTACCACAACCACTCGGACCAATAAATGCGGTCACTTGCCCTTTAGGAATAAGCATTGAAATATCAAACAACGCTTGTTTATCACCATAATGTAAATTTAAATTTTGAATTTTTAACGCTACTTGCTCTGCTGTTAAATTATTTAAATCACGTATTTCTTGTTGGCTAGCTAATGCTCTTGGTGTTACTGAAATCATAAAATTCTCTTTTACTTTATTTAGCTTTTATTTGGTTAAATAAGCAAAGCCTTAGCTCTGCTATTTTTAATACTTATTTAAATACAATTTTTTGATTGTACTAGTGCTCTAGTGCACGGTATTTTTCACGTAATTTATTACGAATAGAAACCGCGGTCATATTCAAAGCAACAATAATAGTCACTAATAATAGCGCCGTTGCATAAACTAAAGGCCGTGCAGCTTCAACATTAGGACTTTGAAAACCAACATCATAAATATGAAAGCCTAAATGCATGAATTTACGTTCTAAATGTAAAAAAGGAAAATTACCATCTAAAGGTAATGTGGGTGCCATTTTAACCACACCAACAAGCATTAATGGTGCAACTTCTCCTGCGGCACGCGCTATTGCCAAAATGATCCCTGTCATAATAGCAGGGCTAGCAATAGGTAAAATAATACGCCATAACGTTTCAACTTTAGTGGCACCTAACGCTAACGAGCCATGACGCATAGAAGCAGGAATACGCGCTAAACCTTCTTCTGTTGAAACAATGACTACGGGCAAGGTTAAAATAGCCAAAGTAATTGCTGACCATAAAACACCAGGGGTACCAAAGGTTGGACTAGGTAGTGATTCAGGAAAGAATAACGCATCAATTGAGCCGCCCAACATATAAACAAAAAAACCTAAACCAAAAATACCATACACAATTGATGGTACACCTGCTAAGTTAATTACTGCGATACGTAACATTTTAGTAAAACCATTATTACCCGCATATTCGTGCAAATAAATAGCCGCAATAACGCCCATAGGTGACACAATAACCGTCATCAATAACACCATTAACACGGTACCAAAAATAGCAGGAAAAACCCCGCCTTCAGTATTAGCTTCTCGTGGGTCATCACTAACAAAATGGCCTATTTTATTCAGAAAAACCCCTGNTTTTTCAAATAAATTAAGCTGATTAGCATAAGAAACTGACAATACATTTTCTAAATTAATAACCCGTGTTTGCCCATCCATAGCATGTACTTCAATTTGGTCGCGATCAACTTGTTGACGCATCGACATTAATTTTTTCTCTAGCTGTTGATATTCAGCATTTAATTTATTTATTTCACCGTCTATATCATGTTTAATTTNACTCGTTAACTCATGATTAAGTTGATATTTTTTCTCTTTTAATCGCAAACGTTCTAATTGATAATTTATACTACCAATATCTGCTTTTTGTAGGTCTTCTATTTGTTGCTGAAAGTCATCAACACGCTCAATAAGTTGCGTAAGCTGGTTTTTGTTAACGACTTTACCGTCTAAAATAATTTTATCAATAAAACCATAAAAGTTGCCATTGGTACGACGCTCAATAACCACTACATCTTTAGGTTCAGTGGTTTTATCTATTTGCGGCACTAATATCCAACGAAAATCTAAATCGACTAATTCACGATTGCCTGTTTTAATTAAAATACGCTCAACTTCAGTGACATCTGCCGAAAATTTAATTTTAGTATGTACAAGTTGGGTGACAGGAATTGATTCTCGTTCATAAATTTCACCAATAACCGTATTGCTATGACCTTGCAAATCATTCACTTCAAATTGATANATAGTCGCTGGCCAAAAGTACGACAACCCTCGACTGGCAATTAACCACAATAAACCTAACACTGAAATTAAACTTAAACTTACGCCNGCGGCACTTAACCATACCCAAGGAGAACCAGATTTAAACCATTTTTTATAACTATTACTCATCGCTGAATTTCGCTCTTTATCTTCATTCTTATGAGTTAGCTGCTGCGCCGCTAACTCATTGCTATTTTTTATTTTATTCATCAATTTTACTACAGTGAACTATATTTATCTCTAAGACGCTGCCTAACAAACTCCGCTACGGTATTAAAAATAAAGGTAAAGACAAACAAGACGAAAGCCGCTAAAAACAATATACGGTAATGGGAACTTCCCACTTCTGCTTCTGGCATTTCTACAGCAATATTAGCCGCTAAAGTACGCATACCTTCAAATATATTCCAGTCCATAATGGGTGTATTACCTGTTGCCATTAATACAATCATGGTTTCACCAACGGCTCGACCTAAGCCCATCATAATGGCTGAAAAAATTCCTGGACTCGCGGTTAACAACACCACTTTAATTAAGGTTTGCCAAGGTGTCGCTCCTAACGCTAGCGAACCACTGGTTAAATGTGATGGCACACTAAAAATCGCATCTTCTGCCATCGTGAATATGGTTGGAATAACCGCAAACCCCATAGCAATACCCACAACCAATGCATTACGTTGATCAAAATTAATACCTAAATCATTGCTAATAAAGCTGCGCATATCACCACCAAAAAATGCATTTTCAATTAAGGGTGATAACCAAATTGCTAAGTAGCCTGCAAATAACAATGTGGGGATTAAAAGTAATGGCGCTAAACTTTCAGGTAATTTAATTTTGATTTCTTTGGGTAACTTATACCAAGCAAACGCAGTTAAAAAGGTTGCTAATGGTAAAAATATCATCATTAAAAATAAAGCAGGGAGATATTTTTCAACTAACGGTGCTAACCATAATCCCGCCAAAAAGCCCAAAATAACCGTTGGTAGTGCTTCCATCATTTCAATAGTGGGTTTAACTTTTTTTCGTAATGCTGGGGTCATAAAATAAGCGGTGTAAACAGCTGAAAACAAAGCAATTGGCATTGCAAAAATCATTGCATAAAAAGCCGCTTTTACCGTACCAAAGGCAATGGGTACGAGTGAAAATTTCGCTTCAAAGTCATCTGAACCTGAGGTTGATTGCCATATATAGGCAGGTTTAGGATAACCTTCATACCACACTTCTTGCCACAAGGCATACCAAGTCACTTCTGGATGTTCATTTTTAACTTTAAATAAGGTTAATGTTTGACTAGTTTTGTTCTCGTTTGAAAAGGATTTTTCACTCACCACAACTCCATCAGCTCGTGGAGCAAAAGTGATTGAAGTTATTTTGTTATTACCCGTGCTTAATAAACCTTGCCATAACATCGCTTCGCTAGTGGTATAAAATAATGACATTTNACCTGCGGGTGTTAACGCAATAAAGCTTTTGCGAAATTGCTCAGTAATTATTTGGCTAATAACTGCAGTTTTACTAACGTTAAAAGTACGAATTTCTTTAAACAACCGTCCTTGCGGTGAATTTACTTCAAACCATTGACTAACAACACCTTTATCATTGCCAACTAGCAATGAACTGCCACCAGATAACAAGGCAACCGCCGTAATGTTATTTTTAGTAGCAACGGGGGTAAAGCGCTCTTTTAATGGCACATTATCTTCGTTATCCAGATCATAAACAAAAATATCATTACCACTTTGTACAAAAGCAATCATTAAATCAGGTGAAATTAAGATGTTTTCTACATGTTTTTGCGTAAATTCAATTTCTTGATAACTTGCTTCAAATTCACTGTCATCACTAAAATCATCATCCGCGGTTAACGTGGTTTTAATTAAACGATGGTCTTTGGTAAAAGCAACAAACACAGCACGTTCATCATCCATTGCCATACCTGCATTAGTTATCGCTTGTTCTTGCTCATCAAGTGGTAAAGTATCTTCTCCTAATGGAAAAATAACGCTAGGATGAATCGTTCTATTATCACCAATATAAGAAGAACTAAAATTAGCAGCAACAACCGATACTTGCCCTTGATCATCAATTAATATTTTACGTTTATTCGCGCTATTACTTTGCGCATCAATAACTTTAGCTAAACGATGATTATCAGCGATAACTTTTTGGCTTAGCAATATTTTACTCGTTGATGCACTAGTATAAAAAGTAAAATCGCCCAAGTTATCAATTTGATAAATAATTTCTTTTAGTTCATCAACGCCACTAGAAAGCACTGTACTATTAGCACTAAGTTTAGCAATGGACACAGGCTCAACCGTAGCCGATTCAAAAATAGGTTTTATTACATATAATAAATACATAAAAATAAGTACTAGTGTAAATAATACACTGATCCCACCTAGTGTTATGCCCCAACGAGCTATTGAGTTTTTTAATTGTCGTGAACGATTAGATGCTAAAGTCACAGAAAAATACCAAGTATAAAATTAATTGTGCAAAGTATAAGACATTTATGTGACAGTTTTGTGACATAGCCAATATATAGCTAAACACTTAGTTTGACACAAGGAGAAAGAAGTAAGGTTATGTCATTATCACAAATAATGAGCAACGTATCGGGTGATAAAAGCATAGCTATTAATTACGTTTAGTAATCGTCCCTAACCTTTATTCCCTCTATGATTATTAATTGCTATAAAGCAGACTAAATTGCACTATATATTTATTACAATAATGAGTTCACTTTGCCACCAAAGCGGTCATTAATTCAGATTCATTTCATATTGGACAAGGCTGTCACTTTTTTAATTCATCAAAAAAGCGCATAATCTGACTGCTTTAAATTTTAAGCATCTTTAAAATAGCCAATTTATCTTCACAAATAACAATAAAAGTAATAATCAAAGCAATAATAAAAGTAATAGCAATAGCAAGGATCTAATAATGGAAAAAATTCGTTTAACTCAGTACTCTCATGGCGCTGGCTGTGGCTGTAAAATAGCTCCTGCGGTGCTTNATGANATGTTGAAATCATCTTTAGTTTTGCCCGAATACCCGCATTTAATGGTGGGAAATCAAAGTAAAGATGATGCTGCTGTTTATGATATTGGCAATGGCCAAGCAATTATTTCTACCACTGATTTTTTTATGCCAATAGTTGATGACGCTACNGANTTTGGTCAAATAGCGGCGTGTAATGCTATTAGCGATGTTTATGCTATGGGCGGTAAACCGTTGATGGCTATTGCTATCTTAGGCTGGCCTGTCGATAAACTTTCTACTGAAGTCGCCAAGCAAGTACTTGATGGTGCTCGTCAAATTTGTATGGAAGCTGGTATTCCTTTAGCGGGAGGTCATTCAATTGATGCACCTGAGCCTATTTTTGGTCTAGCCGTTACCGGCATTGTTGAAACACAAAAAGTTAAACAAAATAATCAAGCTAAATTGGGTGATTTATTATATTTAACCAAACCATTAGGTATTGGCATTTTAGCTACGGCCGAAAAGCAGCAACAGCTATTAGCTGAACATGCTCATTTAGCGCCTGATGCGATGAAAACGTTAAACAGTGTCGGCATGGCCTTTGCGGAGCTAGCGTTTGTTCATGCGATGACCGACGTCACTGGATTTTCTTTACTTGGTCATTTACTTGAAGTTTGTCAAGGTAGTGAATTAGCCGCCGAGCTTTATTTTGATCAAATTCCCATTTTTGAACCTTTACCTTATTATATTGAAAAAGGCTGTTTGCCCGGTGGTTGTCAACGTAATTTTGATAGTTTTGGACAGCATGTTTCCCCGTTGTCTGCTTTGCAACAAGCTATATTGTGCGATCCACAAACCAGTGGTGGTTTATTGGTTACGGTAGATCCCAAGCAACAGCAACACTTTGAGCACTATGCAAAAGAACAGGGCTTTTTGCTAGCGCCTATTGGTCAGTTGGTTGAAAAACAGAGCCAGTTCACTATTAAGGTGAACTAATGAATACTAGTAATGATGATAATTCAAAAGGACAACAGCAGGTTAATTACCAACAAATTTTTACGGAACAAAAACCATTATTGGATCTACGTGCTCCCGTTGAATTTGTTCAAGGTTCGTTCTCACAAGCGATAAATTTTCCGTTGATGAATGATGATGAAAGAGCAAAAGTTGGTACTTGTTACAAACAACAAGGGCAAGATGCGGCAATCAAACTTGGTCATCAATTAGTTTCAGGACAAACAAAAGATCAACGTTTAGCAAAATGGTTAGATTTTTGTGAGCAAAATCCTGATGGCGTTATTTATTGCTTTCGCGGTGGTTTACGCTCGCAAACTGTTCAACAATGGTTAAAAGATTGTGGTGTTAACTATCCTATTGTTAAAGGTGGTTATAAAGCGTTACGCGGTTTTTTACTTAAACAAATAGACAATATTGCCAAACACCCCTTAGTGCTTTTAGCAGGCAATACAGGCTCAGGTAAAACCACTTTATTACAACAATGCAATAATAGTTTAGATTTAGAAGGTGCTGCACATCATAGAGGCTCTAGTTTTGGCGCTTATGTTGAACCGCAAGCAACTCAAATTCATTTTGAAAACACACTAACGGAACAATACCTTTGTCGACAATTTAATAACGTAAAGCAACGCATAGTGCTTGAAGATGAAGGGCGTTTAGTCGGCCATGTGCATTTACCTTCATCGTTAGTGACTGCAATGGAAAATGCTGACGTTGTTGTGGTTGAACAACCGTTTGAGCGTCGACTTGAACGCTTATTTAAAGAATATGTTGTTGAAATGTTTGCCCAATTTTGCCAACAAAAAGGCCTTGAGCAGGGAACCGTAAGCTTTAATGAGTATTTAACTCAAGGGCTTTATCGGGTTAGAAAGCGTTTAGGAACACAACGTTATATTGAATTATCAACCGCGATGAAACAGGCATTTTCAAGTCAAGGTAATGATAATATGCGTGGACATTTAAATTGGTTAGCACCACTGTTAGCGCATTATTATGATCCCATGTATCAATATCAACTAGCGCAAAAGCAACAACGGATCGTGTTTCGTGGCGATCCTCAGCAATGTATTGCATATTTACATCATTCTTATACTGATTAATGAGATGAGTCTTTAATCTGAGCGGGTTTAATTCCCCGCCGCTTGCGGCGTTTGTAGGTTAGGCTTTAGCCTATCAAGTTGACGGCAGCTCTTCATAAAAGATGCCGACCTACATTTACGTCATAATATACCCCTCTTCGCGAAGCGAATTTGAGCCAGAGCGGAAAGCCTTGGCGCGGGGTCGTTAATTTACTTCTTATTTCTTAAATTTGAGTCATTGGTTTAAGTAAAGAAAGCTTTTATTATTTCAACCAAAGTGATTTGCTTTTATCATTAAGGTTCTAAAATTTTTATGAGAAAAACATGACATCGTCTCACTTAGCAAAAAATAAATTTGGTGATATCTCATTATCGACAATCAATACTGAAATAACATGTCTCGACATTAGTCACAAGACTTGTCAGGCAAAAGTGAGTTTGTATGGCGGGCAAGTATTGTCGTGGCAGCCTCTGTTAGAAAATCATGCACAAAAAGAGGTGTTTTGGTTAAGTAAAGACGCAATTTATCAACAAGGGAAAGCCATTCGCGGTGGTATTCCGTTATGTTGGCCTTGGTTTGGTAATTTTATGATTGATGGTGAAAATGTCGGNGCTCANGGTTTTGCNCGACAAAGTCAATGGCAATTAAGTGAATATCAAGTAGTAGAGCAGGGCGTGTATTTAACGCTAATCTTAAAAAATGAAAAGTGTCATCCTCATTGGCCTTATGCGTTTACCTTAACGCAAACGCTATTTTTTGGTGCTGAATTCAAGCAAAGCTTAATGATACAAAACAATAGCGAACAAGCTTTTCAATATTCAGCGGCGTTGCATAGTTATTTTGCCGTAAGCTCGCCTGAAAACGTACAAATACCAGCACTGAACAATACTGTATTTGATGATAAATTAACGGCTGAACATAGTGCAGGAGAACAAAAAACGCGTTGTGCTGGCGCTGTTGATCGTATTTATCATAGTACGAAAAAAATGCAAATTATTGACCCGAAATGGCAACGAACTATTAACATTGAAAGTAAAAATACTCGGCAATGGGTATTATGGAACCCTGGTAAAAATGTCGCCGAAACGATGACCGATATTCATTTAAACGGTGAAAATGAATATGTTTGTTTAGAGGCGGCAAATACACAATGGCAAAAAATTGCGGCTAACGAACAAATAAGTATTAGCCAAACCATTAGCCTCAGCTAATCAAGCCGTAAATGATTTTTTAAAATTTGATGAGTAAATGCAGTCTTTAAATAAAAGCCGCGTGGTAGCGTTAAAAACGGTTTGCCATTTTTATCTATTGCTTGCGTTTTAGCTTGGCTATTGGCTGCTTTGGGGCGCAATTGTAATACTTGTCCGTGTTTGCCTGTTATTTGTTCAACTTGTCCTAGTACTATCATATCAGTAAGCTCTTGCCAGTCTAATGCCATTAAATGATCTTCTTCTGGAGAAGGTGACCAAATAAAAGGCGTGCCAATAAGACGTTCGGCAATGGGGATTTCTCGCTCAGCAATGATAGGTACCCATAATACCCGCGCAATTTTGTTGCGAATATGGCTATTTTGCCAACTCGCACCGATTAAGTTTTTTAAGGGTGCAACACAGACAAAAGTAGTTTCTAACGGTTTACCATTACGGTTTATCGGTAAGGTTTTTAGTTCTATACCTAGTTCAACAAAATCGGGTTCAGGGCGAGAACCCGCACTGGCACCTAAAACGTGCTCTAGTAATAGTCCAACCCAGCCTTTTTCTTTGTTTAGGTTTTTGGGTATAACAATGTTATAACGTGTAGCCATTTCACCTAAGCTTAAGCCCGCAATATTTTGTGCTCGTTGCAGTAGTTGCGCTTCGCTTTTTGGGATGGATGCTTTTGTTGGCGCCATTTATTATCCAATTACTTGTTCTTAAAATAGTTATTTTTACTATTATCCTGTTGTTATTTACAACTGGCAAGTTAAAAAATCTCAGTATTTGTTTGCTAGCACTGCGATATTATGGAAGAATTAAGTTAATAAATTTTAAATCCTATCAGGAGTTCCTGTGATAGATGCCGAAGGTTATAGAGCCAACGTCGGCATAGTAATAATGAATAGCAGGGGACAAGTATTTTGGGCAAGGCGTTTTGGACAACATTCGTGGCAGTATCCTCAAGGTGGAGTTGATGAGGGTGAAAGTGTTGAGCAGACTATGTTTCGAGAGTTACATGAAGAAGTTGGCTTAAAGCCTGAACATGTAGAAATTGTAGCAACAACAAAACATTGGTTGCGTTATAAATTGCCTAAACGCCTAATAAGACATGAAAGTAAGCCAGTGTGTATAGGTCAAAAACAAAAGTGGTTCTTATTACGCTTAACGGCCGCTGAGTCAGCCGTTGATTTATTAAATTCTTCCCATCCTGAATTTGATGATTGGCGTTGGGTTAGTTTTTGGTACCCTGTTCGACAAGTAGTGTCTTTTAAGCGTGAAGTGTATCGTAAAGTGATGAAAGAGTTTTGTCCTACAATGTTACAAATTAGTCGTCAAGAGCGCCGTAATCGTCGTGTTTAGCGCTATGTATTCGTTATTTGTCTTTATTATTACTATGTGTGATCTTGAGTTTGTTTGATTAAAGACAAACTCAATTTTATTTTTTACTTATTTTGATCTCTAATCTGTACTTAAGGAGTTTCATGTTAACCGCGCTACGTCGAATCGTACTTGAGTTTAATCAAGAAGCCGAATTACAACTCGCTTTAGAACGCTTAGTTAGCCAAGTTAAACTTTCTATGAATACCGATTGTTGTTCTGTTTATCTTGCGGATTATAGTAGCCAAAAGTTTTTACTTACCGCCTCTGACGGTTTAGCTAAAGCTGCACTAGGTCGCACTTCGATTGGTTTTTCTGAAGGCCTAATTGGTTTGGTTGGGCAAAGAGAAGAACCGATTAATATTGATAATGCGCCAATACATCCACATTTTAAACACACCCCAGAAGTAGAAGAAGACGCTTTAAAAGCCTTTTTAGGTACCCCCATTATTCATCAAAGCAAAGTGTTAGGTGTTATTTCTGTGCAACAGCAAGACATTCGCCATTTTAATGAAAACGAAGAGGCTTTTTTAGTCACATTAGCGGCACAATTAGCCAGTGCTATCGCCAATGCTGAAGCGCGAGGCATGCTAGGGCAGAAAAAAGATCACGGTAAATGGGTTAAACAATTGGTTGGTATTGCCGGTGCGCCAGGTTTAGCCTTAAGTAAAGTGGTGGTTTGCCAACCTGATGCGGATTTATCAACTATTTCGCTAGTTAAATCGGTTAATAGTGTTGATGAAAGACAGCGTTTTTATCAAGCGGTTTTAAAAACGCGTGTTAATTTTCATCAAATGAGTGAACAGCTTAGTAGTATTTTATCGGACGATAGTCTCGATATTTTTGAAATGTATAAACATTTGCTTAGTAGCGCTAGCTTAGCGGATGAAATTAACGCAAAGATTGATTTTGGCTGGAACGCCGAAAGTGCTTTAAAGCAAATTATTGACCGCTATGTAGTGCAATTTGAAAGTCTTGATGATGTTTATATTCGAGAACGTGGTAGTGATATTCGTGATTTAGGTAATCGCTTATTATTTAATTTGCAACAGCAACAAAAACGTCATCAGCAATTGCCTGAAAAATTTATTTTGGTTGCTGAAGATGTAACCGCGTCGATGTTAGCCCAATATCAGCATAAAGGATTACAGGCTATTGTTTCTTTGTCGGGCTCTAATAACTCACATGCGGCTATTTTAGCAAGAGCTTTAGGTATTCCTGCCGTAATGGGGGTTGATCCCATCCCATTAAGTCAATTAGAAAATCAAATATTGATCGTCGATGGCTACAATGGTGAATTATTTATAGCACCAGATAGTGCGCTGCAAGTTGAATATCTTCATTTAATTAATGAAGAAGTCGCATTAACCGAAAAAGTACGTGCTGCTATTGATTTACCTACGATTACTCAAGATGGTAAAGCGGTTGAACTGCTATTAAACGCAGGTTTAGCCAGTGGTTTTGAACACTCTATACGGGCTGGAGCAACAGGGGTTGGTTTATATCGTACTGAAATCCCTTTTTTAGAACGGCAAAGTTTTCCGACTGAGCAAGAACAAACACAATTGTATAAGCAAGTTTTGACCGCTTTTCCTTGTCAACAAGTGACCATGCGCACCTTAGATGTTGGTGGTGATAAAGCGCTTTCTTATTTTCCTATTAAAGAAGATAATCCCTTTTTAGGCTGGCGCGGTATTCGTATCACTTTGGATCATCCTGAAATATTTTTGGTACAAATACGGGCGATGATCCGCGCTAGCATTGGCTTAAATAATTTAAATATTATGTTACCAATGATCGCTAGTGTGGTTGAGGTTGATGATGCATTAAATTTAATTAATCAGGCCTATTATGAATTAAGAGATGAATTAAAAGATGAATTAAAAGATGAATTAAGGGATGAGTTAAAAGACGATTTAACAAGTGGTTTGACTGAAACGAATGATCTAAAAATTCCGCGGCCTAAAGTGGGCATTATGTTGGAAGTGCCAAGCGTTATTTTTCAGCTAAAAGAACTTGCTCAACGTGTTGATTTTTTTTCTGTGGGTAGTAATGACTTAACTCAATATTTATTAGCAGTAGACAGAAATAATGCCCGCGTAGCTAATTTATATGATGCTTATCATCCTGCCGTATTAAGAGCGTTAAATATGATCGCGCAAGAGTCGAGTAAATATTTAGTGCCATTAAGTTTATGTGGTGAATTAGCGGGTGAGCCAGCAGGAGCCATGTTGTTATTAGCAATGGGTTATGACAAATTAAGTATGAATCCTCACAATATTGCGCGAATAAAGTGGGTATTACGCCATATAGATTATCGACAAACAAAAGTTATTTTGGCACATACGCTGACGTTAACGACTGCCAAACAAGTACATAGTTATTTAAATGAACAATTAGAAAATTTAGGTTTAGGCGGCTTTGTTCGTGCAGGATTGTAATGTTAACTGAGATGCTTATTAATGTATTTTTGGCTTGTTTAGTGTTAGGTGCGGTAGTTGGTTTTTTATCTGGGTTATTAGGTATTGGTGGTGGTTTAATTATTGTGCCAGCATTAGTTTATATACTGCCGCATTTTAATGTTACCCATCAAGCGGTAATGCCCATGGCATTAGCTACCTCATTGGCCACCATTGTGATCACCGCGACTAGTGCTGCTTTTGCACATCGAAAAAATGGTAATATTCCTTGGCCTATTGCCAAAATATTGATGTTGTTTGTGGCATTAGGGGCATTATCGGGGGCTTTTATTGCCGATAAATTATCTAATGACAGTTTAACTTTTATTTTTTCTACTGCGGTTATTTTACTGGCTGTTTATATGCTGCGTTCTATTGTTCGTCCAAAAGAACGCCCATTACCTAAAAATATTGTTTTAAAAATATTAGGCGCTTTTACAGGAGTGTTGGCCAGTTTAATGGGGATCAGTGGTGGTGCAATATTAATTCCGTCGTTAACTTATTTTGGTGTGCCGCTTCGTCATACTATGGGTGTAGCGACGGTCTGCGGTATGATGGTTGCACTATTTGGCTCTATTGGTTATGTGATCACGGGCTTGCAACAGCCTCATTTACCGCAATGGAGTTTTGGTTATATTTATTTACCAGCATTATTAGGCTTGATCACCAGTTCATCTTTTTTAGCTAAATACGGTGTTAGCGTCGCGAAAGAGTTACCCGTAAAAACCTTAAAGAAATTTTTCGCCTTATTTTTAATTATTGTCGCTATCAAAATGATGCTGATATAAAATAATTAACTTTATTGACCATTACTTCATACAAACGTTATGAAGTAATGCTCTAAAATAATTACAATAAAATGGATACTTAATGAGTACAGCAAGCGTTTCGCAATTTTTACAATTCCCGCACATTGATCCGATCATTTTTAGCATTGGTCCTATAGCACTTCGTTGGTACGGCATGATGTATTTAATTGGTTTTATTGCGGCAATGTACATTGCTAATAAAGCCGCGGATAAAAGCCAAGGACAATGGACCCGCGATCAAGTNAGTGATTTATTGTTTTATGGCTTTTTAGGCGTTATTTTAGGTGGTCGTATTGGTTATGTGCTGTTTTATCAATTTGATTACTTTTTGGTAGAACCTAGTTATTTATTTAAAATATGGCAAGGTGGCATGTCATTTCATGGCGGTTTGTTGGGTGTTATTACCGCAGTATTTATTTTTGCACGTCGAGAAAAGAAAAATTTCTTACAGGTTGGTGATTTCGTTGCGCCATTAGTACCTATTGGTTTAGGTATGGGGCGGTTAGGAAATTTTATTAATGCTGAACTTTGGGGGCGACAAACTGATGTGCCGTGGGCGATGGTGTTTCCAACCGATAAATTACAACTGCCGCGTCATCCGTCACAACTTTATGAATTTGCCCTTGAAGGTGTTTTACTTTTTATTATTGTTTATGGCGTGAGTCGCAAGCCACGTCCGTTAGGGCTAGTGTCTGGTTTGTTTTTGATTTGTTATGGTTTATTTAGAATGGTCGTTGAATTTTTTCGCGAGCCTGATGCACAACTAGGCTACTACTTTAGCTTTATTTCTATGGGGCAAATGTTGAGTTTACCTATGGTTATTGGCGGTATCGCACTTATTTATTGGGGATATATTCATCAAGCCAGTGTAACCATTAAGCAAACGACCAATACGAAAGCAGTAAACGCGAAACAAAATAAAAGCAAAGACAAAAACAAGAAAGGAAAAAAATAATGCGTGCTTATTTAGATTTGTGCCAACGCATTGTTGAGCAAGGTACTTGGGTTGAGAATGAACGTACAGGTAAACGTTGTTTAACGGTGATCAATGCTGATCTTGAATACAATGTCGGCGGCAATGAATTTCCGATGATCACTACNCGTAAAAGCTTTTTTAAATCGGCTATTGCCGAATTTTTAGGTTATATTCGTGGTTATGATAATGCCGCAGATTTTCGTAAATTAGGCACAAAAACATGGGATGCTAACGCTAATTTAAATCAAGCATGGCTAAATAATTCTCATCGCAAAGGTGAAGATGATATGGGGCGTGTTTATGGCGTACAAGGCCGTTCTTGGGCTGCACCTGATGGTAGCAAGATAGATCAATTGCAAAAAATTGTTGATAACCTTAAAAAGGGCATTGATGATCGCGCTGAAATATTAACTTTTTATAACCCCGGTGAATTTACTTTGGGCTGTTTACGCCCATGCATGCATACCCATAACTTCTCATTACTGGGCGATACCTTGTATTTAACTAGTTTTCAGCGTTCTTGCGATGTGCCGCTGGGGTTAAACTTTAACCAAGTACAAGTGTTTTTCTTTTTAGCGATTATGGCGCAAATAACGGGTCATAAAGCGGGCATTGCCTATCATAAAATTGTGAATGCGCATATTTATGAAGATCAACTATCGTTAATGAAAGACGTACAACTTAAGCGAGAACCACTGCCATTGCCAAAATTGATCATTAACCCTGATATTAAATCTTTAGCCGATTTAGAAACATGGGTAACCATGGACGATTTTAAAGTCGAAGGTTATCAATGTCATGAAGCTATTAAATATCCATTTGCGGTTTAAGTGACGTTGAGTTATATCAGTTTTATTAATTAGGGTATCTACTTTATATCCATAAAAAATGCATGTTATTAATTTATCATGCATTTTGTTTTTTAGGCCAAGTGATAATAAAACATATTCCTTTTTTTGTTTCAGTATCTATAATATTGATATCGCCGTGGAGCGTTTCTTTTATAATATTATAAATGGCAAATAAGCCTAATCCTTTACCTTGTCCTCGACCTGAGGTGTAAAAGGGATCAAAAATTTTACTTTTTTCTATGTTATCAATCCCACAGCCATTATCTGAGTAATTTAATTGATAATGTTCAGCCTGCTCAGTCATAATAATTTCAATACATCCGTTTTTTCTTTGGTTAAAACCATGAAGAATACTATTCTCGATTAATGTTATTAAAATTTGACTAAAGATGTCTTTATAACTTTCAATAATAAGAACATTGCATTTNATGTCTATTTTATGCTCNCCATGTGTTAATAAATTTTTATGAGCGTGTATAAATTGATAAAGGTACTCTTTAAAATTAAAACGGTTTAAACGGTATTCTTGAGTGCTTGCTGAAACAGCTTTAAAGTCTTTAACTAATTCAGCAATACGTTCGAGATTACTCTCTAGTAGCATTGAAGACTCTTGTATTAAGGTTAAAAAGCTTTTGAGTTTATCTTTGGTGAGTTTGTTTTCATTAAATAACTGCTGAAAACTAAATGATCGTTCGTAGATTAGTGAGTTAGCCGTAATCGCTACACCAACAGGGGTGTTTATTTCATGAGCAATTCCTGTAACTAAGGTACCTAATGACGCTAATTTTTCTGATTCGATAATTTTTTGTTGTGCATTTTTTAATTCTATTAAACTTTTTTCTAATTCATTTGTCATGGAATTTAATTCAATGTTACTTTCGACTAATTTCTTTTCAGCCAATATTGCAGGTTTTATAAAGTTTTTTCGAATATAAAAATAGCTTGTTAATGAGGACAGTAATGCAATTAAAAAGAAGAGGTTATAATAGCGTGTATCGATAAGAATTTGAGTCAGTAACGATTTTTTTGAAACTAAATAAACAAATAGCCAAGGTGCATTGTTTAAAGTGTTTTGGTAAATAATAAATTTATTTTTACCTCCTTGCTGTTGTAAAAAGTCTTTAAACAGTACTAATTCATTCTCATTTTGATAATTTATATGGCTACCTGCAACTATGTAACCCTTGGGCGATATAATGTAACTATTGCCTTGTATTTCTAAGGATTTTTTAACGAATTTATTTAGAAAGTCTAGTGTTACATCAACACCAATAACGCCGAGAAAATTATTCTTTTGGTAAGTAGGAATAGCACACGACACCATCATGCCGTGACCTGCGCGATCAAAATAAGGTTCAGTCCAAAAATAATGACCATCGGAATTTACTTTTTTCGGGGCAAATTCATCATAAACTTTTGCTGCATTATCTGTAAACAAAGTTAAGTTTTTAAAATTTAACATTAACTTATTTATTGCTATGGGCGGATAAATAGAAGTAAACTTTTTACCTGCTTTAGTGTAGCCCATAAAATAGCTCGCAATTAGGCTATTGTTGTTGTTTTTTGCCGCTATTTGAAAATCTTGCATATTTAAAATGCTAATTAGTAGCTGGACATAATCTTGATTTACAATACTATTTTTTCCTTTAGAAAAAACAGTATTGGTTATTTCAACGTTATTAATCTTTTTATGTAATCGGTAAAGATGGTAATTTTTATCAAGATAATTATGACTTGTTTGTTGAATTGCTTGATTATATTTGGTTAAAACAGCCGCAGAAATATTGCTATTTATATGTAGATCAAAAATATTTTTTAGCATTACCGTTATATCAGCATTTTTAGCAATAATATTTTCTAACGCGAAGCTTCTATCTAAAAATAAATTTTCATTTTCTTGCAATATTTTTGTTTTACTATTGGCATAGATGAAAAATGTTAAGGTAATAATAATAACGATAAAAGCGAGTAAAGCTAAGCTAAAAACCTTGTTTTTTATATGAGTTAAAATAAGTGTATTTTGTTTTTTTGCCATGAGTGCTGTTTTTATCTAAATATTAACTATCTCAGTTACAATTATAGTGACAATATGAGTTATTGCTATATTGCTAAGGCGAGTATTTATATTAATCCTTGCTGAATGGCTATTAACACTGCACGAGTTCTATCGCGAGTATTGAGTTTGGCTAAAATGTTAGAAACATGGTTTTTAACTGTGCCTTGTGCTAAAAAAATACTACTGGCTATTTCTTTATTAGAAAAACCACCCGCCAATAATTTTAATATTTGCGACTCTTTGTTACTTAATTTCTCTAGTGGTGTTGTGCTAGCTAATCCTTGATCAAATTGTTTCATAACCACAGGTTCGGCAACAAAGCCGCCATTAGCAAGAGTTTTAATCGCGTTAACTAATTTTGTTAGTGACACATCTTTAAGTAAAAACCCATTAGCTCCTGCTTGTAAGCTTTGCATAAAAAGCTCGCTATCATCAAACGTTGTTAACATTAAAACGGCTTGTTTGTTACCAGCCTCTCTGAGTTGCTTAACTAATTCAATGCCATCCATTTTTGGCATTCGTATGTCAAGTAATAACACATCAGGTGTGGCAAATTCAATGCTCGGATTCGATAACTGCGTTAATGCTTGTTCGCCGTCTTCGGCTTGCCAAATAACGGTTATATCGTCACTTAGCGCTAATAAGCTAGCGATACCTTGGCGTACCAATTGTTGATCATCAACTAACGAAACAGTGATTTTATTTGTGTTTTTAGTGGTGATTTTATCAGTATTTGTTACTGTGTTTTTATTATTAATCATAACTGTCTTCAACTTGAATATGTAAAGTGCAACCTAATGCTGGTTGATTGTTTTTGTTTTTGTTCTTGTTATTGTTATTGCTTTGTAAGATCACCGTGCCATTAAACTCCTTTAACCGCTCTTGCATGCCTTTTAAACCGTTACCCATAATAATTTTATCGCAGCCTTTGCCATTATCAGTTAATTGTATATTAATAATATTTTTAGTTTTTTGAAAATCTAGTGTAAATATGTTCGCTTTACCATGTCTAAGGGCATTACTTATCGCTTCTTGCAAACAAAAAATAAGTTGGTTGTTTAATGTTAATGAGTTAATTGTGGGTTTGCTCTCATTAATGCTTTTGCTACTACTTTCGAGGTGAAACTGGCAATTAGGCAATTGTGCAAACAGTTTATTGATATGAGCTATTAAATCTAGTTTATCGTGATCACGCATTTTTTTTACCACATTGCGTACACCTTGTAATAATTGTCTAGCTTGTTGCAAATTTTCTTCCGCTAATGGTTTATATTCATCAGGTAATTTATGTTGGGTTACTTCTAAATTTAAGGCGAGCGCTGTTAGCTGATGACCCAGTACATCGTGTAAGTCACGAGAAATACGAAGTCGCTCTTGTTTTTGGCTAGACTCTTTTAACATAAAACGCGTTGCTAATAACTCTTGGTTAATGGTGCTGATTTCTTCTTTAGCTCTTTGTTCTCTTAACGTTGCCTCAATCACTGAAAAAGCAAAAATTTGCAATACAAAAAAGATCAATACGGTATAAATACTTTGCTGTGGATGAGCGGTAATTAAGGTGACGTAATAAGCGCTATTAATGATAACTAATATCAGCATGGCTTTTTTACGACTAAAGTGAGCGGGTAACTGGCTGGCAATTAATGCAAATAAAATAGGAATGATTTGTTTATTATCAAAATAAATCAATACTAACAATAAGCCTACTTCAATAATAATGGTTAAGCTGAAATTGAAAGGTGATTTTTTATGAGAGATATTATTAAAAAATAAACCAATAAAAGCTATTAATGCACTTGCTTGCCAGAGGCTTTGTAAATTTATAGTAACGGTTTTTAAGTAGATGAAACTTACTAATGCCCAAGTAAGTATGGCTGAAAAATAAAGAAAGCCATCTTTGCGGAAATCTTTTGGTAATAAATTAGTTAAAAACATTAATATACTCATGTTACCTCGAAAAACTCGTTTCAGCGAGAATTAAACGGCTTAGAGGCAAGGCATTGATTGTCGAGAATGGTTGTTCAGGACAATATGCTCCTGCATTGTCTAAGATGCTACATCCGTGTAGCGACCTTGTCGAAATCAATAACGCAGCATATAAGCCTTTTAAACTCGCCCTACGGGGATGGCTGAGCAAATCATGCTCGTCGTTGCCTCTTTTGTTAAGGGAGCAACCATTAATAAAAAGAGGCGCCTTGATCATGAATTGCTCAGACGTCCTGAAACAGAAATTTTGAAGTATCATGAGTATAAACCTGTAAAAATAGAAAGCGTGTTAGGAAATTAGTTATTTATTTTTAATAACTAATTGCCTTATGTTTTGTAAAGTAGTTGTTATTAAAACAGATTTATTTCAATACGGGTATTATCTTTAACACTAAATTTGGCTTCTTTGTAATCAGGTTGACCAAAACGACCGCCATTATTACTAAAACCGTAACTTTCTTTAGGAATACCCATCATATTCATATCCATTTTATTATTGTCGTTTTCATCTTGAAAGAGTTTAATGGCATATTCACCATCGGGTAATTCAGTAAAAATGATTTTTTCTTGTGATTTATTTACCTTTACTCGTGCTGAATGTACAGGGTTACCCTGTTTATAACTGGTTTCATCATCGTATAGACCAAGCATTATATGGCCTTTTATAGTGTTGATTTTATTTACACTAACAATAAGTTCAGCTGCATTTGCATGGTTGGTTATTAATAGCACGCTTGATAACGAAGCAATGCAGGTAAGTAATACTGAAGTGGTAATTAAAGCAGACGCTTTTTTTAGTAATGTAGTTGACATTATGGTGTTTCCTTTAAGTTTTATTGGTGTGTTGAAAGAACACGATTATATTAACTAAGATGTTTGCTTGATGAATGTGCCAAAAGTCATGAATATTAGTGGGTTTTGGTATGACTTTTGGCGGTGATCTTAAGTATTAATAGCTGTTTAATTATCTCTAAGCGCTAAAGTGACTGGCTGTTTCATTGCTTTTATTGCGGGTAATAATCCTCCGATCAAACCGATCCCAATCGCCAATAACATGGTTTGTATTATTAAGGTTGTGGAAATATTAAAATTAAACATCATTTGGCTTAAATTGCTGGCATTTTGAGTGCTTGCTGTCCAGTCATCAAAAAGGATATATAAAGGTAATACGCCCAATACTCCCCCTAAAAATGCAATAAATAGCGCTTCACTGATAATTGCACTGGCGATAGCAATAGGTGCAAATCCTATTGCTTTATGTGTAGCTATTTCTTTACTACGACTTGCTATGGCGGCATACATGGTATTTAAAGCCGCTATAGCAGCACCAAGCGCCATGATAGCAGCTACGGGGAAGCCGATTAAGGTAATAAGACTATTGAGTTTTTCACCTTGCTCAGCAAAAAATGCTTTTTCTAGTATTATGCGCACATTAAGCCGTGGGTCGTCTTGCCATTGTTTGTTGAGTTGCGCAACTATTTTGTCAATGTTGGTCGTTGTTTTTAATGCTAGACGTACCGATTGAACCGTATTACCGCGATTATAATCACTTTGTAAAATGCCTAAATCAGCCCAAAGTTCAGATTCAAATACACTATTATTATCTGAAAACATGCCGCTTATTAGCCATTTTGTATCGCCTAACGTTATGGTTTTTCCTACTTTTAGTTCGGGAATTTTACGTGCAAGCGCGCGTCCTACTAATATTTCTCGTAAACCTGAAGTGAATTTTTGTCCTGAAACAAGCTTAAAGTTAGGACGGAAATTATACGTTTTATGGCTAATACCACGCAGCGCTAAGCTTATGCTTTTATTTAAATGAGTTAATTTTAATTGTTTGTCTGTTGATGTTTTCTTATATTCAGTGGTTACAAACATTTCGGCAGCATAAATACTGTTACCATTTTTATCACGTTTTATCTTGTTGTTATTAGCAAGTAATTTTACTTCGATAGGAAACATTACGCTTTGTAATTCCGAGACGGCTCCTGCACGCATTACTAATAAAGTATTATCTAAACCACTACGTTGCATGGTTTTAACCATGCCCTGAGTTAATGTGAGTACCCCAAGTATTACTGCTGCGACACAGGCTATACTTAATATGCTAATTAAAGAGCTGGTTAAGCGCTGCGGAAAACTTTTAAAATTGATCCAGATTAAGGCGAATGCTGCTTTCATTGTTTTGCTCCTAAGGTTTGACTGATATTTAAATTTTTAATACTAATGGCAGGAAATAAACTCCCCATTGCGGCCGCGATAAAAACGATAATAATACTGATTAAATAATGACTCTTAGCGATATAAATACCCACTAAAAAGTTTGCCATGTTTACTTGTACACTATTTAGCGTGAGTGTCGCTAATATAGTGCCTGAAACTGCTCCTAAACCGATTAAAAATAAAGCTTCTGCGTATATTTGAATAATAAGATAGGTTGCTGAAAATCCTAATGCTTTCATCATAGCTAGTTCGCTTAAACGCTCGCGAATAACTTGAATTAAAGTGTTACACACAATTAATAATAGGGTAAAAAATACTGCGCTTAATACCAACTTTATCACCATGGCCATATCAATAAATTGTTGAGCTTGTTCTTTTATAAATACTTGTTCGGTGATGGTGCGAGTAGGGGAGGAGGAGTTCGCAAATTTTTGATCAATTAATTGGATCACCTGTTCATTATCGGCAGATGGACTTATTTTAGTCGTGAGCCAGTTAATGCTGTTTTGGCTGTATGCTCTAGCACGATCAAAATATTTGTGCTGAAAAAAAATCTTTTTGTTGTCGGTACTTTCATGTTTTCCCTGATAGATAGCTGATACCGTAAATTGCCACGTAAATAAACCGTCTCGGTTCATCCAAATAGAGCTACTTAGTGGAATACTATCACCTACATTCCAATGATGTTTTTTGGCTATTTCACTACCTATAATTATACCTGTTTGAGTGTTTTGCCACTTTTTAAGTTGTGCTGGTGATAGTTGATATTCGTCATAAATAGCAAAATAATTGCTTGAATCAACTGCTGTCATGGTTACTTGCTGTTTTTCATTTTGAAAATAGCCACCAAACCATGAAGAGTAACTTACTTTATCAACCCCGTTAATATTCTTAATTTTATCGCTAAAATTTATTGGTAAAGCACGTGTCATTGAAACTTTATGTGAGGTTATTAAACGATAATTATCAATGCTGTTCGCGTTACTACTGAGTGCATTATTTATGGCGCTTAATGTGGTAAATAAAAAAAAGGCGACTAAAACAGATAAACAAGTTAAGGTAAAACGCACTTTTTTACGGAGACTGTTTTGCCAAATTAACGTGAACATATTCATGCTTTCACTCCTTGCTGTTCGCATACTTTTATCTTTGTTATGACATTTTTTGTGCTGTTATCGTCAATTGAAGACATGCATTCTTTACTTTGTAAATAGTGTTCTAGATCGATCACTCTTGATGCGTATTGACTGGCTTTTAAGTCATGAGTAACCATGACAATAGTTTTACCAAAATCACTATTGAGTTTTGCAAGCAGAGATAATATTTCATCGGCGGTATTACGATCTAGATTACCCGTGGGTTCATCACATAAGAGTATTTTTGCATCGCTGACGATTGCTCTGGCAATGGCTACTCGTTGTTCTTGCCCACCTGACAGTTCTTTAGGAAAATGTTTAGCACGATCACTCATATTGACTAAAGCAAGTGCGGTGGCAGCATGTTGCTGACGTTGCTTTTTGTTTAATGGCGTTAATGCTAACGGTAGCTCTACATTAGCCAGTGCCGTTAAAACAGGTAATAAGTGGTGTGACTGAAAAACAAAACCGATATTTTCACTACGCCATTGACTTAGTTGACTTTCAGATAAACGGTTAATACATTGATCGGCAATAATAACGTCGCCAGAAGTTGGTTTGTCTAAACCGCCCATTAAATGTAATAAAGTAGATTTTCCTAAACCTGATGCTCCCATAAGGGCAACAAATTCTCCTGATTGTATTTTAAGATTAAAATTATTGTGAACAACGACTTGGTTAGTCCCTTTGCTATACGTTTTGTTAATGTTTTTTAATTGAATAGTTGGCATTTTTTGCTCTCTTTATTTATCTGTTATCTGTTATCTGTTATTAAATTTCTATTTTTTATTTATAAATTTTTATACTTAGCTTTTTAAAAAACTGACTTTTACACCCATGTCTGGAAATATACGTTGATCTTTTTCAAGTAATTTAATGCGTACTTTTATGCTGGCTTTTTGCCGATCGGCGGTGGGGATAATGGCGACAACTTTGCTGTTAATATGCCAATTAGGGTAAGCATCTAAGGTTGCTTGTACCGATTGTCCTTCATAAACACGGTTAATATAGCTTTCACTAACTTCCACTTCTATTTCTAATGAATTCATGTCAACAATGGTGCCAACACCGGTACGAATAGAACCACCCGCACCTGATACCGTAGAAATAAGCTCACCTACTTGTGCATTTTTACTGATCACCACACCATCAAAAGGTGCGCGTATTTTATGATGTTCAAGTTGATATAAAGCCAAATTAAGGCGCTGTTGGCTCAATGCTGATAATGCTTGTTTGTTTTTAAGTTGGGCTTGTAGCTGGGCTACTTTTTCTTGATTATCATCATTTAATTGTTCACTGATCAGATGTTGGCTAACGAGTTTTTTATCTCTATTTGAACGTTTTATTTGATAGTTTAAGCGTGTTTTTATTTCTTCTGCATTGGCTTTGTTCGCGTTTAAATCAGCTAAAGCAAGTTGATACGAAATATTTGATTGTTCATTATCTAGCTCTGCTAATATTTGGTTTTTATGAACTTTTTGGCCTTCTTCAATATAAAGTTTAGTAATTTTACCTGTAACTCTTGATGAAACAGTGGCAATGCGACGAGCAACAATGTGGCCACTAGCATCTAATATTTTAATTTGTTGTTTAGGGATGATGGTATTGATCTTTTTATTATTAGTTTCGTTATTAGTTTTATTGCTGTTATCTGTTAGCTTAAGGACTACTTTTTTTGTATTTTGTTTTTTTTGCAGGGGAAGCGTTAAATTAGCAATAGACGTTTCATTTGTTTGCTTTTTGGCTAAGACTGTAGCCGTAGGTGACGTTAGCCCATAAATGATACCTCCTGTAAGTACTACAACGGCTAACCACTTATAATCAATCAATGATTTTTTATGGTCGGTATTACGATCTATTGATAATTGCTCTAATGTGCTTTGCGCTGTTTGATGTTTACTCTTTTGCGGTAATATATTCACCGAGCCGCTATTTTGTAATTGATTACCTTGTGGCTGAGTGTCTTGTGGCTGAGTGTCTTGTGGCTGAGTGTCTTGTGGCTGAGTATCTTGTGGCAGAGTGTCTTGTGGCTGAGTGTCTTGTGGCTGAGTATCTTGTGACTGAGTGTCTTGTGACTGAGTCTTCATTGTTATTCTCCTGCTATATCGATAGTAGAAGAATAACTAGCACTGAGTTTATTACCCAGTGCCAAAAGTCATGAAGTTAACAACATTACTGCAAATTATTAAACTGCTGGTGTTATTTTGCGGTAGGCGCTTTTTTAGTTGCTGCTTTTTTAGTTGTCACTTTTTTTACGCTTGTTTTCTTTTTTGCCGCTTTTTTAACAGGCGTTTTTTTTTCAGATTTTTTAATTGGCGTTTTTTTTGTTTGTAAGCCGCTCATACTAACAGTGTTGTTTAATGAAATAATTTGCGTTTGACTAATTTTGTGACGATAAATTTCACGTAAATAATTAATCGCGCCTTTTACACAGCCGATGTCTAAACGAATATCATTAATTGAAATGAATTTTTTACTATCGCGAATAAGCTCGCGATATTTTTTCTCATACATAGGTTTTATTGCATACCAATTGGTATCGAGAATTTTTGCGGGGTTTTCATGCTGAACGAGCATTTCTTCTAATTCACTTTCATCAAACTCATCTTCTTGAATAAACCGAACAATGGCTTTGTCTAACGTATCATCAAAACGATATTCATCTTTGGCAAAACAACGTTTGATATAAGCAACAATAAGGGTTAAAAAATCATCACTTAAACAAGGGCTTTTAGCAATTAATGTAGTTAATGATAAATTAGCTGATGCACCAATAACTAAGGCATAGCGTTTTAAGGTGGTGTTAGGAAATAAACTATTTAAGTGCATTTTTAGTCTGTTTAAATCCATATACGAAAGCTTGTAATCTTTTGGTAATGAAATAATAGAGACGATAGATGAGCAGTTTTTGAAAAAGTGTATGTCTTTTAAATGATCCGCATTATAGTTGCTATTTTTATATTTAGTGAGCGCATCTCTATAGGTTGTTGATTTTACTGGTAATAAACTAACCCCTTCAATGGCATGAGTTTGATCATTAAAATGTGGTAAATCAATTGATCTAAAAAATAAATCATCGACATCTAAAGACTCTTGCTCGTTAGTAAATAGTTTTGCTTTTTCTTTATCATCACTAGGGGAGTCAAGTACTACTGATTCGGCATAAGCAATAGCCACGGGGCCTGCTAAACTCATAAATAAGTCATTGGCATCTAATCTAATGGTTTCACCAATATCAATACCAGCACGTCTAAAGTAATTTTCATCATAATCGGTGGTGACGGCTTGTGCGGTTAAAATATTAAATATTTGTTGGCTAATATATTGATTTGCATGGGTTTCCATAGAGTTTACATCAATGTATTTAGAGGTGCCATTAATGTCACTTTGTTCGGCATAACGCATGATGTCATTAGATATTAGCATCATGGCATTCCACGGGCGAATGCGTTGCATCACATTTTCTAAAGTACTATCATCATCATCAACATTGTAAGAAAAATTCCACTCTTCCGATAAATATTTGCATAATAATCGCCCTGAATTAATGTGTAGTGCTTCTGACATAGAGACACGAGGATCATTAATGTTAGGTAAAATACAGATACCGCTGGTGAAGATAGGTTCAAAGACAAACGATTGATTTTGCGTTTCTTTTTCAGTATTTATATTGAATGTTTTACTCATATAAGAATATTGCTGTGCTAAACCAAATTCAGATCCCATGCCAGAGCCTGTACCGCCACCCGCACTAAAAATATAAAAATATAAGCGTGATTGATTCGCTTTAATACCGCATGAGTCGATGAGATAAGAGTGAATAAATTTCCAGTCTTGGTTATTAAAGTGATCGGTGTCTTTATTGAGGATCATTTTAGCTAAGTATTGTCCTAAAATAGGTGCATTACCTGAACCACCTGCATGGACTTCTGATAAATCCATTATTTTTAATTTATTATATTCATTAAGAAAATTATTTTCGAAACCTTTCGATGAAAAACGAATACGACCCGCGATATCTTTATCTAAATCTCCTAACATGACTAACGGTTCAATTAAAAATAACGGTTTAACACTACGTTTTTTTTGTATTTTTAAACTGCGTTGTATCCATTTTAATGGCTGAGCACCTGCTTTTTCTTTCTTTTTACTTTGATCATCTTTAAATTCGCTTAAATAATAGTTACGAGCATTATGCACTAATGAGGCAACATCTAAGGCGATATTTGAGCCACAGCGTCCTAAACCGATTAAACATACTGAGGGGAAGTTAGGACGAGTAACGTCTTCTTGATCTTGAGGGTATTCATTAGGATAAACGTCGTCACGCAGGTGATCTAAATTTTTTAAAATACGGGAAAGATCTTTTTCAGTAAAATATAAATGTGTAGGAGCCAATGGGTTTTTGGCGGTCATTTCAGGATTAATACGGCGATCTTTAACAATAATATCAAAATCATCAGAGCTTTCGTATGCGGCAGATGTTTTTGTTTTAGTTGGTGCTTTGCTGGCTGTTTTAGCTGTGCTGTTTTGAGACTTCTTGTGTTGCATAACTTATCCTAATAATTTTAAACAGTTTTATACGCAAGCGGTATAAGTATAGTTATTTTTACTATTTATTAACTATAGGATATAAGATGATATTTCACACAAAAAATAGTGCTTTATTTTTAGTTAAGGATAAATTAGGTCATTTTAGGTTAAATAAAATAACCTAATTGAATATTTTATTTAACTCTATGTTAACCATGTATTTTTAAAAATTTAGCAAGTAAGTCATCCTCACTTTCAACGTGGTCAGCATCAGGTTTTACGCAATCAATGGGACAAACACTGACACAGGTTGGTTTGTCGTAATGACCGACACATTCTGTACATTTATCAGGATCTATTTCATAAACTTTTTCGCCGAGGGTGATCGCGTCATTAGGACACTCAGGATCACACATATCACAGTTGATACAGCTGTCTAAAATTTTTAATGCCATAGTTGGTTGTTATTACTTATCGGCTTGATTTTGCGCGAAAGGGTGGCGTGTAGTGCCACCTTCATCAAGATAACGCATGATAATACCAAAGGCTAAGTCAAAGTCAGTATCAAGTTTTATATCAACGATATAGCCAGAGCCTTTGGCATCAATAATACTGTCACCTTTTTTATTTAACATTTGGGTTAACGTAAAACTTTTATTGCCACTTGGTGTCATGAGTTCAAGACGATCACCCACTAAAAATTTATTTTTTACGTCTATTTTTACTAGACCTGACTTTTCGTCACGACCAAGTACTTCGCCAACAAATTGTTGGCTGTCGCTTTTTGAATAACCGTAATCATAGTTTTGCGTATCGCCAGCACGATGACGTTGTAAAAAGCCTTCGGTGTAACCACGATGCGCTAAATGCTCTAAATCGGTGGCTAAATTAGGATCGTATTCTTTGTTTTCAAGCGCATCATTTATTGCTTGTTTATAAATTTGTGCGGTTCGAGCGCAATAATAAAAAGATTTGGTACGACCTTCAATTTTTAATGAATGTACACCCATTTTAACTAAGCGTTCAACATGTTCAACGGCGCGTAAATCTTTAGAATTCATGATATAGGTGCCATGCTCATCTTCAAAAGCGGGCATGTATTCACCAGGGCGACCTTGTTCTTGCAATAAAACTATTTTGTCAGTTGGTTGTGCTTGTTCTGCTGTTATAGTCGTTTCAGCATTTTCTTGAGGCGAATAAGTTTCAACAGGGTTTACGGCAATAATATCACCCGTGTCTGTTTCTTTCGCTTCATGAGCATCGTATTTCCAACGACAAGAATTAGTGCAGGTACCTTGGTTGGGATCGCGTTTGTTGATATAACCAGATAATAAACAACGACCTGAATAGGCCATGCATA
Organism: Alteromonadaceae bacterium; assembly: GCA_016765535.1. Taxonomy (GTDB): domain Bacteria; phylum Pseudomonadota; class Gammaproteobacteria; order Enterobacterales; family Alteromonadaceae. The sequence goes on along the minus strand of JAESPQ010000008.1, from coordinate 2,825 downwards.
ACGCACCATGCACAAATATTTCTATTTCGATATCAGGGCATTTTTCACGAATTTCTTCAATTTCATCGAGTGATAATTCACGCGATAAAATAACCCGTTCTATGCCTTGTTTTGCCCAAAAATCTACCGTTGCCCAGTTAACAGCATTGGCTTGTACTGATAAATGAATAGCCATCTTGGGGAAATTTTCACGCACTAGCATGATCAAGCCTGGATCAGACATGATCAAGGCATCCGGTTTTAAAGCAACTACTGGTGTTAAGTCTTTAATAAAGGTTTTTAACTTACTATTATGCGGTGCGATATTAGTAACAACGTAAAACTTTTTACCTAATTGATGCGCTTCATTTATACCAATTTCTAGGTTTTCTAAATTAAATTCATTATTACGCACCCGTAATGAATATCTTGGTTGACCAGCATAAACAGCATCAGCACCATAAGCAAAGGCATAACGCATATTTTTTAAACTGCCAGCAGGCGAAAGAAGTTCAGGTTTAAACATAATAAAAAACTCAAGTGATAATAATTCGTAAAGGAACGCATTTTAACAAAAATTTTGCTGTAACGATAATAAAAAAGCTAACAAAAAAATTGTTAGCTTTTAGTTGTAGGAGTCAAAATAAACTAATTTACTTAGTCTTTGATTTACTTTACTTCTTCACCCGCTGCTTGTTTGTCGGCATGATAACTTGAGCGTACTAAAGGCCCACATGCTGCGTGTTTAAACCCCATTTTGATCGCTTCTCGCTGAAACATATCAAATTCATCGGGGTGTACGTAACGTTCTACTGGTAAATGGTGTTTACTAGGCTGTAAATATTGTCCAATGGTTAGCATGGTAACGCCATGACTGCGTAAATCGCGCATCACAGTTAAAATTTCTTCGTTAGTCTCACCTAAACCGACCATTAATCCTGATTTAGTGGGAATATTGGGATTAGCTTGACCAAATTTTTTTAATAAATCTAACGACCATTGATAATTAGCACCGGGACGAGCTTTGGTATATAAACGTGGTGCAGTTTCTAAATTGTGATTAAAAACATCGGGCGGTGTTTGATTAAGAATGTCTAATGCTCTGTCCATTCGGCCACGAAAGTCAGGCACTAAAATTTCTACTTTAGTGTTTGGCGCGTGTTTGTCTATTTGGTTGATACAATCGGCAAATTGTTGCGCGCCGCCATCGCGTAAATCATCTCTGTCAACGGAGGTGATGACCACATATTTTAATTTCATGTCTTTTAGCGTTAGCGCTAATTTTTCTGGCTCTTGTGGATCTGCCGCTAGCGGGCGACCATGGCCAACATCACAAAATGGACAACGGCGAGTACAAATATCACCTAAAATCATAAAGGTAGCCGTACCATGATTAAAGCATTCAGAAAGGTTAGGGCACGAGGCTTCTTCACAAACTGAGTGTAATTTATGTTTGCGTAATGCTGACTTTATACTATCAATACGTTCAGAGCTGCGTGGTAATTTTATTCTTAACCAACTTGGTTTTCTCAGCATTGTTTCACGCTCAGAAGTAACCACTTTAATAGGAATATGTGCCATTTTTTCGGCATCACGCATTTTTGTGCCTGGAGCTACACGAGTACTTTTAGCTTTAGTTGTGTCGGTGGTCATTAGTTAGCGAGTCCTGTTTCATAACGAATATCTGTGGCGTTGAATAACGGTATTAAATGTTTAGTTAATGCATTACCTGCATCTTCTACATTATTAAGTGATGATAGATCGGCACTTTGGATCATTTCTAAGCCAGCATAACCACAAGGATTAATACGTAAAAACGGTTCGAGATCCATATTAACATTAAGGGCTAAACCGTGAAAAGAGCAGCCTTTACGAACGCGTAAACCTAATGATGCTATTTTTTTGTCTTCAACATAAACGCCCGGTGCATCAGCCTTTGCTGCTGCGTTAATACCATAATCATTTAGTGTGTTAACGATGCCGTTTTCAATTAAGGTAACTAATTGACGTACCCCTATTTTTCGACGGCGTAGGTTGATCATAAAATAAACGACTTGTTGACCAGGACCGTGGTAGGTTACTTGTCCACCGCGATCTACTTTCACTACAGGAATATTACCAGGCATCAGTAAATGTTCTTCTTTACCCGCTTGTCCTTGGGTGAACACGGGAGGATGTTCAACTAACCAAAGCTCATCTAGCGTTGCTTCACCTCTGTTGTCGGTAAAATTTTGCATCGCTTGCCATACTTGAACATAATCCATTTTGGCAAGTTGTCTGATCACTAAAGTGTTGTTTATAGTGCTATTGTTCAAGGTTTTTCTCAATAATTATTTTAGTCATACTTGCTTTAGTCGTATTTATTTTAATTATGCTGAACAGAAAAATTCGGATATATTTATTATATCCGAATTTAAAATTGAAAACTTGATCTTAAATGAATTTTAATTAAAGAACGTATCTTACTTCTTCTATTGCGGTAAGTGTTTTATATATTGTTTCAATATGATCTTTACTGGTTACCGTTATTGCAATTGATACCGAATGGTAAGTACCTTTTGAACTTGGCTTTATTTTAGGTGAATAGTCACCAGGGGTATGTTTTTGTAATTCTGTAATAATTAAATCAGGTAACTCATCACAAGCAATGCCCATAACTTTAAAGTTTAAAACAGTTGGAAATTCCAATAATTCGTCAAAATGGGTTTTCATTTTCTTTCTCTTTCTTTAAAACTAATCTTTAAAAACTAACGTTTAAAAATAAAATAGAGCAACATAACTGTTCCTCTATTTTGTGTATATAGTATTAGTATAATACATTTTAGAACCTAGAACCTAGAACCTAG
>JAESPQ010000007.1 GCA_016765535.1 Alteromonadaceae bacterium | reverse complement strand
CTTGCGGCGTTTTGTAGGTTGGGCTTTAGCCCATCAAGTTGACGGCAGCTCTTCATAAAAGATGACGACCTACATTTCACGTTAAATATACCCCTCTTCGCGAAGCGAATTTGAGCCAGAGCGAAAAGCCTTGGCGCGGGGTATTTGATTTTATAAATAGAACATAAGGTTTATTTAATACGCTATGAGAATATTATTAGTTGAAGATGACATAATGATCTCTAATGCCATCACGTTATCACTAAAAGATGCCGATTATGCGGTTGATGAGGTAAGTAATGGCGAATCAGCATTAACAGCCTGTTCATGCCAACAGTATGATTTGATTTTACTTGATTTGACCTTACCCAAAGTGGATGGTTTAGCCGTACTTAAAGCTATCCGTAAAAAAAGTGAAATCCCCGTTATTATTATTACTGCACGTGACAGCTTAAACGAACGCATTGTTGGTTTAGATTTAGGTGCAGATGATTACTTATTAAAACCCTTTGATTTGACTGAATTATTGGCACGTATTCGCGCAGTATTACGTCGTAAAAATGGCTCGGCACAACCAGTATTAACTAATGGTTTTATTACGCTTGATCCTGTTAGCCATGAAGTTTCATTACCTTCTATAGAGCCTCAAATATTATCTTCAAGGGAATATATGCTATTACAAGCATTGTTAATTCGCCCCGGTGCTATTTTATCGCGCAGTGAATTAGAAGATAAGATTTATAGTTGGGGAGAAGAGGTTGAAAGTAATGCAATTGAATTTATTATTTATTCATTAAGAAAAAAAATAGGCAAAGAACGTATTATTAATGTGCGAGGTTTAGGGTGGATGGTACAGAAAAAGCAGTGAGTTATTCAATTCAACATCGATTATCAGTTGCTTTGTCTTTATTGATTGTATTTATTGGTTTACTTTCAGGCGGTTACAATTTTTATACGGCCAAACTTGATGCGCAAGAATGGCAAGATAATTATTTGTTGCAAATATTGAATATCAACCTTAACAACAACGCTATAAACATTGACAGTACCTCTGAAATTTTTGCCATAAACGATGAAGCTGATACCAATTTATATGTGACAAAACTGCTCCCTGAACAATATAAGGTTAATGTCGCGGGGGCTGTTTTATTTCGAGTACCTCAAAATTTGTCAAATGGTTTACATACAGTCATCGGCAATATAAGTGAGTACCGAGTAGCAATAAAAAAAATGTCTACGGGTGAACGTTTGATCGTGGCACAAAGCACCATTGAAAGAGATGAATTGGTCGCTGATAATGCTTTACGTGCGTTTATCCCCATTCTTTTGTTAGTACCATTAATTATATTATTGATCCGTCAATATATTGTTTATTTATTTAACCCCATAAAACAAACCAGCTTACTTATTGACCAAAGTAAATATGATGATTTTTCTTTGATTTCATTACTTGATTTACCTAAAGAAATACATCCTTTTGTAATATCAATTAATCAATTGCTGATCAGAGTATCTGAGCATATATCAATGCAGCAACGTTTTATTGCTGAGGCGGCTCATGAATTACGCTCGCCATTAACCGCATTATCATTACAAGCTGAGCGGCTTGACAGTTTAACTATGTCGAGTGATGCAAAAGAACAATTAAAAACACTTCGTGCGGGTATTGAACGAAATAGAGACTTAGTCTCGCAATTACTCACTCTGGCTAAAGTACAAGCAAATAAAAAACTAATGACCGCTAGTGTACCTTTATTGACAACATTAAAAACAGTACTTGAAGAGTTGATGCTTTTGGCTGAAAAAAAACAGCTTGATATTGGCGTGGATATTGGCTCACTCAACGCTAATACGATTTTTATTCAAGCCGATGAGCATGAATTATTCCTTATTTTTAAAAATTTAATTGATAATGCCATTAAATATTCTGATGATTGTGGCGTTATTGATATCAAGGTTCAGCAAATAGCAGGGCAAGTATTAGTTAGTATTTTAGATTCTGGACCTGGTATTGCTGTAGAAGAAATATCACAAGTTTTCTCGCCATTTTACCGCTGCTTAGGAACGAATGAAATAGGAACAGGACTTGGTTTATCTATTGTAAAAACCATTACGGACAAATTAGGAGCAAGTATCAAAATGAATAATATAAAAAATTCTGGCTTTGAGGTTATAGTGAGTTTTGATGAGGTTAAAAAATAAAGTCTTTAAATAACAGTGATTTAAGTTGAGCCATATTTTACCCTCTATTTTCTCTCAGTCTTACCAAATGGTATAAATTAACGCTAGATGCTTAAAGTAAAATAGCTTTTTACTTTAACTAATTTAAGTCTATAGGTTATTTTATGTGTCATTCGATTTTTCAAAAAACTTAAAGCTTGCTTCATTAATATTATTATTTTGTGGTTGAATGATCATGCCTTGGCTGCCAATGGTGTCCATAAAATCAATAACGTCAGCGATTAAATGAGTGTATTGCTGAAATACCATACAGTATTTTTGGTTTTTCATTACCTGTTGTAAAGTACCATCGCTCACCAGTTGTTTTAAATTACTGCATAGTTGCCGCGCGTAACGTGTATTTTTTAATACTTTAAAATAGCGATATAACTGGCTGAAGCGCGCTCATAAAGGTGATCCGAGAGCATTAACCCGTAACCTATTTATATGGGGCAACAAACATTAATATTATAGCTTATTACGCTTAATGCGTCAGTATTTGCTACACTTAACAAATGACTAATGAATGAACGCTTAAAGAGGAAATCTTATGGAATATGAGTTTATCCATGATCCTACCACAGGAGTTGCTAGTGCAAGATTTTCTATGGAGCATGAGAATATTGGCTCTTGGCTAGAAATAGAGCTAGCAAAAGACCAGCTTAAATTAACACAATTACTAACGGCTATTGATGATGTTGAAACAGGCAAAGCACAAGAAGTACGTATTACAGGCCGTGAATTTTCAGTATTAGTAGAAAAAAATGATGTTACCATTGAACATAATAGCGCGTTTAATGATGTGGATGAATTACCATCTACCTTACATGAAGATATCCATAATGATGATTTTAATGGTATGAGTCAGTGTGGGCTAGATGATTTTCACCAATTATTATTATCTTGGGCTAAATTTATAAATTAATGTTTATGCATTTTAAGCTGGTTTTAAGGGTTATATTAATTTTTCACTGATATCTTCAATGATGTCCTTGTATTGATCTTCGTCAATATCGAGGACGGTTAAGATAGTATCTTGTAAATAGTGCCAATCGGCACAATCACAAAAATGTTTATGCTGATAAGCAATGTTTTCTGCCATTTTTAAAATAGAGAAAGCAAGCTGCATTTCTGAATTATCTAAGTAATTCAAAAAGTCACGTTCGTGATGGCGTAAAATTAACTGGCAAATATCTTTAGGTAAACGCCATGATGAGGCCACATAATAACCTAAGGTTGCATGGTTTATTTGGTATTGTTTTTCTTCTATTTCAGGTAGTGTTTTTGTCGGGTTATTTAAAGAAAAATCTAAAACATGTTGATAATGATCGTATTTTATTGCCATCACGGGAATGCCGCAGTCATGAAATAAACCGATGGTGAATAATTTTTCGCTAGAAATATTTTGCTTTATTTGTTTGCCAATAAAAACTGAGATGTTGGCAATATTACTACTATTTTGCCAAAATTCGTCAAGCGCGACACTGCATGAGTCTTGTGAAAAACCTTGTTTTAACAAACAACTAGTCACTAAGCTATAAATGCCTGAAATACCTAAATAACGTACTGATTTTTTGATATCTGAAATACTACGTGCTAAGCCGTAAAGAGGGGAATTCACTGTTTTTAAAATAGTGGCTGAAATAGCAACATCTAAAGTGATTGTATCGGCTATTTCATTAAGATCGGTATCATTTTGGGCCATTAAGTCTTGCAATTTAAGGAGTAATTCTGGTCTTGCAGGTACGGTAAAACCGCGACCAATATCAGCAAGTACTTTATCATCAACTTTAATTGTTTTACTCATTGGCAATGCTATTCATAAAAACTATGATTAATTAGAATAATATAGCTAATGTTAGCTGTTAAGTGTGCTTATTTCCACCGCTATTTATTATTGCTTTATGACGGTTTTTTATAAGTATTGCTACTTTGGCCAAGTTAAAATAAAACGTGCGCCACCTAACTCAGCATCACTTACCTGTGCATTACCATGATGTAATTCAATTAATTTTTTGACCATAGCTAAACCAAGTCCAATGCCACCTGAATTACGATCTCGACTTTGATCTAAACGCACAAAAGGATCAAATAGCTGTTTTCTTGCTGCGATAGGAACACCTTGACCATCATCATCAACAGTTAATTCTATTTGTTTATTAATAACGATCACATTGATTTCAATAGTGCTTTTTGCATAACGACAAGCATTACGAATTAGGTTATCTAAAGCACGTTTTATCGCGTCTTCATCAAAAAAAGATTGAATATTTTGCTGATGATCATTAAGACAATTAATATTCAAGTTGTGATGTGTTAAGCTAAATTTATCAATAACTTGATAGCAAGTTGCAACAATGTTTTGTGATTTTATATTAAGATCTAATTCTTCTCGATCAAAGCGGGCATAAGTAAGCAGTTCATCAACTAAGCCGTCTAATTCTTCAATATTGTCATCCATGGTTTGCAAATATTTATGTTGTAATGTTTTATCATCGAGTTCGCGCACCATTTCCATGGCAAAGCGAAGTCTAGCTATGGGCGTGCGTAATTCATGTGATACTGCGTGTGATAATTCTTTATGAGATTTTATTAAGCGTTGAATACGACTTGCCATCGCATTAAAATGTTTAGCTAAGCTGACTAACGGTGCCGATGTTTTTGTTGTGGTGCGGATAGAGAAATNACCTTCGCCAAAGTCGGTTGCGGCTTTAGTGAGTTTTTTTAAACCGCTAGATAAAGGCCATGCCCAGATAAAAATAATTAATGCAAGGCTGCTAAAAAATAGTAAATTAGTGAGTAAATTTGTTGAACCGTTAGGTTCTAGCAAAATAGGGCCAATAACAATAATTTTATTGCTTTGTGATAGTTTTTGAAAAAACCATGCTTTCGATAATTGATCATCATAGCGAGAAACAATACCGCCTTGGGCTAAATAATCATTTTGCTCAGCGGTAAAGCTAACGGGATTAAGCTGACTTAGTTGAATTGGATAACCAAAAGAGGGCGTTATAATGGTTAAGTATTTTTCTCTTTCTGTTGCAGGTAATGATTGTAGTTCTTTGTTTAATAAAAAAAATGTGCCTTTGTGTAATTCNATATCAGAGGTTAGATCATAACTTGCTGCTTGTTGTTCAAAGTAAGTATCAATGCTAAAACCTAAGCCAATAAATGCCACAATAAGCACTAAGTAGAGGCGAACAAATAAATTACTCACGATGCATTAACTCTCATTGGTCCAAGCTTGCGCAACAAAAAGGTAGCCTTTTTTCCACACTGTTTTTATGCGTTTAGGTTTACTTGGATCATCATTAAATTTTTTGCGTAGACGTGAAATTAACATGTCNATGGTGCGATCCATACCATCGTAACCAAAACCGCGTAATTGGTTGAGTAAGTCGTCGCGTGATAAAATGGTGCCAGCGTTATCAGCTAATAAATATAGCAAATCAAATTCATTGGTGGTGAGCTCTACTAATTGCTGTTGCCAATAAACTTCTTGTTTTTGACCTTGTATTAATAAGTCACCAAATTCGAGCTCGGTTGTTTTTGTTCCTTGTTGATGTTCATTTTTATCAGTATTGATACGGCGCAGTATGGCATTAATGCGCGCCAATAATAATCGTGGTTGTGCAGGTTTAGCAATATAATCGTCAGCGCCAACTTCTAAACCAACTATTTGGTCTATATCGTCGCTACGGGCGGTAAGCATTATTATGGGGATAGTACTAGCTGCTCTTAATTCGCGGCAAATATCTAAGCCATTTTTGCCGGGTAGCATGATATCTAAAATAACAATGTCAGGTTGTTCAGTTAAAATACGATTTGTTGCTAAGTCACCACGTTCTTCAATGGATACCTTAAAACCCTGCAAAATTAAATAGTCACTAACAAGAGAGGCCAGCGATTGATCGTCTTCAACTAAAAAAACATGGAGTACATCATTATTATGAGTTTGTGGCATAAATTTTCCTTTGAGCCTGAATCGTGTTGTTAATGCTTTTTAAAGTGAGAGTTTATTATACCAATAAATTAACGTATGTGGCTTAAGCTATTTAGTTACAAGGTGTTAATTGTTAGTGATAAAAACTGGGTAAACGTTGCGCTAAGCTATTCACGGTTTGCGCAAATATAGCACTAAAGTCATTGGTGGCTAAATTGGCATTATTTCCATTATCTACAATGGCATTAATCGCCAACGNGATAAAGGCTATTGCTAAAAATGTTTTTGCTTCATTAATATCGTTATCTTCATCGTCGTCATGTTGTCGTTGAGGGTAAAGTTCAAAATCATTATCATCAGCACAAGCATTCACTTTGTTTTGTTTGTCTAAGTGGCTATCCCACACTAAGGTGTTAGTTTCACTATCTACAATTTTTAATGTTAAACCAACGGCATAACCATAAGTAGAGCAATTTTGCCAAGTACCTTGATTACCATAATCTGTTTTATTGGTTAAGTAACTAATTAATACATAACGATTAGCATCATTAGAGTTATGCATTATACTACTAACATCACTAATATTATTTTGTTTAGCCGCATGCACTAAATTTTGATAATTAGCGATGCCAATTTGCTCGGCAAAATCTTCGGTGGCAATGAGATTTTCAGCATCAACTCGTTCGGCAAAAGCATTAAAAATAAATTCAGTATACTTTTGCTTTTCTTTGGCACTTAATGATTGAGTCGTATCTATTAACCCTAGTATGCTAATTTTATGTAGGCTAATGAGCGCAATATTAAAACTTTCTTGCTGATGAAAATAGTTGTTATTTGAGCGTTTATGTTGCGAAGAACAGCCAGAAAGAGTAATAACGATGATTAATATACTCAATTTTGTCAATTGTGTTAGTTGAGACATAAAATATCCTAAACATAAAGAAGATGGCCTACCCAGTATTTTTGAATTTAAGTGTGGGTAGGCTAACTATTATTACTGTTTGTTATTAACCGACTAAAAACGATATGTTACATAAGCAGCAAGTGTTTTTTCAGGTGTTTCTTGTAACGCTTGGTTATTATATTGTTCATTAAAGTTAGAGTATTGATAACCAACACCTAAGTCGACGCTAGGTGAATAAGCATAATTTAAGGTAATGCCCGCTTTTTTAGCTGAGCTTTGTTTAAAGTCTTTTAAATCTCTATAGGTATAAGTAGCGGCTAAAGTAACATTGGGGATAATATTAAATAAGGTACCAATGGTGTAATCAAATTCTGATTTGTTGTCAATATTGCCAATTGACCAATGGGTATAGCCAGCCGAAAAAGTAAAGGCCAAATTGTCATTGATTATTTGCTTAGCAATAAGGCTAGAACCTAGCCCTAAACTGTCGCCTACTTTATCATCAAAATAACCTGTTATACCTGCTTTAGCTGCTAGTTCAAAACCAGCACGATGATCTTTAAAAATACTGTAAGTTATACCATCTAAGCCAAGTTGTAGCGAGTCGGTTAAACCATAGGATAGGTTACCCGCAAAAGCGACATCGACATCTTTATCGTGCTGTTTTCCATAAGCATAAAGCCCCGTTAGTTCTACAGTGCCAGAATTTAAGGTTAATGGGCGTAATACTGGGTTTTGCGGNTATTCACGGCTATGAGCGTTACTGGTTAAAGCTAAAGTTAATAAACTAGTGGCTAATAAAAATTTTTTCATGGGGTAAATCCTTAATGTCTTTCATGTCTTTCATGTGTTTAAGTTGTGACTAGATTAAGGATTTTATTGGTCTGTTTCTTTAAGCTTTGTGTCTGAAATTGTTGCTAAGTTTAATAAAAAGTAAAAATAAAAGTTAATAGGTCAAAAGTTGTCAAAAACTTTACATAAGTAGTGCTTTTGACATAACTCGTTATNTTTATTTCGTTAGAACATACGCCAAAAGCCGCGACGACGACGTTGAGCGCGTTGGCGTTGCTTTAATGTACCAATAACAGGTACATCAACACTGGCAATTAAATGATCGCCTTGTGCATCAAGTAAAACGTAATGTTTGTTATTTGCTAATACATGAGCAAAAAAATCTAATTTAATGGTGCCATGATCAGCTTTATACCAGCACTTTAAAGGCTTTATTCCTTCTTTACTGTGCAAACAATAGTCTCCCTTAGTTGGCGTTTGCCACAGGATATGAAAGGTCATTTCGCAGACTTCTTGCTCCACTTCTACTGTGCAACTATTAGGACTTGCGACCATGCTGGCAAGCTTTGCGGTTATAGGGAGAATGGTTTTATTGGCAGCAAAAAGTGTTGTGCAAAAACACAATAAAAAAAGCAAATAAAATGCTTTGTTTTTTTTGTGGCTATCCATAGCTAAAAAGACCACATAACCCCCATACCTACACGAAAACTATCGTTATTGGGAGCAACTAGAGGACTATTATTGATATTTTGACTAAATAAAATGTAATCTCCGTAGCCAATAAAAGAAAGGTGAGTATTATATTGATAAGCAATATATAAATTTAATTTATGGGTAAAAGCACTCTCTGGTTGGTATTGCGGACGTGTAGCGGTGACTTCGTCGGCATCAATGCCGAAATAATAATCGGTAGTATTAGAACTAAGCCATGTAATTCCGTATGAAGGCCAAATAGTCCAACGCTTTTTAAAAATAGGGTAGGCATAGTCAAAAGCAATCACATAACCATTATGAGTATTTGAAATATCTTTTAATACTCTAAAACGAGTTTCACCATATTGGTAGCTATAATAAACCTCAACGCCTGCATCTAAAGAGGTGCGTCGGGTATTAATACCAGTTAATTGCGAACCATGTCGTTGACTAGCTTGATCAAAACCATCAAATAATGATTCAGCAATAACATTAACAACAAAATGTTTGGTACGCTGTAAGCTATAGCCGATAGTTAAAGGGCGATCGATTAAAGGGCTTACTTCGAGAAAAAAATCTTTATAATAATAGCCACCCGACAAAAGAAGTAATCCACTAAGATCGCCTTGTTTATCTTCATTTATACCTTGAATGTAGTGTTTGTTAAATTCTACTACTAAGCCTAAATCAAGCTCCCAATAGCTATCATCATCATCAAGGTTGGTTTTGATTTCTTCGGTACTGTGAATGCTTTGCTCTGCGGCCAACACTAAAGGGCTTAAATTAAATAATAAGCAGGTAAATAAAATAGGTAAAAGTTTTTGCATAAGCAATCGGTGTTAATTAATTGTAATGCGTGTATTCTGGCGAAGCATTGACTGTGGGTCAACAAAGAAATAAGCAGCAAGTTAAAATAACTAGCTGCTTATTAACATAACACTGGATTAAATAGCTGAGATGTTATTCATTGTTATCGTTTTTTGGTAAATATTTATACCCGTGGATCATTGCCGAAACCAAGGCTGCTTTTTCTTTTCTTTCACTGATAATTACCGCGATAATATGTAGCGATATTAGTATTAACAATAAATAAAAAGAAATTTCGTGCGCTTCTTTAAAAGGTTTTCTTAATGTACGCATTTCATCGTATGCTTGCGGATTAATATTTGCTTTAGAGTAGGGTTTTATTACTTCAAGGTTGTTTTTATCAAGCGCAATAGTCTGTACAAAGTAATTGCCTAGTGGTGGATAATAAATATCGGTACTAGCAATCATCAAACCTGAAACCATTTGTACGCTTAACAACGTAAACAGTGCCGCCACCATTAATTTACCTATAGGATTATGGCCTTTAAATACTGTATTTTTATTTTGTTTTAACTGCGCTAGTTCTTGACGAAAAGCGGCGGTAAAAGGTAATGTTTGCGACCAGCGTTCAAAACCTTTGCCAATAAAACCTAATACTATTCTAAAGAGTAAATTAAGTGCGAATACATAACCCACTAAAGTATGTATTGTTTTTAATAAAATTTTACCTTGTTTTGATAAGTCTAGCGGATCATCAAAAAAAAGCATTAACCCCAAAATCATAAGTAAAAAGACACAACTTACATTAAGCCAATGAAATAGACGAATTTTGCTGCTCCAAACGAATGTTTTTATTAATGGTGATGCCATATTAACCTCTTAATTAATATTAAAATAACAACTGAATGCGCTTAGTTCTAGCTTAACGCTAATCTGGTATAATACAAAAGATATGTCAAATGTTTTTAGGAATAATAATGGCGAAGCGTGTAGTGTTATTTGGCATGAAAAATTGCCCTCACTGTCAGACAGCAAAACAATATTTAATACAATATAATATTCAATATAGGTGGTGTGATGTACGCTCACCTGCAGGACAAAAAGAGTTCAAAAAAACTGGTTTACGTGGTGTACCCGTTTTAAAAGTTGGTGATCAACTTCTTAATGGTTTTTCGGTAAAAGGCTTTCAACAACTATTCAATGAAAAATAGTGACTTAGCCGACAAAGGAGTTAACAAAAACCGTTATTAAATACTCGTTTGCTCATAAAAGTTATGCTATGGTCGAAGTAATACCAATTTTATTAAATTCTCGCTGAGTGAGAAAGAACTTAATCAACTTGGTATAATAAACTTCGTTTTGTTTGTGTATTCATGGATGTTGTATGCAGTTAAAAAATAACATAATAAAATACTTGTGTTTAGCCGCGGTTATTAGCCTTTTATTACCAATACAAAGTGCTAATTCACTAGCGCTAAATAGTAACCCCCCCGATAATACTGTACTAACTAATAAAGAGTCCGTTAATACAGACTTAGTCAGTGAAGAGCAAATAAATAAAGAGCCTTGGCAAAGTTATCAGCAATTAACAATATTTGCCCAAGAGCATTTTAATCATGCTGGTACTACGGTTGCAACAAGCAATAAACGATTAGTTTTTTTGCTACGTAAAGCCCAAGCTGAAAACTTACTCTACTTTCATAAAAAATTAGAGAAAACAGTTAATCAAGCCCTGCGTTTAGTGACTAAATCAACCTCAGCTGAAATAACTAGTTTGTTAAATGTTTATGCAGGTATTAATGCTCAACGTAATGGTTTTTATGACAGATCAATTAAATTATTAAATAAAGCAATAGCACAGGCAACCGCGGCTAATTTGCCGCGAATTTATATCACCGCTAAAAATGAATTAGCTTATACGCGTAGTTTATCTGAATTATATGAAACGTCATTATACGAAATTCAAAAAGCCTATGTTGATGCATTTACCTTAAATGATAGTTTTTTAATTGCGACCATTAATGAAACTTACGGGGCTATTTACGGTTATTTAAAAGATTATGAAAAGTCGATTGAATATTATCAAAAGGCATTAGCGAGTTATCAAAAGTTAGGTTATAAAGCGCATGTTGCTGAGGCTATTTATGGTATGGCGGCTACCTATCGTTATTGGCAAAAATATGATCTAGCGATTAAACACTTTAAAAACTACATTAGTAAAGTTACCTATACACCTAATNCCGACATTGCTTTTTTTGGTAACTATGGTTTGGGTATGACCTTGGCAGAACAAGGAAAGTGTCAGCAAGCACTGGTGGTTATTAATAAAGCACTGACCTTAAATGGTCAAATTGATTACAATGCTGAATTATATAAACGTAAAGCAAGTTGTTTAATTCAATTAGGAAAATTCNCGCAAGCTAAAAAGGCCTTAGCGGCAGCGAAAGATATTTTTACCAGTATTCCCGAGCTTGACGGTACTCGTTGGCAATTAGAAACTGAAAAAATTGCCGCGCAGTTAGCCCATGTATTAGGGCATAATGCCCAAGCCTATCGTAACTTACATCAATACCAAGAAAAGTATAATTCATTACAAGAAAAAAATTCTTCAAAGCGTTTACTTAAAGTGCGTAATGCGCTTGAACTTGAGCGTCGAGATATTGAAATATCGTTATTACAGCAACGGGCTAAAGTGCAAGCTTTACTCATGGATAAAAAATATCAGCAAATTAACTCACAGCGCTATTTAATTATTGGTGTGGTTATTTTTATTGTCGCTGTGTTAATATTTTTGTTGTTTCAGCAACGTTATACCCGTAAATTATTGTCGGTATCAATTCAAGACCCATTATCCGGTGTATTTAATCGTCGTTATATTTTTGATTTTTTAGATNAAATGTTAACGAGAGTTGATGTTGGTAAGGGTGATTTAGCGATTTTTTTACTTGATATTGATGATTTTAAACAAGCGAATGATCAACATGGTCACCCTTTTGGCGATGAAATTATTCGTCAAGTTTCCAGTCTTTGTCAAAATAGCTTGCGTCATGAAGATGTTATTGGTCGTATTGGTGGTGAAGAATTTTTATGTGTGTTACCTCGAATAAATGCAGTAGACAGTAAACAAATTGCTGAACGCATGCGTATTAGCATAGCTAATCATGCTTTTTTAACCGATAGTGGAGAGTTATATTCAGTGACGGTAAGTATCGGTGTTGCTCATATTACAAAGAATATTGAAAATGGTCATGATTTATATGTTTGTGCTGACAAAGCGTTATATCAAGCTAAGAAATTAGGAAAGAATACTATTGTGGCATATCAAGAGTTAGACAATTCAATGTCTATAGTCAAAGATGATCAAACCGCTCTCAATATTAATCTCAGCACTGAAATTCGCAAATAGGATTAAATTACCAAAGCGAGTATAAGTAGAAATCACTTTGCAAAAAATTAATTCTCTAGCTACAAAAATCATTCTATTACAACAGCAATATATNAAGCANTTAGGCTTTNTTGCNCANGTTCATTTTGANTTAGAAGGTTGTTTCGATCTTAATAAGTCNNCNATNAAGCAAGTTGATTTGAGNAAACTAAACCAATTTATTCANCAANATGATATTGATGGTCAATTTNTTGATGAATATTGGCATAATCAATGGGAATTTGTTTCTGCGTTCAANGGNCAATCCCCTTTAAAAGAAGCAAATAATTTAAATAAAGTGCTAACTTGCTTACCACAATGGCTTAAANNGCTATATGGCACTGAAGTTGGAGCCTTAATTAAACCNGTAGTTTGGTCTGGTGATAACGGTCAATTAGCCGAACATAGCCAAAATATTTTTACGGCGACNAATAGAGCAGTACATATTCCTAATGCGATACAAATTAATGTTAGTGCGAGTGAATTAGCGGCGCATAGGCAAGGAAAAAATGCCGTAGCTTCAACAAAACTGGGTGAATACTTACAACAATCTTTTTTACAGACTAGCTTAGCTTGTTGTTTGCTTTATTTACCAGAAGAAGAGGCGTTTGAACGCTTATTATTAAAAACNAAATATGGATTAGCACAAGAACTATGCTCACCTACTGATATTTCCGGTGGTTATCAGGGCAGTATTGCACTTTACCGAGAAAAAGGTAAACATAACCAAAAATTAGGGCAACAACCCTTGTTGTACGACCAATATAACCAAATACTTTTAAGTACTTATAATTGGCAACAAACGGCACGAGTTGAGCATAGNNTAGGGGCTGCAAGTTTACGTTACAATGTTTATATTAATGTGATTTTTGCTTTAGCTAATTTAATTGTAGCAATTGAGCAATATCAACATAATGATGATTTAAAAAATACAGCGGTACAAACTTTACCCCTATCATTAACAACACATAAAAATAGCTTAGGAGCCGTTGATTTATTTAAGCAAGATGTTTGGTTTGCTAAAACAATCAATACATTAGAAAATAAACTTAACCTTTTAAATAAAAAAGCATTAGCCATAGATTTAAGGCATGCCCGACAATGGGGCACACAATTAAAANCACTTGTTTTAGCAAACTATCAAGTAAACATAATGAGTGATCAATAACCTAAATATAATGAATGCAAAGACAGATGAAGATATTAAATAATCAACTTAAAACACTNNTATTAAGTNCNGNTGAAAANAGTGAACTNAATCAAGAACAAACTATAAATAAAAAAAGAGCAGAATTAAAAGCTTACTTTAAAAACACTTGGGCTACGTATGACTCGCTTTTTTCATTGATAAATAGTGATGAAGCTTATTTTTTACGTCCAGAACCCTTACGCCATCCCTTGATTTTTTATTTTGGTCATACCGCAACCTTTTATATTAATAAACTTATTTTAGGTAAATATATCAATAAACGACTTAATAAAAAGTTAGAAGCTATTTGTGCCGTTGGTGTAGATGAAATGAGTTGGGATGATCTTAATAATGAGCATTATGATTGGCCAAGCGTTGATGAAGTTAAAGAATATCGTCAACAAGTTGCACAATTAATTGAACAGTTAATTGATACTATGGAGTTAAGTCTACCAATAACTCAACATTCATTAGCTTGGGTTATTTTAATGGGAATAGAGCATGAGCGCATTCATATTGAAACCAGTTCGGTGATCATGCGTATGCTTGACTTAAAATATTTAACGGGTGACGGTGAACAATATCAAGTATGGCAACCTTGTGTAAATTGTAGTGAAGCACCCATAAGTCAATTATTACCTGTTGCTAAGCAAACTATTATTTTAGGTAAACCAGAGAGTGATAACACTTATGGTTGGGATAATGAATACGGACAACAACGTATTGAGGTTGATGAGTTTTTAGCAACTAAATATTTAGTGTCTAACCAAGAGTTTTTGGCTTTTATTGAAGATGGCGGTTATAGCAAGGTTGAATTGTGGACAAAAGAAGGGCAACAATGGTTAAGTTTTAGTAAGGCAAGTATGCCACGCTTTTGGTTGCAGCGTGGCCATGAGTATTTTCAACGAAATTTAATTAATGAAATGCCACTACCATTAAATTGGCCTGTAGAGGTGAATTATTTAGAAGCAAAAGCTTTTTGTAACTGGAAAAACCAGCAAAGTGATGAGTATATTCGCTTACCGAGTGAAGCTGAATGGCAATGTTTACGAAATAGTATTGATGTAGATTTACCTGCTTGGCAGCAAGCACCAGGTAATATTAATTTAGAATATTACGCTTCTTCTTGTCCTGTTGATCAGTTTGCACAGCAAGGCTTTTATGATGTTATCGGTAATGTGTGGCAATGGACAGAATCAGTAATAGATGGTTTTGCTGGTTTTGAAGTTCATCCTCTGTATGATGATTTTTCGACGCCAACCTTTGATGGTAAACATAATTTAATTAAAGGTGGTTCATGGATCTCAACGGGTAATGAAGCTATTAAGCATTCTCGTTATGCTTTTCGGCGTCATTTTACTCAACATGCAGGCTTTCGTTACATCAGCACTAAAAAGACTAATATACCAACGCCAGCGCTAAATCCTTATGAAACAGACCGCGATATTTGTCAACAATTAGCAAGTCATTATGGTACAGCTGATATGTTATCTACTTTGTTTACAAGTGATTGTGTTGATGACTTTGTTGGAAGTAATTATCAAAAAGAGCTGGCTATTTATATAAAAAGACTATTGGAAAAATATCAATGTAAACAGAATAAATTGCTAGATTTAGGCTGTAGTGTTGGCCGAACCTCGTTTGAATTGGCCAATAGTTTTAAGTTTATTGATGCGATAGATTTTTCGGCTCGTTATATCCGTTATGGTGTGCAACTACAGCAAAATACGAGTGTGCGCTTTGTCAGTGAAAATGAAGGCGAAATTGTCGATTTTAATGAAGTTAGTCTTACCCAATTTTATTTACCCTGCACAAAAAATATTTTATTTAGTCAAGGTGATGCCAGTAATCTAAAAGCAGTTTTTACACAATACGATATGGTTTTAGCGCAAAATATCATTGAAAATAACCATGATCCTAAACTGTTTTTAGCAACGGTTGAACAGCGAATTAATGATAATGGCCTGTTGGTTTTGGTGAGTGATTACGCTTTTGATGAACAAAAAACGACAAAAAATAAATGGTTAGGTGGCATTAAAGTCAATGGTGAAAATGTTACTGGCTTTGCTGGCATAAGCGAAATATTAATGAATAAATTTACGTTACTGGAGCAACAAGAGCTAACCCGAATTTTGCCCGTTAATAAGCGTAATTTTACGGTTAGTGTCATGCATATAACTGTGTGGAAAAGGACAGGTAACGAAAAATCAACTTAAATGGAGTGTCAAGACTTTATCTAAGTTATTATTAAGTGGCGGATTAAAAGCGAATAAATTCTATATAAATCAACTTGGTAGGTGTTGTTGTAAATCCACTATATAATCTTGTTATTTAAACTAACTATTCTAGTCCAAAAAAGTTCAATTTTTTTTCAAAAAAAATTTTTAGATAAATTTGCATTTTTTGTGAATATAAACTACGAAATATTTCGCATACTTTCATGTCGTAGCTCAATGATAGCCCTTATGTTTATTACCGCTGCCATTTACTACCTCTATTTTTTATTTTCAATATAAAAAACATAAAAATACCTAATTTGTTGTTGCCACTGAAAAAATTAATTTTTATCCCCCTTGTAAAGCATCGTTAGCTGTTCTATAAATAGATTAGTCTATTTTTATAGAAGATGATAAAAATCATTAATAAAGGTGGCCTATGCTTACAGATCTACAATAAGATCTAAATAAAGTGACTGAGATAAAGAAGCTTGTATAAAGTGTAGATTATAAAATACATATCGTTAAGTTTGGGAAGGAAATAACATGTCTAATAAATTTCGTACTGGCACACTAGCTATTGCTATTGCTGCTGCTCTAGGTACAACGCACGCTTACGCCGCAGATAATGCAGGTGTAACAGATCAAGATGTAGAAAAAATTGTGGTAGTAGGTTCACGCGCTGCTCCTCGTTCAATTGCTGACTCACCAGTACCAGTAGATTTAATTGGTGGTGATGAATTAGGTCGTTCAGGTTCAAGCGATATGCTTGACCAAATAGCGGCTGCTGTACCTTCATTTAATGTTCGCGCACAACCTATTAGTGATGCTGCGACGTTAGTTCGTCCGGTTAATTTACGTGGTTTATCATCAGACAGTACTTTGGTCTTAGTTAACGGTAAGCGTCGCCATCGTGCCTCGGTTATTGCTTTTCAAGGCGGTGGTGTTAATGATGGAGCACAAGGTCCTGATATTTCAGTTATTCCTAGTGTTGCCTTAAAACAAGTTGAAGTACTACGTGATGGTGCTGCGGCGCAATACGGCTCTGATGCGATTGCTGGCGTAATGAACTTTGTTTTAAAAGATGATGCTGATGGCGGTTCACTTTCAGTTAAAACGGGTGAATATTATGCGGGAGATGGTACCTCAACAGTCGTTGATGGTAATATTGGTATGCCATTTACGGAGGATGGTTTTGCTAACTTTAGTTTTCAATATAAAAATGCTGATGCCACTAGCCGTAGTGTACAACGTCCAGATGCCGCTGGTTTGGCTGCTGCAGGTAATAGTGCAATTCAAGATCCTGCGCAAATTTGGGGTAATCCTGAAATAAAGGACGATATTACTGTGTTCGGTAACATTGGTCTTGATTTAGGTAATGATAAAGAATTTTACATGTTTGGTAACTATTCTGAACGTGATGTTGAAGGTGGATTTTATTACCGTAACCCACATAACCGTGGTAATGTTTTCTCGGTTGATGGCGGTGAAACGCTGTTAGTGGGTGATTTAGATGGTGTAGGTCAAGGTATTGAATGTCCAACGGTAAATATTACTTCGGGTAATGTATTAGGTCAGGCTGATTATGGCTTAATTGCTGATAACAGTACTGCGGTTGGTCAAAATTGTTTTGCTTTCAATGAAATGTTCCCTGGTGGTTATACACCACGATTTGGCGGCAATATTGTTGATACCGCATTAGCTATGGGTACTAAAGGTGAAATTAAAGGCGGCATGTTCGATGAAGCTTTATATGACTTAAGTGCTTCTGTTGGTCGTAATGCCTCGACTTTTTATCTACGAAACACGGTTAATCCCTCATTAGGGCCAAAACAACCACTTGGTAATAAATTTCAAACTGGTAGCTATATTCAATTAGAAAAAACGTTTAATGCTGATATCGTTAAATCTGTAGATGTTGGTTTAGAAGAAGAAATGAGTGTTGCGGGTGGTTTAGAGTGGCGTGAAGAGAGTTTCCAAATTATTTCAGGCGATAAAGCATCGTGGGAAGCGGGTCCGCTAGCGAATCAAGGTTTTAGTATTGGTTCACATGGCTTTAAAGGCTTTGGTCCTGAATCACAAGGTACTAATACCCGTCGTAGCTATGCCGCTTATATAGATACTGAAACGTATTTTACCGACGACTTTATGATTGGTGCTGCATTACGTTATGAAGACTTTTCTTCTTTTGGTAATACAACAAACTTTAAGTTAACAGGACAATATTCACTAACCGATGATTTTTCTGTTCGTGGTGCCATAAGCACAGGCTTTAGAGCACCAACGGTAGGTCAGGCAAGTGTAGTTAATACGCAAACGTCTATTGTTAATGGTGACTTAATTCAAACTTTCTTAGCGCCACCGACTGATCCTCTATCAGCTTTTTACGGTGGTAAAGAGCTGAATCCTGAAAAATCAAAAAGTTATTCATTTGGTATGGTTTATGAGAATAATGGCTTTTTCTTTACTGCTGATTACTACAATATTAAAGTAAGTGATCGTATTGCTCAGTCTAGTCAAATTAGTGTCTTAGCTAAAGATTACAATGCACTCCGCGCGTTAGGTGTACAAAACCCTGAGTTAATTTCAGCAGTAACTTATTTCTCTAATGACTTTGATACCACCACGCAAGGTTTAGATATTGTTGCCAATTATGGTATGGAATTACTGAATGGTGATACGCAATTTAGTTTAGCGTATAACTGGAATGATACTAATGTAGATAAGTTTAATCCGGCTACTACGTCATTAGGTAAAGTTCATCGTTTAGAAGATGGTATTCCTCATCACCGTGGAACCTTTACTATTGCTCAGTCTTGGGAAAATGTAAGTGCCTTTATTCGTACTAATTACTATGGTACTTATTATGCGACACATGCTGATGACACCAGCGATTGGGGTTCTCAAAATGCATCTTCAGCCATCACTTTAGATGCTGAAGTTAGCTATTTTGTTAATGATAGTATTACGCTAAGTGTTGGTGCTAGTAACTTACTTGATCAAAAAGCACAACGCATTAAAGACAGCGCTTATGGTGTACTTGGAGCTAAATACTATGAAAGTGGTCCATTTGATTATAATGGTGGTTACTACTACGTGAAAGCGACTTATAATTTTTAATTGAGTTACCTAAATTCAATAGTTTAATTTAAGTTTTAAAAAATTAAAATGCCAAACAACGCAAAATTGTTTGGCATTTTTTATGTGTTACTTTACGTGGAATTGCATAATTAGATCCTGACCTGCGTCAGCATGAGGATAGAGTTTAACTCAATTCTTTAACTTGTTTAACTGCATTTAATCGTGCTTTTTCAATGGCATGTTTAATTGCTTTGCCTTGTAAACCTTGTTCTATAAACTCTTTTGCGGTAATTTTTTGTGATGCTTGTGCGCAATTTTGTAAATATTGCGCTTGCGGGTAAGGTTTTTTTTCTAATCCTAAACGGCCGTGAAAATCAGCCTCGCAGGCAGTTAAAAAATCATTCAATTGTGCAGGCTTTCGCCAAATATCAATGGCGTTAAATAATTTAACTATAGTGCTGGCTTTTAATTGAAATGCTTTATGGACATGCAAATGATATTCACATACTAATAAAGCGAGTATTTTAATTTTATTAGGTACTTTAAAAGCGGCACATGCTTTTTCAACTAAGGCTAAACCTGCTTTTTCATGTCCTTGATGGCTTGGCCATTTTTCTTGCGCGGTTAAGCTTTTACCTAAGTCGTGACAAAGTGCAGCGAAACGTATTGCAAGCTTGTTTTTGTTACTTATACTTTCATTGCTTATCTTTTTATTAGCGTTATTTTCATGATGAGATGTTAATAAACTCGCTTGTTGTAATACCATCATCGTATGTATGCCACTACATATTTCAGGGTGCCATTGGGCAGGATTAGGAATACCCCATAGTGCATTTAATTCTGGCCATAGCTGCTTTAATGCTTGGCAATCACGTAATATTTGAAAAAACACCTCAGCATTATTATCGACTAAACTAGCACTCATTTCTTGCCATATTCGTTCGCTGCTTAAGGTGGATAGTTCTTCCGATAAAGATATTTCAGTCATTAATTGCCGTGTTTCATTAGCAATAATAAAACCTAAATAATGATAACGTGCAGCAAAACGAGCCACTCTGAGTACGCGCAGAGGATCTTCACTAAATGCAGGAGAAACATGGCGTAATATTTTGTTTGTTAAATCCTTTTGACCGTTATAAGGATCAATAATGGTGCCGTCACTTGCCTTGGCGATAGCATTAACGGTTAAATCGCGGCGTAATAAATCTTCTTCTATGGTCACGTCAGGTTCGGCATAGCAAGTAAATCCAGTATAGCCATGACCTTGCTTACGCTCTGTGCGCGCAAGCGCAAATTCAGCTTTGGTTTTTGGGTGTAAAAATACCGGAAAGTCTTTGCCGACAGCTTGAAAACCTAACGCTAACATTTGTTTTGCTGTTGCCCCGACGACTAAAAAATCATGATCTTTTACGGGGCGTTTTAATAATTGATCGCGTACTGCGCCACCAACAAGGTAAATAGTTAACGGTAAGTCTTTATAAGGCGTGAACATGCTAAGTGATACGTAATAATAAGATTAGCGTAAAGTTTACCATAAATTAAATTCATATTTTACAGTTGTGGTGGTAAATGGAATAATGAAGGACGTGCTTTTTGATATTTTGATATTTTATGTACACAGCTTTTTTTGCCTTAAGTGATTTGCCTTTTTCTATTGCCCCTGATCCCGATTATTTATTTATGAGTGATAGGCACCGAGAGGCGTTAGCGCATCTTACGTATGGCTTAGGTACCACAGGTGGCTTTGTACTTTTAACGGGTGAAGTCGGTACAGGAAAAACCACCATTAGCCGACGTTTAATGGCACAATTACCTGATAATACGCAAACGGCATTTATTTTAAATCCAACGCTTTCTAGCCAAGAGTTATTGGCTACTATTTGCGACGAATTAAAAATTCGTTATCGTAAAACGGGCGCAACATTAAAAACACTAACTGATAAAATTCAAGGAAAACTACTTAAAAATCATCAAGATAATATTGATACCTTGTTAATTATCGATGAAGCTCAACATTTACAGCCCGAAGTGTTAGAGCAATTGCGTTTACTGACTAATTTAGAAACGAATACCAAAAAATTATTACAGGTAATATTAATTGGTCAGCCTGAATTGCAACAGTTATTACAACGTCGTGATTTACGCCAATTAGCGCAACGTATTACCGCTCGATATCACTTAATGCCATTAAATAAAACAGAAGTTGCTTTATATATTCAACACAGATTATCGGTAGCTGATTGTTATCGCGTTATTTTTGATAAAAATGCAGTGGCGATGATCCATCAATTATCGCAAGGAATTCCGCGGTTAATTAACTTGTTATGCGATCGTAGTTTGTGGCTAGCTTATGGTGACAGCCAATCGGTTGTTAATAAAAAAACGGTGATCAAGGCTTCGGCAGAAGCACTAGGGGAAGAATATAAAGTTATCTCTTGGTGGTTAATGCCTGTAAAAATAGCAGCCTCGTTAATTTTAACGGTAAGTCTTGTTGGCGTGGGTATTTGGTGGGGACAAAATAATAATTTTTCTTTTAATAACACGGCTAAAAAAAACATTAGTCTTGTTAAAACCACTATCCCTATTGGAACTGTCAGCGAAAACTCTTCAGAAAACAGTAGAATAGAAAAGATTAATGCTGAAAATAAATTAATAAATAATGCGGTAGAGCCATTACTAATAACAAAGAATGAACAAATTAAAACCGCCCAAAATAAAACAATAGTTGATATTAAAAAAATTCAAGTTGCCGCTCAGCAACCTATTATTTTAGGCTATAAAAGTAATGAATATAAAGCAGCGCATCAACAAGCCAAAGTGAGTAAAAAACCATTAAATAAACAATATCACTTTAAAGCAACTCAAGGCGTTTCAGACAAACTGTTAAAAAACTTTCAAAATGCTGTTAGCGAAACAATAGAAACCTCTCCTTTATCATTAACATCACCAAAAAAATCAGCCAATAACGATATTTTATCGCCAGTGAAACTCGACGTAATAAGACCGTTAGCACAAATGCCACAGTGGTTACAGCAAGACTTACCGAGCTTAAAATTTGAAATGCATATATATGCTAGCGATGGTGAAGGTTGGGTACGGGTTAATGGTGTTGATGTTCATGAAGGTGAAAAAATAGCAAAAAACTTAGTGTTAGAAAAAATAGAGCCGCAACAAGTAATTTTAAATTTTCGTGGTGAAGAGTTTTCGATGCCTGCGCTTTCTTCTTGGTAACTCTTAGTCGTTTTATTAAGAATAAGAATTAATTCCAAAAAGCTCGTTGGAAAAACTTTAGTAGATCTAGTTTAAAATCTTCAGGTTTTATGCAGCAATCAATCTGATCTTTATGTTTTGATTGACTTAAATCTAACTCAATCATAGGTATCGCTTGATTTAAACGAGTATTATAAAAAACACGTACAAATGGGGTTAATGGTTTACTTTTGTTTAGTTGGCTTATTAGTCCTAATTTACCCGAGTTAAGTTTTACTAAAGTACCAACGGGGTATACGCCAATACATTGAATAAATTGTTCGACTAATGTTTCGTCATAACCAGTTTCTGCTTCATTCAATAATATTTTAAACGCCTTTATTGGGTGCATAGCACTTTTATATACTCTATCAGCAGTCATGGCATCGTAAGTATCAACAATAGCGATCATCCGGCCATATTGGGTGATATCGTCACTGGTAATTTGTTTTGGATAACCACTGCCATCTAAACGCTCGTGATGTTGTTGTACAATGCCCATAGCGATAGCTGATATATCGGGTGTTTCGGCTAAAATATTTACCCCTAAACTAACATGCAGTTTCATTTGCTCATATTCTTGCTCGGTAAACTTGCCTTTTTTATTAAGAATATTATCTGGGATCAGTACCTTACCTATATCATGTAAAAATGCGCCAAGCGCTAGTTGTTCAATAACGCTTTTATCTACTTTTAAGTGCTTAGCAAAAATAGTCATTAAAATAGAAACATTAAGTGAATGTTCAACTAGGTATTCATCTTTTATGCGTAAGCGTGACATACAGGCGAGGGCGTCTTGGTTTCTAAAAATAGAGTCGACCATAGCGTCGGTGTTACTTTTTACTTCCTTAACATCAATAACTTTACCTTTGGTAATCGCATCGAGTATTTTTTGTTGTAATGATTTTGCATCTTTATATAAGGTTTTAGCTTTACTCATTTCAGCGTCAAGAGAGATGTTGCTTTTAGTCGTTGTTTCTTTGCTTTTTTCTTTTTCGATAGGGGTTTCTTTTTCAATCGGCAATATGCGATCAATTTTTTCAGCTTTTTTTTCTCTTGAAGGATCAACAATAACTCTGTCTATACCTGAGTCAGCTAATTTTTTTAGGGTGCTTTTGTGAACGATATAACCTTCAGATTTTACTTTTAAATTGTCACTTTTTCTTATAATTTCAACAACGTACATGCCTGGCGTTAATTGGCTTAAAAGGACTTTTTGACGAGTTTTCTTCATACTTTAATTACCATTATTTATGTGATTAAAGGGGACTGGTCAAATAGCTATATTTTAGGGTAACACTTGTAGGTTGGCCTTTAGGCCATCAATCTATATTTGACGGGCTGAAGCCCGACCTACAAATACTTTATCTGTTACCTTGGTTTGATGAGTCCCGATTAAATCAATGATTTAATGAGCTCATTTAAGGTTGTTTAAATAAGCTCTTT
>JAESPQ010000006.1 GCA_016765535.1 Alteromonadaceae bacterium | reverse complement strand
ACAGGTAAGGGTGAAAGGGTGCGGTAAGAGCGCACCGGATTGCTGGTAACAGTAATTGCAGGGTAAACTCCACTCGGAGCAAGACCAAATAGGGTTCCAGTACTCTTTATTGAGTTAATGCGCGGCTCGCGTTGGAACCGGGTAGGTTGCTTGAGCCTTAGAGCGATTTAAGGCCTAGACGAATGATTGTCACTTTTCTACTTTTAATGTTTATTTTGAGTAAAAGCTACAAAACCCGGCTTATGTGTCAGCTCACCTATTCTTTAAAGCCTCTGTAGTAATGCAGAGGCTTTTTTATCATAAACTGACCCTTACACCAGCATAAAAACGACGACCGTTACGGTAAATACCAACAGGGGCATATTGATTGCGTTCATAGGTATAAATAATGCTATCAGTTAAATTAATACCTTCAAAAACGAGCGATATTTCTTCTGTTAAAATAAAAGATAGGTTGATATCCCACTGACCATAATCATCGGTAATTTCTTCTCCGACCCCCGTAGCAAACTCAGTTCTAAAATTATAAGACAAACGGGTAGTTAACCAGTCGTTTTCAAAATAGCTGGTTAAATTAGCACTATGTTTTGAATTACCCGGAATCTCAATGTTTTCACCTGTGGTTGAGTCTTTGCGCTTACCGTCAACAAATGTGTAATTGGCGATCACACCAAAGCCATAAAACAATTCTTGTTGTAGGTTTAATTCAAGTCCATAAATACTGCCGCCGCTGCCGTTGATGGGGCGATTAATGATCATACTGCGATTTTCATAAACCTCTTGATAGCGTTTTATGTCAATAAAAGACTGAATGTTTTTATGAAAAGCGGCCATAGAAAATAATGCTGCTTCGTCAAAATACCATTCAATACCGACATCAAAATTGGTCGCTCTAAAGGGATCTAAATTAGGGTTGCCACCTGCGCCTTGGGCTTGCGTGACATTATAGTTTGTCGAGGGCATTAAATGGTGATATTCAGGACGAGACATTACTTTAGAGGCACCAACACGAAATAAGACATCTTCACTAAAGTCCATGGTGAGATTTATGCTAGGTAAAATGTCGGTATAGCTTTTATTGGTTGTTGACCACACATATTCTCTGAAAATACTCTCCGTTTCGACTATTTTTTGAAATGCTGCGGCATTTTGTTGAGTATGCACGACTCTGATACCAAAATTTCCGCGAAAATTATTACCTGAAAAATTTAATTTTACGTAGCTAGCTAACGTATTTTCTTTGATATCGAAAGTACTGGGTTTTTCCTCTCCTTGGATAAAGGTTAATTGATTAAATGCTTGATCTAATTTATTAATATCAACAAAGGCATATTCTTTTAACGTTTTTTCTGAGCCAATACCTTGTAAATATTGTGTAGGAAATGAGGCAGAAAAGTCAGCAAGGGTCCAGTTTAAATTCCCTGCCATACCGGTGTAACCACCATTTTTAGAACGTAAGCGGATAAAGTCACGTTGATGTTGTTTGTACTTTGCGCCAAATTTTACTGATTGTAGAAAAGGTCGATCAAATTGGTATTCAAAGTCTGTCTGAGCAAAAAATTCGCTATCGGTTGAATCTTGGGCATCTTGACGTACTTCACTAATTTGCCAAGCATTAGCCTTTAAAGGGCTTACTTGATAATTTGCGATAACATTTTTAGTGTCGCTAAAGTCAACTGAGTATTCAGTATTAGCCGCCCATTGTGAGGTGTAGTCTTTACTTGTACCACCACTCGCTTGAGTAAACCCTATTTGATACTGACTTTGCCAATAATCAAAGTTATGTTCCACTAATAAATGTACTAAGCTAGTTTTTATTTGTGACTTTCGCCAAATGGCTTCCATTGATGTGTTAAAAGGAATATTTTTACTATTATTATCAGGTACTTTTGTATAGTTTGCTTGTACTAGGGTGTTATCTATTATTTTATAATCGCTGATATAACCATCACGGTCGTAAACTGAGCTTGGTTGCCATAAAAAATTTTGGTTTGAATTGTTGGCATCTAATACTGAATATAGGGTATTAAGTTCAATGTTCCAGTCTAGGTTAGGTTGGTATTGTAAGTTAACCATGGCATTAGAAAGTTTACGTTGTTGCTGAAATACCGCAGAACCGCCGCCCGCTGGAGTCCATATATTGGTTAAATCAGCCTCTTTATTTGACGTTTGTGTTAACTGGCCTTGTGCATTTTTATTAAAATTTCGCTCTGCCCATCCCCAAGACTCTAGCCCATCGCGTCGTAAACTACGTTCATGGCGCGAGAGCGAAATTAATAAACCAAAATTTTTAGCTTTATTAATGTGATTATAAAAAAGTGATAATTGTGGATCTGTTTTACCTGACACATCACTGTATTGTAATTGTGCGGTACCAATAAACATATCATCTTGGGTATCAAGTGGAGCATGGGTTTTTATATTAATAGAGCCGCCTAGTGAGCCTTCATCTTGATCTGCCTCGGGGGTTTTATGTACTTCGAGCGAACTTACTAACTCGGCGGGCAATAAGGTGTAATTAAAACCGCGATTAGGCTGAGAAGAAATCCACCAATCGGTTGACGCTATATTTTGACCATTAAGGTAAGTTCTATTTTGACTCGGTGCAGTACCACGAACGCCAACTCGTTCTCCTTCTCCTTGTACTCGTGTTAATGAAACACCGGTAATGCGTTGCAAGGCCTCGGCAACATTTTTATCGGGAAATTTACCTATATCTTCGGCTGTTATGGTATCGACAACGCTGTCATTTAGGCGCTTAATTAAAATTGATTTAACCAAACTACCGCGAATACCACGGATTTGAATTTTTTCTAAAGAGTCCGGTTTTTTTTCTGTCCCGAAACAACTAAAGGTAAGTAGGCTTAATAAAGGGAGATAAGCTAGCGTGATCACTGTTGAATTTTTCATGTTTGTTTATTCCAAAGCAATTGATATAGATGTCTACGCAGCATAGAATAGAGCAGAGTAATTTATTGTTCACATAACACTATTTTGTGAATACTTAATCAAATTTTAAGGGTACATAATACTCTTTGTTTCGCTCTTTTATCAATCATTCACCTGAATATTTATTATAATTAATGTCATCAAATGCAATGGAAAAAATGAAAGTTAATGAAGTTGAGGTCGATTTTGTCGCACTTAAGCTTTTTATTAACAATGAATGGCATAACGTTGAAGCTAGACAGCTAAATCTATTGAAATTATTGATAGATAATTATGGTAAAGCGGTTTCGCGTAATCAGATCATGGACGCTTTATGGAATGACACCATCGTGAGTGATAATTCGGTATCGCAAGCGATCACTCAATTACGAAAGTCATTACAAGATGATAAAGATACCCCTCGTTTTATTAAAACAGTCCCTCGGGTTGGTTATCAATTAATTGCTGAGCTTACTTTTGTACAAACTCCGCCTATTACCGCGATGCTTAAACCACAAAAATGGCGTTATAGTGTTATTGCTAGTGTTGGTGGATTACTTGGTATTGGTTTAACCTTGGCTATAATTGAGTTTATTAAACCTAGTGTGCATATACCTCGTTATCGTTATGAGTCAAGATTAACCTCAACACCCGGGCCAGAAAGTTTTTTACGTTATTCTCCACAAGGACGTTATTTAGCTTTTAGTCAGAGTAATGAAACACGGAGTCAAATGGATTTAGCGGTTTTCGATGCTCAAACACAATCTGTCCACTTAATTAAAAGTACGGGTTACAGTGAAGAAGCGCCAGAATGGTCTCCAGATGGAAAATGGTTAATTTATTATCGGCACGACCCAATAAGTTGTGAAATTCGTATAATGTCGGTAGCTAATCCTGTAGAAACCTGGCGATTAAGCCCTGATTTTCATCTGGCGTATTGTCAAGTAGGTTTTAGTCGGCAAAAAATGCATTGGTTAACGAATACCCATTTATATGTTCAGCGTTGGCAGCATAATACTCCGCAATTAACTAAACTGACTTTATCCTTTTCTGGGCTACCAAAAATCACAGCGAGCGAAGATATTGCTGCAATTCATCCGCTTTTGATGGATTTAGATAAAAAGACTAAACAGTTACTTTTTGTTGAGCAAAGTTCTCAAGGTTATACTTTAAAAAATATGAGTTTAACAAAATTACACCCTCATATTATTGAACAGCGAGAACAAGAGTATTGGGGATTAAAATGGCATGAAAGTGGTCAAAACTTCTGGTTGGGTAATGAAAGTTTGCGCTTAATGTCATTGAATGGTGAAAGTGAAATAGTTCATTTACCACTAGGCTTTATTCCTGATATTGATGAAAATCCAGTCACTCGGCAACTTGCATATGCTGAAGGACTGGTTAACGTTAATTTATATACGTTAACCTTATCAACACTGACAAGTGGACAAAAATTAGTCGCTAAACAGTTGTCATCTTCAGCAAGAACAGATATTTTACCAACATTATCAAAAAATGGTCGGCAAATCGCTTTTGTTTCTTATCAACGTCGCTCGCTAGATGGATTAAAGCACGGTGAGGTTTGGTTAAAAAATAAAGATAAAAAAGCGGCTAATTTGTTGGCTAATTTACCCGAAAATATTAGGCCTCAATATTTATTATGGTCGCCTAATGGTGAAAATTTACTCTTAGGGGATGCTCAAAATAATTTATATATTATTAATACTTATAGTCGCCATTTAGTACCAATAATTTATGATTATAAAAATATCGATAAAGTGAATTGGTCGTCAAATGGTAAAAATATTACTTTTAGTGCGCTTAGTGGCAGAAAACAACAAGTGTGGCAATATAATTTACCATTAAGTCGGACGGAACTTTTGAGTGAAAAAGAAGATCTTTTGCCCTTAAATGACAGCGCTGTTTCGCTGGCGGAGCTATCAAAAAATAAAGTTATACCATTGCTTTCTTTAGCACAATTAAAGTTTCTTAATCCGTCGTATAGTAATTTTAGCCAATTAGTAGAACGTTTTTTAACACATTATTTAGCTGAACAACTTCCGGTTGAAAATTTACATCCCTCATTAATGTTGTATAGACCCTATATCTTTGATTTAGGTATATATTATATCGTAAAGCAAGGGCACCAATTAAAGTTGTATTTATATCAGTTTGAACAACAAAAAAATGTTTATATTACTGATATTGGTAACCATGAGCAGTATATCAACCTGTTATTAAATATTAGTGCTTCGGCGGATGGTAAACAGTTGGTTTTTTCCAAGGTGGAAGGTTTCGAAACAGACATATTATTACAAAGTCCTGTGTCGAAAGAATAAAAATAAAACTGGTATGAAAAATGAGAAACAAAAAAATGCGTTACCTGTTACCAAGAAACGCGGCAAAAACATAAATACATTAAGGGAATATTATTACTTACTGTAGTAGTGGTGTTATTCATCTTAGTTCAATTTAATGTGATTGTTTTTTTCGCTAGTATCTTATGTTGCAACGCAAGCAAAGCTTGTTGTGACCATTGACGATTTTTTGCTATTTTGATTGCTTTTTTGATACTTTTTAATGCTTTATTTTTTTTACCTTGATAAAGGTAGATCTTTGCTTTTGATAATAGCAAATCGGGGTGCTTTTCATCAATGGCTAAGCCTTGTTGTAAATAATGTTGCGCGCTGCCATAGTTTTCGTCAGCAATTTCTAGTGCGGTTAAATCTCTAATAGCACGAAAGTGGTGTTGTTTGGCTGCCGCTATTAACCAACGTTTAGCTTTTTCTTTATCGTACTCAACAAAGCGTTGATCGAGTAATTCTCTGGCAAGTCGGTATTGCGCGTAAGAAAACCCTGATTGCGCTGCATTTAAAATCCAATTTAAGCCTTTTTTTCTATCTGTTTGGGTATATTCACCACGCAGTAAATTTGTTCCTAACCGATATTGAGAATTAGGATAGCCGTTTATAGCTGATGCTAATAATAAGTCTGAACTGGCAGTGTTTTGCGGCCAATGAAAACGCAATAGGCGGGTGGCATTATATTCATCCGCGACAAGCCAATTAGCAATATAATATTGTACTAAAGCATTTCCTTGCTCTGCCCCTTCAATTAATTGATTGATTTTTTTCTGGTAGTTCTTTTGTTGGTGAGCAAAGCTCGCCTGATATCGTTTTCCTTTAAAGGTGGTAAAATGGTAGAGTAAAGAGCGACTGCTATATGTTTGAGCTTTGCCATTGATCGTGTAAGGTTCATATCGCCAGCGACGAACGGCGT
Organism: Alteromonadaceae bacterium; assembly: GCA_016765535.1. Classification (GTDB taxonomy): domain Bacteria; phylum Pseudomonadota; class Gammaproteobacteria; order Enterobacterales; family Alteromonadaceae. The sequence continues at coordinate 24,143 of JAESPQ010000006.1, read as the reverse complement.
TATATATTGCGCGATTAAAAGTTTTATTGGGAAAGGCGTCAATAATATCCACATCTTTTACGGCACCCGACTTATCAACGTCAAATTCTAACCATACCCAGCCTTCAATTCCTTTTTCATAAGCTTCTTTAGGGTACTTAGCATCTACTTTATGAATACGTAAAGGCGGTTGTTTGCTACTATTTTTAAATTGTTGTTCATTAAATATAGGTAATAGTGTTTGACTATATTGTTTAAAGCCTAGTTGTTGCTTTAAATGGTTAAAATGAGTACGGAGTGTTTTTTGTTTGTCGGTAGTCGTAATTTCTTGTTCTATTAATCTCGCTGCGGAGCGAGCTTCTTCTAAGCCATAATCGCCAGCAAGTGAAAACCATGAGTGTGCGGCAATTAAATTTTTTTTAACGCCTTGCCCATAAAGAAACATAACACCAATATTGTAAATTGCATCTTTGTTACCCAATTTGGCTAGTTTTTGAAATTCATCATAAGCTTGCTGATATTTTTGGGTATTATAAGCTAGCGTTGCCGACAATAAGTCAGCTTTGATGTTAAAACTTATGGTTATGTTCAGAGAAAAGATCAGATAATATAAAAACTTCATCATTAATTGTAATTAGGCTAACCTATTTAATATGCTTGCTTCGTTATACCGTATGATAAAAATAGCTTTTATCATACTAAAATTAAATTCTACTGTTTTTATGTGCTGATTGCTCGTTAAATTTCACCTCTTTAATGAAAAGCTTAATGAAAAGCGTAATGAAAAAAAGCGAGTTTTAACCGGAGAGATAAAACTCGCAAAAACCAAGGGTGTGTGTAAGGGAAAGCCTTGCCTTGGTTTATACCTGTGTTAACGCACAATAATGACGCTAATACGAGTATTTGTAACACTAATAATTTTTAGGAAGATGAAAAATTATTAGTGTTTGCCATGCCTTTAAAAGTTAAAGCGCACGCCGGCAATAACTCGACGACCATCTCGGTAGTAACCTGTTAATGCTTGTTTAATTCCTTTTTCTTGATAACTAAACGTTTTTTCATCAGTTAAGTTAATGCCTTCTAATACAAAGCTGATGTTTTCGTTAAAGTTATATGAAAGATTAGCGTCTACTTGACCATAGTCATCAACATAACCTGGCCAGCCTTCACCTGTGTCGTAACCAGTACGATAGTTATATGAAACACGGCCACTAAAGTCATCATTTTCAAAATAAGCGCTTAAGTTAACGGTGTGATCTGAATTACCTGGGATAGTTACGGTATTACCATTACTGTCTTTTGCTTGACCATCAACATAGGTATAGTTTACCGAGATACCAATGCCTTGATAAATTTCTTGCTGATAACCAAATTCAAGACCTTGAATTGTGCCACCTTTACCATTTATTGGACGATTAATCAGAATTTCGGTGCCCTCAAATACTTCTAATGATTCTTTAGCATCAATAAATGATTGAATGTCTTTTAAGAAGACTACCGCAGAAATTATACCCGCATCGCTAAAGTACCATTCTAAGCCTAAATCGAACTGAGTAGCGCGATAAGGGTCTATATTTGGATTGCCACCTGTACCTGTTTGAGTTTCTTTGTTGTACGAGGTTGAAGAAGTCATTTTGGCATAATCTGGACGAGACATGACTCGTGCAGCACTCATACGCAATATTAAGTCATCACTTAAATCAGCGGCTAAATTAAGGCTGGGTAAAATATCTAAATAGTTAGTGCCTTCGTTTGTCCATATTTCAGCCCCTGTTGCGCCAACGTAAGCACCAGAAGATTGATCTGTATACACCACGCGTACACCAACATTACCACGAATACCATCGCCATCAATATCGGCTTTAATATAACCAGCAGTAATTTTTTCATTAATATCAAAAGTACTGGCTTTTAGTAGGCGATAATCCCAACCTAACGCATCACCTTGTTGACGGATCAAAGCTGAATTGGTGAGAGCATAGTCCCTTAAGGTTCCGTTTGAACCTTGACCCGATAAGAAATCTGAAGGCATATTTAGTGAATAGTCAGCTAAATTCCAATTCAAATCAGTGCGATTGTCTGTGGTGTGCTTGGTATTAAAACGTGAATGGTCACGGTATTTCGCTCCAAATTTTACCGCAGAAAAAATACCCAAATCAATGCTACGTTCAAAGTCTACTTGAATATAATTTTCATCGTCTTTGGCATTGTTACTATCGTAACGTAAATAATCTAAGTTCCATTTTCTACCATCGGCAGGATCTGTTGCGTAAGACGTTTTAATATCTTTGGCGTCACTTGCATCAAAACTATGTACGGTGTTACCACCCCAACCAACACTTCTATCGGCTTGTGAACCACCACTACCTTTGGTATAGCCCAAATGCACACTAGATGTCCAAACATTACCTTCGTTAACAACTTTTAAATCATAAGATTCTGTTTTAAGTTTAGAATTCCGCACTTTGGTTTCATCAAGAATATTGTTGCCATCGGGTGAAAGCCCTATAGTACCGCCAACCGCCATTTGTCCAGCTATAGGGTGATCTATAATCGTAAGATCTGTATATTGAGAACCGCCATATCCAGGTAACCATAAAAAATTTTGATTTTCATTATTCATTTCTAAAGTGCTGCTTAAGGCATTAAAGGTTACTTCTGTGGCATCATTTGGGCGATATTGTAAGCTTACATTACCCCCTGTACGGATACGTTTTTGGCTAAACATTGCTGATCCGCCGCCGCCGGGGCTATAAATATCTTTATATTCTGTGCCATTTTCTAAGGTAATGTCACGTTTAGTCCAACTCCATGACTCAATACCATCACGGCGTAGATCTCGTTCTTGTCGAACCAACGAAATTAATGCACCAAAGGTTTCATCTTTATTTTTCCAACTATATAACCCTGATAATTGAGGATCAGTATTGCCTGAAACATCGGAGTATTGTGCCAGTATCGACCCCGAAATTTTATTAGCATCTAAATCAAAAGGTTTACGTGTATTAACAATAACGGTACCGCCAATAGAGCCTTCGTCAATATCAGCTTCGGGGGTTTTATATACTTCTAAACTGGCAATAATTTCTGAGGGCAGCATCGTATAATTAAAGCCTCGACTTGCTGCTGAATTTGTCCACCAATCAGCCGAGCCTACTGCTTGGCCATTAAGTAATGTTCTATTTTGACTTGCTGTAGTGCCGCGAATGCTTACGCGTTCACCTTCACCAAAACTACGCGTTATAGACACACCGGTAATGCGTTGTAGTGACTCGGCCACATTTTGATCGGGGAATTTGCCAATATCTTCTGCGGTAACCGCATCAACAATGGAGTTAGAAAAGCGTTTTGTATTTAATGATTGCACCACACTACCGCGTATCCCTCGTACTTGGATCACTTCAACTTCTTCTGTTTTTGCTTTTGGTTTCGCATTCTCTTTAGTGTCATTTTTTTGTGCATAAGATAAAACTGGAACTATTAATGCACTAACTAATAATGCTGACTTTACGGCAGTATTTACTTTGGTTAATTTATATTTTTTCATTTCGTTTTCCGCTTTTGTTTCATTAAATATCTAGCCACAATATAATGGACTAGCTTCCCTTACTGTTTTTAGTGCTTCGCGTTATACTTTTTATTATCATCATTTTAAATTGAACTAATGAAAATAAATGGGGTGTTATAAGCAGCGATATTTATCTATTACCAATCTTTAATTTTTATTTACTACGGATAAATACACTTTTATATCCTGCTACAGCTAAATCAAATTCAAACAGAATATTCACAGCGGCCTTTATCTAATGCTAAGCCATTTGAAGAGTCTTGAATTGGTGTGAAAAGTTATGAAATAACTATTTTTACATATTATGCAATTGAATTTTAAGTATATTTATTTGTATTGTTATTATGTTTTTTAGGTGATTATCATTAAGGATACTTGTGTTTCACAATTGTAGTGTTAATGAAATTATATTTTTAATGTAAAAATATTTGCAAAATATAGAAATAATAGTGGTGTTCTATATAAATAATAATCATTTTACTTAATCATAAGGAAGTGGTTTAGGAGTAGGTTATTATGTTACAGCCACAAGCAATATTGTTTGTTAGCTATAACCAATAAGCTAAACTTAAAGTATATGGATTATATAAGGGATAAATATGAGCGTGGAAATAGCACTAATAATTATCATAGCGGTAGCAGCTTTTTATTTTTCAAAAAAATAAAAGGTGTAAAAAGTAAAAAATATAAAGTGCAATATAAAGCGCTAATTAGACAGCCTAATGTCAAAATATTGTTTTAGATGAGCAGAGTGCTAAATTTAAAAATAAAATAATACCTGAAGAATTTCTGAGTTTTCAATGTCTGTTAGTCATCAGCTTTGTGATCAGCAACAGCAGCTTATTGGGAAATTTATTGCTAAGCAATGGCAGTTACCACATACCATAGAGTTGGGTATTAAAAATCGTTTGATTGTCGATCCGAATTTTTTAAGCAAAATCAATAAAATAATTGCGCAATTAGCAGATTAATTACGCAACTTTATTTACTGTTATTAAACAATTAAATAGTATTTATTTAGCTGAAATATTATCTAAATAAACGCCGCCAGAGCCACTTTCACTGATATTTAGTTGACCAATATTTTTAACATTAATGTCACCAGAGCCGTCATTGATAGTAACTTTTTTAGTGACATTTTTTACACTTAAATCGCCTGAACCGTCGACAATGTCGATGTTGCCTTGAATATCTTTTGCGGCAATGCTTCCTGAATTATCATTAATATTAACATTGCCACGAATATGTTTAATGCCTATATCGCCAGAGCCATCAATAATTTTCATATTTCCTTGAATATTTTTAACGTAAAGGCCTCCTGAGCCGTCATTAATATCAACATTTCCTTGAATGGCTTTAAGCTGTATATCGCCAGAGCCATCATCTATGGTTAAATTACCGTTAATACTAGCAAGCTCAATATTACCTGAACCGTCGGTTAAGTTAATATCAGCACCAATATTAGTAATATCAATATCGCCAGAGCCGTCATTAATGTTTAACGATAAATTATGAGGAAGGGATATTTTAATGTCTATATGCGGAGAATTACCTTGCCAAAAGCCATGGCTAACATCCATTTTTGCAATTAAATTAGCTTGGTTATGGTTTTCTGTTAAGCTCAATTGTACATTATCTAAATTATCGTTATCACTATAAATATCAGCAATAACTTTAATGCTATCGGTATTATTCTCGCCATTAATAACCAATAAACCAGCGCCGGTGGTGATAGTTAATTTTTGCAACTGTTGAGCAGAGAGAGTTAATTCCTTTTTAATATGAACATCTGCTTTAGCTGGGTTAATGGCGATAACACAACCGCTTAATAAGCAGACAGTGCTTAACGCGGTAATCGAGGTTAAAAGTTTCATATTAGTATCCTTTAAATTAAAATTTTATTTTTGTTCTAAAATATTTTTATCTTGTTGCCTATAAAGCAAAAATATTGCCATATTTATTTTTATATTAAAATCAGTTTGTTACATGTTTTTGTGTGTTTTAGTCATATCTATTGTGATTTAAAAAACAGATTTTAGTTAATTTAACCAACTTTTAGTCAGGCTTAAAAACCAATAAATGCTTATTTTGTGCTATAGCTTATATACTCAAACAACCGTTATCAGTCACTCTTTTGTTTAATTTTTATTAAGGTATTTATATGAAAAAAATATTAATAGCGGTTAGTGCAAGCCCTTTTTTATCTCTTTTTTTATCTCTTTTTTTATTTAATGCAGCACTCGCTAATTCATTAAATGAAACGCCTGATTTTAATCAAGAAAATTGGCTTGGTAGTATGATCATTAGTCATGAAAAAGGTGCTAACAAAGCTGAAAATAAAGTGACAAGTAAGGCGACACAAGCGCGTATATTTCAAGTAGATGCGCAGTTATTAACTCAACAATTACTTGATAATAAATCTCCTTTAATTGCGGTACCTTTACCTAATGGGCAATTCGTTAACTTTCGTTTAACGGCTAATACCGTAATGCCTGCTACTTTAGCGGCAAAATATCCTAATATTCGTAGTTTTGATGGTATGCAAATTAATAATGCAACACATCAAGGTAAATTTGATATTACCCCGCAAGGTTTTCATGGGGTATTTTTTTATCGAGGAAAAAAAGTGTTTGTTGACCCTGTTTATAGAGGTAATAAGCAACTTTACCATAGTTATTTTCGCGCCGATGCACAGCCTTTAATTACGGCTAGTTTATATAAAAAACAACAGCCAAGACAATTGTTTAAGCAAGCGATTAATCGCTTAAAAAACACTAATACTAGCGTTATTAATAACCCAGAAATTAATACTTATCGCTTGGCTATTTCAGCCACAGGAGAATATACCGCTTTTCAAGGGGGAACAAAAAATTTAGCTTTAGCGGCTATTGTTACTATGGTTAATCGCCTTAATGAAGTTTATCAACAAGATGTGTCGATAAAATTTCAGTTGGTGGCACAAAACGATGCGTTGATTTTTATTGATGCCAGCACCGATCCCTTTGATAATACGGATAATGATATTGATGCCAATGCTAATGTTATAAATAATGCCATTGGTGAAACAAATTACGATATTGGTCATGTGGTAGGTACAGGGGCAGGTGGTTTGGCAGGCTTAGGTGTGGTTTGTTCGTCATTTAAAGCGCAAGGTGTTACGGGCAGTTCGGTGCCAACCAATGACGCTTTTTATATTGACTTTGTAGCGCATGAAATAGGTCATCAATTTAACGCGAATCATACCTTTAATGGTACTACTGACTCGTGTAGTGGTAACCGTAGTGGCAGTAGTGCTTATGAGGTTGGCGGTGCTTCAACCATAATGGGGTATGCAGGTATTTGCGGTGAAGAAAATTTACAGTTTAATTCTGACGCTTATTTTCACATTCATTCTATCGACCAAATAGACAGTTTTATACAAGGAAAACCAAGTTGTGGTGTGCATGTTGCTAAAACAAATCAAGCACCGAATGTGGATGCTGGTAGTGATTTTAGTATTCCAGCTCGCACCGCTTTTACCTTAATTGGCAGTGCTAGTGATACTGAAAATGATAACTTAACTTACAGTTGGGAAGAGTTTGATTTAGGTACAGCATCGGCTTCTAAAATTGAAGCACAAACGGATGACGGTAGCCGTCCGTTATTTCGTAACTTTATACCTAAAAACAACGCCGCGCGTACTTTTCCACAATTGTCTGATTTGATTAATAATAAGGTTACTTTTGGTGAAACCTTACCGACTACGACACGAGATCTAAATTTTCGTTTAGTGGTGCGTGATGACCAAAATAATATTAATGATGATGCGATAAAAGTGAGTGTACTAGCCAGTGATACTGGCTTTAATATTATCGAACCTAGTGCTAATGCTAGTTGGAATAGTGATCAACAAACGGTCACTTGGTATACCGCACAAACAGAATTAGCACCAATTAACTGCAGCCAAGTGGATATTTGGTTATCGAACGACAGTGGTAATAGTTTTGCGTGGTTATTGTTAGAAAAGACCAACAACGATGGCAGCGAACAAGTTAATTTACCTGCCTTAAATACCGATAAAGGACGCATTAAAGTCAGTTGTAGTCGAGGTGGTTTTTTTGCCTTTAGTACAAGTGATATTAATATTGTTTCAAATGGTAGTAATTTTGACTCTAAACCTGAATTTATCGCACAAAATAATTTAGCCCTAGATGAAGATCAAAATATTACTTTAAGCAGTGCAAATTTTACTTTTATTAATAATTTAGTGGTAGACAGTCTTATTGTTGGTGCGGGCAGTAATTATCAAGTTATTGATAACAACATAACACCAACGGCTAATTTTAATGGTGAATTAACAGTACCAGTTACCGCAACTAAAGGTCAGTATACCAGTGATGTGTTTATGGCAAGCGTGATTGTTAATGCGGTTAATGATTTACCTATTGCTGAGGATGATAGTGTGCAAGTAGAGCAAGACTCCAGCAATAATATTTTTGATGTTTTAAATAATGACAGCGATATAGATAATGATATTTTAAGCTTATCTGCGATTGATTATAGTGGCGCAGGCAGCGTGAGTATTAGCGATAATAAAGTGAGTTATAGCCCAGTATTAGGGTTTAGTGGTAATGATAGTTTTAGTTATACCATTGATGATGGCGCACAAGGTACAAGTAACGCGACTGTGACTATTGTCGTTAATGCTAAAGCTATTGTGGATAATGGTAATAGTAAAGCAAGCAATAGCAGTAGCTCGGGTGGCAGTGTTAGTTTATTACTAGGTGCTTGGTGGTTAGTGTTTATGCGACGTTTACTAAAACTACCATTAGCTAGCAGTAAATCTTTAATAGCCATTTTACTGCTGTTTAATTTAACTGCCTGTGAATATTCACCACAAGATCAATCATCAGTGGTTAAACAAGAGCAAGCGACAGAAGTAAACCAAGTGTCTGATATAAAACAACCATCTATAAAAAAACAATCTATAAAGAAACAACCAATACCTGCGCCAGTGTTACAGCAATATAGTGATGATGAAAGCCTCGCTATTATCATGCAACTTCGCGTCGAAAAATCGCTTACACAAGCAAAACAAAATAATGATAAACGCCTGTTTGCTACTAAAGGTCGGCGGTTAGTTATTCCCGGTGTTGAACCGCAATTTTTTATGCAAGTAAAGCAACAATGTGGTATACAATTTATTAAAAACAGTGGTGATGTGTTAAAAAATCAGCAAGATAATGCACGCCGTAAAGCAGACTACCTCTTTGCTGTAAATTATAATAAAAGTATGCTTGCATCTTGTTTGAAAAAATAGCAATTTTATCAAATAGATTAAGGCATTTTGCAATACCTCTAAATAACGCTTAACTTTAGCAAATGGTATAACAACGAAAATATATTTTAATATATACTCCATCTACTTGAAGGCGTGAGTACAACAACCTCATTATCCAATCTATTCATATCCGTTGTTTTAAATTAAATAGGATCACCATTTAATGCTTTATTTTAAGTTAATGTTACTTATTGCTTTAATATTAAATTCTTTTATTTCATGGGCTCAATCATCACCGCAAGCAGTAAACTATTGTCAAAATACCCAAACGACAGTTAATTTTTTACCTCAACCTATTTTTGATGAAAATGAAAAAGGTATTTATTTTTTTCATCGTTGGGCAAACTGGTTACATATAAAAACTAAAGTTAAAACACTAAAGAATGAATCAGCTTTTTTCTTAGAGGAGTGTAAAAAAAATGATCAAGATCTTGCAGAATTAGAACGGCATTTACGTAATAAAATATATATACGAGATGCTCAAGTTACTTTCGCAAAGGGTACAGATCAGGTAAATGTTAAAACATGGGATAATTGGTCTTTATTACCTACGGCAAGTTTTGGTCGAAAAGGCGGAAAAAATAATTTTAGCTTGGGGATCCAAGAGCGAAATTTATTAGGGTTGGGGATTTTCGCTAAAGCAGAGTCATATAGCGATCCCCAACGTTCAGGTAAACGTTTTATCAGTAAAATTCCATTGTTTCAGCAGCAAAATACAGATTTATCCTTAGTTTTTGCTAATAATGATGATGGTAAACAAAGGAGCGTTTTTTTAGTCAAAGATTTTGTTAGTTTTCATTCTGATTTTGCCTACACTCTCGGTTTTAATAAGGAAAAAAGAGTTGATACTATTTTTCAAAATGGAGCTGATCAAGCCAAATTCAAGCATGATATTAAATATACAGAAATAGGTTATGCTTGGTTAAAAACCAATAATGATAACTATGCCATGCGTTATAGCCTTGGTTTTACACAGGATAAAAATGTTTTTAGCACTTTAAATTCGCCTATCAATAATTTACTATCACAACTATTGCCTTATAATCGCCTGCTTAGCTATCCTTGGATTGGTTTTGAATACATAGAAAAAGATTTTAAAAAATTAACTAATATTCATTTAATTTCTCAAATTGAAGATTTTAATAATGGCTGGCAATTCAACACTAAAATAGGTGTTGGTAATGGCAATGTAAACAATTCGGCGTGGGGAATTTTGCAAGCTGAAGTAAATAAAGGTTTTATGTTTGATAAAACATATTTATTATTCAATTTTAAAATATTTGATGACCTTTATAGAGATAAGAATAGACTTTTTGCAAAAATAACAGGTGAATATTTTAATCACTTATCTGAAAAGTGGGTTTTATATGTAAATAATGTCAATGTTGTTTCTAACAACCAATATATTGACCAGCCTGTTTCTATGGGAGGGGATACAGGACTTAGAGGCTTTCCTTTACAATATCAACAAGGTAAAAATTCAATAAAACTATCGTCTGAATTAAGATATTATCCTCGTATTAATATATTGAAAGTGCTTGATTTGGCTGGCGTTGCTTTTGTTGATGCGGGTAAAGTTTTTGGTAATACTAATATTGAGAATATTGAAAATAATTGGCTCTATTCTACCGGCATAGGGGTACGTTTTTATTCACCAAATTCAAGCAAAGAGCATAATATTATCCATATAGACCTTGCTTTTCCTATCTCTAATAATGCAAATGTCAATAATATTGAATTACGTTTTCAACTAAAGGAATCATTTTGAATCATATTAAGACGATGAAAATTAATGTTATAAAAAAGCTTAACAAGCAGTATGCTATTTTTGGGTTATTATGGGGGGTATTGTTCTCCTGTTCGTCATTAGCCAATGAAGATCTCGCTAAATTTAATCAACATAATTCTCAATTTAAAACATTATTTCAGTGCAATAAAAGCTTTAGGTACAACATCTTTTTAGGTGGTATTAAGGCAGGATCATTACAGCGAAAAATCATTTGGCAAAATAATACCGCGATTATTCATGCGCAGGGTAATGTTAAAATATTGGGTATTGGTTCAACTTATACACAAACGTCTAATTTGCACTGGTCTGAAAAAAACAAGCATTTTTATACGGATAATTTTACCCAAATTATCAAAGGGTTAGATTCTAGAAACATGACCGCTAAAATCACCAATAATGGTACTTCTTCAGACGTTATTCTTGATAATGAAAAATCACAATATAGCACCAAAAAATATCCTTTGTATGATCTTGATACGCTAGGTGAGCAATTAAGATTAGAGCTTATTAAAGGAACTAAAATTATAAACTTATACCGTCAAGCCAGTGATCAAATCAAACATTATCAATTTAAAGTTATAGGCAAAGAGACTATAAAGGTAAAACCTTGGGGTAAAATTGAAACCATTCGTTTAAATGAAATTGGGGATCACAAAGGGACTGTTTTATGGTTTTCGCCAAGTAATAATTATCAACTATTAAAAGCTAAAATAGACGCCTTTATTACTCCTGTTATCACCTTAACGGCATTTAATAGTGAATGTGAACAAAAAAACATACTAGATAATTACTGATTAGCGAGTGCCTTTATTTACTCTTGAATTCAATAGATAATAATATATCATGCCTATGCAGATAACTCAGGAGCCCTTATTTAATTCGGTAATTATTCTGTAGGTCGACATTTATGTCGTCAAAGGCAGAATAAATGACATGAATTGATGGGCTGAATTGATGGGCTGAAGCCCAACCTACAAGTTTACCTGAACCAAGTACATAGGCATGTAATATATTAAACCAAAGGCTGTTGCATCGCCGAACCTTGCCCTAAGGCTAATAGAAATAACTTAAAATTGGAATAAGAAATGTTAAGTAGCTCACCTTGTTGCGAAACTGAAATATTTTCTAGCTTAGGCTCAATTAATTATTTTTTATCAGATAAGCTCAATATTTTTAGCGTTTTTTCAAGCTATTCCTTCTCAGCAGTCATTTTTCCTACAATTTTTTTAAGCATATCATTTTCTTCTTGATCAACAACAAGAACCTGTTTGTATTCTTTAACTGCCTTAGCTGGCTCCATTGCAATAACGGCATTATCCAAAAATATTTTCTTCTAATTTTTAAGGTTTTTGGGTGTTATATTATTTTTATTTGCAATTTCAGCTATTGTTTTTTCATTTTCTAATAATTGCAATACAAGCCTACTTTAAATTCAGCTGAATATGTTGTTCTTTTTTTACTCATTTTAACTCTCCTATTTTGGGAAATATTACCTAAATAAGAATAAAGATATTAATTTTATTGTTCAGATTTCTTGGGGTATTATATATTTTGAAGTAGCATGAGTATAACTTAGCAACATTGTTTTCTATTAATAATATTGCTAAGTTTCAGTTAAGTATTTTTAAGTATAATAAATAATATTATTGGTGCGCCTGAAAATATGTAAATTTATTTATAATCAAAACTAAAGAGTAATTTTATGGGGATCCCCTTTCATTCTAAAATTCGTAGAATGCTACGAAGTGCAATAAATCTATTGTTGGTAAGGTTTACAAAAAAAAATATTAACTTAAAAAAAATACCCTTAACTGAAGTAAATAGAATTTTAATTATAAGGATCAATTATCGAATAGGTAATATCGTTTTTTTAACGCCTTTAATTAATGCTATTGCTCAAAAAATACCGCATGCAAAAATAGATATACTTATTGGGGCAAAATTTATAGCTCCTATCTTAGAACCGATGAATAATGTAAATATTATTTATGATGCACCGCGAAAATTACTAAAAAATCCTTTTCGCTTAATGAGTAAAGTAAAAGAAATAAATAAGAATAATTATGATCTAGTCATATCACCAATCACCTCATCTGGTAGTGCTAATGTATCCACTATGCTTATTAAGGCTAAATACAAATTAGGTTTTTACAATAAAGATCTTTGGAGTGCTGCTAATGTGGTTGTGCCATACCCAAACCAGATAAAGCATGAAGCATTAAAGCCATTAACGTTATTACAAGCTTTTGAAGATAATTATAAATATTCGCCTAAACCATTAGATATTAACTTATCAGAAGATGAAAAAACAAAAGGTACTAAATTTCTAGATACGTTATTCAAACAACATAATATTGTCAGGGCAAATAATACTGTGCTCGGAATATTTAGAGATGCTCGAAATGAGAAAAAAATAAAAAATGAATGGTGGAAGCCTTTTATCGAACAAATGTTAATCCAAGATCCGACTATTATTATTGTTGATATTCTTGCTCCTAATGAGTCTGAAAAAGTTCACTCAAAATCATTATCAATTTCTTTTAAAAATTTACGTGATCTTGGTTGTTTTATGTCATCTTTAAATTTTTTCATTTGTGCTGATACGGGTCCTATGCATTTAGCCTCAGCGTCAAAGGTACCCGTTATAGCATTATTTAACGCAACTTCAGCGGACAACTATGGACCATTAGGTATTTATGATCGCGTCATAAATATAGTTAATTTATCTGTTTGTGAAGTCGTTAAGCAAACATTTTTTAATATAAAAGATATAAATTCTCAACAATAGAAATTAAAAGGAAAAAAAATGATCGTTGTTACTGGTGCTGCTGGTTTTATCGGCTGCAATATTGTCAAATCTTTAAATGAGTTAGGTTATTCTAATATTATTGCGGTAGATGATTTATCTGATGGGCATAAAATAGTTAATTTAGCCGATTGTAAAATAGCAGATTATATAGATAAAGATGATTTTTTGAATTTAATTTGTACCGATCAATTAAAGTATCAAATATCGGTAATATTTCATCAAGGAGCCTGTTCAACAACAACTGAATGGGATGGTAAGTTTATGATGAAAAATAATTTTGAATATTCAAAGAAAGTAGTTAATTATTGCCAACAAAATAATATTCAATTTATTTATGCCTCTTCAGCCTCAGTATATGGTGGTAGTGAACAATTTTTCGAATCACTAAAAGTTGAAAAACCTTTAAACGTATATGCTTATTCGAAATTTTTGTTTGATCAATATATTCGGAACATTTCAGCCCCATCGGCACAAATTGTTGGTCTGAGGTATTTTAATGTTTATGGACCACATGAGCAGCATAAACAATCAATGGCAAGTGTGGCTTTTCATTTTAATAATCAAATAATAAATACGGGCGTTTGTAATTTATTTGAAGGGAATGATCAATATAAAAATGGTGAACAACTTAGAGACTTTGTTTATGTTGAAGATGTGGTTAAAGTAAACCTTTGGTTTTGGAAAAATAAAAATATTTCAGGCATTTACAATTGTGGTAGTGGCCGTGCCCAAAGTTTTAACGATGTTGCCAATGCCGTTATAAACTACCATGGGCAAGGTAAAATTAACTATATTTCTTTTCCTGAAAAATTAAAGGGAGCCTATCAAAATTATACTAAAGCGGATCTTACCAAGTTAAGAAATGCTGGCTACACAAACGAATTTAAAACCGTTGAACAAGCCGTTCCTGAATACTTAACTAAACTAAATTGATGCATTTGATTTGAAGGCTCAAATAGTAGCGTGATACAGTGCAATATTTGAGTTTTAACTTTTACCAAGGGTATAACAACAAAATATTTTAATAGCGAGCAAACAAAACATACTAAACAATTACTGATTAGCGAGTGCCTTTATTTACTCTTGAATTCAATAGATAACAATCTATAAATCAAAGGCATAACTAAAGTCACTAAAGGTATTTGTACTAATAACCCTGAAATTATCGCAATGGCTAATGGTTGTTGCATTGCTGAACCTTGTCCTAAGGCTAATGCTAATGGAAATAAAGCTAAGATGGCCGCAATGGTGGTCATGGTGATTGGTCTTAAACGGTTAAGCCCTGCATTTAATAACGCTTCTTGTCTAGTCATACCCTGTTTAAACAATTCATGATATTCAGAAAAATAGAAAATAGACACCTCCGTTACTATCCCTAAAATCATTGTCATACCCATAATTGCGGTAATATTAAGCTCTATTCCTGTTAACCACAAACCAATAAATACGGCAGGCATTGCCAGTAACGGTGAAATAATAATGGCAATAGCAGCAGCAAAGTCTTCGTATAAAAATAACAATAATAAAAATACCAAAGCAATAGCCGCAATAAATACTTCTATCAGTCCTTTAAAAGCAATTTGTTGTTGTTTATATAACCCACCTAATTGGTAATATTGATCCTTTTGCAATAAACCTGACTGCTTAATACTGGTTTTAATATCGCTAATAGTCGAACCTAAATCTCGACCACTAATGCGTGCAGTAACGGCGACCATACGTTTTAAATTATCTCTATTTATTTGTACCTGACCTGTTGCTAACGTCACTTTGGCAATACGTTTCAAAGGAAATTTATGTCCGTCTGCCGCTTGTAACCAAATAGTTTTGATTGAGTTGATGTTTTTTCGATCTTTTATTGACAACCATACTCTTACATCAATAAGTTTTAATCCTTGCTGAATTTGCGTGGTTACATCACCGGCAAACCAAGTGTTTAATTGTTGTGTAACAAATTCAGGATCTACCCCTTCAAGTGCGGCTTTATCTCTATCAATGGTTATATTTATGGCATCACCAGAGGGTACAATACCATTTTTAATATCAACTACNCCCGATATTTTAGCGATNAAANTGGCTATTTTTGGTGCTGTTGCTAATAATGCTTGTTGATCATCNCCATAAAGTTTAATTTCTATNGGNTGTGGTACCGCCGTTAAATCGCCAATTAANTCTTCCATGAGTAANGCCATTTCAATTTCAATACCAGGCACTTTNAATTCAATNTNAGTGCGAATATNATCCATGATGNTTTCAATATCAGGNCGAGGAAAANCTTTNAANCGNATAAAATAATCACCTTCATTNGCTTCGGTTAAGCTNCCNCCAAGTTGTAAGCCAGTACGTCTTGAATANGTTTCNACATATTTATTTTTTTGTATNATTTTTTCTATTTGCTGGAGTAAACGATCTGTTTCTGCCAGCGAAGTGCTAGGNGGNGCTACATAATCTAGANTAAAACCNCCTTCATCCATTTTNGGCATNAACCCNGANCCAACGNGNTNAAATGAAAAGTANCCCATAAAAACAAANGGAATAATGCCTAATAATACNAACCATGGNTTGATAAATAATTGCTTCATTAAACTTTGNTAGNGCTTTAAAATAGCATTNAATANTTTNCCANTATCNTCTTTTTNAGCATCCTNTTGAGAGAGTAAATGTTCAGCAATTAACGGCACAGCAAGCCAAGCAAGTAAAAAAGAAATAATTAAGCTACTTGCCATAGTTAGCGATAAAGCTTTAAAGAAAGCGCCTGTTACACCCGAAAGAAAGGCTAACGGTGCAAAAATAATAATTGTTGCCGCGGATGAGCCTGTTAATGGTTTAGTAAACTCAATCGCTGCGTTGCGAATAGTGAGTGCTGTATTNCCTTTTGTCTTGCTATTTTGCTCACGTAAACGCCGTACAATATGCTCAATCATTACAATAGCATCATCAACAATTAAACCTACTGCCGCTGCCATACCACCTAAGGTCATAATATTAAAACTCATATTAAGTACGGTTAGTAGTAATACTGTTGTCGCTAATACCGCAGGGACGATAATAATAGCAATTAAGGTGATTTTTATACTACGTAAAAAAACTAATAAGACTAACGAAGCTAATATAATGCCAATAACAATAGCATCACGAACACTTTTTCCTGCTTCAGTGATCAGTTGACTTTGATCATACCAATTAGCTAATGCAATATCGTGAGGTAACTTTTCATGGTATTGCGCAATTTTAGCTTTTATATCATCAACTATTTGTACTGTGTTGCTGCCTGGTTGTTGATAAATTTGAAACAATACGGCATTTTTTCCATCCGCTGTAACTCTTGTCCATTGCGGAGAAGTTGATATTTCTATTTCGGCAATATCGCTTAAACGTACTAAACCATCAGTACCGCTGCGTAATACGGTATTTTTTAATGTCTGCAATGAATGAATACGGGTATCTGAAAGCATTAAAAAAAGTTTATAGTGATCTTCTAACCGTCCAATGGCTTGTAAGGTATTACTGGCTGAAATAGCTTGCGCAACATCCTTAAAAGTTAATGATAATGCGGTAAGTTTTTCAGGAGAGATCAAAATACGGTATTCGGTTTTTTTACCACCAACCACAACAACTTTAGCCACACCGTTAATCGCAGAAAGTAACGGTGTAAGCTGGAATATTCCAATATCTCTAAGCGTAACCAATGATTGAGATGAAGAGGTTAAGCTATAAGCAGCAACAGGAAATACCGTTGGGTCCATACGCCTAACACTAAATTTTGTTCCCTGAGGAAGTTCGGGCAAAATTTGATTTAATGCTGAGTCAACNTGTAACATAGCAGACACCATGTTGTCGCCCCAAGTAAAATTAATAGAAATCTCCGCGCTACCGCGACTGGTTGTTGAGCGTAAATTCATAACACCAGGTACCGAGCGTACTGCTTGTTCTATTTTTCGGGTAACCATAATTGCCATTTGATCAGCAGGGCGATCTCCAGCTTCTACTGAAACGACCACACGCGGAAAATTAACATGAGGAAACAGCGCTACGGGTAATTTAGACCCTGCAAATAAACCTGATAATGATAATAACACCACAAAAAATAAAATAGATCGTCGATGTAGAGCGGCCCAATGTGCTAAATCCATTAGTGTAATGCCCTCGTTAACATACCTTCTTTGAGGATATAATTACCTAAAATAACAACATCTTCATTGCGTTGAATATTTCCCGAAATAGCCACCGTGTTATTTTGTTCAATACTTTTTTTGATATAAATTTTATGTGCTATTTTATTTTTAAGTGTGAAAATAAAATAGCCGTTAGCATCATTTAAAACAGCGCTACGAGGAACCGCAAAGTATAATTGCGGTGGTAAAATAAAATTAGCTTTAACGCGTGTGCCTAAAATAAGACGTTTAGCTTGTNTTGCNGGAATATCNATCATCGCATCGATTAAATGAGTACTGGGGTTCACCATGGCATTAATGCTATTTATTGCACTATTAACTTTAATACTGTCATCAAAAACAGGGCTTAGCGAAACGGCGGTATTTGCTGGCAATAATATAATTTCTTCGGGTTCTATACCTATTCGAGCCACTAAATGATTTTCAGAGGCAATTAACATTGCATTATCGTTAGACTGTACTCGCTGACCTTGAGTTAAATTTAATTGCGTTATAATGCCGTTAAGTGGCGCGAACAAAACTTCTTTCGATTTATTTTGATTTCGNTTAACTAATGCGTTCAAAGCTGATTGGCTATCGGTTAAACTTTTAATGGCATTTTCTATTTCTGCTTTAGTGGTTAATTTTTCACTAAACAGTCGTTTACTCCGTATTAATTGCTGTTTTGCATATTTCACTGCATTTTTTGCTTGAAAATATTGCATTCTTGCTTCAGGAGAGGTAATTATTTCGGCTAAGCGATCTCCTTTTTTTACGCGTTGTCCTAAACGAACCCATAATTGATTAATGAGGCCTGAATGAGTCAGCGATATGCTAACGATATTATCGGCTTTGGCTTCTAATACCCCATAAGCAACAATATGTTCACTCATCCTAATTTGTTTTATTTTTGCAACCTTAACGGCTGCTGAAGTTTGTTCTTCACTGTAAACCCTCAATGAAAATATACTGCTCAATATAAAGCTGGTTAACACTAATGTTTTAAAATGCATTAAAGGCACCTTGGTAAAATAGTAAAATGATTAAAATTACGTTAAACGACATAAAATAAAGTTTATTTGTGTTGAAAAATTAACGAAGTGTTATTTGGTTGCACTGTTGATAAATTTTGCTGCATCAATAATAAGGATAAACTCAGTTGGGTTTGCCAGCTGTTTTGTCGTAAATCTAGCTGCTCTAATTGTTTATCAAACCAATTAGATTCTATATTGATAAAAGGTAATGCGGCAATATCACCATTCTTGTAAGCCTTTTTAGCGCTAAAAACTAATTTTTTAAGCGTAGGTAAGTGTTTAGCTAATTGCATTTGCTGCTGCGTTATTATGGTATTTAACTTCCATAATTGATCAACATCNGNACGGGTTTNNATAACNCGTTGTTGNTATTCTTTTGCGAGNTTTTGNCGNNTTGTGCGCGCAATTAATATTCNNCCTTTATTACCATTAAATAAAGGTAGTGTAATACCAATATTAAAGCCTCTGGTATGTAATGAACCTGTATCTTTAGCTGCAGTGATGCCTACATTTAATGCGGGAAATTGTGCTAAGATTTCTGCACTAACATTGCCTTCTTGAGCTTGGTAACCCGCTTGCAATGCCAGTAAGTCAGGGCGGGTATTTTCTATAGAAATAAGNGCTGTTGTTATTATTTCTTTAGATAAATCTACTGGTTGTCCTAACGTAGCAAAAGGAATAGGGGTAGTATTGTTAATGCCTAATAGTTTCGTTAATTGATGTGAACTAGCATTATAATTTTGATGTAATTGTTTCAATTGACTATACGCATTTAACAACGCGGATAAATCAATGCCATTAGTTTCTAAGGTTATATTACCTTCAGAAAGTCCTACTTGTGATTGCTGATAACGCTGCTCTAATGTACTGATCATCGACTGTACTAANNNTNTTTTTTGCTGTGTAAAATAGATATCTANGCTAAGTNATTTTGCCTGCTGTATTATTTGCCATGCNTGCCANAANAAANCTAANTTTGCTTGTTTAGTTTNATACGANCCNACATTAAGTAATGTTTGATGGGTTATTAAAGTATTTAAATCAAAACCAATACCGCCTGTCCAAGCATTTACTACATTNCTAANNTTTCCNGTNGGNTNATCGAANCTTGCGCTTAGTTGTGGATCAGGTANNAANCNTAAATTATANGCATTGGCTTNNGTTAGNNGATATTTTNCNCGCTCTACCTGTAAGTTAGGGCTATTGTATAACGCTAAAATAGCTATTTCATCTAACGATAATCCATCATCAATATTAAGTGCCGCAGGTTTTATTAAAGGCGATGATGTTGCTTGTNCAACCAACATCTTTATATCNANTAATTGTTGGTTTTTTGGCAATGGCATTGCTTGATAGCTAGCGCAACCAGTTAACACTAAAAAAAGGGTAAATAATATAAAAAAGGTGGCTGTTTTGCTTTTTATTGAGACGACTTTAAAAAGATGCATTATTGTTTCTTAGTACCTTTAAGTTTTTTACTTTTATAGTATTTGGATATAGGTAGTTTTGTATATATTACCTATCTATACTTAGCCATTAATTAGGCTTGGAATTATTGTGTTTATTTGAGTAATTCATCAGGCATGAGTAAGTTTTATTAAAGTTAAAATAGGAGGGTAAAACACTATGTTTTAATCTGTGCGGGTTTAATTCCCCGCCGCTTGCGGCGTTTTGTAGGTTGGGCTTTAGCCCATCAAGTTGACGGCAGCTCTTCATAAAAGATGCCGACCTACATTTCGCGTTAAATATACCCCTCTTCGCGAAGCGAATTTGAGCCAGAGCGAAAAGCCTTGGCGCTGGGTATTTGATTGGGGAACTTGAAATTTTTTTAAAACTTGCAGAATAAAACTTACCACTGTTTTATCGGTAGATACTGCATCTATTTGTTCTATATTTAACCTTTAAATTAATAACAAACATAGTTTAGCGGTTAAGGCCATATAACGTTTGTGTTAGTTTTTGTTTTTTTGTTTGTATTCTAATTTTATTGTTTTTTAGTTTCATTGCTGGCTGCACATAGCTATGTTTATGATCTAGATGAACAACAACAGCACTGTAACGTAATTGTTTTGATTTTATTCCGGCATTAAATAAACGCTCTCCTAACTCTCTGTCTTCTCCGCCATATTGCATACGCTCATCAAAGCCTTTGGCATGTAGAATATCGGTTAACCAACCAGAAGCATTATGACCATTCCATGTGGCACCAGCAGGCGTTAAAAAATTTAACATTTTTTGTTGCCAACCCAAGGCGGTAAGTTTTAGTGTTTTATATGTTTTTTTAAGGCCGTTATTGGCAAGCCAATTTATGTTAAATGCGTTGCCATTTTTTATATCTTGTGCGGTTATCGATTGACTTGTTTGCAAAGGTAATTTGAAATAACCACCTGACAAAAAATAGCCCTTTTGTGCATTTTCTTTATGTGTTTTTACAAAATCATTTCGGGGTATGCAGTCCCCATCGGTAAACACTATATATTCACCCATTACTTCATGTAGTGCTTTGTTTAGTATTTTAGTTTTTTGAAATCCATCATCTTCCTGCCATATATGTATAAGAGGAAAAGGAGAAGCAGCTCTTAAACTATCAATTACTTTTTTTGTTTCGTGTGTAGACCCATCATCGGCAATAACAATTTCATCAGGCAGTTCAGTTTGATGTTGAAAACCTATAATGACTTTTTCAAGCCATTTAGGCTCGTTATAGGTAGATAAAACAACTGAAGTACATAAATGTTTTTTCATTGTCACCTTAATAATAGCGAGTAAGTTTGATCGTGTATTTTAGTAATTAAAACTTAGCATAAACTTAGCTAGTTATAAATAAAAAAACGATTAAAAAAACAAGTTGAATTTATTTTTTTTCATTGCTAATAGAGGTAATTATCTTTATATTTCTATTATATTGTAAGCACTAAGCATATATTATGAAACTCGAAATACCATTAAAATTAAATATAAAACTGTTGTGGTTAATGGTACGGGGCTTTTAAATTATGTAGCTGATAAATATGTTGAAATAACATACTTTACAGCAGTTAATAAAAACCAATATAAATTAATTTTTTTAATCGGCAATAACTTATTAAATAAGTATATATTTAATCTTAATTTATCTTTAAGCTGGTGATATTATGAAAAAAATTGTTGTTCTTATGCCTAATTATTTAGGAGATAGCATTAATGCTACATCAGCATTACAACTATTGTCAGATTTAAATACTTTTTCGAGTATAACGTTAGTTTGTCGAGCCTTTATAGCTCCTGTATTTGCACGAGATGATCGTTATAACGTTATTGTTGATCCTAGGGATAAATTAGGGAAATACCGTGGAAGCTTAAAGCTTATTAGTATTTTAAAGCAAAATAAATTTACTACGGCAGTATTATTTAAAAATGCTTTTTATGAAGCGTTACTTTTTAAATTAGCAAAAATATCGACACTTATTGGTTACAACACGGAAGGGCGAGGATTTTTATTAACGTATAAGTGCAAGCTAAATAGAAATAGACATTATATTAATCGTTATGCATGCCTTGTTAATTTAGCGTTTAAAAATAAGTTTACAATATTGCCTAAAACATCAATTTGTCATTTTTCTAAAGCAAAGAATAAAACAAAAACTTTAAATATAGGTTTTTATCCTGGGGGACAGGTTAAAGATGTTAGGTATTATCCATCTACTTTATGCTCCCAAATATTGCAGAGCATTAACCAGCGCTATTCTGTTAGTTTTACATTAATTGGTGATGAAAAAGAATTTTTATCAAATGAGCATTTAAAAGATACATTACCTAATTTAAATATAACAAATTTAGCAGGCAAAACATCAGTAACAGAATTGATTGATTTTATTGCAAATATTGATTTATTAATAACAATAGATTCTGCACCGTTACATATTGCTGCCAATGTAAATACACCTTATGTTGTGTTAGTTGGTATAGGAAATAGCCCATGGAGTATTATAAAACCTAAATGTGGTGTTGGTGTTGCTGTAATTGCACAAGGAAATATGATTAATGATGAAGATCAAATGAGAGATATTAGTCCTAAGGCTATTATTGAAAATATTGAAAAATTAATATTTCGTACAAATATTCCTATAAATCCCCCCACATAAAATAGTCACACCATAAAAATTTTATCAATATCACTTAGCTAAGTAACAACTAAGTTTTATTTGATAAATTAACCGCATAATTTACAAACGATAGATATTTTTATTATGCGTATTCCATTTTGTTTATTAAAAAATAGCGGTGCACTGGTGTTTTTGTTATCTACCTGCATTCTGTCTACACAAGTACTTGCCGCAAAAGACAATGTGCAAAAAAATGGCGATATATTGCAGTTTGCCATTCCTTTACTCAGTCTGGGTAGCACGTTAGTTTTTGAAGATGATTTTGAAGGTAGTAAACAATTTTTAAAAGCTTTTGCAGCTTCAGAGTTAACTACGTTGGCGTTAAAAAAATTAACGCATGAACGTAGACCAAGCGGTAGTTGCTGTGATTCATTTCCTTCAGGGCATACTTCAGCGGCTTTTATGGGCGCATCTTTTATTCATTATCGCTATGGCTGGAAATATTCAATACCTGCCTATGTAGCCGCAGCTTATGTTGGCTATAGCCGTGTACATTCAAATCAGCATTATACGCGAGATGTTGTTGCCGGAGCTGCCGTAGGTATTATTAGCAGCTACTTTTTTACAAAAAAATATCATGGTTTTTCTGTAACACCTTACACCTATGCTGGCGGTGTTGGCTTACAGTTAAATACACAATTTTAACTTACCCCTTATCCAATAGACAATAGTGGTTAATTCAACAAAAATAACAGGAATAATATTATGAAAAAAAATACTATAACAGTACTATTATTATCAGGTATGGCAGTACTTTCAGTCAATATATATGCAGAAAATACAAAAGAAATACAATTTAATCAATTACCGCCCATGGTACAAAAGTCGGTGTTAAAAGAAGTTACTCTAAATAAGATAACCAAAGTTGAGCGTATTTATGATGAAGAAGCGGTAAAATATGAAATAGAAAGTAGCACGAATGGTATAAACAAAGATATCACCTTGGCAAAAAATGGTGACATTCTAGAAATAGAACAAGGTAGTGACTTAAACAAATTATCAATCAGTGCTTTAGCCGCGATAAAACATGATTATCCTAAATTAAAAATTGATGAAATTGAGTCTGTACAACAATTTTATACTGTAGTAGAAGGTACAGTTAACGGCAAAAAAGTTGCTTTTAAAGTGTTAGCCACAGGAGATATTGAAGATGATGAGTCTGACGGTGAAAAAACTGAACATAAAAAATAAGAAGACTAACTTAAATTTACAAACTATTTAATCTGAGCGGGTTTAATTCCCCGCCGCTTGCGGCGTTTTGTAGGTTGGGCTTTAGCCCATCAAGTTGACGGCAGCTCTTCATAAAAGATGCCGACCTACATTTCACGTTAAATATACCCCTCTT
>JAESPQ010000005.1 GCA_016765535.1 Alteromonadaceae bacterium | reverse complement strand
CGGGACTGGTCAAATAGCTATATTTTAGGGTAACACTTGTAGGTTGGCCTTTAGGCCATCAATCTATATTTGACGGGCTGAAGCCCGACCTACAAATACTCTATCTGTTACCTTGGTTTGATGAGTCCCGATATTTATTACGCTCAATGGTGATAATATCCCGATAGTTAAATATGTTATTGAACATCGAGCATAGCTCTGAGTTGAGAAGAAATTTAATCAAATTGGTATTAGTCAAAGAGTTTAATTTTTATGTTAAAAAACTGCGTTGTTTTTATTTTTATTTGTATTTTTAGTCTACCTGTTGCCGCCAAATGGTTTAAAAACAGTTTTAAAGTTATGGGTACGCAAGCGCATGTTGAGTTTTGGCTTGATGATAACAAAACAAATACTGCTGATACTCAGCAACAAGTACAACAGTTAATTGCCATAGTACAAAATGAAATGCGGCGCATTGATGAAGCAATGAGCCCTTATAAAGCAAGTAGCGAATTAAGCTTAATTAATGCTCAAGCAGGAATTAAAGCATTGCAAATCAGTCCCGAATTATTTCATTTGCTGCAAGTTTCGCAAAAAATATCCAAGCTCAGCAATGGCGCTTTTGATATTACCTATGCGTCGATAGGTTATCAATATGACTACCGAAAAAAACAACGCCCAAGTAAAAATGCGATAAAAAAAGCACTACCCGCCATTGATTATTCTGCCGTAAAACTTGATGCAAAACATTCTAGCGTGCGCTTTACTCATAAAAATGTGAAGATAGATTTAGGCGGTATTGCCAAAGGCTATGCGGTAAAACGATGTTTAGCTTTACTTAAAGCGGCTGGGGTAAAACATGCGCTAGTCAACGCGGGTGGAGATACGGGCTTATTAGGCGATAGGCATGGCAGACCTTGGTATGTGGGTATAAAACATCCTCGAGCAGAAAATAAAATGGCCGTTGAGTTACCCTTAATAAATGAAGCCATTTCAACCTCAGGTGATTATGAGCGCTATTTTATTGAAGATGGTGTGCGCTATCACCATATTATTAATCCACAAACGGGCGACTCAGCAAGAAAAGTGGTGAGTGTTTCTATTATTGGTAAAGATCCCACCTATGTCGATGCACTATCAACCACAATTTTTGTAGAAGGATTAGTTGCTGGCATGAAGCTTATCGACAGCTTACCCGAGTTTGAAGCGATAATTATTGATAACCAGCAAACGCTACATGTGTCTAAAGGCTTACAACAACAATAAGTTAACATTGATCAAAGCTGTCGATGCCCATCCCAACAAATCTTATGGCTGTCGAGCCTCGCTGCGCTCGTGTCGACCTACAAAAGCTACGTGGTAATTAGTATTATAAAATTTTTAATATTAAACAATCGGTTGAAAGGCGGTTAACGAATCTAACATCGCACTACCGCCTAGCCCTTGTTTAGGAGCTACCGTTGAAAATTTAGCTTGCTCGCCATGTAGCGCCATGTAATTAAGCAATACCGTATCAACCAACAAATTAACATTGTTTGCCGAGGGTGCAGAAGCGGTATCAACCGAGGCATCAGCGCGCATAAAACCAATTTGTTGTTGCATTGCCATTTGTTCAGGCGTTGCGCCCATAAGTTGCGGCTTGCCATTAGGATTAAACACTAAAAAGAATGCCGCCCCTGTTGATGAATTATCTCCTGTCCATTCTCCTTTACCACGACCGTTTACAGAATCGTCAACGCGACCATTACTGGNAACCGAACCATCACTAAACACATNCATCATTAATGGTTGATTGCGACGCGCGGCATATTCAAGACAAGCCCCCATACAACGCCCTGCTCGCAAATCACGTAATTCACCTGTAGCGCGATCACCAGTATGATAGTCAAAGCCGCCCATGGTAATAGTGCCTGCGCCTGAAAATCCATTAACCACCAATTTCATAATTGAGGCTGTTTTTCTAAACTCTGACTCTCCGTCAAATTCAGTTTGGCTAAAAATACCATTAGCGCCAACAATATCCTCGTCTAGTTCAGGATCAAGCGTTGAGGGATCGCCAAAACGATCTGCCAAGTCAGCACTTTTAACATAACCACAATTCATCATGGTTTTTATTAAGGCATCACGGCTCACTTTTGTATCTACCGCAGCCAATTTTTTCGCGCTAATGCGTTGAATACTTTCCATTACCGCAACCGAATCTTGTTGTGAAAGTAAGCTAAATAAATCGCCGATATCGACTAAGCCTGTTACATCAGAAGGTCGATCAATTTTTGTCGGTCGTTTACCTAAATTAATAAAATTAACGGCGGCCATTGAATTACCACCCGAGTCAGTATTACGTGAGCCAATTAACGGCATTAACGAACCATCTGCACCCGCAGCCGCAATGGCGTACATAGGGTTTTGCGGATTATTACTGGTGTCGTTATCAGAGCGATTAGGAATTACCGCGCCATTAATTAAGGCGGTAGTTGCGGGTGAGGTTTTTTCTAAAATACCCCGTAAAAAAGCAGAATCAGCATGAAACGCTAACCCTAAGTCAGTATTAATAAAATCAGAGGTGTTAGTGGCGTTATTAACCACCGCAGGCGACATATCGCCCGGTAAACCCAATTTGCTATAACCTGCGGTAGACAAAAAATCTAATTGCCCACCTATGCCACCAACTAACACATTAGAGCCTGCAATATTAGCACCGCCCGCTAAATCAAAACTAATAAAGGGAATTTTACCAGCACCTTGTACGCTAATACCGCACGAGTCTCTTAGTGCTTGTAAATCTGGAGAAAGTTCGGCATGTGCTTTATTAGGATTTGCCAGCAAACTATATAAAGATAAACCCGCAATGGCGCTGCCACCTTTGCGTAAACCTGAAGTAATAAAATCACGACGCGTCATCGGCTTACTATGATCAGCAAATAGCAATGGACTATCAGGATGCATATTTTTAAATTTAGTCATAAAATTACCTTAGTCTTGCCTTTATTAATTTAGCTACGTTGAACAAAGTTAGTCATCCTGAATAAAGCTTTATACTACTGAATTAACATCACAGCACTTGCCAGTACCGCAGTACAACTTGCTTTAGCAATGGTTTTAGTGCGTTCGCCCGTACAATTATTAGCGCAAACGCCCAATCGCGTGATCAAATGATCAAGTTCAGTGTTAACCATCGTTTTTTGTGGCTGTGTACTAACATTTAATGGCATTAATTGTTCCAACAAAGGCGTTAATAAGTTAGTGCGTAAGTTCGCGGCTAATGCCACATTTGGCGGTTGATTAAAGTCAACATTAGGAAACCAATTAGTGCGTAGTGCGGTATCTTCAATAGCCGCATTACAATACGCAATAGCTAATTGAGTAATACCCATTTGTTGAGCAGAAATAAAGGTTTCAATATTTTCAACACTCGGTAGTTGTCGCTTAACTAATTGATAAGTATTGAACACATTACTATTGTTTTGCGCAATGCCCGTTAGCGCACTCATGCTGTGATTAATTTCGGCAAAATTACGTAGACCAATTTTAGCACTATCGGTGCTTGCCGCTTCTTCAACAGGCGTGACTATCTCGCCCGGCACAACCACATTATGGTGTTCGCCAAGCTGCTCAAAAGTGAGAAAAAATTCATCTTGTTCTACGCTTTTTTTAATACCAATAATTGTCCCTAACGGTGACAAGCTATAAGGTTGTGATAAATTTTGACCATTGTTCACGGTAATATTTAAGTTAGAAAATGCTTGCCCTTGTACACTTTCTTTACCATTTAAGCCTATACGTAATGATTTCAGCACAAACGCTTTACTTACTGCTGAGCCATCAATATTAACCAGTGCGCCACTGCTAAATAAATAACTATAATTATCAAATTGACTGACCTCAAACATTACATAAGTGTTAGAAAGATCAATAAGATCGCCAATAGAAAACAATAAAAAGAATTTTTCACCAACACCAACCTCGTAGTTTTGGTTAATTTGTTCCGCAGTTAAGGCGCGATTGTAAATGGCCAATAAACGTACATCACCTTGCCAAACATGATTATTAGACGCTTCTTTACCTAAAATTAGCGCAAAGCTATCATCCCATGAAGCAAGTGCGGCAATATTTTCGTCACTCACCTCAATTAATTGCCCATTTACATAGATTTTTCGCCCACTGTTGGCATCATAAGTGACAACGACATGCTGTAATGTTGCTTGCAATACTTCGTCAGCATCGGGAGTGCTTAACGCTGGATCACCATTACTATTTGAATTTTGCGTACGCAACATAAAATTGTAGTTATATTGAGTTTGCCCAAGGGTAAAATTACGATCATTATCACCCGCAGAATAACTAATAATACGCGCTGGCCCTTCTTGCACCACATTGCTCGGCGTTAACCATGCTTCCACTGAAAACTCACCCGTTGAGGTAATTAAGTCATGTAATTTTTTACTACTAGCTGTACTAGCTTGCGCCTTGCCATTAGTAAATGATAGTCCCCAACTACCTAACCAACTATAGTCGCCACTTAAATTTAAATTGGCCGCAGGTGAGATACCTGAAGTATCGTAAGCAATATTACCCTCACCCGTTTTAAATTGATAAAGCGCAATAACATCTGACTCAAAACGACCGCCACTCGATGCNACAATACCGTCAGACAAACGTAATGATTTAGACACTACCATCTCAGGAGATATGGCATCTAAAAGAATATTGTCACTAAATGCAGTGATCGCACTTTCCATTTCACCACTATTACTTTGACAATCACTCCAACAATTATGAAATTCATTGCGTAGCCGTAATACCAATCGAGATGCGGCGGGTTCGTCTAAATTAATCACTCGTTTCGCCGCTTGATATGCTTGATTTACATCGGCACTAGCAAAAAATGGTGCTTGTGCAAAAGCAGAGGATTCATTATGACAAGCTGAGCAATATTCATTTACCAGCGGATAAATATGCTGTTCAAATAGACTCTTATCAACAGGGAAATTTTTGCTTGCCCCTGGTTCTCTTATCGTTGGCGCAGTTAAATCAATGGTATTGGCTACACTCACGCGTTCGTCTGCCCACAATTTTATCCATTGCGTCATGGTTTCACCACAAGCACTGTCGCTGGCTAACCAACAGTTATGTCCGCCAGATACCTTTTCAACTAAACGCGAGGTGGCTGGATTCGATAAACTCACTAACGGATTAGTCGCTGCATAAGCGTCATTCACATTGTTACGACTAGCAAAATAGGGGGATTGAATGCCCTCAGTATGACAGGCACCACATTTATCACTAGTTGATATATTATCCCATAACGATGCTTTATATTTTTGAATATCTTCAGTTTGTGGCGCAGGACCATTATATTCTGTAGTTTGCGGTTCATGCGGTGGTGGTGGATTCGATTTTACTTCACCACCACCACAAGCAGTTAACATCACCAACAAACATAGCGTAATAAGAAAGTGCATAAGGTTTTTATCCATCCTTAATTTCCCATACAATAGGTGCCGATTTCAGCAAAAACACGTTTTAGCTGATAGGCATTTTGTTTAAAAGAAGCGGTAGTATTACTAATTTGCGTTAAATCAGCGGCGCTTTCCGCATCGCGTAAACACACTGCTTTAAATACTTTTTTTACTTGGCATTGCGCAAAAGCTTGGCTATTAGCTAATTCTTCACCTAAAGATTTTATGCCCGAGCCTTTACCACTTAATGCTTGCGACCAACCTAACTTTTGATTATTACCTGCGCGCCAATAATTTTGCCATTGATCATTGGTTGTTGAAAAACCAAACGGAAAGGTAGTGGCATTGTTATGATATTTACTTTTGACGCGCGTTCCTGTTTTGCTGTCAATCGCACCAACATCATTATAGGCAATAGCCCCTAAATCACCGTTAGGATCACTCTCTTCATTAAAATCATAATCATAATAAGCAAAGGCTTGCGCTAACGGGTCCATACCACTGTGACAACCAACACAATTGTTTAAAAATATACGACTGTCACCGCCAGGGCTGCGACTAACATCTTGACGAACTCTATCGACTGCGCGGGTATTATCTTTTAGTGCTTCTAAATCGGTACACAATTGGTTTTTAAGCGTAAATTTCAACATCGCACGATTAGTTCCTAGCGAAAAAAATGCTTTGGCGGCGGCTCTACTCGTTAAAATGCCCGCCGTTGCTGAGCTGGGCAAGCCATTGACACTTGATTGCGTAGTACGTACTAAATTATCGGCTAAATTAACAAACTGCTTTTCTAACGCTTCATAATGGTCATTATTATTTTTATTGTAACTGGGGAGATTAAGTTCGGCTTTGCCGACATAAACCATATCGGCTTGGAGTATTTCTCTAAAATCTATATCGTCGCGCACCACACCAATAATAGTGGCGGTATAATCATTAAGTGGGGCAAAAACATCTTGATCTTCATTAGTCCAAGGCGTAGCAAAAAGCTTAAGCTTAGTGGAATAAAAAGCCGAATTCTCCATGGCTTTGTAGGCAGCTTCAACCGCTTTATTATTATCAAGTAAAGTGACCATTTCAACTAACGTGTTTGCCGAAGCAGGCACACCTGTTAAACGGTCATGTAAACGTTTTGCTTGCTCTAACGTTGAAGCACTCGCAAAAGTCTGCCAAAGCAACAATGCGACAAATAACATTGCCGCATGGCTGCATTTACTGACAATATGCAAGCACGATGATTTTTCAACTAACAACAATATATTGTTTGTGCGACGAAATAACATCCTCATACAGCCTCCTTTGAAGATATTTTAAGCAGCGAATAGTGGAACCGTTGATAATAGCATATCGTTTGAGCGCAAGAAACAAAGCTGTTTTTATTAATGTATTCAACAAATTAAACAAAACAAACTTATCAACACCGAATAAAACAGCTTAACTACCATTTGCTTAAAATAGCTTAGCAAGTCTGTTAGCGCGACATTAAAAATAAAAACGGTTGAAACTCTGTGCAGAGATGACAATAATGTCAGTTCGATTTTATTAACACCGCATTGTTATATTTGTCACATCAACGGCCACTTTGAACAATGTTGGGGAAAACTATGAGCTCTAAAGTAAGGCTCCCTAAATTAAGCTTTATCGGCTATTGTTTGATATTACTTGGCATGCTTGGCTGTAATAGCGAAACCAGCATAACAAATGAAAAAAACGATCCGGTCTTAGTAGAATATCCCGTCGTTTATATCGAACGTGATATTGCGACTAATGAAGCTGATGGCAATCAAGACTTAGCGCAATTTTCTGCTCGCGATCCCGCAAAATTTAATGCCGGCGCTAATATTTTATTCAAAAAAAATGCGTTTACAGACTCCCCTGTTACTAATTTAACCGCAACCTTATTTTGCGACAATCAACGTATTGATGTGCGCGATTTAACGGTGTCAGACGATGGTCAGCAATTTTTAGTTTCCATTCGCGCACCAACTATTGAAAATGCCGATGATAACGAACAACCTCATTGGAATATTTGGCGCTATCAACTAGCAACTAAAACACTAACACGCATTGTTGTTGATGATGTTATTGCCGAGCAAGGTGATGATTTAATGCCCACTTTTTTACCCGATGGGCGTATCATTTTTGCTTCAACCCGCCAACGCCGAGCACGAGCAATATTGCTCGATGAAGGTAAACCACAATATACCGCATTAACCGAGCGGCAAAACCAATCAACGTTTAATATTCACATTATGAATGCTGATGGCAGCAATATTAAACAACTCACCTTTAATCTCAGTCATGATTTTTACCCCTTAGTACTTCAAGATGGTCACATTTTATATAGTCGTTGGGACGCTATGGGCGGTGAACATGGTATAAATCTTTATCGCATGAATCCTGATGGCAGCGATAATCAATTAATATTTGGTTGGCATTCACATCAATTAGCCGTTAACGAACAAAATATCGCCATTGATTTTATTAAGCCTCAACAATTACCCAACGGCGATATTTTTATGCTACTTGGTAACAAGCAAGCAAGCGCGTATCAGAAAAAACCGATAGTGATCAATATTAATGATTACATTGATAATCAACAACCAATTGCCAATAGTTCAGCACCTAATTCGGCTATCACTGACCTAGCTCTTGGTGATAACTTAACGTTTAACTTTCTCGATGAGCTATCCTCTTCTGGTCGACTTAATTCCTTGTTCCCATTACCTGATAACAGTGCGCGTTTTTTATTAAGTTGGGACTTATGTCGAGTGGTTGCCGATGGTTTAACTAAAGGCTGTGGACAATTTACCGCGGAACAATTAGCCACCCTCCCCTTAGCACAACCGCTATATGAGTTGTGGTTATTTAATAAAATTGATAATACCCAACAACTGGTTGCCTCAACTGAACAAGGTAAAATATTAACTGAAGCAATAGTAATGCAGCCCTCAGAGCAACCAAAAACATTTATTGAAGATAAAACCATCGGTAACGAATTAGATGCACAATTAGCCAATGAATTATCAGCGGCCATCGATATACGTAGTGTTTATGACTTTGATGGTCAAGACATCACCATTACCACAAATAATCCTCAAGGCATTAATACACTTAGCGATCCTTTACTAACACCCGCGATAAATTTACCCGCACGTTTTCTACGCGTTGTACGTGGTGTGCCAATGCCACCACGCAAGGTAAGACGAGTAAAAGGTTCTGATTTTGGTCGTAGCCGTAATCAACTAATGCGTGAAATCATTGGTTATGCGCCAATTCAACCCGACGGTTCCGTTAAAATAAAAGTGCCTGCCGATGTACCGCTAGCCTTAAGTGTTTTAGACATTAATGGCCAGCGCATCGGTGGTCGCCATCGCCAATGGATCACCTTAAAAGCGGGCGAAACCTTGCAATGTAACGGTTGTCATCGCGCTAACAGTCAATTACCACATGGTCGTAACGATGCACAAGCCGCAAGTATTAATGCGGGCGCAATTACGGGTGGCTCGCCGTTTCCTCATGCCACTAACACTATTATTCCCACACAAGGACAAACCATGGCGCAAGCCGATGCCATGGTTAATGGCTTAACGTCTTTAACTGCCGATATTAGTTATCAAGATTTATGGACAGATCCACAGCTTTCGTCAATAAATGCTAGTTTTAACTACCGCTATACTGACTTAAGCACTTTAGCGCCCACAGGTAACGAGTGTTTTCAGCAGTGGAATAGCTTTTGTCGTCTGCAAATAAACTATGTGGCGCATATTGCTCCTTTGTGGGAGCTGTCACGTAAAGTACTAGATAGTAATACTCAAGAATTAATCAGCGATAACACCTGTACTGCATGCCATAACACGTTAGACAGCGACCTGCTTGCCCAAGTGCCAGCAGGTCAGTTAAATCTTTCGTCTGCCCCGTCAACTGACAACCCCGACCACCTCACTAACTATCGCGAGTTGCTTTTTAACGATGTTGAGCAAGAAGTTATTGATGGTATTTTAGTTGATAAACTTATCGAACTGCTAGATGATAACGGCAATGTGGTTTTTGAAGTAGATGCAAACGGTGAGCTAATTTTAGATGCTAATGGTGATCCTATTCCCGTATTAACTACTATTAATGTTAACCCGATACTCTCAACCAATGGTGCACGGGCAAGTCAGCGATTTTTTGATCTTTTTACCACGGGGACGCATCAAAATCGTTTAACAGTAGCCGAATTAAAGTTATTGGCGGAATGGTTAGACATTGGCGCACAATATTACAACACACCGTTTTATCAACAGGATTAGCAACTTAGACTAACTTAAGGTTTATGATCAATACTAAAGTAAAATTTATCAATACCATTGTTTTGATGCTCAGCTTACTAGCAATCACTAAAGTTTTTGCTGCCTCGGCAACNGACTCCGATGCCGCCGTGTTGCATGTTGATGTACCTTTTGTTGAATTACATTCTGGCCCAGGCATAGGTTATCCTGTTATTCATGTGGTTGAACAAAATGAACAAATAAGTGTATTAATAAAGCGTACTTCTTGGTTAAAAGTTACAGATGTTCGCGGTATTGAAGGCTGGCTATTACAAAGTGATTTAATAGGATTAAGCCAACACGGCAGCAAAGTGACGCAAGAGCAGCAATGGAAAAACTTTCAAGATCATACTTTTGAAGGCGGTGTAATGTATGGCGATTTAGCGGGTGCTAATTTTTACAATGTTTATTTGGGTTACGCTTTTACCCCAGTATTTAGCAGTGAAATTTCTGCGGGTAAGGCATTAGGTAATATTTCTGACAGTAACCTTTATGAAGTTATGTTAATTAGCCAACCTTTTCCAGAGTGGCTGGTTATTCCTTATGTCGGCATTGGTGCTGGCATGATAAACACCACGCCACATAGCGTTTTAGCCGATGCAAAAAAACGCCAAAGCACACTAATGAGTGCCGCAGTTGGCATTAAATATCACCTTGCACGCAATTTTTTATTGCGCGCAGAATATAAATTCTCGTTAGCACTAACCGATCGAGATAAAAATGAAGAGATCAACACATGGAAACTAGGTTTCAGCGTATTTTTTTAACGCCCATACAGACAACTATTGCATTAGTGCTTACTACGTTGACCTTGAGCCAAAGTGTATTGGCAAGTGAAAGTGAGCAAAGCCATTCAGTAGCTGACAATACGGCCATACAGGTAAAAGCCGATGTAAAAAGGCGTGATGTTTTGGTTGACGTATTAGATACCGAAAACATTGAAATAGGCGTACAAGCAGGGCTTATTTCGATTGAAGATTTTGAAAGTAGCACTTGGCTGAGTGCACACTTAGCGTATCACATCAGCGAATTCTTTTATGTTAAAGCGCGGTACGGGCAAGCAACCGCAGGACAAACAAGTTTTGAACGCTTAGTGAATTCAGCACCGCTATTAACCGACAACCAGCGAAAGCTAAGTTATTACGGTCTTAATATTGGCTATAATCTAATGCCCGGTGAAATTTTTCTCGGTAGAGATTTAGCCTTTAACAGTGTTTTTTCGGTTGAACTAGGTGGCGGCACCACCAAATTTACGGGTGATAACAAGTTTACTATTAACCTAACGACCAATTATCGAGTATTTCTAAATGATTGGATCGCATGGGATATTGGCATGAGTGATTATATTTTTGATACCCAAATTACGGGTATATCAAAAACGACTCATAATTTGAATTTTACTTCAGGATTTTCAGTTTATTTTTAATAAAAAGCCTAAACAAAGGATAACCGCATGACAAGTAACATTTCACCCAAAAGGCTCTACACAATGCTCTGGCTTATTGCTGCACTTGTTTTGTCTGCCAACGTTCAAGCATTAACTATTGGCGAAAAAGCGCCTGATTTTACGCTAAAAAATATGGCAGGTAAAAATCTTAATTTAGTCGAACAGCGTGGCAATATAATCTTAATTAATTTTTGGGCTTCTTGGTGCGCTCCTTGTCGCAAAGAAATGCCTGCGTTGCAAACCTTACACGAAAAATATCAAGACTTAGGATTTTCAGTTTGGGGCGTTAATGTTGAGCAAGAAAATCAAGCGGGTAAAAAATTTCTCGCTGATTTAAAATTAACTTTCCCCATATTTTTCGATGCCAAAAACACCTTATCAGCAACCTACCAAGTAGCCGCGATGCCAACCTCAGTAATTGTTGATCGCAATGGCGTGGTACGTTTTATTTTTAGAGGCTATAAAAGTGGTTATGAAAAAAAATATGCCAAGGCAATTAAACAGTTAATTAGAGAGCAATAATGAGAGAGCAATAATGAGAGCCGCGAGAATATTGGTAAAAAGCAGAAAAAATTGGCTGAAACTATTGTTCGTTTTTATGTTTCTAAACCTAACTGGTTGCGCGCAGCTTAATATAAAACCTTGGGTTAAACCCTATGAACGCCAGCATTTAGCAGACAAAATTATGAGCACGAACCGTAACCCTATTGCCAATATGCATATAGCACACGTTTATGGCGCCAGAGAATCTGCTCGCGGTGCTGAAGGTACAGGAGGTGGTGGCTGTGGCTGTAATTAACCTCACACAAAATCACCGATTACAGGCACTACAATTAATACTTTGCTTAGTCTTATTTATTGGCTTAAACGTCTTTAATAACAGCCAAGCAACGGTATTAGATCCCGATCGCGCCGATGTGCTTTACCATAATTATCAAGGCGGCGGCATGAAAATTGACGGCCCAGCTATTTTACTGAGAAAAAAGGCAACTGAGTCTGTTGCCATAAGTGCTTATTATTATGTCGATATGATTTCATCCGCCTCAGTTGATGTAATGAGTACCGCCAGCCCTTATAGTGAAAAACGTAATGAAGCACAGTTAGGTATTGAATATTTACGTGATAAAACCTTAATGAGCATGAACGTTAGACAAAGTGATGAAAGCGATTATTTAGCTAAATCGATAAGTATTAATATTTCTCAAGACACTTTTGGTGATTTAACCAATTTAAGTTTAGGGTTATCGTTTGGTGACGATCAGGTTATGCGTAATGGTGATGATAATTTTAACGAACAAAGTAAACACTACCAATTGCGCGTAGGTATTAATCAAATAGTAACCGCTAATTTAACCGCTAATTTGTCTATTGAAGCCATTGCCGACCAAGGCTACCTTAACAACCCTTATCGCACCGTAAGATATATAGATAACACGCTGCCAGCAGGCGTTGGTTATCAAGTCGAGGTCTACCCTAAGACCCGAAATTCGTTTACCAGTAAGTTTTCGTTAAATTATTACTTACCTTATCGTGCAGCACTTTTTTTAAATTACCGTTATTTCTCTGATAGTTGGGACATTAACTCCGGTGATATTGAATTAGGTTATCGTCACCCGATAAATAAATCATTAGAACTAGAATTTAAATTACGTTATTACCAGCAAAGCCAAGCCAATTTTTATAATGACTTATTTCCTTATCAAGATGCACAAAATTTCTTAGCGCGCGATAAAGAGCTCAGTGACTTTAACGATTTTACCATAGGCGCAGGTGTTACTTACACCTTACCCGCAAAGTTCTCTTTTGGTGATTGGCGCTCTGAAGCCTCCTTACAGTGGGATTATATTGATTTTAATTACAATAACTTTAGAGATCCTACCGCCAAAGGTGGTGTTGGCAATGAACCTTTTTACGGGTTTACTGCCAATGTTGTTCGAATGTTTTTTAGCTTATATTTTTAACTCTTTTACCATGTAGCCAAGGTTTTATTTATGTTCAACAGTATTAATTCACATTCATGCATTGTAAAAGCGAGTAAATTAATTGCCTGTGCAGTCTTGTTCTTTTCAGCACTTAATGTTGCCAGCGAGCATCCGCAAAACCCATCTAAGCAAACGCTGGCAAGTGATTTAGAACAAATTAAAAGTGAAGTATTAAAACTCAATCGTGAGTTATTCATTTTAGAAGAAGATTTATTATTTCCCGCCAGTACACAAGTGGCGGTTTTTATCTCGATTGATATTGGCCGTTTTTTTACCTTAGACAGCGTAGAATTAAAAATAGACAGCAAAGATGTTACTGGTTTTTTATATACCGACAGACAACGCAAAGCATTAGAAAAAGGTGGCATTCAACGTATTTATTTAGGTAATTTAAAAACAGGAAAACATCAATTAACCGCTATTTTTACGGGTATTGATAATGAAGGAAGAACGACCAAACAAGCAATAACCCATCATTTTGATAAAGCAGATGACGCTAAAATGATTGAATTAAAAATTGACGATAATGTCGCCAATTATCGCGCCAATATTCATGTTGAAGAATGGGCGTTGTAAATTATTATGCATTGTTCTGCTAGAAAACTCGCTTTAATTTTATTTTTGCTTACAGTACAAAGCGCAAGCACTTTTGCACAAACTCACCATAATGAGCAGTTAAAAAGCAAATATAGCGCAACGTTTAAAAACAAACTCTATCGACAAGCGCTGTTTTTCTATTTTTCTGGCAATTATTCACAAGCATTAAGGCAAATAAGCATTAACAACCAACGTTTTAATGCGCAGACACCCAAAAGTGATTTATTTAATGCAGGCTTACAAGTTGCTATTGGTCTACAACAGCAAGCAACAAAAACCTTGCTCGCCATTGCCGCACAGCAAACCAAACAAGCAACCACAGCAGAGCAAGTAAATGATACGGGTAAGTCAGCTACATCGGCCGATGAATTACTGCTTATTGCCTTATTACAACTAACCGAACAACAAGTTGAACAAGGAAATAAGGCGCAAGCGCAACAACTATTAGCAAAAATAAAGCACGTTTCACCCGCTTATTATCAGCAATATTACACCTTAAATCAGCTTGCCTATTGGCCTGCTGCGCCAACATCGTTAGCGAGTATTATTGCTACTAAAGATCAAACTAGCACTCAAAACCAAGACAATAATAGCGCACTTAATTCCCCCTATATACACGTTAATCAAGCGCTGTTTTATATTGAAAACAATAATTATCCACAAGCTGAAAATATTTTATTAAACGTAAAAAATAATAACCCCAAACAGGCTAGCGTTACTTTTTGGCAACAACTTTTCAGCCCTTTTGTTAATGAAGAAATCGTCAATAAAAAAGCCACCAGCGATATCTTAATACAGCAACAAGCTATCGCAGATTATGCACAATTATTACTGGCACAAATGTATGTAAAACAGCAACGCTATAACGATAGTTTTATTATTTTAAAATCATTTCCACAACACAGCCCTTACAGCGAACCTGCATTGTTTTTATTTGCGTATGCCGCACAAAAAACACAACATTACGACATGGCGATAACGTTATTTAATTTATTACAGCAACAATATCCTTATTCAAATTTAGGCTGGCAAAGTACACTATTAATGGCTTCGCAAATAACGCAGAAGCAAGAGCCATTAGCATCAGGAACAGAAAAAACACTCAAGCAAGCTCTGGCTAATTATCAAAAAGTTGATGTTTTTTTTAGTACTAAATTGAGTGCGTTAAAGGGGTTTGAACATGCTTTTTTAACCACTGATAACTTACTCAATTTTTCAGTCAAAGCCTCGCCTTTAACACTACAAGAACAGCAACAAAAGCAGAGAGTTGATAACAATATTATTGATAATTTGGCCGCCGCCAGCCCATACCAAACAAGCTCACCCTGGTTACAAAAAGCATTACAAAATTCAGCACTTAAAGCCGATTACCAGCACTTAATAGAACTCGACTTGCTCGCCCGTCATTTGCAGCAACAACAGCAAAAAAGTAAATGGCTTGATTACACTTTAACGCTTAACAAAACGAGACAAGATAAAATTTTTACTACCCAGCAGCAACACCCTATATCAGCGCTTATTACAAAACTTAAAGCGCGGCGAGAGCAACTTGCGCAAATACTAAACTTAGTTGAAAAACAACAAAACGTGCAAGCCTTAGCTAACGCTAAAGAGCAAAAATGGCTCCAGAGTATCACCCAAAGCGAAGACGCACTTAACATCATAAAAACACAACGAAACACCACTGACTATCAAGAAAGATTACAGCGTGTTAACGGTGTACTGCAATGGCAACTCAGTCAACAATTTATACCGCGCTTATGGCAACATAAAACACAACTCGCCAGCATTGATAAACAGCTTGCCATTGCCCAAACTCAACAACAAAAATTTACTCATTTTGCCAATGCCCATCAATCATTAACTTTTATTGAGAAGCGCCAGCAACAAAGTGCCACTAAGATCAATGTTTTATTAAATGACATTACTCATATAACTGTCCAAGCTAACCAACAAATCAAAGCAACAGTGCAAACCTTTATTAATCAGCAACGCGCAATGTTAACCGCTAATTTACTAACGTCACGACATTCGATGGCAGCGATCCTTGAAAAAATATCCTTCCCCGCACAAGCGCCAACGGTACAACCTCAAGCTAGGCAAAGGCAAACAAGCAGTGAGGATTTATAATGACTAGTTTTACCGCTAAAACGGTTAACCCTATTGGCATATTCATAAAGCATTATTATTTTCGCTACATTATGTTGTTTTTCAGCAGTATGTTGTTATTGGGCTGTTTGAGTACCCCCAATGAAGATATTCAGGCAAAGGCAAGAACGCAAAGAGCAACATTAGCCGATTTAGCCGCACAACGCAGCAGCAAACAAAACATCACCGAGGCATTAAATAAACAGCAGCGTGCCAAAAAATTAGCCGCAATTTATCAATCAATTTTAACGCTAGAGCCAGATGCTGAAATAAGAACCAACGTTGAATACCGCCTTGCACAAATTAACACCCAACGTTATGAAAACTATGGAGATGAACACTATGCCGATGAAGAATTAAACACAGAAAACATCGCTAAAAGCGAACAACAATTACAGCAACTGATTAATGAATACCGCGATTTATTACAACGCTATCCCAATAGAGCAAACAATGAGTTTGTTCAATACCAATTAGCAAAAGCGTTAGACTTACAAGGAAAAACGGCGGCGAGCTTGGTGCAAATAAATTCGTTACTCACTCGTTATCCGAACAGTACTTATAATGCAGAATTAAATTTTAGACGCGGTGATATTTATTACAATTTACAAAATTATAATGCCGCATTAACCGCCTATAAAAAAGTCATTAGTAGCAATAATAATGACAAATACTTACTTAATAGTCTTTATATGTCGGGCTGGTCATTATTTAAATTAAATCGGTTAGCTGACGCTGACATGACCT
The DNA here is from genome assembly GCA_016765535.1 of Alteromonadaceae bacterium. GTDB lineage: Bacteria > Pseudomonadota > Gammaproteobacteria > Enterobacterales > Alteromonadaceae. The sequence continues at coordinate 24,961 of JAESPQ010000005.1, read as the reverse complement.
TTATACAGGTTTTTGAAGCAATAATTGCGCAAAACAAACCACTACCCACAGCAGAAAATTTTAGTTTTAACAGCCTAACCAGTCGTGGCAAAAGTTTAGCTAAAGACACCCAGCGGGTATTAAGTATTTCGTTAAGCCAGCAACAACAGGCAACGTCTTTAGTAAAACTGGTCAAAAACAACCGAGCATTAACTCATCTAGCGCTATATCAGCATTTACTGTTTAAAAATTTAGCGAATTTTTTACTAAAAAACGAACTTCCCCACGACGCAATATTAACGTATCAGGCTTATATTGCACTTGCGCCAAATAGCTTATGGGCAGCACGTTTTTCGCTTAGTTTATTAACTTTATATCAACAGCAAGGCCAGTTTTCCTTAATTGATAAACTAAAAAACAACTTTGTTAATCGCTATGGTATGGGTAGTGTTTTTTGGCAACAGGCTTCGATAGATCAGCAAAATGAACTGCTGCCACACCTAGTTAAATTTAGTTATGCACATAGCCATCGTTTATACGCTAAAGCGCAACAACTTGCGCTTGGTCAAAGTCGAATAAAACATTTTAAACAAGCAGCTATAGCTCTGCATACTTATTTAATACATGCCAGATCAGCACAAGAGCACTATTCACCAAGGCAACAAATACAGCACGATTTATTACACAATGAATATTTATATGCTGAAGCTAATTTTGAAGCACAGCAATACCAGCAAGCATTAACGCTCTATCAAACAATTGCTTATCATGCACTCAAAAAATATCCATTAGCAAATGAGCTATTAGAAAAAAAAGAGCAGCACACCGACCCAGCATTATTAAAATCTTGGCGACAATTACAGCGTAAAGCCGCTTATGCATCCACAGTAACTGTTCGAAAACTATTGACAAATTATTACGGGGATAAAACAGCCAAAAATTTAAAATATCAGCAACTTATCAAGCAACGAAATGATCTCGATAAACGTTTTGTTATTAAATATCTTAAAGACAATCGTGCGCTAGTAATAGCCAGCCAAGCAATACAATACAGCTTTGCCAGTGAAGACTATGCCGCAGTTAACTCTTTTAGTGATTTTATTCTAAAACACTATCATGTAAATCAGCAACAGCTCAATAAGACGANCTTAGCAATTAAACGGGCAACTAAATTATCAGCCAAGGCATTAAAACAAATAAACATCGCTAGCCAGTTACAAGCCCATAGTTTATATAAACAAAAACGTTATCAAGAAGCTGAACTCGCTTATGACTTAGCCATGAATTATGTTAACAAACAGCAAAAAACATGGATAGAAATACGTAATTTAATCGCTTCATGTATTTATTTTCAAGGGCAAGCATTAAAAGTAAGTCAACCGCAATTAGCCGTACAACACTTTTTACGCCTTGGTAAAGTAATACCTGAATCAAGCTACCGTGTTACTGCCGAATTTGATGCGGCAAACTTATTATTAGCTCAGCAACACTGGCAGCAAGCGGTTAAAGTATTACTCGCCTTTAAGCAGCGTTATCCTAAACACCAATATAGTCGCTCTATTCCTGCCAAATTAGCAAAGTCGTACACTGGCTTAAAACAATGGGATTTAGCCGCCGAACAGCTGCTTATTATGGTTAATACGGAACCCTCGAATGAGTTGCGCCGTGAAGCGCAATACACTGCTGCAGAGTATTACCTTAAGGCTGGTAATAAAACAAAAGCACTTAGTGCTTTTAGAACTTATGCGCACACTTACCCAAAACCTTTTGCCATTGCGCAAGAAGTTAGATATAAAATGAGTACCTTTTATCAACAAAGCAAAGAAGCCAATAAACGCTATTATTGGTATCGTAAAATACTAAAATTTCACGTGATAGAACAACGAAAATCATTGGCACAAATAACGCCTCGTACTATCTTTTTAGCCTCGAGCGCCGCCTTTAGTTTAGGGCAAGCACACCAGCAAAGCTTTAAGTGGGTAAAATTAAAAGCGCCGTTAAAGACAAGTTTAAAACGTAAACAACGCGAAATGAAAAAAGCAATTGGCTATTATCAGCAAGTATTGGCCTTTAAACTAGCTAACTTTGTTCCCCATACGACTTATAACTTAGCAATGTTATATCAACAGTTGGCGCAAGATGTTTTGAACTCTGAACGCCCCGCAAATCTTGACGAACTGGCACTCGAAGAATATGACCTTGTATTGGAAGAATTAGCTTACCCTTTTGAAGAAAAAGCTATCGACATTCATGCGAGTAATACTCAACGCGCTTGGCAAAATATCTATGATCAATGGGTTGGTAAAAGCTTTGCCGCTCTGGCTAAATTATCACCAGCGCTTTATGACAGAAAGGAGCATACGCCTGATGTTATCAATGCTATTTATTAATAATTGGCTCCAACTAATTAAAGCAACTAAAGCATTGTTCATTAGTTTATTGGTACTGACAAGCATACTAATGCAAGGCTGTGTCACCCCTCAAGATAAACAAAAATCGACTAAAAAAGAGTTGCACCATTTAGGCAAAGAAATTGTTGATATGGTCGCTATTGACGATAAGCAGCAAACACCGCCAGCCAATAATTCGCTCACTCCAGCAGCAGTGCCGATTAAAAATTTATATCTTGAACAGCAAGTAAGCAGTAAAGTCTCCGCTGAAAGTGCAGCTAATTTTCAAGCGGCACTGAGGTTAATGCGCGCCAAAAAATGGTATAAAGCGCAACAATTATTAGACAAAATTATTGCTCAGCAACCAGAACTTAGCGGTAGTTATGTTAATAAAGCACTGATTGCCCTGCATCAAAAACATATTGCATTAGCCAATGAGCAGTTAACTAAAGCTCTTTTAGCAAACCCCAATAATCCTTATGCCTATAATTTACAAGGGCAAATAGCACGTAAGCAGGGTAACTTTAACCAAGCAGAAAAAAGCTATCGCCAAGCCTTAATTATTTGGCCACAGTATGCACAAGCACAATTAAATATGGCAATTTTATTAGAGTTATATCGTGGTCGCTTATTAGACTCAATGAAGTATTATCAAGCTTATTTAAAAATAAAACCACAAGATAAACAAGCGCAGCGTTGGCTGGCAGGACTTAAGTTAAAGATAAAGCGCGCGGGGTTAACCGCAGTTAACGCTAATGATAAAACCATAAACAAAGCTAGCAGGCAATAATAATGAAAACAACAACAGGCTACATTTTTTTGTCACTGTTATTTATCAGCACTTTTACCGTTAATTTATCGGCAAATGAGCTTAAAAACAATAAAAAAACGCAACAAACCGTGATAATAAATAGCAAAATAAAAGGTTCGCAACAACAACCTAAAGTATTGTATATCATGCCTTGGCAAGGTATAAAGACACCCATAGTAGTTAAAGGTAAAGTGATGCGATTAGCCTTACCAAAATTTAAACCCATTAATCCTAAAGTTTTTAAGCAGCAAGTTAGTGACTTTAATAAACAACAACAATTGAACAATGTAAGGAAAATAAAATGAGCTTTTTCGACAGTATAGTTGCCTTTTTACAAAACGGCGGCACCTTTATTTATCCTATTGCGTTGGTGTTAGTATTAGGTTTAGCGATCACCATTGAACGCTGGTTATATTTAAGCTCGATACACAGAGCCAACCAAAAAGCATTTTCTTTAATACAAAACGCCCTAAAAACAGCGGATATTTCGGCCATCGACAACCATGCCAAAAGCAATGATGCGCCCGTGTTAAATGTTTTAAAATCAGGAATTTCGCGTTTATCTAATGCTAGTCGTCGTGAAGATGTTGAATATGCGATGGAAGAAACCATCATGGAATATATGCTTAGACTAGAAAAGCGCACGCCATTTTTAGCTATATTAGCCAACATTGCCACTTTACTGGGTTTACTTGGTACCATAATGGGACTTATCGCGGCCTTTTCAGCCGTAGCTAATGCTGATCCTGCCGAAAAAGCGAATTTATTATCGGCAAGTATCTCGGTTGCAATGAATACTACCGCCTTTGGTTTGATCACCGCTATTCCGCTAATTTTATTTCATTCGAGTTTACAAACTAAAACCGCCACCATTACTGACTCATTAGAAATGGCAGGCATAAAATTGCTCAATGCGTTGTCTTTTAATCAGCAAACGGGTACCAACCGAGGCGANTAATGATGAGAATTCGCCGTCGCCAAAAACAAAAAATAGAGAGCGAGCTAGATATCACCTCATTTATGAATTTAATGATCGTGTTAGTGCCAGTGCTGTTGCTCAGTTTAGTTTTTTCACAAGTTAGAATTTTAAATTTACAGTTGCCGATCATGGCAAATGCGGCGCAACAACAAGATAAAAAACAAGCCAAAGCGCTAGAGTTAGTGATCACCAAACAACATTTAACCTTAAATTATCCTGCTGGAATTTTATTAAAACGTTTTGATGTGAGTGAAAAAGGCTATGATTTTTCAGCGCTCGCCATTTACTTACAAGATTTAAAACTAACCTTTCAACAACAAAATATCGACAAAAATGACATCGTTATTTTACTTNCTCCAGAGGTGGATTATCAAACCATTGTTTCGGCAATGGATACCGTACGTTCATTTAAAGCCGTGGTGGCTGCAAATTTGGTTGATGCGGAATTATTCCCCCTTATTTCGTTAGGTGATGCCCCCCTTGAACAAATAACAAAAGAGCAAGCAGGAGCACAGTAATGAAGCAATCTCCTAAAGCCAGAAGATTAGCCAGACACCACAAAAAAATCAACTCAACAAGCAAATTAAACCTTGTCGCGCTAATGGATATATTCACTATTTTAGTGTTTTTTTTGATTGTTAATCAGTCTGAAGTCAGGGTATTACAAAACATTAAAGAAATTAATTTACCCGTTTCCATCGCCGATAAATTACCCGAAGAGAACCTAGTAATTACCGTCTTAAACAATCGGGTATTGATCCAAGAAAAGGTGATTTGGCAACAATCAAAAAATGCTAATACGCTTAGCCAGCAGAATAATGTTGAATTAACTACGGCGCTAAAAAACGAGTTAGCCTATCAAGCCAATCGCCGCATAAAATTATCGGCAACCGAACTTAAAAAAGGTCGCGCCGTAACCATTATTGGTGATGCCGCGACACCTTATGCGGTGTTAAAACAAATTATCGCCGCCTGTGCCAACAGTGATTACCGTAATGTTTCACTGGCGGTAAAACAGCATGATAAAACTAAACAGAGTGAGGGCTAATAATGACAGCCACTCACACCTTTAATCACACAACTGTTCACATTGATGATCACAAAAGTAAAAATAATGAATTACAAGGATTTAATGATTTATTAAAACCGAGCGCACAAGATAAGAATTTCAATAAAATTCTTACTATATTATTGCTGATGTATTTATTGTTTGCGGTTGGCATACCTTTAATCGAACAAGTAAAAGTATCTCGCGAGATAAAAGAACGTCCTCCTGCGCAGCTTGCCAAAATAATGCTAAAAGAAAAACAACTGCCATTACCTAAAAAACCCCCTCTAAAGCCAAAGAAGAAACCGCTAAAAAAAGCAAAAGTAAAAGCCCAAGAGAAGGCTAAGCAGAAAGCACCTACGCCTGTAAGCAAAAACGACAGAGCATTAGCCAAAACTAAAGCGCATTCGTCGGGTTTGGCAACCATGAAAGACGAATTATTCGCCATGCGTGAAGCCTTTGTAGTAATGCCAGCTACAACCACCAAATTAAATAACAGTAAAACCAAAGCAACAACAATAAAAAGAAAATTACTCGCCGCAGCAACGAATAAACAGAGCAGCCAGCTAACACAAGCACAACTGGGTAAAACCGTTACTAGCGATGCCCTAAGCACGAAAAACACCGAACATATCCGCCTAGGTAAAGAAGAAATTCTAGCGAACAATAATGCATTGACCGTAAGCGATAACGGCTCAACAACGCAGCTAGGACACCGTTCTGAAATGACATTACGGCGCACACTCGAAGCGCACAAAGCTAGATTATATACACTTTACAATCGAGCGTTAAGAAAAGATCCTCTATTAAAGGGCAAAGTACTATTTGCAATAGAAATACAGCCTAATGGCAGCATTAGCCATGTCACTATTAAGTCGAGCGCCTTGCATAATGCAAAATTAGAGCGACAGTTAATCGTAATATTACGCAGGATTAAGTTTCCTGCTGAAGACGTTGCCGTGATGACAACAATATGGGCGATAGATTTTTTACCTAGTTAGTTGTTTTTCTCGATAGCTTATAATTCTAAAATAAATAAACAGCGTGGTTATTGGTAATTTTAATACTTAGATTCAAATAATAAAAGGAAGTAAAATGAGAACTATTGGTAATGTAATTTGGTTTTTATTCGGTGGAATATTTATGGGCTTAGCTTGGTGCTTTTTTGGACTGATCGCTTTTATAAGTATTGTTGGTATTCCTTGGGGAAGGGCTTGTTTTGTTATTGCAGGTTTCTCATTTTTTCCTTTTGGCAAGGAAGCTATGGCCCGTGATGAGTTAACGCAATCAGAAGATATTGGCACGAGTGGCTTAGGCGTATTAGGCAATATTATTTGGTTCGTTTTTGCAGGATTTTGGTTCGTTTTTGCAGGATTTTGGTTAGCCATAGGTCATCTGCTTTCAGCAATCGCCTGTTTTATCACTATTATTGGTATTCCATTCGCTTTACAGCATTTAAAACTGGCTGGTATTTCAATTGCGCCTATAGGTAAAACCATTGTTACTAAAGAGGTTGCCGCTGCGGCGCGTAGTGCAAATACAAACGCAAACGCCGAGGTAGCTAACTTAAGAGCAAATAGTTCACACTAATATTCAACTGCGATAAGCCGTTCATACGTTGGAGTTTAACTTTTACTTTGTCGTCTTGGGCGTTTTACATCAAGGAGTCTAATGGATGATCGAAGCAAGCTGTCATTGTGGGAGTATTAAAATAAAACTTCCAGCAACTACAAAAATAGTCACCCGTTGCAATTGTTCTGCTTGCAGTAAATATGCAGCGTTATGGGCATATTTTCAACCGAAAGAAGTTAAAGTATCGGCAGCAAAAGATGTTGTCGTTTCATACTGTTGGGGTGATAAAACCATTGAATTTCATCATTGTAATCGTTGCGGTTGTTTAACTCATTACACCGCAACGAAATTAGGCAATAAAAACAAAATGGCTATAAATTTTCGTATGGTAAATTCCGACATCCTTAACTCACTTGATACTAGGTATTTCGATGGTGCAGATACTTGGACGGAAATAACTCAATAAGCATAAATTCAAACGGAAGAAGTACAATGAATAAATTGTTACCCCTCTTAACTATTTTATTGGCTTTTGGCGGTTAACTTTTGTGACTACGTAATCTGAAACACTAAGTTACCAAAAGTAAAAAGGAAACTATTGAAAAAAACCAAAATCACTTGCATATTTAATATCTACTTTTCACTTCAATATAAAAATTGATAAGGATGTTGATGTGCTGCAATTTAATCAAGTCAGTAAGCGTTTTAGCAAAAAAATTATTGTACAACAGTTTAGCTATCACTTTGACCAAGCCCATTATTGCATTGCTGGCGAAAATGGTATTGGTAAAACAACGTTATTATTAATGGCAGCAGGCTTAGAGGCAATTGATAGTGGTAAAGTTTTATTTGAGCAAAACATAATAACCAGTATTACAGCTAAGCAAAATATTGGTATTTCTTCGGATAAAATATTGTTACCGCAATTTTTAAACGTACAACAACTGATCAACTTTCATTGTCAACAANATCACATTGAATTTCCTAATATTTTAGTTACTGCATTAAATTTTAATGAACAATTAAACAAAAAAGTACAAGAACTATCACTGGGCAACAGTAAAAAACTGTCGTTAATATTAGCGCTAGCTCATCAACCTAAATGCTTATTACTAGACGAACCGAGCACAGGATTAGATCATCACAGCCGTACTTGGCTGTTAAATTATTTACGCAATTATCCTCACCACACACAAAGACAAATAATTGTCACTAGTCATGAAGATGACTTTATTCATGATCANCAATATACGCAACTCAATTTTAAAGACTTTACGCAATTAAATAGCGGCTTAACTAACGAGCAAGTTCGCTAATGTTAAGTCAGCGTAAAACACCACTAAAGATGCAATACATACAACTGCGCTATCAATGTTATCAACAACAACTGAGAGTTATGTTAACCGCATTAGGACAGTTTTTTTACTTTCTAATGATGGCATTATATTTAGCGTTACCCGCTTTATTTTTATCGGCGTTAATATCATTGAGTGTTATCGCCGCTAAAGATACTGAAATCATTACTCGTATTGGTTATCAATGGGGCTATTTTTTATTAGTGTATTTATTAATACGTATTCAACGTAATGCTATTTTAGGACACCAATATCGCTATTATTTAAAAAGCTTAAATTACAGTGCTAAATTCAATAAAACAGCAACGCTATTACTAACTCTTTTAGCGGGCAATGCACCACTATTAGCGCCGAGTTTATTAGCGTTATTGATCCCNAATACGGCAACGTTAATCAATCANTTTTATTTTGTATTATTCGCCTTTAATGTGCTCGTTATCGCCTTTATTGCTATTAAACAAACATCACTATTGTGGTCATCTTTATTACTATTTCCATTACTCATAGTAATATTTCTACAGACAACAACACAGCTTAACCACATAACGTTAACCTCAATGGCTACGCTGTTAAACCTGCTTTGGCTAGTAATAATGCTGATGGAACACTATTTTTCGACCACATTAACTCATCACTACGCTCGTATAAAAAAATGGCTNCCCCTCAATAGTGGCAATATAGAGTTTACTGGCAAACATTATTGGCAATTTCGTTTAATAGATATAAAACAGCAAGCGGCGGCAAATATCGCCCGTTTAGGCGCATTAACGTTAATAGCTATGCTGGTGATATTATTTCAACACGAAATGAAAACACCAGCAAATATACCTATACAGCTTATTATTAGTTACTTTTTTTCCTTAATTGTTGCTAGTTATCATTTTGATAATGAAAGATTTTATAAAAAATACCGCTATTATTTAGCGTCAATATTAATGACCACAAAAAAACGTTATTTTTACGACACCTTGGCGATAGTGCTTATCACGCTATTTATGCTCATGGTTAGTATTCTGCTCTTAAATTTNAACTGGTTAACCCTATTCACTTTACCCTTAACAACGCTACTTACCGTTGTTACTATTCATTACTTTCCGCGCAATTTTTTTATCGCACCAAGTATTTTTAACTTAGGGTTATTGGTTACTTATTTCATCGTATAAAATAGAACATATGCGACATCATTAAATATTCCCATTGAGAAACATTACTATTAACACTATGATCACTACATCATTTATTCAATTTTTTTATGCAAAACATGAAATCATCTAGTCTATTCATTTTTTTATTATTTCTTTCTGGAAATATATTAGCGGAAGAAAATAATAATGATTATTTAGATTTAACACTTGCACAATTAATGCGTACAAAAATATCTATTGCGACTAAAACTGATGAAACATTGCAGAATAGTTCGTCAACAGTCACTGTTTTTCAGCAAAATCAGATCAGAGAAATGGGTATAGAAACATGGACAGAATTACTAAGCCAAGTTCCCGGTTTTTATTCTATGATGAATGCTGTAGAAGGCAATCAATCACACGTTATTATTCGTGGTCATGCACAAAAATATGCTAATACACTTTTAGTTTTATTAAATGGCTATCGCCTTAATGACGACTACACTGGCGGTATCAATTATTTAATACGTTATATGGACTTAAACGATGTCGATCGTATTGAAATTATTCGCGGTCCTGGTTCTGCCATTTATGGTTCAAATGCTTACAGTGGTGTTATTAATATTATTACGTCTAGTCAAAAGCAACTAAAATTATCTTACGGTGAACTCAATACTATTAAACTAAGCGCTGGCTTTAATAAGCAATTTAAAAGCTGGTCTGCTGGTGGTAATTTGTCATTTCAACAAGATGATGGCGATACCTTTAGTCCTGTTTTCGATCGTAGTAATTTACAAAATAGCACAACAGATCCTCGCCATGTGATCCAATTAAGAGCTTATTTGAGTAACAACAACACTAAATTTTTTAGTCAATATTTAAGCTCAATACGCCGTAACTATTACCTGTTTCGTCGTTTAAGAGATAATGTGTCAAAAATTAAATTAACTCACTTTATTACAGGCATAAAGCATCAATTTATTGATAACGACAAATATAATTTAAGTGCGATGGTAAGTTATCAATATGCTACTAGGGGATCATTAACAGCATTAACTCCTCAAGGTGAGCCTCCATTTGAAAATGCAGACTTTCTCTTTGGTGAAAATTTTGATTACCGATCTATTAATAGCAACATAGATAGTCATTACCAAATAAATACTCATTTATTACTCAGCGCAGGATTAGCTTATTCTGAATCACAAGTCCCACACGGCTATTTAAAAAGTAATTTTAATCTTTTTTCTAACTTTGAACCATTACCAAAAATAACGGTATTTACAAAGGATAATCAGCGTGTAATCGAGAATAAAACTAGAATTATCAGTAGTGCCTATTTGCAAACAAAATGGCAAATAAATACTAAATTAAGCTTAACTACAGGGTTACGGTATGACGGCTATAATGATGTAAATAATGCACTCATGCCTCGTCTTACCTCTATCTACAACATTGATAAAAATCAAACAATTAAATTATTGTATGGGCAAGCTTATCGCGTTCCTTCATTAGGCGATTTATATGATGACGAGAGTGGTTTAACCGCAGGAAACCGTAATTTAAAAGCCAGTGAGATAAAAACTTTTGAGTTTTCTTATTTAAAAACATTAAGTAAATTGCAATTAATCGCCACAGCTTTTGCCAATAATCAAATAAACTTAATTGGCTTTAAAAGTAATGATACTGGTGGCGTTAGCTTAGGTAACGTTGCTAAAAATCATGCCAAGGGCACTGAGTTAGAATTTATTTATCAAACCAATAAAAATATTCGCACTACTCTCGCGATCACACACCTTTGGCATAACAGCACTGATTTAGGACTATCAACGGGATTACCTATGTCAGAACGTATTGCACCTAAAACTTATTTGAATTTTTCGACACAATATAATTATCAAAATTGGTCTTTTAACCTCAATGGTAACTGGCGTAGTGCGGTTGATGTATTGCCAGGTGGAGGACTATGGTTACTCAATAGCAATATTGTTCTAAAAAGTAATCAACAGCATAGTTTTGGTTTTAAAATCAATAATATAATGAATGTTAAATATCTCACTTCATCGTACATTCCATTAGGTAAAGATCAAAATAATAATAACATACAGTATTATCCTGCACGAGGCCGTATAGCCATACTTTCATATCAATATAAGTTTTAGTAATGTTACGCTAAATCACAACATTCCGCCTCAACAGGTAGCCACATGAAAAAAGAAAGTGTATGTCTAAAAAATTAGCTGATGAAATGAGAAGAAAAGAACAAACAATGACATCGGGAAAATAGCGACTCAAATAGCTTAGTTATTATTGCAAACATAGTAGTAATCAGGGTGCTATTTGTAAAAAAATCAATAAGTTAATTGTGCAAACGCTTGTTTTGCCTGCGGTATTAATTGATCTATCGCAGCGGTTAATTCGCGGTTTTGTGCATAACGAGCATACAAACGTTTATAAACACCTTGTTCACCCAATTTTTTAACCGTTAACAACGACTGCATTGCTAAACTCGATACTAACCAAGCTGGCACAGCAGCAATGCCCATATTAGCAGCAACCATTTGCAACATTTTATGGCTGTTACTCACTTGTTTAATTGACTTTGGCATAACCCCTTGTGGCGTTAAAAAATGAGTAAAAACATCTAATTGTTCTTTATTTACAGGATAAGTTAATAAAGTTTGACCCGTAAAATCACTAGCTTCTAAATAAGCTTTAGTGNNTAANNCATNACTTGGCGGCATTACTGCCACTACTTCAAAACGTCCCAATGTTTGATAAACAAACTGAGTATCTTTAGGCTTTTTATAATCGGTAAACAGCAAAGCAACATCACTATGGTTTTGCAGATCAAAAACTTCATCCATTAACTCAATTTGATACTTATTATTTTGCTGATTAAATTGCTCAATAACCGCTAATAACCATTGAAAACAACCATGACATGCCATCGCTATTTTTAGGTTGATTTTTTCACCACCTTGCTGTTTTAATTGTTGTTGACATTGTTTTACTTGCGGCAACACCTGTTGCGCTAACCTTAATAATAAATNCCCTTGCTCACTAAATTGTAGTGGCGAACTGTTACGCACAAATAAAGACGCATCAATACGACGTTCTAGNTCTTTTATTTGATGNGACAAAGCTGATTGGCTAATAAATAATAGCTCAGCTGCTTTACCAACACTGCCTGTTTCTGCCAAAGCAGCAATGGTTTTTAAATGTTTAAATTCAAACATAATGAAAATCCTGCATATCCCTAATGAAATTTTTGCGCTTGTTTAAGTGCTAGCCTTTCGAGATTATAAACACCTAAACATCTAGACGTCTATATTTTATTTTCTCTTTATGAGTATTTAGAATGCAGTAATAACCTCGGTGTTTCATTAATTAATAATTCATAACGTTAACTAACGCTATTAACAAATTTTATAGGAACATAACATGCTTATTCATAACTTAGGTTTTCCCCGTATTGGTAAAAAACGTGAACTCAAATTTTTACTCGAAAAATATTGGCAAGGTGAGGTAAACCAAGAGGAGTTTTTAACCGAATGTACTCAATTACGTCAACAGAATTGGCAATTACAACAGCAAGCAGGCATTGAATGTTTACCTGTCGGTGATTTTGCTCATTATGATCATGTATTAAACACCAGCTTATACTTAGGCGTGATCCCCCGTCGCTTTCAAGATCACCAGAATACTACTGGTTCCAACTTAGCCGTTGAATTTCAAATAGCGCGCGGTAAAAGTGATGATTGTTGTCAATGTGCCGCCAGCGATATGACCAAGTGGTTTAATACTAATTATCATTATTTAGTTCCCGAACTCAATGCGCAAACTGAATTCTCAGTAAATATTGACAATTTGTTAGCACAAATTAATGAAGCAAAACAAGTTAGCAATACCATAAAACCTGTCTTAGTGGGGCCATTAACCTATTTATATTTAAGTGACTATAAAAATGAAAGCAACACTGATGACAAGCTTGTTTTAGTGGATAAATTAATCACCGCTTACCAACAAATATTACAGCAATTAAAGCAAGCAGAGGTTGAGTGGATTCAAATTGACGAACCTATTTTAGGATTAGAACTTAACCAACAATGGCAACAAGCATTTAAGTCAGTTTATCAAGCCCTTGATAAGGGTGATTTAAAACTATTATTAACCACTTACTTTGCTTCTGTAGATCATCATGTAGAGCTTATAAGAGATTTAAATGTAGATGGTTTGCATATTGATACTATTGCCGAAAAAACCAATATTGACAATATAATTAATAAATTACCAAAACATTGGATAATATCTTTAGGGGTTATCAATGGTCGCAATGTTTGGAAAACAGATTTAGTCAGTAGTTACCAAAAACTATTACCGCTTTACCGTCAATTAGGCGAACGCTTATGGCTTGCTCCGTCTTGTTCATTGTTACATAGCCCTGTTGATTTAGACTCAGAGAAAAAGCTCACCAAGGAAATTAGTAATTGGCTTGCCTTTGCTAAACAAAAATGTAAAGAATTAACGTTATTAAAGAGTGCGTTAACCACACAAAATAGTGATAAAATAACGTTATATTCTACTGCTGCTTTAGCACGTAGAGTGTCGAAAAAAATCAATAAACCCGCAGTACAAAACCGTATTAACGCACTAACCGAGCAAGACTTCCATCGTAGTGAAAACTTTGTGCAACGTAAAATAAAACAACAAGAGTCGTTAAATTTACCCTTGTTGCCAACCACTACTATAGGTTCTTTTCCGCAAACAGGAGAGATCCGCCAACTACGCGCCAAATGGCGTCGTAAAGAAATTAATGATGCACAATACCAAGCAGCAATAGAATTAGAAATATCCGAGGTAATTAAACGCCAAGAAGCGATAGATCTTGATGTACTCGTTCATGGTGAGCCAGAGCGTAATGACATGGTGGAATATTTTGGCGAATTACTCGACGGTTTTGTTTTTACCCAGTTTGCTTGGGTACAAAGTTATGGCTCACGCTGTGTTAAACCACCTATTATTTATGGTGATATTAGCCGCCCCAAAGCAATGACAGTATCTTGGATTAATTACGCACAATCATTAACCAACAAACAGGTAAAGGGCATGCTTACAGGTCCTGTTACTATTTTAGCTTGGTCATTTGTACGTGATGATATTGCGCGCAGTGAAGTGGCTCAGCAAATAGCCTTAGCGATCAGTGACGAAGTGAATGATTTAATACAATCTGGTACACAAATTATTCAAATAGACGAACCTGCCATTCGCGAAGGTATGCCGTTAAAACAAAGCCAATGGAGTGATTATTTAGCTTGGGCCACAGCAGCTTTTAGATTATCAGCCGCCAAAGCACCAAGTGAAGTGCAAATTCACTCACACATGTGTTATTCAGAATTTAATGATATTCTCGATGCCATTATTGACCTTGATGCCGATGTGTTAACCGTAGAAACATCACGTTCAAACATGGCACTATTAAAAGCTTTTGAACAACAATCTTACCCCAATGATTTAGGGCCAGGAGTTTACGATATTCACTCGCCTAATATTCCTAGTATTGATTGGATGGTTGATTTAATCAACAAAGCACAACAAAGCATTCCTGTAGAGCGTTTATGGATAAACCCAGATTGCGGCTTAAAAACACGAAAATGGCCAGAAACTCAAGCGGCATTAGAGAATATGGTAAAAGCGGCAAAACAGTTACGTGTTGAACTCACTGACAAAGTAAAAAAATCTACACAACAAGATGAATTAGTAGAAGCTTAACCACTACCAACCCTTTAAATTATAAATATAAAAAAACCGCTGATTTATAGTCAGCGGTTTTTTATTGATTTTATTTAAGTATCAGTATTAAAAACACCAATTATTTAAGACTACGACCTTCACGTTTACGATCATTTTCTTTTAAAAATTTCTTACGAATACGAATACTTTTAGGTGTTACTTCCACTAATTCATCGTTATCAATAAATTCTAATGCTTGCTCTAGGCTCATTACGATGGGTGGCGTTAATACTTGTGCTTCATCTGTACCTGATGAACGTACGTTAGTTAACTGCTTACCTTTTAAGGCATTAACGGTTAAATCGTTATCACGATTATGAATACCAACAATTTGCCCTTCGTAAATTTCAATACCGTGACCAATCAACATACGACCACGAGATTGTAAATTAAATAGCGCATTGGTTAATGCTTTGCCTGTAGCATTAGCGATCATTACACCATTTTGACGTTGACCAATTTCTCCACCTTTATGAGGACCATATTCAAAAAAGGTATGATAAATTAAGCCAGAACCTGAAGTTAAGGTCATAAATTCAGTTTGAAAACCAATTAAACCACGGCTTGGCATAATAAAGTCCATACGAATACGACCCGTACCGTCTGGTGCCATATCCGTTAATTCGGCTTTACGTACGCCCATGCGCTCCATAATAGAACCTTGGTGTTGTTCTTCAACATCAATCGTTACCGTTTCATACGGTTCTTGTATTTCACCATTAACTTCACGAATAATAACTTCTGGGCGAGAAACNGCTAGCTCATAACCTTCACGGCGCATATTTTCAATTAATATACCTAAATGTAATTCACCACGACCAGACACTTTAAATTTATCTGGATCTTGAGTTTCTTCAACACGCAATGCAACGTTATGAATTAATTCTTTTTGTAAGCGCTCAAGGATATTACGAGAAGTTACATATTTACCTTCTTTACCACAAAATGGAGAAGTATTAACTTGAAAAGTCATGGTAACCGTTGGTTCGTCTACCGATAATGGCGGTAAGGCATCAACTTCAGTTGGACAACAAATAGTGTCCGAAATTTTAAGTTCGCCTAAACCAGTTACCGCAACGATATCGCCAGCATAACCTTTTTCAGCTTCATTACGATCAAGCCCTAAATAAGTAAATACTTTACCGACTTTTCCATTATGTATTTTGCTATTAGCACCCGTTACTGTAACTTGTTGATTAGGCTTTACACTACCACGAGTAATACGGCCTACACCGATAACCCCTAGATATGAACTATAATCTAATTGTGATATTTGCATTTGAAATGCACCATCTGCATCTGCATCAGGCTCTGGTACTTCACTAATAATAGTGTCAAATAATGGTGTCATGTCAGTACCAATCACGTCATCTTCTAATGACGACCAACCATTAATAGCTGAAGCATAAACAACTTTAAAATCTAATTGTTCATCTGTTGCACCTAAATTATCAAACAAATCAAATATTTGATCCATAACCCAATCAGGACGAGATCCTGGCTTGTCTACTTTATTAATAACAATAATAGGTTTTAAGCCTTGCGCAAACGCTTTTTGGGTTACAAAACGCGTTTGTGGCATAGGGCCTTCTTGCGCATCAACAATTAACAATACTGAATCAACCATTGACATAACACGCTCAACTTCACCACCGAAATCAGCATGACCCGGAGTATCAACAATATTTACGCGATAACCGTTCCAGTTAATAGCGGTATTTTTAGCAAGAATGGTAATACCACGCTCTTTTTCAATATCGTTTGAGTCCATCACGCGTTCATCGTGACCAGTACGTGCATCTAAAGTCCCTGATTGATCAAGTAACTTATCTACTAAAGTAGTTTTACCGTGATCAACGTGAGCGATTATGGCAATGTTTCTTAACTTGCTGATTTCAATTGGCTTTGTCATTTAAGTTCGTCTATATAAATTATCTAAAAATAAACCTGTTATGTGCTGATTTTTGCCTAAATTAAGAAACAAAAAGTACACAGACGGTTTTACAAGGTGGCATATTATAGACTACTTAGCTCCCCATGTATCGGCATTTTTTGTTTAATTTTTATTCTATTAACTATTTACANAATAATATTAATNGTTCCTGAAGATTTAATCAGCAATATTGTTTTTTTTATAATTAAAGTCATACTTAGCTATTCAAACTAACGGTGGATACAAAATTCAGCATATTACCATCTATTAGGTGCACCAATATCACTCATCGCACCAAAAAAGAACATTGGTTGATCAAAATGGTGCAACAAACAACAGGTTAATAAATAAAACACTTATAAATCAATAGTGTTTTATTTGGCATGAAATTAGCTTTTATAGCCAACATTAGATTAATTAAAAATTATCCAAGATTTATTTAAAACCATTTAGCAAAACTTACTAACACTGGAGACTTTCAATGTCACAAGCAGTATTTGATTTAATTAAAGAGCATGACGTTAAATTTGTCGATTTACGTTTTACCGATTCAAAAGGTAAAGAACAACATGTTTCAATTCCGCATCACCAAGTAAATGAAGACTTTTTTGAAGATGGCAAAATGTTTGATGGTTCATCAATCGCGGGTTGGAAAGGTATTAACGAGTCAGATATGGTACTTATGCCTGATGCGGCTAGTGCAGTACTTGACCCGTTTACAGAAGCGGTAACCTTAAATATTCGTTGTGATATTTTAGAGCCTACCACTATGCTGGGTTATAGCCGCGATCCTCGCTCTGTAGCTAAACGTGCCGAAGAGTACATGCGTAGCACTGGTATTGCTGACACAGTATTAATTGGTCCTGAACCAGAATTCTTTGTATTTGACGATGTTAAATTTAGCGTAAACATGAATGGCGCTATGTATAGTGTTGATGATAAAGAAGCCGCGTGGAACTCAGATACAAGCTATGAAGAAGGTAACATGGGTCATCGCCCTGGTGTTAAAGGCGGTTATTTTCCTGTTGCACCAGTTGATTCATCGCAAGACTTACGCTCTGCTATGTGTTTAGTGATGGAAGATATGGGCTTAGTTGTTGAAGCGCACCATCATGAAGTTGCTACTGCGGGTCAAAACGAAATCGCTTGTCGCTTTAATACCATGGTACTAAAAGCTGATGAAGTGCAAATTTATAAATATGTTGTTCATAACGTAGCTCATGCCTATGGTAAAACGGCAACCTTTATGCCAAAACCTTTAGTAGGTGATAATGGTACGGGTATGCATGTTCATCAATCTTTAGCTAAAGATGGCGTAAATTTATTCTCTGGTGACAAGTACGGCGGCTTGTCAGAAATGGCACTTTATTATGTTGGTGGTATCATCAAGCATGCTAAAGCCTTAAACGCTTTCACTAATGCTTCGACTAACTCATACAAACGTCTTGTACCTGGTTTTGAAGCACCGGTAATGCTTGCATATTCAGCCCGTAACCGCTCAGCCTCTATTCGTATTCCTATGGTGCCATCACCTAAAGCAATGCGAATCGAAGTTCGTTTTCCTGATCCTACAATGAACCCTTACCTAGGTTTCACCGCTATGTTAATGGCAGGTCTTGACGGTATTAAAAATAAAATTCACCCTGGCGATGCCATGGATAAAGATTTATACGATTTACCAGCCGAAGAAGCTGCTGAAATTCCACAAGTTGCTGCATCTTTAGAAGAAGCATTAAATGCATTAGAAGCTGACAAAGAGTTTTTAACTGCAGGTGGTGTAATGGACGACGATATGATTAATGCTTACATCGGTTTAAAACGTGATGAGGTTGAAAAACTTAACTCAACGACTCACCCCGTTGAATTTGAAATGTATTATAGCGTATAATATTTTTACAAAATAACCACTATAATAGAATTATTAACAACAAAAAATTAAAAAGCTCACTAAGGTGAGTTTTTTTTGTGGTATAAATCGACTATATTAGATAGATTAGTATATTAACTAAGGATTAACTCCAATTAAATTAAGTACAAAGCGATGAATAATACCTATTTATAAAGGTGTAAAGTACTTATTCGAATTTATAACAAGGATATTTTAAACCAGCATGTTGAAAGTTATTGGTATCGCTCTACTACTTATTAGTCTATCGTTTCAGCTGCTTGCCGCTTCTGCTAAAATTTACGTATGGCGAAATGAACAAGGTGTATTGGTATTTTCTGATACCGCTAGACCTGGCGCTGAAGAAATCAAAGTGAACCCACAAAACATCATGATATCGTCTTCTATAAATACTTCGATGTTAGATATAACCCCACAAAAAATCCCTGATATTTATGACGTTGAAATTAGCCAACCTAAAAATAAAGCAACTATTTGGGATAATACGGGTTCAGTTTATATTTCAGGACTAGTAAAACCATTGTTCAAAAGCGGTTTAAATATTCAACTTTATCTTGATGGCAAAAAATATCAAAAACCTCAATCTCGCGCTATTTATATTCTAAGAAATATAGATAGAGGCGAACATAATATAAAATTAATATTGCTTAACAACAAAGGCAAGAAAATTGCATCATCTAAGAAAATTATATTTTATATGCACCGTACCTCAATAAATTAGGCTAATTAAGCTATATATCCGTACTTTCGCTGCATATAAATTCACTTTTGTTGACTAAATTATTTTTTTGCACTATTTTAGTGCAAACAAGGTGATATGCAATTTATGCCACATACTCAAGATACTAAAGAAATTTATCAGCAACAAATAGCACTTCATTTAGTGAGTGCTGTTGTACTTCTTGATGCAAAACTTATCATTGAGTATGTAAACCCTGCGGCTGAAGCTCTACTATTACGTAGTTATAAAAAGCTTATCGGTATTGATTTTCATGATGTATTTTTTAATGATTCAATTAATGATNANCGCTTATTAAGTATTTTANCAACAGGGCAAGAGTTTACCGATAACGAAGTTATTTTAAGCTTAAGCGATAGAGCGCCGATCACCGTAGAGATCAGCGTATCTTCGATTGAATTAAATAATAACGCGCATATTTTATTAGAATTAAAACAAGTTGATCAATTAAAACAAATTAGTGCTGAAACATTCCAACATCATCAATGGGAAGCCGCTAGAGATTTGATAAAAGGTCTTGCTCATGAAATTAAGAACCCTCTTGGTGGACTTCGTGGTGCAGCACAATTGCTTTCAAGAGAAATATCTGCCGACCAACAAGAATATACTACCATGATNATNGATCAGGCCGATCGTTTAACAAATTTAGTNGACCGCCTATTAGGACCAAATCAACTGCCTAAATTCAACTTACAAAATATTCATCAAGTATTAGAAAAAATTTATCAACTGACTCAATTTGATAATCCGAAAAATATCACCATTATTCGTGATTACGATCCCTCACTGCCAGAAATAGCGATTGATCAAGACAAAATACAGCAAGCCATTTTAAATATTGTAAATAATGCTGCGCAAGCAGTTATCAACAATGGTGAAATAAAATTTAAAACACGCATTGCAACCAATCAAACTATTAACGGTAAATTAGTTAANTCATCTTTACAAATTAGCCTTATTGATAATGGCCCAGGCATTCCATTAAAGCTACAAGACACTTTGTTTTATCCTATGGTATCCGGCAGAGAAAATGGTACGGGACTTGGACTGTCAATTTCACAAACCTTAATCAATCAACACCAAGGAAAGCTGTCATGCAAAAGCAGACCTGGGCGAACCGAGTTCACCATTTTATTACCAATAAAAAAAGAGAATATTAATGAATAACGAGCATGTTTGGATAGTAGACGATGATAGCTCAATACGCTGGGTGTTAGAAAAAGCTTTTTCAGGTGCAGAGATCAGTGCAGCTTCGTTCGATAGTGCAGAAAATTTACTTGATGCCTTAGTTCATGCTCAACCTGAAGTCATTATTTCAGATATTAAAATGGCAAAAATGGATGGTTTAACATTATTAAAAAAACTCAATAAACAATATCCTGAAATTGCTGTAATAATTATGACTGCCCATTCAGATCTTGATAGTGCGGTAAATGCTTATCAAGGTGGTGCTTTTGAATACTTACCTAAACCCTTCGATATAGATGATGCGGTTACTATAATTAAACGTGCATTAATTCATTCCCGCGAGAAAATAGCACAAAAACAACAGCAAACTGAACCAACTCCACTAGTAGGGATCATTGGTGAAGCACCCGCAATGCAGGAAGTTTTCCGTACCATTGGGCGCTTATCTCGTTCAAGCATCAGTGTATTAATTAATGGTGAATCGGGTACAGGTAAAGAACTAGTCGCACATGCNTTNCANATGCATAGTCCNAGAGAAANNNCNCCATTTATCGCCTTAAATATGGCNGCNATCCCTAAAGATTTAATCGAATCTGAGTTGTTTGGCCATGAAAAAGGCGCTTTTNCAGGTGCTAACACAGTACGCCATGGTCGATTTGAACAAGCCCATCAAGGCACACTATTTTTAGATGAAATCGGTGATATGCCGCTTGATGTACAAACACGCTTATTGCGAGTTTTAGCCGATGGTCAATTTTATCGAGTAGGCGGGCATGTACCAGTGACTGTTAATGTCAGAATTATTGCCGCGACTCATCAAAATTTAGAAGAACAAGTTAGCACGGGTAACTTCCGTGAAGACTTATTTCATCGCCTAAATGTCATCCGTATTCAACTTCCAAGTCTGCGTGAGCGTCCTGAAGACATAATACAATTATCCCAACATTTTCTAAAGCTAGCGGCACAAGAACTTAATGTAGAGCCAAAAAAATTAAGCAAACAAGCATTATCTTTTCTACAAAAATGCCAATGGCCTGGCAATGTTAGACAACTTGAAAACATGTGTCGCTATTTAACCGTAATGGCAAGTGGACAAGAAATATTATTGGAAGACTTACCCAGTGAACTTACTCAACAAAAAACAGTAATAACGAATTCAGCAACAACAAGTACGTGGCAACAACAATTATCCGTATGGGCTGATCAAGAATTAGCCAGTGGAAAGATAGATATTTTAAATAACACAACTCAAATTTTTGAAAAAATAATGCTTGAACGTGCCTTGCTTTTTACTCATGGGCATAAGCAAGAAGCGGCTAAGAAATTAGGCTGGGGTAGAAATACACTAACGCGTAAATTAAAAGAGCTCGGTATTGATTAATGTGTGTCTTTGATTTGACATCCAGACGCTGCACATTTTTTACAGCTATTACATAATTTAATATTAATAATATGCGCCCCTGCAATTAAAGAAGCGCCTAGAATAATAATGTAAGGTTGTACTTGCTCTGAAAAATCATGCTTTTGCCAGTATATAGCAATCCCTAAAAGCAATAAATATAATGGGTACAACTTACGATGGTATTGTTTAAAGCCTGAAAACAAAGCAGTACAACCAATAATTGCCGAAATAATTAAAAAAGCATGCTCCCAGCGATGATCAGCTAAAAAGCTTAATCCAAGTAAAGGTAAAGCGGGCAATAAAATAGGTAGCAGTATGCAATGCAATGCGCATAATGAGGCGGCTGATATACCAATTCGATCTAACATTTATAGATAATTTATTCGACACTAAAAGATAATGTTATACTATCACAATTGTTACAGTATAACATATCAATTTAATGCTATATTATGCTTTATTTATATTAAATGTGATCACTTCATCAATATGGCTCGCATTACATGCGAGCATCACTAATCGATCTATACCTAATGCAACACCAGAACAATCAGGTAAACCTGCTTCAAGTGCTGCTATGAAATTGTTATCAATGGGTCGTTCGACAAGGCCCTTATCTCGCCTAAGTTCATTATCACGATTAAAGCGTGTTAATTGCTCTTTAGCATCCGTTAACTCATGAAAACCATTTACCAACTCAATGCCTTGGTAATAACATTCAAAACGTTCCGCAACCATAGGATTTGTTTGAGAAATTTTAGCCAAAGATGCTTGGGAACTAGGAAATTCATAAATAAAGCAAGGACGAGTTTTGCCTATTTTAGGTTCGATGATTTCAGCAAGAATGACCTGTAATAAAATATCCTTACCNGTTTCCTTTAATAACCAGTCGCTTAATTTGTTATGCGTGTTTAACGTTGCTATAAGATCATTCTTTGAAGCTAACAAAGGATCGATTGCAACATGATCAATAAACAATTGTTGATAGGTGATTTTATCAACACCATCACAGTTAAAAATTAATGTTAATAATTCGGCAACTTCATCCATTAACTGCAAATGATCAAAGCCCAAACGATACCATTCTAAAAGAGTAAATTCAGCATTGTGATGACGCCCACATTCTTCATGACGGAATGCTTTACATAGTTGAAAAATATCACCATAGCCACTAGCTAATAACCGTTTCAACGAAAACTCAGGGGAGGTTTGCAGGTAAAGCTTTACGGGTGAAAGAGTTACTTTTGAATATTTATAATAGCACTCAAACGCCTCTAAATAGACATCGGTAACAGTACCACTACACAATAACGGCGTTTCAACTTCAAGTATGTTTTTATCAGCAAAAAATTGTCTTATTTGTTGCAAGATTACAGCACGTTGTTGAGCCGTCTTTAAGTTCATAGATGGTTTAAAAGAAGGATTATTCACTCGAATGATAACTGATTTTAATTATAGGGAATATGTAAAAGATTATACTAGGCATTAGAGAAAAGAAAACCGTCTTGATTAAAATCAAGGCGGTTAATTATGGTGGAGGGAGGTGGATTCGAACCACCGAAGGCTGAGCCGTCAGATTTACAGTCTGATCCCTTTGGCCACTCGGGAACCCCTCCAGAAAATGTCAAAAAGCCCGATTAAAAATCGGGCTTTTCTTGATAGGCGTTAGTGATGTCCCGCTACGCTCTTACATGGGCTTCTCGTTCTCTTCATAAAAGAACAAAAGTCACACCACCATCGGCGCTGCGTTTCACTTCTAAACAAATTAGAAGTCTAGCGATGTCCCGCTACGCTCTCACATGGGCTTCTCGTGGACAAAAGTCACACTACCATCGGCGCTGCGTTTCACTTCTAAACAAATTAGAAGTCTAGCGATGTCCTACTCTCACATGGGAACTCCCACACTACCATCGGCGCTATTGCATTTCACTTCTGAGTTCGGCATGGATTCAGGTGGTACTACAATGCTATTGTCGCTAGACAAAAACTTTTACTTGTTAAATGTCACATTAACTTTATTGCTGCAATCCCTGCGATACTCATTGAGTAAACTCAACTCCGTTTCTCGCTCAATTGCTGCTGCGTTAATGAACCATTTCTCTACGTAATGGATTAACAAAATTAACGTTGGAAAGCTGTCAGGGTCAGAGTCATACTCTTTCCCTTTGATATAAATTGGTCAACATCGTTGACTTTGACCCTAGTCTTATTTTCTCTTATTCATCCAAGTAACACGAGTACGTGTTAATGTCACACAACTTAGTTTCTTTACTTATTTCAAAAAAACTTGGGTGTTGTATGGTTAAGCCTCACGGGCAATTAGTATCAGTTAGCTCAAGACTTCGCAGCCCTTACACACCTGACCTATCAACGTTGTAGTCTCCAACGACCCTTTAGGGAGCTTAAAGCTCCAGTGAGAACTCATCTTAAAGCCTGTTTCCCGCTTAGATGCTTTCAGCGGTTATCAGTTCCGAACGTAGCTACCGAGCAATGCCATTGGCATGACAACTCGAACACCAGCGGTTCGTCCACTCCGGTCCTCTCGTACTAGGAGCAGCCCTCTTCAATTCTCAAACGCCCACGGCAGATAGGGACCGAACTGTCTCACGACGTTCTAAACCCAGCTCGCGTACCACTTTAAATGGCGAACAGCCATACCCTTGGGACCGACTTCAGCCCCAGGATGTGATGAGCCGACATCGAGGTGCCAAACACCGCCGTCGATATGAACTCTTGGGCGGTATC
>JAESPQ010000004.1 GCA_016765535.1 Alteromonadaceae bacterium | reverse complement strand
AAAAGTCCCAGCTCCTTGCGATCGCACTAAAATGCCTTGTTCAGTTAACTCCTGTAATGCTCGTCGTGCGGTCATTCTGCTAACATTAAATTGCAGCGCCAATTCATTTTCAGAGGGCACTTTAGCGTGTTGTGGCCATTGTCCCGATTCTATTTGTTGGCAAATGTATTGCTTTATAATGATAAATTTTGCTTGTTTCATACGATTAATAATGAGCCTTACTAACTTGTATATACAATTTCTCACATCCCAGTTGTATATACAAGTTATTCAGAGAAATAATAATTTTTATAGCTAAATGTGGATGCTTTTTTTATAATTATCGTATTATTATGATAAATAATTTCGTTTAAATAAATCGAGGAAAAAACAAATGACTTTGAGCGTTGCTTGTCCTAACTGTCAAAAACAGGTGCAATGGTTACCTAAAAATAGCCATCGTCCATTTTGTTCAAAACGCTGTCAATTAATTGATTTAGGTGAATGGGCGGCAGAAGAACATAAAATATCGCAACCTATTCAAGGAGCAGTGCAAGTTACCGAAGAGATGTTGGATGCGTTAGAAGATGAGTTTTTACAACATAACAAATTTTTTGTTGAGCCAGAATAGAGTCTAGGGTCTAGGGTCTAGGGTCTACAATAATTATCGCAATAAGCATTTATCAAAAACAACTAAAATTGATGACATTGCAATAATTTAATAATAGTTTGATTAGCTTTTGGAAAGTCTAATTTTTTTAAATCATCCAACGAACACCATTGCTGCAATTGTCCTTCTTGTGCGCTTGGTTCACCGATAAAGTTATCCACAATAAAAACTTCAAGTGACACTTTTTTATCGCCATAATCATGTCTAATAACGGTTAACGGTTGGCAAGCCAGTACGTCAATATTAATTTCTTCTTTTAGCTCTCGTGCTAATGCTTGCGCGACTGTTTCATCATTTTCAACTTTACCACCCGGAAACTCCCATTTTCCACCTTGGTGAGTATCAAGCTTACGTTGAGTAATAAAAAATTGTTTTTGGCGATAAATAACGCCTACCGCAACATGTACCGTTTTAACCATGATCTTTCCTTTAAAATATCTTTATTATTTTTTCAGTGAAATATAGCCAATAAAAAAGTGAGCAGATGCTCACCTTTTTATTTTTACTCTATATCAGTCATACCAAATTTATTTCAGCATCTAAACTAAATACCCTAGCTCAATTTACCATGGCATTGTTTGTATTTTTTACCTGAACCACAAGGGCAAGGTTCATTGCGACCAACGCGCGGCATTTGATTAGCTTGTTCGCTCTGCCCACTAGTTTCATGAGTAAATGCTTTTGGCGCTTCATCTGCTTTACGTGTTTGCTCTTCTACCGCTTCAACATCAGATTCTGCTTGGATTTGTACTTTACATAAAATACCAATCACATCAGATTTTAAGTTATCGAGCATTTCTGAGAACATTTCAAACGATTCGCGCTTATATTCTTGCTTCGGATTTTTCTGTGCATAACCACGTAAATGTATACCTTGGCGTAAATGATCCATCGCTGCTAAATGCTCTTTCCATAAGGTATCTAAGCATTGCAACATTACCGCTTTTTCAAATTGACGTAGTACATCCGCACCTACGGTTTCTTCTTTATTTGAATAAGACTCTTCTACGGCAGTAAATATGCGCTCACGTAAGGTTTCTTCATGTAACTCATCATCGTCTGCTAGCCATTTAGTAATAGGTAAATCAACCCCTAATTCACCTTTAAGTTGATCTTCTAGTGCCGGTATATCCCACATTTCAATTAATGATTGTGGTGGAATATGCGAACCAATAACATTTTCAACAACATCAGCTCGAATAGCAGTGATGGTTTCGCTAATATCACCTTCATCGAGTAATTCATTACGTTGCTCGTAAATAACTTTACGTTGATCGTTAGCAACATCATCAAATTCAAGTAATTGTTTACGAATATCAAAATTGCGTCCTTCAACTTTACGTTGGGCATTTTCAATACTACGCGTTACCCACGGATGCTCAATTGCTTCACCATGTTCCATGCCTAATTTACGCATCATATTTGAAATACGCTCAGAAGCAAAAATACGCATTAAACCATCTTCCATTGAAAGATAAAAACGTGTAGAACCCGGATCACCCTGACGACCAGAACGACCACGCAGTTGGTTATCAATACGACGCGACTCATGTCGTTCAGTAGCAACAATATGTAAACCACCTAAAGCAATAACTTTATCATGTTCGATTTGCCATTGATCTTTAATTTTTTCAATTTGCTCATCTGTCGGGTTTTTCAACTTAGCCAACATCGCGCCTAAATTACCACCTAAAACAATATCTGTACCACGACCCGCCATGTTAGTGGCAATAGTTACTGCACCAACGTTACCCGCATCAGCAACAATTTGAGCTTCTTGTTGGTGAAATTTAGCATTAAGTACATTATGTTTGATTTTTTCTTTTCTCAAAAAATCTGATAAAAATTCAGACGTTTCAATACTAATGGTACCCACTAATATAGGCTGACCTGAATCAACACATTTTTTTATATCTTCAAGAATTGCTTCAAATTTTTCGTCACCCGTTAGATAAATCAAATCCGACATATCGTTACGGATCATCGGTTGATTGGTTGGTACAACGACCGTTTCTAAACCGTAAATATGACTAAATTCAAAGGCCTCAGTATCGGCAGTACCCGTCATGCCTGATAATTTATTGTATAGTCTAAAATAATTTTGAAAGGTAATAGAAGCCAAAGTTTGATTTTCATTTTGAACATCTACGCCTTCTTTAGCTTCAACTGCTTGGTGTAAACCTTCTGACCAACGACGACCTTCCATAGTACGACCAGTATGTTCATCAACAATAACAATTTCACCCTCTTTAACAATGTAATCAACATCTTTTAGGAATAATTTATGGGCGCGTAACGCAGCCATAACATGGTGCAATAAAGAAATTTTTGCTGCCGAAAATAAAGATTCGCCTTCTTCTAGTAAACCTTTTTCTTGCATTATTTCTTCGATACGAATTTGACCACGTTCGGTTAAATAAATTTGCTTAGATTTTTCATCAATAGTGAAGTCACCAGTACTTTCAATGCCTTCTTTATCTTCTTCTTCTTGACGATCTAATGTTGGCACAACAGTGTCAATTTCACGATAGAGTGCTGAACTGTCTTCTGCTTGTCCTGATATAATTAATGGCGTACGCGCTTCATCAATTAAAATTGAATCGACTTCGTCAATTACCGCAAAGTTTAATTCACGCTGGGCACGTTCTTCTGGTGAAAACGCCATGTTGTCACGTAAGTAATCAAAACCAAATTCATTATTAGTACCGTAGGTCACATCTGCACCATAAGCAGCCTGTTTTTCATCTGGTGACATGTTAGCAACATTACAACCAACGGTCATACCTAAAAATTCAAACAATGGGCGCGCCCAATCGGCATCACGTGTAGCAAGGTAATCGTTCACGGTAATAACATGCACGCCTTTGCCTGATAAACCGTTTAAATAAGACGGTAAGGTCGCGGTTAATGTTTTACCTTCACCGGTACGCATTTCAGCAATTTTACCTTGGTGTAATACCATGCCACCGATCATTTGCACGTCAAAATGGCGCATACCAAACACACGTTTACTGGCTTCACGCACTACCGCAAAAGCTTCAACTAACAAATCATCTAGTTTTTCGCCTTGCTCGACACGGCTTTTAAATTCGTCGGTTTTTGCTTTTAATTCTTCGTCAGTTAAGGCTTCTATTACCGCCTCTAATGCATTTATTTTATTGACTTCTTTCTGGTATTGCTTAAGTAATCTATCGTTTCGACTACCAAATAACTTTGTTAATATATTTACAAACATCTTTTAAAAACCAACTCTAGAGGAAATTTCCCATTTAAAAAAATCAATAACGACTAAATCCTTCGTTATCAGAACTTGTTTTGTTATCTATATGCTAAATCAATTACAATATAGATCCTTCGATTTATTTTTTTGCTTTACGATAGACATATTTCAAAGGATTAATCTGTCTATTTTTTCTTAAAATTTCGTAGTGCACATGCGGCCCTGTTGAACGTCCTGTACTGCCCATATGGGCAATTACTTGTCCTTTTTCAACCACTTCACCCACAGCAACTAATATTTCTTTGTTATGCCCATAACGCGTTTTAAGACCATTACCATGATTAATTTCTATTAAATTGCCATAACCATAACGCTCACTAGCCCAGCTAACAACCCCTGAAGCGGTAGCGATAATATCAGCATCTTCTTTGCCTGCAAAGTCTAGTCCCTTATGCATCGCAGGTCGGCCATTAAAGGGATCTTTACGGACACCAAAATAGGAAGATAACCAACCGCGCTTAATAGGTCGACCAGACAAGTAGCTATTATTACTTATATGGTGCCCTAACGTTAAAGATTCAAGTATTTTTAATTGTTTTTCTTGATGAAACAACTGTCGCTGCATTGTTAACACATCAGCAAACAGTTCAGTAAAAGACTTACTGACAATATTAGCACCCGTTAACAAAGGGCCACCACTGGGCGGTAAAGTAGAAAAATCAAATTCTTTTTCCGGAATATTCGCCTCTAGTGCTAAACGTTCACCTAACGCATTAAGGCGTAGCACTTGGCTTTGTAATTCAGCTAACTTAAGGCTTAATGCAATAGTTTTTTGCTTGTTGTCGGTGCTTGGAGTGGATAATGCTAAAGATTGTTCACCCACTAAATGAGTGAGAGAGAGAGCTTGTTTGTCATTATAATTTGGATTATTTATAGGTGCTTGCGAGTGATTATTAGGAATAGCATTAATTGAGACTAATAAATACACCACGAGCCCTGAAAAAAGCGCAAACGCTACTAGCGCTGATAACCAATGAGCTTTTTTCAAGCGCATTGAAAATCTAACGTTCTTTCCGCGATATAGTAGTGTTAAACTCATAAAATACTTATTTTCTCATTTATTTTCTTAGCTATCTAATATAAATAAGATATAGCTAAGAAAGGCTCACTCAAAAATTATGCCTAGAAAAACGAAACAGCCTATAGACAGATCATCATTATTGCAATCTTGTGGTGGTACTTTGGCTCAAATTACCGCAAAAACTAATTTTTTGACTAAATTGGCAACCATTGTACGACAAACTTGCCCTGATATTCCAGTTGATGCGTATCAAATTGCTAATTTTAACCAAGGTGCAATTATTATAGAAGTAAAATCATCGGTGTGGAGTCAACGTTTACAGTTTGAACGAATGAATATAACCCAAGCATTAACCGAAATATCTCATGGCGAGTTTACGAAGATAGAAATTAAGGTTAATCCGTACAGCGCTAAAAAAACACCCTCAGAGCAACCGCAACAGCATAGATATCATAAAATAAGTAAGGCAGCCGCAGCACATATTGAAGAAGTGGCACAATCGGCACCAACAAGTTTACAAGAAAAATTGCGCCGTTTAGCTAAATTAGCAAGATAGCTGCAAACACAAACAAAAATGCGCTCATTTAGAGCGCATTAATCGCAAAAATAAAACTAATCTAAATGGTTAAATAGTTAAACGGTAGCAAGATTAGTTTCTAAATATTTAATTGGTGCTTGCGCTTCATCTTCATAAGTAACCCACTGCCACGCATCGGTGCGTTTAAATACTTCACGCAATAAAATGTTATTTAGTGCATGACCTGATTTAAAGGCATTAAGTTCACCTAAAATACTCACACCACCCATGTATAAATCACCAATGGCATCAAGTATTTTATGTTTAACAAATTCATCGTCATAACGTAATGCATCTTTATTAAGCATACGATATTGATCTAACACGATGGCATTTTCTAAACTACCACCTAAGGCAAGGTTATGAGCGCGTAAATATTCAATGTCTTTCATAAAGCCAAAAGTACGAGCACGGCTGATTTCTTTAATAAAAGAGCAGCTCGAAAGATCCATCGACATACTTTGTTCAGTGTTAGCAATAACAGGATGATCAAAATCAATAGCAAAGTTAACTTTAAAACCTTCGTAAGGTTTTAACTCTGCCCATTTATCGCCGTCTTCAACACGAATTGTTTTGGTAATACGTAAAAATCGTTTAGCGACATTAGTCGTTTCAATGTCTACCGATTGTAATAAATAAACAAAAGGTAACGCACTACCGTCCATAATAGGAATTTCAGGTGAATCGACATCAATAATTAAGTTATCAATACCTAAGCCTGCAATAGCAGATAACAGGTGTTCGACGGTGGAAATCTGAACACCTTGTTCATTAACCAAACAAGTGCATAAAGTCGTTTCACCAACTGCCTCTGGCGTTGCTGGAATATCGACAACAGGATCTAAGTCTACACGACGAAAAATAATGCCTGTATTGGCAGGTGCAGGACGGAGAGTGATCTGCACTTTTTCACCTTTGTGTAAGCCGACACCTGTCGCTGAAACACTTTCTTTTATGGTACGTTGTTTAATCATTTTTTAACCTATCTCACGCTTTTCTTGAACCACATCGCTTTAGTACCAACAATCATCTTATTAATTAGCCTATTCTTATGAATTAACCACATAAATGAATAATTAACCAAGCACTAAATTAGCGGAGGCATAATATACCAAAAAAACTTAATAAAATCAAAAATCCAATATTTGCATTACCGTTTTTATGTGATCATTTAACAGCAGCCACTTAAACATCTACTTAGTGACCGCACTTTAGTCTGCTTGCTTTCGTAAAAATGCTGGAATATCTAAATAATTTTCAGATAAGGCTTCACTTGCTTTCGCTGGCATTGCCTGTGCATTACTTTCTGGCATAGTGACAGGGTTAGCATTTAGCTCTGGTTGTGGTGTTGCTACAAACTCTTGACCAACGACTTGTTGCTCTACCTGTAGCGGTGGATTAACCAAGGTTATATCAGGTTTGCGTTCTGCACCAATACCTGTTGCAACTACCGTTACGCGTAAATCTTCAGTCATTTCAGGGTCAATTACCGCACCAACAACCACCGTAGCATTTTCGCTAGCAAAAGCTTTAATCGCATTACCAACAGTTTCAAATTCGTCAATACTAATGTCCATACCTGCGGTAATATTTACCAAAATACCACGCGCACCCGCTAAATCGACATCTTCAAGTAATGGACTTGAAATAGCCGCTTCTGCGGCTTCTTCAGCTCTGTCTTCACCTGATGCCATGCCTGAGCCCATCATTGCGGTACCCATTTCTGACATTACGGTGCGGACATCGGCAAAATCGACATTGATTAAACCCGGACGAGTAATTAACTCAGCAATACCTTGTACTGCACCAAGTAATACATTGTTAGCCGCTTTAAACGCGTCTAATAATGTTGTACCAGGCCCTAATACTTTTAATAATTTTTCATTAGGAATAGTAATTAACGAATCGACATGTTTCGCTAAAAACTCAATACCTTGTTCCGCATAATTCATGCGTTTTTTGCCTTCAAATGGGAATGGTTTCGTTACTACCGCAACGGTTAAAATCCCCATTTCTTTGGCAATTTCAGCCACTACTGGTGCAGCACCAGTACCTGTACCACCACCCATACCAGCAGCGATAAAAATCATATCAGCGCCTTGCAGCGTTTGTCTGATCGTTTCCCTATCTTCTTCTGCGCTACGGCGACCAATTTCTGGGTTCGCACCAGCACCTAAGCCTTTAGTTACGTCCGCACCCATTTGCAGCGTAACATTGGCTGATGAGTTACGTAACGCTTGTGAATCTGTATTTGCAGTAATAAACTCAACACCTTCAATGGTTTGACTAACCATGTGTTCTACTGCATTACCACCACCACCACCAACACCGATAACTTTTATGATAGCTTCTTCGTTGTGTTCTTCCATCAATTCAAACATATTATTTTCTCCGTCTTTTGTTCCACCAAAAACTTTACTTACATTTTTTTTGCTTACTTTCTAAGCTATTACTGTTTGATTTGCACTAAATTTTTTAAAAAGCAGGAGATCTTAACAACTTTATCCGATACTTTCGATATAAACCTAACGTAAAATCAATAAAACAGTTTAACTGCTTAAAATTCGCCCTTAAACCAAGCCCCCACTCGGGCAAGTAAACCACTCACCCCTTCAGATTGCTTGTTTTCTATGCTAACTTGCTCTTTTGCTTGCAAGCCATAATGTAATAAACCAATTACTGTTGAGTACATTGGATCATTAACATATTCTTTTAGTCCTTGAATTTCTGTCGGTTGCCCTATTCTTACTGGCATTTGAAATATTTCTTCAGCAAATTCAATTGCCCCTTCCATTTTTGCCGTACCACCCGTTAATACATAACCCGCAGCAATTTGATCTTCTAAACCACATTCTTTCAATTCTTCATGAATTAATTCAAACAATTCTTGATACCGTGGTTCAACGACTTCTGCTAGCGTATGACGCGACATCGACCGCGCTGGACGACCACCCACACTAGGCACTTCTATGCTTTCTTCCATGCTAACTAATTGCTTTAATGCGCAGGCATATTGCACTTTAATATCTTCAGCGTGACTTAGTGGCGTTCTAAATATTTTGGCGATATCGCTAGTCACTTGATTACCCGCCACAGGGATCACTGCGGTATGACGCAATGCACCATTAGTAAAAATAGAAATATCCATCGTGCCTGCGCCCATATCAACCACACAAATACCTAATTCTTTTTCGTCGTCGGTTAACACGGCATAGCTAGAAGCCAGTGCAGAAAAAATTAATTGATCGGCATGTAAATCACAACGTTCAACACATTTAACAATATTTTTAGCCATATCATTGGCACAGGTAATAATGTGTACTTTCGCTTCCATACGTACACCTGACATACCTATAGGGCTTTTAATGCCATCTTGGCAATCAATGCTATATTCTTGTGGCAATACATGCAACATACGACGTTCTGCTGAAATAGGTACGGAACGCGCAGTATGTATAACATTATCAACATCTTCTTGAATGACTTCTTGGTCGTTAATGGGCACCATACCATTTTCGTTTTGACAACGAATATGTTTGCCTGAAATGCCTAGATACACTGAACTAATGTGACAATCAGCCATTAATTCGGCTTCATTAACGGCGCGCTGAATTGATTGAATCACTAAATTCAAATCATTAACGCCGCCTTTGTCCATACCGCGTGCAGGTTGATTTCCTACGCCAACAATACTGAGTTTATTGTCGGGAGTGATCTCTCCTACCACCACGGTTATTTTTGCCGTGCCGATATCTAATCCAACTACTAAATTTCGTTCATTCACTTTAGACATTTATTTTTAACTCATCTTTTTTTATATTGCGGTTATAAACCCCAGATTTAGCTGTTGGTTTATTCATCGGTTTTGCTAAGGGTTTCCATCCCACCGCCACACCAGTATCATATCGTAAATCCACATAATCAACTTGTTGATTTTCTTTTCTATTTTTCTTTATTTGTGGGTATAAATCTATAAATCTGGCAATGCGCTCAAAGCGTTCTTCGCGCCCTAAATTTAACAGTACGCCATCATTTAAGGTTAGTTGCCATGAAAAGCGCTCTGACAACACCAATTCATCAATAGATAAGTCGTTATATTTTAATAATTTATTAAAATTATTAAAATTTTCCAAAGCAATATTTTCACTTCCTTCAGGGCCAAAAAATTGCGGTATTTTTTGCGTTAATTGCTCAATATTCGCTTGAAAAACATTACCATATTGGTTCATTAAAAAATCACCATTCCACAATGCAATAGGAGTTTGATCAACTAGGTATATTTTTAATTCATCTGGCCATTGTTTTCTTACCGACACTGAATATACCCAAGGTAGTGTTGCTAATTGTTGTTGCACTTCATTCACATCAACTTGAAAAAAATTGGCTAAATTAATCTCTGCTAACGATTTAACTACATCATCACGTTGCGTGTATTTAATATCACCGGTAATAGTTAATACACTGATCGGTAAATGCTCATCAACCACCATTTTTTTACTTAAATACCAAGTGCTCATTAACACCACAATAATAACGGCAATGAAAAAACTAACACCAAACCAAAAACTCCAATGCAGTTTAATCGCAGCACTACTATCAGTACTATGCTCTGCTGTAATGTTTGAAGTATTATTGGCTAGCTTATTCGTCATAACTTTATTGTCCCTGCCCTTGAATACTTAACTCAACAATTTTTGTCACTAACGTCGAAAAATCTAAGCCCTGTACTTTCGCCGCTTTGGGCACTAATGAAGTTTCTGTCATCCCCGGCACGGTATTTACTTCTAATAAGCGCCACTGATTTTCAATACCTCCAACACTTAAATCACGCATTAAATCAACGCGCCCCCACACATTTGCCGCCGTTGCTTTAAACGCTTGTAAAGCCAGTTGCTGCACATACACTTGTTCAGCTGGTGATAAATGACAAGGACAGTGATATTGGGTTGTGGTCGATTGATATTTTGCTTGATAATCATAAAATTCACGAGGCGTTTCCATGTGAATAACAGGTAAAGCTTGATCGCCTAAAATTGCGATGGTGTATTCAGGGCCGTCTATCCACGCTTCAACTAAAACGGCATCATCGTATACAAATGCGGCTTGTAGTGCTTTATCTAATGTTTGTGCATTTTCTGCTTTTGCCATGCCAATACTAGAACCTTCATTAGCAGGTTTTACCATGACTTTGCCCTGTAATTTAACCATAATACTTTGCGCATCGGTGCTACGATAATTTGCTCGATTGACAATAGCAAAAGCTGCCGTCGGTAAACTAAGCGCTTGAAAAATTTGTTTTGAACGAATTTTATCCATAGATAGCGCAGAGCCTAATACCCCAGACCCCGTATAAGGAATGTTTAAATACTCTAATGCACCTTGAATACAGCCATCTTCACCACCACGACCATGCAGCGCAATGAAAGCTAAATCTATTTTTTTACTCTGCAATGCGCTTAATGGCTCCGCTTTGGTGTCTACTAAGTTGATGTTAAAGCCCGCTTGCGTTAAACCATTCGCAATGGCTTGGCCTGATTTCAATGACACTTCACGTTCGGCTGAATCACCACCATATAATACGGCGATATTTATTGCTGCTTTATCCATCTTAATTCGCTTCCTTGCTAGATTTTTCTTGGTGTTTTATTAATTTTGCATTAAGTAAAGGATCCGCAATTAATTCACGGGCAATAGCACCAATATTGCCAGCACCCTGAGTAATAACCATATCGTTATCTTGTAACTGTGCCGCCAGCAGTTCAGGTAATAAGTTTTTATCACTAATATAAATAGGTTCAACTTGACCACGTTGGCGAATACTACGCGCTAAGCTTTTTGAATTAGCATTATTAATTTCATCTTCACCTGCGGCGTAAACATCTAGCAAAAACAAGGTATCTACTGCTGAAAGCACTTCAACAAAATCATCAAATAAATCACGGGTGCGCGAATATCGATGCGGTTGAAAAACCATAACTAAACGCTTGTCAGGCCAGCCTTGACGCATTGCAGCAATGGTAGCTTTAACTTCGCTGGGATGATGACCATAATCATCAATAAGTACCATTTCACCTTGGGCTGTTGATAAATCAGCTAAATGTTCAAAACGACGACCAATACCCGCAAATTCACTTAATGAATTGATTATTGCTTGTTCGTCAATACCTTCATCTTCGGCAATCGCAATCGCAGCTAATGCATTTAAAACATTATGTTCACCGGGTAAATTTAAACTTAAATTTAAATCGTTTTTACCTGCCCGTTGTACGGTAAAATGTGAAACATTGCCCGTTTGACGGTAATTGCAGCCTCTAACATCTGCTTGTTCACTAAAACCATAAGTGATCACCGCACGGCCAATGCGTGGTAATAATTCTTTAACCACAGCATTATCAATACAAACAACCGCAACACCATAAAAAGGTAAATTATGTAAAAACTCAATGTAGGTGTCTTTTAACTTATTAAAGTCACCGCCGTAGGTGTCCATGTGATCTTCATCAATATTAGTGATCACTGCGGCCATCGGTTGTAAGTGTAAAAATGAAGCATCACTTTCATCGGCTTCGGCAATTAAATAACGGCTAGTGCCTAAACGCGCATTAGTACCAGCACTATTTAACAAGCCGCCAATCACAAAGGTTGGATCTAATTGCGCTTGCGCAAAAATACTGGCCATTAAGCTTGTTGTGGTGGTTTTACCATGCGTGCCCGCAATAGCAATACCGTGACGAAAACGCATTAACTCTGCCAACATTTCAGCGCGGCGTACCACGGGTATGCGCAATTTTTTCGCCGCAACTAACTCTGTATTTTCTGCATTAATGGCTGTTGATACCACAATAACACTAGCACCTTGAATATTATCGCTATGATGACCAATGGTAATTTCTGCACCCAATGCGATTAAGCGAGCAACCACAGGATTTTTACTAATATCCGAACCTGAAATTTGATAGCCTTCGTTTAATAATACCTCGGCAATACCACCCATACCCGCTCCGCCAATACCAACAAAGTGAATACGTTTTATGCGGCGCATAGCAGGATTAATTGATTTAATTTTAATATTCATTAATGACTCTCTTTAGCCGCTAAGTCTTTAATGGTATTAACAACTTGTATCGTGGCATCACTATGAGCTGCATCATGCGCCGCTTTCGACATTTTCTGTAATACCGTGTCAGATATAAATAAACTATTTAACATTTGCGCTAAGCTGGTGCCGCTAAAATCTTTTTGCGCAATTAATTTAGCCGCATCACGCGCCACTAAATACATCGCATTTTTGGTCTGGTGATCATCAACCGCATGAGGTAAAGGAATGAAAATAGCAGGCTTAGCTACCATGGCTAATTCCGACACCGTTAACGCTCCTGCACGACAAATTACCACATCAGCCCATTGATATGCCTCTGCCATATTATCGATAAATTCAGTCACTTTAATATTTTCGCTAGCTAATCCGTAAGCTTGATAACTTTGCGACACTTGTTGTTGATTACCTGCGCCCGTTTGATGCCAAACGCTGATATTTTGCACTTTAATTTGGTTCATCGCTTTGGGTACGGTTTCATTTAATATTTGCGCGCCTAAACTCCCCCCAACGACCAACACTTTTTTACTACTTGCTGGATTTTGTGAAAGCGTATTTTCGCTCTCAATAATGTCGCTACGCAATGGATTACCAATCACTTTATATTTAATAGACGCTTTAAATGCTCCTGGAAAAGCACTTAATACACAAGTGGCAATACGTGCTAAAAAGCGATTACTCAGTCCTGCCACAGCATTTTGTTCATGCAAAACCAATGGTTTTCTTAATAACCATGCGGCAAAACCACCTGGCGCACTAGCATACCCGCCCATCCCTAAAACAACATCGGGTTGCACTTGGCGAATAATACGGATGGACTGCAACACCGATTGAAATAATTTAAAGGGTGTTTTTAGCCATGTTTTCCAGCCCTTATTACGTAAGCCAGCAATATTAATAAAAGAAATAGCAAAACCATGTTGCGGTACTAATTGTGCTTCCATTCGTTTTGCCGTACCTAACCAATGAATATTCCAGCCTTGCTCTTGTAATTTTTTTGCTACAGCAATACCTGGAAATATATGTCCTCCGGTGCCGCCAGCCATCACTAATAAAGTGGGGGCATGTTCATTTTGTTGAGTTGTATTGTTACTCATTTTCGCCCTCCTTTAACTGGGGTAAGACTTATTGCTTGAATACTTTGCACTCTCAGTTCATGATCAATTCGCATTAAAATCACTAACGCCAAACTCATCACTATCATTGAGCTGCCACCATAACTAATTAACGGCATGGTTAAGCCTTTAGTAGGTACTATACCTGCACTAGCGCCAATATTAACTGAGGCTTGAAAACACATCCAAATACCAATAGCGTAAGCAAAGAAACCCTCAAAATATTTTTCTTTTAATAACGCCCGACGTCCTAACAACATGGCTTTAAAAACTAAAGTGGCACTTAATAAAATAATGACTGAAATACCAACAAAGCCAAATTCTTCGGCTAATACCGCCATAACAAAGTCACTGTGTGCTTGCGTTAAATAATCTAGTTTTTGAATGCTATTACCTAATCCTTGACCAAATATCTCACCGCGACCATACGCCATTAATGATTGCGTTAATTGATAACCCGTACCAAAAGGGTCTTGCCACGGATCTAAAAAGCCCGTAATGCGCCGCCAACGATACGGTTCAAACACCACTAATAGTGATAACGCAGCAACACCAACCAAGGTAATACTAATAAATTGCCACAATTTAGCACCCGCTAAAAATAACAACCCTAAAGTGGTCACAAACATCACAATAATGGTGCCTAAATCAGGCTGTTTTAAAATCAATAAGGCAAGAATAAAAAACACCACTAAAGGTTTAAAAAAACCTCTGAAATTTTCTTGTACTTCTTCTTTTCTACGTACTAAATAAGCCGATAAATAACAGAAAAAAAATAGCTTCGCAGGCTCTGCCGCTTGAATCGTAATAGGGCCTAATGAGATCCAACGTTTAGCACCGTTGACGGTATGACCAATAACCAGCACTGTCACTAACATAGCGACTCCGATCATTAACAAAGTACTACTGGATTTTTGCCACCAACTCATCGGAATTTGCAACGCAATGGCTGAAATTAAAAGACTTAAAACAATATAAATAAAATGACGAGTAACAAAATGAAAAGGGTCATGATAAACCCGCTCTGCCATTGGCATTGATGCGCTTGCCACAATGATTAGGCCAATGGTATACATTGCCACAGCTAACATTAAATAGGTACGGTCAAAACTTGCTTGTCCTGCCGCAGAATTTTGCACTGTTGGTTCAGTTAATTGGCTAAACCATTGTGATAATTTCGGGAATTCAAACTGCTTATAATTACCGCTAACTTTACCTTGTTCACCATTGTACTGATTAGCCATTTTAGCGTTAATGTTTTCACTGACGATAGTTTTAGTCATTAAGCTGCCCTCTCTCATTTTGAGCTAGAGCACTTTTTGAGTTATTAGCTTTTTTACTAACTATTTTTTTGTTAGCAATTTCTTTGTGAACCGCTAGGTTTTGCACTGCCTCGATAAAAACATTACCGCGTTCAGCAAAGTTTTTAAACATATCTAAACTGGCACAAGCGGGCGATAATAAAACAATATCGCCTTGTTTAGCTTGTTGATTAGCCAGTTTTACCGCCGCAATTAAG
The DNA here is from genome assembly GCA_016765535.1 of Alteromonadaceae bacterium. Lineage (GTDB taxonomy): Bacteria > Pseudomonadota > Gammaproteobacteria > Enterobacterales > Alteromonadaceae. The sequence goes on along the minus strand of JAESPQ010000004.1, from coordinate 24,414 downwards.
CTAGTAGTTTTTACTGAACTAGGGGTTAAACAAGCAAGCTTATCCGCATCTTTCCCTAGGGTAATTAGTAAAGCGACTTCTTTATTAATTACGGGTGCTAAAGGTGAAAAATCTGCGCCTTTACCTTCACCACCTGCAATCAAAATAAGCTGCTGATCCGTTTGCTTCGTTTTAGCTAAACCTTCAAGTGCCGCTAACGTTGACCCCACATTTGTGGCTTTTGAGTCATTGATCCAAATAATGCCATCATCACTGGCTACCACTTGGCAACGATGTGCTAAACCAATAAAGCTAGGTAAAGCTTTTACCATCGCCGCTAAAGACCAACCAATAGTTTGTCCGAGGGCTAATGCCGCCAAACAATTTAACGCATTATGGATACCTGAAATCGGTAATTTATTAACAGCGATGAGAGCCTGATCAGCAAACATTAACTGTAATTCATTTTGTTCAATGGCTAAACCAAATTGAGCTTTTTGTGGTGCATCACTACCAAAACTGATCACGTGCTGCTGCTCTGTACTATTACATGGTTGGGTTAACACATCATCACGGTTAATCACTAAAGTTTGCGCTTGTTGATAAATACTTTGTTTGATTTTTTGGTAATTTTGTAGCGTTTTATGGCGATCTAAATGATCGTCACTGATATTAAGTATACTCGCGCCATTCGCTTGCATGCTCGATAAGGTTTCTAACTGAAAGCTAGACAACTCTAAAATAAGCGCATCGCAAGATAAATACTTATTATCAATAAGTAAGTCCATAATGGGCGTACCGATATTTCCAGCTAAACACACAGTTAAACCAAGCTGTTCACCTATATGTGCTAACAAAGTGACAACGGTTGATTTACCATTAGAACCCGTTATGGCTAAAGTGGGTATTTGCACATTATCAGCATTCAATACTTGAAAAAATAACTCTACATCTCCCAAAACTTGGCAATGTTCATTTATATAAGGTGTAATATCATTGTTATTTAAATCAATCCCTGGACTGACAATAATAATATCTGCAACACTAATTTTTTTGCTGTCCCAACCACCTAAACTAAGGTTTACTTGTGGAAAATCAGTATTAAATTGCTGTTGTTCAACCGCAGTAGCTCGACTATCGTTTACTGCAAACGTTAGTCCTTGACTCGCTAAATAACGCACACAAGAAAGTCCCGTAAGCCCTAGGCCTAACACGAGAATATTCTTGTTTTTAAATTGCGTTACTAACGTCATTGCACCCTTCTTTATTATTTACTTATTTTTATCTAACAATTTATCTTACTTTGCTGTTATCTAAGTTTTAACGTGGCTAAACCAATTAGCACTAAAATTAATGAGATGATCCAAAAGCGCACTATTACACGCGGCTCTGGCCAGCCTTTTAATTCATAATGATGATGAATGGGAGCCATTCTAAAAATTCGCTGCCCGCGTAATTTATACGAGCCTACCTGTAAAATAACCGAAACGGTTTCCATCACAAAAACACCGCCCATAATAAATAACACTAATTCTTGACGTACTAATACAGCAATAACGCCTAAAGCAGCACCAAGAGCTAACGAGCCAACATCGCCCATAAAAACTTGCGCTGGATAGGTGTTAAACCATAAAAACCCTAAACCTGCGCCCACCATTGCGGTACAAACCACCACTAATTCACTGGTCATGGCGATATGCGGAATATGTAAATAAGTAGAAAAATTAATATTGCCCGTTACATAAGCAAATAAGGCAAAAGCACCTGCCACCATAATGGTTGGAACAATCGCTAAACCATCAAGACCGTCAGTTAAGTTCACCGCATTACTGGTACCGACAATGACAAAATAGGCGATGACGATAAAAAACATGCCCAGTTGTGGCATAAAGTCTTTAACAAAGGGAATTAATAGTGATGTTTCGGCAGGCGTTTGCGCAAACTGATAAATAAATATTGCCGTCGCTAAACCCGCAACTGTTTGCCAAAAATATTTCCAACGGGCAATTAAGCCATTAGCGTCTTTGCGGATCACTTTTCGGTAATCATCAACAAAACCAATAAGTCCAAAACTGACAATAACAAATAGCACGATCCAGACATAAACATTTGATAAATCAGCCCAGAGCAACACACTAATAATAATAGAGGCTAAAATAAGAATACCGCCCATAGTCGGAGTACCCGATTTTACTAAATGGCTTTCAGGGCCATCTTCACGTACTGTTTGACCAATTTGCATGCGTTGCAAATAACTAATCAATATAGGGCCAAAATACAAAGAAATTGCTAACGCCGTTAATGTGCTAACAATGGCTCTAAAAGTGAGGTATGAAAAAACATTAAGCCATGAAAAGTATTGTGTTAAATAATCGGCTAACCACATTAACATGATTGTTGTCCTTTAGTCTTAGCGTGTTGAGTTAACGGGTAAGCTGTTTTTATTTCTGCAACCACATATTCCATGTGTGCACTGCGCGATCCTTTCACTAAAATAGCAATGTGTTGTTGTTCGCTATTAAGAATGTTTTGTAAGTAACTTAGTAATTGTTTACGAGAGCTAAAATGACAGCCATTGTGCTGTTTATTTGTTTCAAAAGTAGTCTCAACCGCTTTATTAACTTGCCCTATTTGTTTTTGCTTAACGGCAATAAAAGCATCACTACTACTTTGACTTAACACCCCTAAAGTTAAAACATCGGTTAATTGTTGCTGTGCTGCGTATTCGCCAACTTCTTGATGGTAACGGCGTGCATCAGTACCTAATTCGCCCATGTCGCCTAAAATTAAAATTTGCCTCGCTGGATAGTTGGCGAGCAAATCTATTGCGGCTTTTACTGAATCAACATTAGCATTGTAAGTGTCATCAATAATGCGACATTGATCGCTTAATGCGGTTAAATTTAAACGCCCTTTTACGGGAGCCATCAGTGCTAAACCTAAGCGAATATCATCTAAGCTAGCACCAAATTCTAAGGCGATAGCCGCGGCAGCAACAGCATTACAAGCGTTATGCTTACCGGGTACGGTTAGCTCTATATAGCTAGAACCTTTATAGGTATTTAATTTGAAGCTCGCACAGCCATTATCATCAAGTACGACATCAGCACTATAACAATCGGCTTTATTGTCTGTTGATGGTAAACAAGAAAAACGACGGACGGTTTTATCGGTTAAACGCCACAGCCATTTATTAACATAACGGCTGTCTTGGTTATAAAGTGCAATACCATCGTCGGCTAAACTCTCGAAAATTTCGCCTTTAGCACGAGCAACCCCACACAGATCGCCAAAACCTTCTAAATGCGCGGCAGCAATATTGTTAATTACCGCAACATCAGGTTTAACTAAGTTCGTGGTATAAGCAATTTCACCAAGATGATTAGCGCCCATTTCAACCACCGCAAAATCATGATCTTGCTCTAAGCGTAATAGGGTTAGCGGTACACCAATATCGTTATTAAAATTACCTTGGGTGGCGAGCACTTTACCTAAACGCGATAAAATAGCAGCAACCATTTCTTTTACCGTGGTTTTACCACTGCTACCGGTAATACCTACGGTTTTAGGTGCCACTTTGGCTTTAACATAAGCGCCTAATTTACCTAGAGCTATATGGGTATCTTTAACCACAATTTGTGGTAAATTATCCGCAGCAGAAAACGCTTGCAGGTGATCAACAATTACCGCGACACAGCCTTTTTCAATCGCCTGAATAATAAAACGATGTCCATCAAAATTTGCCCCTTTTAAGGCAAGGAATAATTGATCATTTTCTAATGAGCGGCTATCAGTATTAATGCTATTAACGACTAAGTTAGCTACCGCTTGGCAATTTAATTCGCCATTTACGGCTTTGCTAATTTCTTGTAATGTCAACGGGATCATAGCGTCTCCTGCTTAGCATTATTTACATTAACGTGCGTATTGATTTTTACATCATAAAAACTAGCAACGGTTGCTCTTTCGCTATAAGTAATAATTTTATCACCTATAATTATGTTGTTTTCATGTCCTTTACCTGCCAACAACACTACGTCATTAACTTTCGCTTTAGCCAACGTTGCCAGTACGGCTTGTTGACGATCTAACATTACGGTTATTTTTTCTGCGTGTTGACAACCCGCTAAAATATCAGTGGCAATTAATTCTGCGGCTTCACTGCGTGGATTATCATTGGTAATAATTAGGTGATCGGCATTTTGCTCAGCGATTTGCCCCATTAAAGGTCGTTTACCTTTATCGCGATCTCCACCGCAACCAAACACTACCCATAATTGCCCTTGGCAATGTTCTCGACAGGCTTGTAATGCATTTTTTAAGGCATCAGGAGTATGCGCGTAATCAACCACAGCGGTTGGTTTATTTTGTTCAGCAAAAGTTTCCATNCGNCCNGTNACNGCATTNAATTGNTTAATTGCNGNNCANATNTNANNTANNGGGATATTTTTAACCATTAAGACTGCGATTGCTGCAAGCAAATTATCAATATTAAAATCACCCANTAATGGNCTATAAACGGAGATTGAATCTANNTGCGTAACTAANTCAAAACTAACCCCGTTTTGCAGNTGNTTAATATTTTCAGCAACAACATATTGAGTATGCTGTTTAGCTAAATTTGTTTGTGTTTTNGCATATAAAATATAAGNCTGTTGCNGCNAATCTTTTAACCAAACGGATGTTTGTGGATCATCANCATTTAAAATNGCNATTTGNTNAGCNGANNNAGNAAAAATGGCTTTTTTCGCCTCACTATAAGCTGCCATCGTGTGATGATAATCAAGGTGATCCCGNCTTAAATTNGTAAANACCGCAATATCAATAATATCGTTCGTTATACGTCNTTGNCTAAGGGCATGTGAAGAAACTTCCATGGTAACGTTTTGCAGCTGGTCGGCTTTAAAGTCAACCAAATATTGATGNAGTTCAGTTGCCCCTGGCGTAGTATTAGCAATAGCGGTAAGGTTATCAACACGACCAACCCCTAGTGTGCCAATAATGGCACATGACTCTTGGTTAGCTTCGAGTAGTTTAGCNATAATTTGNCAAGTGCTAGTTTTACCATTAGTGCCCGTTACACCAATNACNGTATAAGCTTGTTGCGGTTGTTTATAATACTGTTGGCATAACGCAAATAAATTCTGATTAAGCTGATAAAACTGCACAATTAACACACTTTTATTCGCAATACGGCTGCGAATTAACTCACCATGCTTTTGTGCTTGCGGGCATTCAGACAAGATAATACTTGCCCCTGATTTTACTGCTTGTTCAATATATTCACGACCGTCTTGGTATTCGCCAATGACAGCACAAAAAACATCATTTGTTTTAAGTTTACGGGAGTCGTTAACCAAGTCTGTAGTAATAGCAAACAAAACTTTATCTTGTTCGCTAATGTCAATATTAAATACTGACAAGGTATTAATTAAAGAGTCATGTTCACCATTAAACATTGTCATGCTCCGTAGCGATCACTTGCTGGTTGCTTGCCATTTTGGTTTTATTTTTATTTTTATTTTTATTTTTATTTTTATTTTTATGAGGATTATTCGAAGCAGACACCCGAACACTAGGCGCAATATTTAATACTTGCAATGCGCCCTTCATTACCCGTGAAAATACTGGCGCGGCAACTTGNCCCCCTTCATATAAATCACCACCAGGTTCATTAATAACNACAACCACCACTAATTCAGGTTTTTCAATGGGTGCAATACCCGCAAATAAACCAACATAATCATTACCATAACCGCCAGCAACGGCTTTAATACCAGTACCTGTTTTTCCACCCACGCGATAACCGGCTACTTTAGCTTTTTGTACATGCTCGTTAACTACCTTTTCTAACATCGCACGTACTTCTTTGGTTGATTGCGCAGAAAACACCCGTTCAGGTTCAATAAACGATTGAGTTTCTGCAGTTTTTTTCACTATGCTAAGGGGTATTTTAACGCCGCCATTAGCAATAGTGGTGTAAAGACGGGCAAGCTGCACAGGCGTTATCGCTAAACCAGCACCCCATGATAATGTTGCTAACTCAAACTTTGACCAACGGGGGCGATCATGCATTATCCCTGAACTTTCACCAATTAAGCCTGTACCTGTATCTTCACCAAAGCCAACGTCAAAAAAGGCACCTAATAAATAATCTTTAGGCACCGACAAAGCAATTTTACTAGTCCCCATGTTTGATGAATGTACTAAAATATCAGTAATACTTAGTTTGCCACGATTGATAGGATCTGAAACGCGTCTGCCCCCTAAACGCATCCAACCAGGGCTAGTATCAATAATAGTATCGGCTTTTATTGAACCAAAATTTAATCCCGCTAATATAGTTAACGGCTTCATCGTTGAACCTGGTTCGTAAACATCGGTAATAGCAAGATTACGAAATCGATGAATAGCCACATTTCTTCGATTATTAGGGTTATACGATGGACTATTGACCATAGCTAATATTTCACCAGTATGAATATTAGTAACCACAACCGAACCAGATGTCGCTTTAAAGGCACTGACCGCACCTTTTAATTCTTTATAAGCAATCGCTTGAATGCGTTGATCAATACTTAACACAATATTTTTAGGTTGTTGTGCTTTTTTTACTGATAAAATTTCAATTTTATTACCTTTAGCATCCTTGCGAAAACGAGTAGTACCACCTTTCCCCGTTAATAAATCATCATAAACACGCTCTACTCCTTCAATACCTTTATCGTCAACATTAGTAAAACCAACAAGATGAGCAGTAATTTCGCCCGTTGGATAAAAGCGTTTTGATTCTTTGCGCAAGTGAATACCAGGAATTTTCAACTTACCAATGTAGTTAGCAATGGTGGGGGAAACTTTACGCTCTAGATAAACAAACTGCTTATTAGGATGACTAACAATGCGATTAGTTAACGTGGTAACATCTTGACCAAGCACTTCTGCTAACGCTTTCCAATATTCTGTTTTAGCGAGCGCTCTATTTTTTAACACCACTTTAGGATTAGCCCAAACAGTTTCTACGGGTACACTAATAGCTAATTCATAACCATTTCTGTCGGTAATAGAGCCACGCTGAACATCACTGGCTGATACTCGTAAAGAGCGCATATCACCTTGTTTTTTCAGCATGTCTGGTTCAAGTATTTGAATATAAGCAGCGCGAGCCATTAACCCTAAATAAATACTCGCAATCACCCCAAGCACTAGATAAAAACGCCAAGAGGCGATACCTAGTTTAAACTTGTCTGAGGTGCGTTTTACAGGTTTATTCATGTTAGATTCATTGAGTGCATCGCACCCTTATTTGTTCCTAGTTGCTTCTTTTGTACTTGTTTTGTCTTTGTGCTATTTTTTATTTAACTTATGGCAAGCGCACTATCACTTCAGTATCTGGCGTTGGTCGCTGCATTTTTAGTAACTTACGCGCTTTATTTTCTATATCACTACTTTCAGTTAAACTACTTTGTTCTAATAATAAATTACGGAATTCAATATCTAATTCGTCACGCTGCGCTAATAACATTTCAACTTGATTAGTAGTTTGACGATTTAAATGAGTAAAATAAATCACTGCAAATGCTGATAACACCACCAGTAACAGCAACAAGTACGTTACTATATACTGTTGAATATCTCGCCAAATATCAACGACTAAGACTATTCGCTGCTTGGCCATATTTACTTAACCTTAAAACATTTAATCATCTGTTTTTGCCAAACGTTGTGCCACTCGCATTACCGAACTCCTTGAACGAACATTGTCACTCACTTCAGTTTTACTCGGTTTTAATTTACGTCCTACTAACATGAGTTTTTTACCTTTTTGTAATTCAACTTCAGTAATAGGAATGCCGCGTGGTACTTGTTTTCCCTGCGAGTGTTTTTTCATAAATTGTTTAACTAATCTATCTTCCAGAGAATGAAAGCTGATCACCACTAAGCGCCCACCTTCGGCTAGTACTTCTAACGATGCGGCTAATACTTGTTCAATTTGTTCTAATTCACTGTTAATATAAATACGAATAGCTTGAAAACTGCGTGTCGCAGGATGCTTTTTAATTTCGCGCTGTGGTGCAGTCGTTTTAATTAATTTTGCTAACTGCGAAGTGCGCGTTAAAGGTTGTTTTTCACGAGTATCAACAATGGCATTAGCAATTCTCCAGGCATGTTTTTCTTCACCAAAGGTGCGTAATACCCAAGTAATATCTTCAACATCAGCTATTGCTAACCACTGAGCCGCCGTTTGTCCTTTACTGGTGTCCATACGCATGTCAAGTGGACCATCTTTCATAAAACTAAAGCCACGTTCTGCTTCATCTAATTGCGGAGATGACACGCCTAAATCTAATAAAATACCGTCAACTTTATCACTAACCTGATGTTTTTTTGCAACCGCTTTTAATTCAGCAAAACCCGCATGTTCAATACAAAAACGCGGATCATCTTTAAATTTTTCCGCGGCGTCAATAGCGCGAAGATCGCGATCAATCGCAATTAAACGGCCTTGTTCATTAAGATGCGATAAAATCAAGGTAGAATGACCACCACGACCAAAAGTGCCATCGATATAACAACCATCGGCTTTAAGGGCTAATCCGTCAATTGCTTCGCTAAGCAAGACTGAAATATGAGAATTTTCTGTTGACATTTTTGGCTATCGCTTAATTCTTGTTATATCGGTTAAGTTACTGTTAAATATAAGTTTACTGCTATAGTGAAAGTTCAAGTAAGCGCTCGCTTAGCTCAATTTCACCCGATTGTATTTGGCTAACACCTTGTTGCATTTGTGCTTGCCATGCACTTTCATTCCAAATTTCAAATTTATTTAGCTGACCAACTAACATCACATTTTTAGCTAAGTTGGCATATTTACGTAATGGACCATTAATGAGTAAACGACCATTTTTATCCATTTCACAATCACTGGCATTACCTAAAATCATTTGTTGAAATAAACGCTCTTGTTTATTCATGCTTGATAATTGGCAGAGTTTTAATTCTATTTCTTCCCACTCGGGTAATGGGTAAAGCAACAAGCAAGGATATTGAGTATCAATAGTGCAAACCATTTTACGGTCACAATCGGCCACTAGCTCGGTACGATACTTAGTCGGTATCGTAATTCGATGCTTGCTGTCGAGCGTAATTGCACTGCTGCCTCTAAACATAACCTTGGTTTACCCCTCCATTTAATAACGTCAATCTATTGATAATAAAGTGATTTATAGGATTTATTAGGGCATAAACAATTGGCTTTTAATTAACCCGCACCTAAGTTCCACAATTCCCCACTTTTTTCCACATTTATACAGTTTAGAGAGTAAAGTAAACATCTGTCAAGCAAAGAATCAGCTTTTTAAGCACCCGATAGGTCAAGAAAATAAAGGGCTTTAACGAAGTTGATGAATTTGTGGGCTTTTGTGGATTAATCGCCCAGAATATAATAAAAAAAAGTTAATTTAGGCGATATTTTCTAAGAAAAGTGTCTGCAATTTGCGACAAACAAGCCAAATAACAACAAAATATGATAAAAGTATTACAAACAAACAAAACAACTCATTAATAAACACCGTAATACCTATAAACAGACCGAGTAAAAACTCGCAAAAAACATAAATAACNTCTATGTTAGTTAATAGTTGTTTACGTTGAATTAAGTCTATTTATGTTGGTCATTGCTCACCGTGGCGCTAGTGGTCACGAACCAGAAAACACATTACGCGCGATTAAACATGCNTTGGCTGCTGAAGTTGATGGTATCGAAATAGATCTACATGAAATAGACGGCAAGATTGTAGTGATCCATGATCGTTGGTTACATCGTACCACTAGCGGTAAAGGACAAATTAGCGATCATAAATTTGAACATTTACGCTCGTTAGATGCCGGTAAAGGTGAAACCATTCCGACGTTAAATGAAGTATTTGAATTGGTTGCAGGGCAATGCGTTATTAATTTAGAGTTAAAAGGTGTTCATGACCTTAACTTATTATTTGAACATTTAATTTATGCTCAGCAACACTGTCATTTTAACGCTGAGCAATTATTAATTTCTTCATACAATCATCGCTTATTAAAAGTAATTAATGAACAACAACCACAATATCCAATAGGTGCATTAATTGCTTGTTATCCCTTAGATTATGCGCTATTTGCCGAGCGCTTAAATGCTTATTCCGTACATCTTAATGTTGATTTTATTAGCAAACACTTTGTTAAAGATGCTCATAATCGCGGCTTAAANGTGTTTGTTTATACGGTTGATGAAATTGCCGATATAGATGCCATGAAAGCACTAGGCGTTGATGGCATTTTTTCTAATTACCCTACCGAAAGCAAAAGCCATATTGCCCACCGCAATAACAACAAACAAAGCCCATTTATTTAACGCGAATTTAACACTTNTAATTACATTTTCCCATTGCGTAATTTAGCTGAGAATATTGCATAAACTCGTGGCATGGCCAACGTATATTTAAATGGTAATAAAGATATTGCCACTAAAATTAATAATAAGCGCCAGCAGGTTAATGATGATTTTTCACAATGACTCANGATAGAAAATGAATGAGGAAAAACCTTACACGCTCAGAGTTTACCACAAAACCTCCAAGATAAATGGCAAACTATTACCATACAAGTTCATCAAGGCAAAGCAAGTACATCTAACAAACAAAAAGTAATAAATATTTTAAAAAACAATATGCTGTAAAAATTGAACTTGTTTTTAAAGTAATAGTCTATTAATAACCTTAAGCTAAGATATTAAATATTTGTAAATAATATGACTATGAATTGGTTTAATCAAAGACTTACCAGTAACGTTGATTTACCATCAACAACAAGTAATTTATTAACTAATCGTGCTTTTATTTTTGCTTTATTAATTCATTTAATCTTAGCTTTGCTGCTTACTAATTTAGTTTCTCCCACCATAAAAACCCCCTCAGTACACAGTGTAAAAAAAGATAAAATTAAAGCAATACAGAGCTATTTATATCACCAGCCTGCCATAACCCAGCAAATAACATTAGAAAAAACACCTGTAATTAAAAAGCCAGTCAAATCGAAACCAATACATAATAAATATCAAACAGTTAAATCCAAGCAAGATAAAAACATCCCTATAAATATAAAAAAAATACCATCGTTAGTAGCCCCCAAATTATCAGCTCCACCGCAATTACCGACTCCCGCAGCAACAAGATCTAAAAACAGTTTATCATTTTCAGCATTAGNACAATTAAAACAACTACAACAACAGCTTGATCAACAATCTATTAATAGCGAGGCTGATTATCATAATAGAGCTAGAGGAAAATCTATTTTCAACGATTTACCAGCTGCAGTTAAACATTCAGAAAAACAATTTACCGAGAGTGAAAAAAGAGAAAAAATGATCACGCATTATGGCGGAGGCATCAATATTGTGAAAAATGATGATGGTAGTTGTACTTTAATACAAGATTTAAGTAATGTTGGTATGACAGGCATAAAAGCAAGATCAAGCTTTAAATGTGGTCAAACTAAAATGGAAAAAAGCTATGCTGCACACATGGATAAAGTGCTAAGAAAACTAGGTAAGAAAACGAGGTAAAAAAAAGTAGTACGTAAAAGCAAAAACGCCGCTACAAAGCGACGTTTTATTGATAAACCAATATATTTAATGTTTAGCTCAAAGCTAGAGGAAATTAGTTCTAGAAAAAAGCGCGCAACCTATGCCAATAGGTGAGCACTTTTGACAACGAAATAATGAACTCTAGCAAAGAGATCANATTCAATTAGGCTTCTACTTGTAAAATAACTTGATCTGCTTTTGAAACGTAACTNTCCATTTGATCAAAATTCAAATAACGGTANGTATCAGCAGCCGTCGCATCAATTTTACCNGCATANTCAAAATATTCTGCTGGTGTAGGCAACTTACCTAAAATAGCNCCNACTGCGGTTAATTCAGCCGAGGCTAAATAAACATTNGCACCATTACCTAAACGGTTAGGAAAGTTACGNGTAGANGTNGACATTACTGTAGNTTTGTCNGCNACACGCGCTTGGTTACCCATNCATAANGAACANCCNGGNGTTTCTATACGNNCACCAGCACTGGCATAAATAGAATAATAACCTTCAGCCGTTAACTGATCTCTATCCATTTTAGTCGGTGGTGNTANCCACATTTTAGTTGATAATGTGCCACCGAATTGCTCTAGTAGTTTACCCGCAGCACGAAAATGACCAATGTTAGTCATACATGAACCAATAAAGACTTCATCAATNNTTTNACCCGCAACTTCTGATAATAACTTNGCATCATCAGGATCNTTAGGGCAACAAACAANAGGTTCTTTNATATCGGCTAAGTCAATTTCNATAATATGCGCGTATTCAGCATCNCTGTCAGCAGACATNAANGATGGATNNGCTAACCATGCTTCCATGCCTTTAATNCGACGAGTNATAGTACGTACATCGCCATANCCNTCACTGATCATCCATTTNAGCATAACAANGTTAGANNTTAAGTATTCNGCAACNGCNNCTTCTTCTAATTTAATTGAACAACCTGCGGCAGANCGNTCNGCAGAAGCNTCAGATAATTCAAANGCTTGCTCAACTGTTAGCCCTTTAAGNCCTTCAATTTCTANTACNCGNCCAGAAAACTCATTGATTTTACCTGCTTTTTCAACCGTTAATAAACCTTTTTGAATAGCAGTATAAGGAATAGCATGTACTAAATCACGTAAGGTAATACCCGGTTGCATTTCACCTTTAAAGCGTACCAAGACTGATTCAGGCATATCAAGTGGCATAACACCTGTAGCCGCAGCAAAAGCGACTAAACCAGAACCCGCAGGAAATGAAATACCTAAGGGGAAACGCGTATGAGAATCACCACCAGTACCAACTGTATCAGGTAACAACATACGATTTAACCAAGAGTGAATAACACCATCGCCAGGGCGAAGTGAAACACCACCACGGTTCATAATAAAGTCAGGTAACGTATGGTGAGTAATAACATCAACAGGTTTAGGGTAAGCTGAGGTATGGCAGAAAGACTGCATGGTTAAATCAGCAGAAAAACCTAAACAGGCTAAATCTTTAAGTTCATCACGCGTCATTGGACCCGTTGTATCTTGTGAACCGACTGTAGTCATTTTAGGTTCACAGTATTGACCTGGACGAACACCATCAATACCACAGGCTTTACCGACCATTTTTTGCGCCAAAGTATAACCTTTAGTTGACGCAACAACTTCTGCTGGTTTTTTGAATAAATCAGTTTCACCTAAACCTAATGCTTCGCGCGCGCGCGTTGTTAAACCACGACCAATGATCAAAGGAATACGACCACCAGCTCGAACTTCATCAAGCAATACTGGGCTTAATTCAAATTCAGAAATAACTTCACCCGCAGCATTTTTTACAACACCTTCATAAGGGTAAATATCGATAACATCGCCCATTGCCATTTTTTGAACGTCTAATTCAATCGGCAAAGCGCCTGAATCTTCCATGGTGTTATAAAAAATCGGGGCGATTTTACCACCTAAACAAATACCACCACCGCGTTTATTTGGCACATGAGGAATATCATCGCCCATAAACCATAATACTGAATTAGTTGCAGATTTACGTGAAGAACCAGTACCTACAACATCACCAACATAGGCTAATGGAATACCATCTTTTTGTAATTCTTCAATTTGCTTAATTGGACCAACAGCACCCTCTTCATCAGGATTAATACCCTCGCGGCCAATTTTAAGCATGGCTTTAGCATGCAGTGGAATATCAGGACGTGACCATGCATCAGGTGCAGGTGATAAGTCATCAGTATTAGTTTCACCCGTGACTTTAAATACTTTAACGGTAATTTTTGTTGCTACTTTGGGTTTATTAGTAAACCATTCACCATTAGCCCAAGACTCAAGCACTTTTTTAGCATGAACATTACCTGCTTCAGCTTTTTCTTGTACGTCATGAAAAGCGTCAAACATTAATAACGTTTTTGAAAGACCTGCCACGGCAATTTCTGCATTAGTACCGTTGTTACAAGAATCATCTAATAAATCGATCATCGGAGTAATATTATACCCCCCTAGCATAGTGCCTAATAATTCAGTCGCGTGAGCAGCATCTAAAATAGATGAGTTTACTTCGCCTTTAGCGATAGCCGCTAAAAAACCTGCTTTAACATAAGCAGCATCATCAACCCCAGGAGGAATTCTGTCGGCTAACAATTCAAGTAAAAAATTTTCTTCACCTGCGGGTGGGTTTTTAATTAATTCAACTAATTGAGCAACTTGCTCAGCATTTAATGGTAAAGGAACAATTCCTTGCGCAGCTCGTTCTGCGACATGTTGACGATATTCTTGAAGCACGGTATTTACCTCTATGATGATGGGAGATCCTCAGCAGCTATACACTTTTTGCTAAGTATCTAAAAATAAAAATTTATGAGGACAATTATAGGCTAAAAAGCCAAAAAACAGAACAAAACAAGCTTGAAATGAGTAATCATGAAATATATAGCTGTTATAAATACCAACTATACCACTTAACAATCAACAAGTTAAAAACAGTAGCAGACTAAAGTAGTAAACATTAGCTTTATACTAATTTTTACTTTGTAGGGCATTCAAGATTAACCGCTAAGGATGGCATTAGTCTATTAGGTGATTCTAGCTTGTGATTAAAGGTTTCTACACCCGCAAGCACTTCCATTTTAAAACCATAACTTTGACAAAGCTCTAATGAACGGCGCATTAAAAACGTCACCAATTGTGAAAAATGAGTTTTATTATTTGCGACAACAACAAGGTGATATTGACTCTCCGCTAATTTAGTTTGCTTAAATTGCAAGTGATGATCAAAATCCCACTGCGCTTGACCATTTTTAATCGGTGCTTGTGCGCATGCTGATAAAATAAAAATAGAACATGCAATAACTATTGTTTTTAACATGTAGACTCCTAAAACGGCGCAATAATATATAGTTTACCCCTGTAACAAATTTTGTTACAGGGGCTAATTTAGTGATTATCTATTTTATAGAGCCGGTATGATTACTTTAAATATTCATGTAAAAATAGTTCAATTTCTTTAAATGCATCTAAACGGTTTTGCTCTTCATCTAGATAGTGAGTACCGTATTTAAATTCAATATATTTAACATTTAAATTTGCTTTTTTTGCTGCTTTATAAAAATTCTTTGATTGCCCATAATGAACTTGAGTGTCATTCCTTCCATGAATTAATAAAATAGGGGATTTAATTTTTTCTAATTGATTAATTGCTGACAAACTTTTCAACTCTTTATTAACAATATCATCATCAGGATCACCAATTTCTTTAAGAACCTGCTCTTTAAGACTTCCTCTATAACTTGATTCATGAGAAGCCATTCCTTCTAAATCACTAATACCAGCGATACTTATA
This sequence comes from Alteromonadaceae bacterium, assembly GCA_016765535.1. Taxonomy (GTDB): domain Bacteria; phylum Pseudomonadota; class Gammaproteobacteria; order Enterobacterales; family Alteromonadaceae. Next base: position 8,994 of record JAESPQ010000004.1, on the reverse strand, counting down.
ATACAATTGAAATCATTAGGTTTTTGAAAAGCGGCCGTCAAAGCAGCGTAACCGCCATAACTCCACCCAACAAAACAAGTTTTATTATTGTCGACAATATTTAGCTTTTCTAACCAATCAATACTGTCATAAACATCTTGTTGCATTTTTTTACCCCAGCCTTTATAACCTGCCGTAAGATAATTCTTACCATATCCACCAGAGCCACGAAAGTTAGTTTGTAAAACCGCATAACCTTGAGCAGCTAAAAACTGTGTTACATAATCAAAACCCTGATCATCTCTAACCCCTATCGGTCCGCCATGCGGATGAACAATAAAAGGGGGTTTTATTCCTGATTTTAATCCAACGGGCATCGTTAAATAGCCATAAATTTCCATACCATCACGAGCTTTAAACGTAAATGGTTGTTTTTTAGCTAGCATTTTTCCTTCTAAAGAGGGATAACGGCTAAACCAAAAGCCGCCTGATTTTTTATTTAAATCAAGCCAAAAATACTTAGTAGGGCTATTATCGTTCTCAGCAAGAATTAGAACTTTCTTGCTGTCCAGACTCATGTTTGCGATACTCGTGTGGTAATTTTTAAAGCTAGCCTTTACCGTTTTACTTAATGATTGTTCTTGTGAATTAAAATAATGTATCTCATCATAATGCGCAGTGTAACGGACTCCAATTGGTGTTTTTCTATCTTGTGCATAAACAACACCGTCAATATCGTATTTATCATTACTATATATTTCTTTAGTATACTCACCTTTAACTGGATCGTACTCCCATAGAGCATCTCGATGATTTATACGGTCACTTATCACCCATAGTTTATTGTCTTTAACTAAAACAGGTGTAAATGTATCCCCTTCAAATACTTTTCGCTCACTGATCATTTTCCATTCATCAGCCTCACTATTCTTAAACCAAATCTGAGTAACTTCAGGCGCATTTTTTTTACTGCCAATGCCAAATTGAATAATATCATCACTATTTGCAAACCAACGATAAACATCATAAGTATTTGAAAAAAGCTTAGTAAATTTATTTGTATATATGTTTACTTTAAAAACTGCGTTAGCTTTATCCTTAAAATCATAAACTTGTACTAAAACATGTTCATCGTCATGAGGCAAAGTAGAAATCAAACTAAGATAATTAACCCACCTTTGTTCCCATGTAGTAGCCGATTTATTTTTACGCGCCTTAATAGGCATAACTTCAGAACCATCAATATTAACGGCAAAATAACTTGATACTCGGTAACGATTTTTACCCGACTTTCTTGACTGGCTCGCTGAAATCAAGACACGATTATTATTTACCCAGTAGAGGTTATCAATCCTATCTCTGTTTTTAGTTAGTTGTGCAATACTTGATAATTTAGTGTCAGCAAATTTACTTACGACTACACTAGGCCCATTTACTGAATTTAAAACAGCTACAATATGTTTCCCGTCTGGAGAAACCCTTGCATATTGCACCATAGGTAAATGAGCAAACTGTTGGTAGCTTAAAGCTTGTTTAGGAGCTGAATGAGCAGTAAAAGATAAGCCACATAATAATGAGACTAACAGTAAAAGTGTTTTATATGGGGTTTTCATAAGAAAGGTTGCATCCCAGCTAGTTAATTGCGTTGTTATAGCAAGTTGATTAAGTATTAATTGATTTAGTAACGTTATACTTATGTTAAAAAAACGTATTTATACACATTTAAACATAAAAAAGCCAGTCTTTATTTTCATCATAAGACTGGCTTTAAATATTATTTGAGTTTAGGTCATAAACGTCGAGCCTCGCTGCGCTCGTGTCGACCTACAGCATTATTTTTTCTTTTTAATAGCTTTAGCGTTGGGTAAATCGGTAATTGAACCTTCAAAAATTTCAGCCGCTAAACCGATAGATTCATTTAACGTTGGATGTGCATGAATGGTTAAACCAACATCTTCAGCATCAGCGCCCATTTCAACGGCTAAACAAATTTCGCCCAACATTTCGCCCGCATTAATACCAACAATAGCACCACCTAAAACGCGACCTGTTTCTTTTTCAAAAATCAGTTTTGTTTTACCTTCAGTGCGAGCAGAAGCAATAGCACGTCCAGAAGCAGCCCACGGAAAGTTAGCCACTTCAATATTTAAACCTTGCTCTTTTGCTTCACGTTCAGTCACGCCAACCCAAGCCATTTCAGGATCAGTATAAGCAATGGAAGGAATACAACGAGGTTCAAAGGTATGTTTTTTACCTGAAATAACTTCCGCTGCAACATGTGCTTCGTGTACCGCTTTATGTGCCAGCATAGGTTGACCAACGACATCACCAATAGCGAAAATATGATTAACATTAGTACGAAGTTCGTTAGTTACGTTAATAAAACCACGTTCATCAACGTTTACGCCCGCTTTGTCAGCAGCCACTAAATGTCCATTAGGTTTACGACCTACGGCAACTAAAATTTTATCATAGCGTACTGGTTCGGCTGGTGCTTTTTTGCCTTCAAAGGTCACGTACAAACCATCATCTTTTGCTTCAACAGCAACCACTTTAGTCGACAGCATAATGTTGAAGTTTTTCTTATTATAATTATTGTAAATTTTAACAATATCTTTATCAGCTGCGGGCACTAATTGGTCAGCAAATTCTACTACTGAGATATTTGAACCTAATGCATTGTAAACAGTACCCATTTCTAAACCGATAATACCACCACCAAGCACTAACATTTCAGCTGGTATATCTTCTAACGCTAATGCGCCAGTTGAGTCGATAACACGCGGATCGTCAGTTGGAATAAAGGGTAAGTTAACCACTGATGAACCTGCGGCAATAATTGCGTTATCAAAGGTAATATTCGTAGTTTCGCCGTCATTGCCTTCAACAGTAATGGTATTGCTACCCGTAAATTTACCGAAACCAGCAACAGTGGTGACTTTACGGGCTTTTGCCATACCGCCTAAGCCGCCCGTAAGTTGTGCAATAACGCTGTCTTTCCAACTACGTATTTTATCAAGGTCAATTTCAGGAGCGCCAAACGTAACACCGTGCGCTGCCATCGCCTTCGCATCGTCGATTACTTTAGCTACATGTAACAATGCTTTAGAGGGGATACAACCCACGTTTAAACATACACCACCTAATGTTTTGCGGCTTTCAACTAATACTACGTCTAAACCTAAATCTGCAGCACGAAATGCGGCTGAATAGCCACCAGGTCCTGCACCTAAAATTACTACTTGAGTTTTGATCTCACTCATAACTTTCCTCATTAATCTTGTGTATCTGTTTAAAATATTTATGAGCGAAATTCTACGCTTATCTGTTGAATTTCGCCAATATTAATTCACTTGTGCGACTAAAGTTTTAACGCGGTTAAACCACATTGACGAGTTAGACTCTAGTCGCGCTTTTTGCTGACTAAGTGTTACGTGTTACATTTATAATATCAATTGGCGAATATCTGACATTACGCTGGCTAAGTGTACGGTAAAACGTGCTGCTAATGCACCATCAATAACACGATGATCGTACGACATAGATAAAGGCAACATTAGTTTAGGCACAAATTCACTGCCATTCCATTTTGGTTTTATTTCAGATTTTGACACTCCTAAAATAGCCACTTCGGGTGCATTTACAATGGGCGTAAAGGCTGTGCCGCCAATACCACCAAGGCTTGATATAGTAAAACAACCACCTTGCATATCAGCAACTTTTAATTTACCTTCACGCGCTTTAACACTAATTTCTAATAATTCACGCGATAACTGATGAATACCTTTTTGATCGACATTACGTACCACTGGCACAACCAAACCATTGGGTGTATCAACGGCGACGCCAATATGAATGTATTTTTTCAATATTAAATTTTCACCGTCTTCACTCAAACTTGAGTTAAAGACGGGAAAAGTGCGTAAAGCGTCTGCGGCGGCTTTTAAAACAAACACTAAGGGGGTAATTTTAAAACCCAGTTTTTTCTTCTCACAAATAACATTTTGTTCTTTACGAAAAGCTTCAACGTTAGTGATGTCAGCTTCATCAAACTGAGTAACATGAGGAATAGTGACCCAATTACGATGTAAGAATGGTCCTGATATTTTTTGAATACGCGTTAAGGGCTTGGTTTCAATTTCGCCAAACTTAGCAAAATCAATTTGCTTAGCACTAACCACTTGCAAACCGCCATTGCCTGCACCAACTGAGCTATGTGCAGTTGCTTTGGGGCGAGAAAGTTCATACTTTACATAAGACTGCACATCGTCTTTTAAAAGTCGGCCTTTATTTCCCGACCCTTTAACTAAGCTTAAATCAACACCAAATTCACGCGCTAAACGACGAATTGACGGCGAGCTATATATGGCTGATTTAATCGCATTACCAACACCTGGGTGATGCGGTACTGGTGCAGCTTTTGCTGGTGCTGCTTGTGGCATAGGTTGTGGCGTTGCTTTTACCACTTCGGTTGCTGGTGCTGGTGTTTCAACAGACGTTGCAATAGGGGCGGCATCACTGACGGTTTCTAATTTAATGACCACGCTGCCTTGCTTTACTTTATCGCCAACATTGATAAAAACTTCTTTGACTGTACCCGCATGAGAGCTTGGTACATCCATCGTCGCTTTATCGGTTTCTAAAGTGATCAAGCCATCTTCTTCAGCAATGACATCACCAACGGCAACTAATACTTCAATAACATCTACTTCACCGTCTTCGCCAATATCGGGTACAACGACCTCAATAATTTCGCTAGTCGCGGCAACAGAAGGTGGTGTTAAAACTACTGCTTCGGCAACAGGTGTTGGTGCTTCTACAGGTATTTCGGCAACAGTCGGAGTTTCCTCATCTGTGATATCACCAGCATTACTAATCTCACCAATAACATCGCCTTCTTTGATCTTATCGCCAACGCTTACCGATAAACTTAATAGTTCACCTGCAAACGGCGCGGGGATATCCATTGACGCTTTATCCGTTTCAACGGTAACAATGCCTTCATCGGCTTCTACTTTATCGCCCACTGCAACACAAATTTCTATAATTTCTACTTCTTCGCCACCAACATCGGGGACTAGAATTTTTTCAATAGTTGACATTTTATTCTCCTAGTCTCAGATTATGCGTAAAGTGAATTAATTTTTTCAGGATCAATTTCAAAGCGTTTAATAGCATCACTAACCACTTTCATTTTAAGCTCGCCACGTTTGGCTAATTCATAAAGTGCAGCAATCACTATGTAGTTTTGATTTACTTCAAAATGTTGTCGTAAATTAGCACGACTATCACTTCGACCAAAACCATCAGTACCTAATACACGATAATCGGTATTAATAAAACCTCGTAATTGTTCAGAATAACTTTTAACATAATCGGTTGCCGCAATGGCAGGCCCTTTGTCAGCCGTAATAACCGTGGCAATATATGGTGTTTTAATTTTACTTTGGGGATGAAGCATATTCCAACGAGTAACGTCTTGCCCTTCACGCGCTAATTCATTAAAAGAAGTAACGGAATAAACATCTGAAGAAATGCCAAAATCATTCGCTAGTATCTGCGCCGCTTCTCGTACTTGTAATAAAATAGTACCAGAGCCCATTAATTGCACGTTTGCTTTCGCCTTACCTTTAGCCTTAACCTGTTCAAGCTGATAAATACCTTTGATGATTTTATCGCTAATATCTTTTTCCTCAGGTATAGCTGGATGTTGGTAATTTTCGTTCATCAAAGTCATGTAATAGAATACACTTTCATTGTCTTCATACATTCGACGTAAACCATCACGCACAATAACCGCAACTTCATAACCATAAGTTGGATCATAAGTAACACAGTTAGGAATTAAGCCCGCCTGTACATGAGAATGACCATCTTGATGTTGTAAACCTTCACCGTTAAGTGTGGTTCTACCTGCGGTAGCGCCTAATAAAAAGCCTTTTGCTTGGCTATCGCCTGCTGCCCAGGCTAAATCGCCAACACGTTGAAAACCAAACATAGAATAATAAATATAAAATGGAATAGTAGTCGCATTACAGGTTGAATAAGAAGTACCTGAAGCAACCCAAGACGCCATAGCGCCTAATTCATTAATACCTTCTTGTAACACTTGGCCTTTTTTATCTTCACGATAATAAGCCACTTGGTCAGCATCTTGTGGTACGTATTTTTGTCCTTCGTTGGCGTAAATGCCTACTTGGCGGAATAAACCTTCCATGCCAAAAGTACGCGCTTCATCTGGAATAATTGGCACAATACGTTTACCAATTTTTTTATCTTTTAATAAACTATTTAATACCCGAACAAAAGTCATAGTGGATGATACCTTACGATCACCACTACCTTTTAAAATTGCATCAAAGGCTTTTAATGGCGGTATTTCTAGTGTTTCATCCGCTTGTTGGCGACGTGCTGGTAATGAACCCCCTAACGCTTCACGACGCGCTTTCATGTATTTATATTCAACGCTGTCTTCTGGAAATTTATAAAACGGTAAGTCTGCAATTTCTTCATCAGATACTGGAATATTAAAGCGATTACGGAAATATTTAACCGATTCAATATCCATCTTTTTCACATTATGAGCAATATTTAAGGCTTCACCCGAGGCACCTAAACCATAGCCTTTAACGGTTTTAGCTAAAATAACCGTAGGACGACCTTTAGTTTCTTCTGCTTTTTTATAGGCTGCATACACTTTAACGGGATCATGACCACCACGATTTAAGCGATATATGTCTTCATCTGACATATTCGCCACCATAGCTGCGGTTTCAGGATATTTATTAAAGAAGTGTTCGCGGGTATATTTACCGCCTTTGGCTTTACAGTTTTGATATTCACCATCGACGGTTTCATTCATTAACTGTAATAATTTTCCTGAAGTATCGCGTGCTAATAGTGCGTCCCAATAACTACCCCAAATAACCTTAACTACTTCCCAGCCTGCGCCACGGAATGTGCCTTCAAGCTCTTGAATAATTTTACCGTTACCACGCACAGGACCGTCTAAACGCTGCAAGTTACAGTTAACAATAAAGGTTAAGTTATCTAAGCCTTCACGTGAAGCTAAACCAATAGCGCCTAATGATTCTGGCTCATCCGTTTCGCCATCACCTAAGAAACAATAAACACGTTGACCTGAACAATTTTTAATACCTCGATTGGTTAAATATTTTAAAAAACGTGCAGTATAAATGGCTTGCAGTGGCCCTAATCCCATAGAAACAGTAGGAAACTGCCAAAAATCAGGCATTAAATGCGGATGCGGATAAGAAGGTAAACCATTGCCTGCGCATTCTTGACGAAAGTTGTTCATTTGCTCTTCAGTTAAACGCCCCTCAACAAAAGCACGAGAATATATTCCTGGAGAAATATGACCTTGTGCAAAAATAAAATCACCACCATCTTTTTCACTAGCGGCTTTAAAAAAATGATTAAAACCCACATCATAAAGCATGGCTGATGAAGCAAAACTGCCAATATGTCCACCCAATTCTAGATTTTTTTTCGAGGCACGTAATACTAGCACTAACGCATTCCAGCGAATTGCTGCACGAATACGAGCCTCAATAGTTTGATCCGCAGGCATGTGCGGTTCTTGTCCAGGAGGAATAGTATTTACATAAGCAGTTTTAGCATCAAACGGTAAATGAGTACCGCCACGACGTGAACGTTCGATCAATTTTTCTAATAAAAAGTGTGCGCGATCTGGGCCTTCATTCGCCAGTACCGCTTCCATTGACTCTAACCACTCTTGGGTTTCTACAGAATCAATATCAATTTTTGGAAGCTCAGACATATATTTGTCTCCATTTGTTTTTATAAATAAGTTTTATTTAAGGTTATATTTTAATCATTAAATTTTGTTTATTTGCATTAAAGATAGCTGTTTTTCTTTAAGGCGATAATTTTTCTTACTGTTCTTTGTAGGTCGCTGCTTGCTGCGACAAAAATATAAGACATTCGTGGCGAGGCTACTGTGTTGCGCCTCGCTTCGCTCGGGACAACCTACAAATGTAAACGTCGCATTGAACGTTCCATGCGACTGTGCTCTTCATTTAGTTTTAACAATATCTCTTCAATAAAGGCTAAATGTTGATGACTAGCTCCCCAAGCACGTTGCGGTTTACCGCTAATAATAGCTTCTAACAACCGTGTTCTATAATCAGTGATCTTCGCAAATATTTCAGGTTTCCTCGCCAATAATGTTAAGTTTTTTTCAATATTATCAATAAGTAACAAAGCCATACTACGAGCTAAATGCAGAATAATCGCGTTGTGAGAGGCTGAACAAATTGCCAGATAAAAATCAAAAACAGCAGTAGCTTCAGCGTGATAATTATTTTTTTGTTCACTGTCTAATTGCGCATTACCTATGGCTTGATGCTTGCGTTCTATCTCAGCAAAATCAGCTTTAGTACCACGCATTGCAGCATAATAAGAAGACATACCTTCAATACCTAAGCGAAACTCTAACAAATCAAACTGTGCTTCATTATCGCTAGATAGTAGGTTAAAGAAAGGATCAGACAAACCAGATAAAATATTGTCACAGACATAAGTACCACCACCTTGGCGGCGTATCACTAATTTTTTTGTTTCAAGCTTTTGAATCGCTTCACGCAAAGAAGGTCTGGAAACATCAAATAATTTCGCCAGCTCACGCTCAGGCATTAATTTTTGCCCTGGCTTTAAACTGCCTTCAATGATCATCGCCTCAAGCTGAGCCGAAATCACATCCGAAAGTTTTGCCTGTTTAACTGGTTTCTTTAAGTTGGGGTATTCCATCTCGGCTAATAATCACTCTTAGTTATTAATTTTGCATGTTTTATCATTAAAACTTTTATTAAAACAAAAAATCAAATACCCCGCGCCAAGGCTTTTCGCTCTGGCTCAAATTCGCTTCGCGAAGAGGGGTATATTTAACGTGAAATGTAGGTCGGCATTTATGCCGTCAACTTGATGGGCTAAAGCCCAACCTACAAAACGCCGCAAGCGGCGGGGAATTAAACC
>JAESPQ010000003.1 GCA_016765535.1 Alteromonadaceae bacterium | reverse complement strand
ATTATCGGTAGTGGCTCAGGTGCATTTTCTGCCGCGATTAAAGCTGCAGAAAATGGTGCTCGCGTCACCCTTATTGAAGGTAGCGATGTTATTGGCGGTTGTTGTGTTAATGTTGGTTGTGTGCCATCAAAAATATTAATTCGCGTAGCTCAACTTGCCGAGCAGCAACGCAATAATCCTTTTATTGGATTAAAAAACCACACACCACAACTCAACAGAGCACTACTTGCTCAACAACAAAGTTCGCGTGTTGACGAGTTACGCCAAGCTAAATACCAAAGTATTTTAGACAAAAACACGGCGCTAACTTTAATTAAAGGCTATGCACGCTTTAAAGATACTAGCACCTTAATTATTAGTAACAGCCAAGGCGTTGAAAGTGAATTTAGTGCCGATAAAATATTAATTGCAACGGGGTCAACCGCCACTATTCCTAATATAGAGGGTTTAAGCAAAACGCCCTATTGGTCCTCTACAGAAGCCTTATTTAGCGAAACAATGCCAAAACATTTAGTTGTTATTGGTTCATCCGTGATCGCTTTAGAAATAGCCCAAGCCTATCGCCGTTTAGGTGCAAAGGTAACTATTATTGCGCGCCATACATTGCTTTATAAAGAAGAGCCCTTATTGGGTGAAGCATTAACGAAAACATTTATAGAAGAAGGCATAAAAGTATTAATTAATAGCCAAGCAGAGCAAGTTAGCCATGACGGTGAACAATTTACGTTAACCTTACACAATGGTAAAAAAATTAATGCTGATAAATTATTAATTAGTACAGGTCGCCATAGTAATACCGAGCAACTAAATCTTGCTGCTGTAAATGTCGTCACTCAAAAAAATGGCAGTATTGTGGTTAACGATAAAATGGAAACTTCTGTAACGAATATTTATGCCGTTGGTGATTGTACTAATTTACCACAATATGTTTATGTTGCGGCTGCAGCGGGCAGCAGAGCAGGTATTAATATGACAGATGGCGAAGCAAGTTTAGATTTAACCACTATGCCTGCGGTAATATTTACCGACCCGCAAGTAGCGACCGTAGGATTAACAGAGCTAGATGCCGAGAAACAAGGCATTACCACCGTAAGTCGTGTGCTTACTATGGATAATGTACCACGCGCTTTAGCAAACTTTGCCACTGACGGTTTTATAAAACTAGTTGCGGAACAACACAGTGGAAGACTGATTGGCGCACAAATATTAGCTCACGAAGGCGGCGAACTCATTCAAAGTGCAGCTTTAGCCATTCATAATAATATGAGCGTAGAAGATATTGCTGGGCAATTATTTCCCTATTTAACGATGGTTGAAGGTTTAAAATTATGCGCACAGACTTTTAATAAAGACGTCTCTGAACTATCTTGCTGTGCGGGTTAAAGCAAGCTTATAAGGATTACTATAAATAAAATCAGATAAAATGCGTTTTTTATGAGCGCTTCACTAGAAATAAATGAAAAACTAAGCATTTCTTTATGGGGGAAAAATATCACTAATACCAGATATAGTGAATTACGTTTTAATTCAGTCGCCGCCTTAGGTGCGATTACTGAATTAAAAGCCGATGGCAAGCAACTTGGTGCAGAACTTTCTTATAGCTTTTAACTTTCTGGCAATAATGTTATTCCGTTGAAATTCGTTTGTTATAACGCTTAACTAACGACAAGCCATTAATACCTGACAATTTTTCTGCCTGCTCACTAAGGGCTATTAATCTTTGCTCAGCCGTAGGGTGAGTTTTATATAACAAGGCTAAACTAGCATCATCTGCCGCAATAGACGCTAATAATTGTAAATTATCAATTAATGCATAAGCATCATAACCCGACTTTGCTAGCAATAGCATACCTTGTTGATCTGCTTGAAATTCATCGGTTTTATCTAAGCCTTTACTATAAATATCTTGCGTTGCTAAGGTGATTTTTTTTGCCCAAGCACGATACTGTTGATCATTAACATTCGCTCCAGTATTATTTTGATAGGCCTCTGCCGACATAAATAACGTTTCTGTTATCGCACCACGTAAACTACTATCTTTTAGAGCATTTAAATAATGTTTTTGTGTAACATGAATAATCTCATGCGCTAATACTGCAGCTAATTGAGCTTCGCTCTCTAGTTTATGCAACATACCTAACGTAATAAACACATAACCACCTGGAGCGGCAAAGGCATTAATACTACTGCTATTAATCACCCCAAAACGCCAAGGCAGATCAGGACGAGAACTGTTAATGGCAAGCCACATACCTACTTGATTAACATATTCGTTAATATTTTTATTTTGATAAAGCCCACGAGCACCTAGTAATACCGCTGACATATTTTTGCCAAACTGCACCTCTTGCGCTTGATCGATATTATTGGCATCCCAAATTTTAACGCCTTGATCAACTAATTTACCGACATCAAAATTACCAATTTTCAACCCTGTGCTTTTACAGGAAAATAATGACAACACTATAATTAACAAGGTTATTCTTTGGATGATAATTTTCATTTTTTCACCTGTTCATTACTCATTTTTTTAGTGGCTAACCCGCCTTGTTTGGCAAACTTAATTGCTGAATCTTGTGTAACAACATAAGTATCGAGCAAAGCAACTTGCTGCATATTTGCTTTGGCATTAGCAAGATCTTTTTCATCAAAACCTCTAATACCTGTAGAACTAGTGGCGCGAGTATCATTACTGATACTCGACAATAAGGCAGCAACACCTAACTCGCCTTGACGTTTACTCACCCCAACAAAACGAATATTGAGCATGTTAACCCAACCAGAATGCGGCGGTTTTTCTTGGGTAGTAATTTGATACCAAACTCGCTTGCGCTGATATATGGCAACAGCGTCATCAGCGTTAAGCTGTGTTAGTGCTTTACTCTGTTTACTCGCTTGGCTAAATAAAGTGCTCGCCTTAACTAACTTACCATGCTTAACATCTGGCGCTGCCAAGGTTAAAAAACTACTAAAAATCAACAATATTAATAATAAAAAATAATGGTTTGTGTGCATGTTTTTATCCTAATTTTTATTTATGAATTATTTTATAAACATTAACAGCCTATTTAACTTTTACTTTTACCAACTTGCTTGGCTATCGGGCGATAAAGCTTTACGGTAGCCGTTCTCCCTTTAACAATATGTTCACCTTGGTATTCAAAATCAAAGTCATTTTGAGCTAACAAGCGCGTTTGCTCAGACACTAAAATTCGACTACATTGCTTGGTTAGCCCTTCTATACGACTCGCCAAATTAACGGTATCGCCAATAACAGTATAGTCAACCCGTAGATCTGCGCCAATCATACCAACAATACTTTCCCCACTATGAATACCAATACCAATATCAAAGTCTTGCAACTCTTGAGGAAGGTTTTTACGAAAGATTAATAATTGTTGTTCCATTGCTAACGCTGCAGCAATAGCGGCACTAGCATGATGTTTATTGCTTTGTGGTGCTCCCCAAAAAGCCATAATACAATCACCAATAAATTTATCCAATGTGCCTTGGTGTTTAAAAATAATAGCCACTTGTTGACTAAAATAATCATTGAGTAATTTCACAATATCTTCTGCTGCTTTTTTTTCAGACAATTGAGTAAAATTACGAATATCAGAAAACAATACCGTCACGACTTGTTTTTTATTTAATTTGTCTGCAGATAATTGGTCTTCTTTGAGTAGGCTATAAACGACTTTCGGATCTAAAAAACGTCCAAAAGTTGTTAATGCGCGTTGTCGTTGCTGATATTCTAAGTAGCCATAAAACAAAGTAAAAATCATAAATATTAGCACCATAAAAAATAACGCTGCGCCAATAAATAAAAGCTGTTGTCCAGCTAACAAATACTGGCTGAGCAACATCAACAAAAAAGCACAACTTATGATGCTTAGTAACGCGCCTAGTAGTTGTTGCATATAGTTTTTTAGNCCCATAAAACAANCAACAANAATTAACATCAACGTTACGATTAAACCAAATTGTATGTGGTCACTCAAAGGAGTTAAAAAACGCTGATTTTTTAAATTATCAATTGCCATTGCNAACATATAAACNCCGGGTAANTGATNATTAATAGCCGTTGTGCGCGCATCAAAAAGCCCTGAAGCACTGGCTCCTATAACAATAATCTTATGCTCTAATTGTTGTAAAAACTTCTCATCATCATTAATAATAGCTTGATAAACATCTACATAACTCAATGTTTTAAACGGTCTTTTGGTATTACCTCGCCACTGTAACAAAATACTATTTTGCTTTGGCAATGGTTCATTTAAACTTGATACCAATGCTGCTGGTAATGATTTTATTTGCCAACCTTGTATATCTCGTCGGACATCATAATAACGTCCGATACCATCAATATCGGCATTAAAGTTAATCGTCCCTAAACGCCAAAACTCTTTATTTATAGCATAAGGTAAAATAAAACTGGCTTTAGCTTGTCGATTTGCCGATGGTGTTTTTAGTAAACCCAGTTGTTGTGGAAATTGACTTATTAACTTACCACCGCCTGCGATGGTATTTTGCTGTAACATCGCAAAAAACACGGGCATATTCTGTTGCTTTAATGTTGCCAGCACTTCATTAAAATAAGCATCATCATCAGGGCGATAAATATCTTTTTCCGCAAATAAAATATCAAACACGATCGCTTGTGGATGATAATTAGCTAACGCTTCAATTAACTGTGCGTGTACCGTGCGCGGCCAAACCCAACGTCCAGCAATGGCACTCATTTTTTTTAAACTGTAATCGTCAATCATAATAATGACAATATCAGCATCGCTTGCCAATTTCGGTGCTAAGATTTTAGATTGTTGATCAAAAAAATAAAAATCTGCTGCTTTAACTAATACACTATCTTTAGCCGCAATAGCTAAATAAGCCAGTGTGAAAAAAATAATGGTTGAGATAAGTCGTTTTTTGGTTAAGGTCATAATTATACCAATTTGATTAAATTTCTTCCCAACTCAGAGATAAATTACCTTTAAGCCTACTACTAAACTCGTCATTGTCTAATTTTACGGCAGATTAACCGCAAGAACAGCGCAGAAAAGTCTATACTAGGTAATATTATTGAATTTAAAACGTATAGCAAAAAAAAATGAATAATATTGAGCACTTTGTAAAAATAGGCGTTGCCCTTTCTACAGAAAAACAACACCACCTACTTTTAGAACAAATATTAAAAAGCGCAATGGAGTTAGCTCATGCTGACGCTGGCACTATTTATTCTATATCTTCAACACAACAACTCGTTTTCAATACGGTATTTAATCATAGTTTAAATCTTCATTTAGGCGGTTCTAGTGGCAAAACAATAAACTTTCCTAATATTGCTATTTACCATAATGGCGAAATAAATAGTAATGCCATTGTTGCAGTGGCTGCTGCTACAGGTGAAATTATTAATATTGATGATGTTTACCAATGCCACGATTATGATCTCAGCGCAGCACAAGTAATGGATAAACGCACAGGCTATAAAACCCAATCGGTATTAACGCTACCGATGAAAAATCATCAAGAAGAACTCAATGGTGTTATTCAACTCATTAACGCCAAAGATCACCAAGGTAATATTATTAGTTTTAATAAAGAGTCAACTCGCATGGTACTGGCACTGACCTCTTTAGCCGCGATTATTTTAACCAACAAACAATTGATTGATGAAATGGAAGACTTATTTGCCGCCTTTTCAAAACTAATTGCCATGGCTATTGATAAAAAATCACCTTATACAGGAGGACATTGCCGCCGCGTACCCGAAATAACCATGATGCTCGCTGATGCTTGTCACCATATAAAACGTGGACCTTTAACCTACTTTTTAATGAATGACGAAGACTATCACGAGCTTAGTGTCGCAGCATGGCTACACGATTGCGGTAAAGTAGCCACGCCTGAACATATTATGGACAAAGCTAAAAAACTAGAAAAAGTGTTTGATCGAATCGAATTAGTTAATGCTCGTTTTGAACTTGCCGCAAGAGATATTACTTATAACCAACAGTTAAACAACCAAGATAAACTAATACGTTTAAAACAGTTAACCGATGATCGAAAATTTATCAATAATGCCAATACAGGTGGTGAATTTTTTGATGATGATAAAATAACCCGCGTTTATAAAATAGCTAAAAGCTATCAAATAACCATTAATGGTGTAAAACAAGCCGTTATTAACGATGACGAAGTACTCAATTTAATCACCAAGCGTGGCACTTTAAACGCTAAAGATCGACAAATCATTAACGATCACATGAAAGTTACCGTAGCAATGCTTGAATCCATGCCCTTTCCAAAACATTTAAAAAATGTTCCCGAGTATGCCTGCGGACATCATGAAAAAATGGATGGTACTGGTTATCCAAAAGGTTTAAAACGCGAAGAAATGTCAATACAAGCGCGTATTATGGCTATCGCTGATATTTTTGAAGCACTTACCGCTTGCGATCGTCCTTATAAAGAGCCGAAAACACTTTCAGAAACCCTCGCCATTATGGGACGAATGAAACTAGATGATCATATTGATCCAGACTTATTTGATGTATTTATTGAAGAAAAAGTTTATCTTAAATTTGCTGAAAAATTTTTACAGCCAAGCCAAATAGATCAATTTAAGTTAACTGACATTCCTGGTTATTCACCTTCACAATAAAAATTTGGTAAAACTTTTTTACATTTTTTATCTACCTTCTAGCCCTATGTTTTGTTATGCTGCCGATTAATATCTATCTTCTTACTTACTTTTGGGTGTTTAATGTTCAATAAAATTTTACTTTTCATCTTAATAGCTTTGATTGCCGTGCAATCTATAGATGCTATGGCAGATGCAGTAAAATTTCATCAACCGAACACGCCTTATAGTGAAGCAGATTATTTTTCTAGCGAAAGCAAAAGTAATCAACAACAAAATAACGATATTCAAATCGATAATGAACAGGTTATTGACGATCATTGCTGTTATTGTCATGGTGTCAGTCATGGTGTTTTTACCGATAATTCACTGTCATTTAACGCCATTAGAGCAATAGAAAATATCAAATCAAACCCTTTAGCTTATCTTTCACAATTAATTACTCCCGATTTACGCCCCCCCATCGTATAACTCATTTGAACTAATCAAAGTAATAATTAAGAACAAGACTCTACTGAGCTTGTATTTATGATGTATTTATAATGAGTTTTAACAATGAAATTTTATTCTGTAAAACAGGCTGTAGCATTATTATGCTTAAGTCTACCTGTTGCAGTACATGCGACATCAGCACCCACGACAACTAATGCGTCACCATCATGGTTAACGCAACAAATAAATAGAAATCCTGAAATCATTGCCGCAAAAGCAAATATGGCGGCAATAAATTCTACCAGCGAAGGTCAGCGAAAAGCGTTATATAATCCAGAGCTAGCAAGTGACTATGCTCGCGAAGGTCAATTTAATAATTTTGCTGTAGGTATAAATCAAACTATTGATTTATGGGACAAACGAGCGATAAATAGTCAACAAGCTAACTATCAAGTTATGGCTGCNAANCAAGNNTTTAANTANCTAGTACAAGAAAAAACAGCACAAGCNNTGCAAGTTTTAATNAATTATCAAAGTGCAAAAATGCGAGCGAAAATTGCCAACGAAAAGGAGCAACAGTTGGCGACATTNCTTGANTTAGTAGCNAGNCGNCAGCAAGCCGGTGATTTAGGTCAGGTTGATGCTGAGTTAACTTTTTTAAGTTTATCACAAACCTTAAATTCTACCGCGCAAGCTCAAGCACAATTAGCACAAGCTAAAATTAAAGTGGTTGAATTATTACCTGATTGGACAATTGATAAACGCATTTTACCTGAGCAAGGTATTGAAATTGAACACTACAAAACGGATAACATTACTCGTGTTCAATGGCTTAAAGAACATCCATTAGTACAAATAGCAACATTACAATGGAAGATAAAAAAAGCGGATGCAAAAAAAGCACTAATCGCGACCAAAGCCGATCCTACCTTAGGAGTAAGGGTAGGAAAAACAGACGGAGACAATACGATAGGGCTTAGCTTTTCTATACCTTTAAACATTCGTAACGACTTTACTAGTGAGGCCCGNGCGGCAAATCAACAAGCCACCGCAGCAGAAGCACAATTGCAAGCGGTATTACGCAAGCAAAAATTTACTATACAAGCAGCAACAGAATCGGTCTTAGTCTATAAAAAGCACTATCAAGGTTGGCAAAAACTAATGCTAGGTCGCGATGAGCGTATTACCAATTTACTGCAAAAACAATGGCAAAGTGGCGATATTAGCACCACAGAGTATTTACTTGCCTTACAGCAACGTGCCGATGGTTCGCTTGCCGGCATTGAATTACAAAGCCAGTTCAAACTTAACCAAATAAATTGGTTGCTAGCGATTGGTCAGATTGATATTGCTTTGAAAAGTTTAAATTAAAGCTTAAATGACAAACTATCAGCTTATTAATTAATCTTTTTATTAATCTTTTTATTAAAAAATAGACAGCCTGTGAACTTTTTATTTTTCGCGCTGTTTAATCATATTTTTGGAAATGACTATGAACAAAATTAAATTTACCCGCAAAATTAAAGTAGCCTTAATGAGTACTTTATTTATCAGTACCCATTTATTTACGTTACCGGCTTTAGCCAATGAACAAAAACAGCCAGACAAGACAAATAATGGTATTACACTTACAACGGCACAACTCAAGTTAGCGAATATAAAAACAACTAACATTGCTCTACAAGCCATGACTTTTAGTGTTTATGCACCAGGAGAAATCAAAGCAAACGATTATACCAGCTATTTAGTCTCACCTCGGGTTGATTCTATTATATTAAAACGTCATGTGGCACTTGGCGATCATGTAGAAATAAATCAGCCATTAGTCACCTTATTTAGTGAGTCAGTTGCCCAAGCACAAGCAAGCTATCAAATAGGTAATGCCGAATGGCAACGCGTACAAAAATTAGGACGTAAGGCTGTTGGTGATAAACGCTATATTACAGCAAAAACAGATTATCAGGTAAATGTTGGACGCTTGTTAGCTTTTGGTTTATCTCCAAAATCAATAAAACTGTTGACTAAAGGGAATTCAAAACTAGGTGAATATACCTTAAATGCCATCACTTCAGGAGCAGTATTGTCTGATAATTTTAGACAAGGGCAACGCGTTAATTCTGGTGATACTTTAATTGAATTAGCGAATGAAAGTACTTTATGGGTTGAAGCACGTTTAGCGCCAACGATGCAATTATCATTACCTGTAGGCACTAAGGCTAAAGTGCTGGTAACGGGTAAAACTTATACTGCCATTGTTACCCAAAAGGCTCACACCATTGATCCGCAAACTCGTACGAGAATAGTACGTTTACAAGTAGAAAACAGTAATGACCAGCTGCATCCCGGTTTATTTGCCGATGTATACTTTTCTTTTATAACTCAACCTATATTAGCCGTGCCTGAATCAGCCTTAATGCGTGGTAGTGATGGCGATTGGCAGGTTTTTTATGAAAAAAATGGTGCCTTTAAAAGTAAAGAAGTTAGCATTGGTCGATCATTAAATGC
>JAESPQ010000002.1 GCA_016765535.1 Alteromonadaceae bacterium | reverse complement strand
TTGTAGGTCGGGCTTCAGCCCGTCAAATATAGATTGATGGCCTAAAGGCCAACCTACAAGTGTTACCCTAAAATATAGCTATTTGACCAGTCACAATTTATTAATAAAAAGGTTCAATAATGGCATCATTTCAAATAATTGTCGGTAGTATGTTAGGTGGCACAGAATACGTTGCCGAAGCCTGTGAAGAAACCTTAATAGAGCTTGGTCATCAAGTTAAAGTACATTTACAACCACAATTTGGTCAAATACCATCCAATAATCAAATTTGGCTAATTTGTACTTCGACCCATGGTGCAGGTGAGCATCCTGACAACATTAAAAATTTTATAGAAGATCTTACTAAAAGTGATCAAGATCTATCAACATGCCAATTTTTAGTGATCGGTGTTGGTGACTCAAGTTATGATACTTTTTGCTTAGCCGCTAAAAACACAGAAAAACTATTAATATCAAATAATTGTAAAAAAATAACACCTTTATTTACAATAGATATGCAAGCTAACATTGATCCTGAATTACTAGCACAACAGCATATGATCAATAAGAAAGATCTTTTATACTGACTTTTACATAAGTTATCAACATAACAAGATTAAAAAACAAACTATTGTGAATAACTTATGTAAAAAGCAGTGAATTAAACCTTATTATCCAGTGTATAAAAAAAAGAGTCTAACGCCTTGTGGATAAAAGACACTTTTGATCAGAGCTTATATCCCCTTTGATCAAAGTTTAATAACAACCTAACATACCATTTAACTTGTTAATAATTATACTTAAAAATCACTTATCAACAGAAAACACGATCACTAATAATAATAATAATAAGATCTTTATAAAGATCTTTATATATTATTAATAGATCAAACTAGGATCTTTCTAAAGATCTTTTTATCATTTAATGATTCCTCTGGAGGCAAAAAAGCGCTAAAATATGTTCCCTTTTTCAATCGTGGTAAATAATTAATGTGGTATCAAAAGTCTTTTGACGTAATTGTTGTCGGTGGTGGTCATGCTGGTACAGAAGCCGCACTCGCCGCAGCACGCATGGGCTGTAAAACATTATTATTAACGCATAACATCGATACCCTTGGGCAAATGTCGTGTAATCCAGCCATTGGTGGCATTGGCAAAGGTCATTTGGTTAAAGAAATTGACGCCTTAGGCGGATTAATGGCACACGCGATTGATCATAGTGCGATCCAATTTAGAACGCTTAATGCGAGTAAAGGTCCCGCCGTAAGAGCCACCAGAGCGCAAGCAGACAGGCTTTTATACAAAAGTTATGTTCGCCATTATTTAGAAAACCAACCAAATTTAACACTATTTCAACAACCTTGTGATGATCTTATTTTAAAAAATGATCAAATCATCGGTGTTTCTACGCAAATGGGTTTAAAATTTAAAGGTAAAACTGTTGTACTTACCGTTGGTACTTTTTTAGCAGGGCAAATTCATATTGGCCTAAATAATTATCAAGGTGGCCGAGCGGGTGATCCAGCCAGTGTTAATTTATCTAATAAATTGCATGATTTACCCTTTCGGATGGATCGTTTAAAAACGGGTACCCCACCACGATTAGATGCTAGAACGCTTGATTTTTCACAAATGACTGAACAACCGGGTGATACCCCAAGACCCGTATTTTCGTTTATGGGATCGTTAAAAGATCACCCACAACAAATTCCTTGTTATATCACTCATACTAACGAAAAAACGCATGATATTATTCGCAATGGTTTAGATAGAAGTCCTATGTATACAGGGGTTATCGAAGGTGTAGGCCCTCGTTATTGTCCATCTATTGAAGATAAAATACATCGTTTTAGTGATAAAAATTCACATCAAATATTTGTTGAACCTGAAGGCTTAACCACTCACGAAATTTATCCAAACGGTATTTCTACTAGTTTACCGTTTGATGTACAAATAGAGCTAGTACGTTCAATTAAAGGTTTTGAAAATGCGCATATCACTCGCCCAGGTTATGCCATTGAGTATGATTATTTTGATCCTCGTGATCTTAAACAAACACTAGAAAGTAAATTGATTAATAATTTATATTTTGCAGGACAAATTAACGGTACTACTGGTTATGAAGAAGCTGGTGCGCAAGGACTTATTGCTGGAGCCAATGCTGCCTGTAAAGTTAAAGGTTTAGATGATTTTGTATTACAGCGAGATCAAGCTTATGCGGGTGTATTAATTGATGATTTAGCTACTTTAGGTACCAAAGAACCTTATCGTATGTTCACCTCACGTGCTGAATATCGCTTATTATTACGTGAAGATAATGCGGATATACGTTTAACTGAATTAGGTCGAAAAATTGGCTTGGTTGATGATGCTCGTTGGCAACGTTTTAATGAAAAGATGGCAAATATTGTCACAGAACAACAACGTTTAAAAACAGTTTGGATCCAAAAAGATCATTCAGCAGTTGATAAAATAAATAAATTATTAAAAACACCGATAAGCCGTGAAAATTCTTTAGAAGATCTTTTACGTCGACCTGAAACTCGCTATAACGACTTAATATCTATTGAAGGTTTAGGGCCTGTTTTAAGCGATACCCAAGCTGCAGAGCAAGTTGAAATACAAATAAAGTATGCGGGTTATATTGATCGACAATTAGATGAAATTGCCAAGAAAAAACGTCATGAAGAAACTATTATTCCCGTAGATTTTAATTATAATCAAATATCTGGTTTGTCTAACGAAGTTGTTGCTAAGCTAACCGACGCAAGACCTGAAACATTAGGAAAAGCGGCAAGAATGTCTGGTATTACCCCAGCCGCTATTTCATTATTGTTAGTGTATTTAAAAAAACACGGTTTATTAAGTAAAACTATTCGTAAATATGCTTAATTATTTACTTTTATTAATCAACTATTGAAGATGTCATGCTCAAGCAAACCTTAGAAAAGTTATTAGCGCAAGCCCAATTAAGTTTAACCGAACAACAAATAAATTTACTTATACAATATGTTGAATTGCTTGTTAAATGGAATAAAGCCTATAATTTAACCTCAGTAAGAGATCCACAAGAAATGTTAGTTAAACACATTATGGATAGTTTAGTGGTAGGTGAAAAACTACAAGGTAATAGTTTTATTGATGTGGGTACAGGTCCTGGCTTACCAGGAATACCATTGGCGATATTATATCCACAGAAAAATTTTGTATTATTAGATAGTTTAGGTAAACGTATTACTTTTTTGCGACAAGTGGTTTTTCAATTAAAATTAAAAAATGTAACACCTGTAAAAGCCAGGGTTGAAAATTATCAAGCAGATCCTATTTTTGATGGCGTTTTAAGTAGGGCTTTTGCATCAATAACGGATATGATAACTTGGTGTCATCATCTTATTGATGATAAGGGACGTTTTTATGCGCTTAAAGGTCAATATCCTCAGGATGAAATTGAATCATTACCTGAAAATATTAAAGTTTGCCAAAGTTATCAATTAAACGTTCCACAATTAATTGGTGAACGCCATTTAATTGAATTAAAAAAATTAATAAAATAATTAACTCGTTGTTAATTTAAATAATAAAAATAACTTGAGGTTCTTGTGGGTAAAATTATTGCCGTTGCAAATCAAAAAGGTGGTGTGGGAAAAACCACTACCGCAGTTAATTTAGCGGCGTCTTTAGCCGCCACTAAACGAAAAATATTACTTATTGATTTAGATCCTCAAGGTAATGCCACTATGGGCAGTGGGGTTGATAAATATGAAGTTGAAAATACTTGTTATGAGTTACTCATTGAAGAAAAACCACTAGACCAAGTCGCCGTTAAAGATACCGTAGGTAAATATGATTTAGTTGCAGCTAATAGTGACGTTACCGCCGCAGAAATTAAATTAATGGAAGTTTACTCGCGAGAATTAAGGCTCAAAAAAGCGTTAGCGCCAGTAAAAGATCATTACGATTATATTATTATTGACTGCCCTCCTTCACTTAATATGCTTACCGTAAATGCTATGTCAGCGGCCGATTCAGTATTAGTACCAATGCAATGCGAATACTACGCTCTAGAAGGTTTAACCGCCTTACTTGACACCGTTTCTAAATTAACGTCAGTCGTTAACAATAAATTAGAAATTGAAGGTATTTTACGTACCATGTATGATCCCAGAAATCGTTTAGCTAATGATGTATCTGAGCAATTAAAACGTCATTTTGGTGACAAAGTTTATCGTACTGTAATACCTCGTAATGTTCGTTTAGCTGAAGCGCCTAGTTTTGGCGCTCCTGCAATGTATTATGATAAATCTGCGACTGGCTCTAAAGCTTATTTAGCATTAGCAGGTGAAATTTTACGCAAAGCTGAACAAGCAAAAAAACAACAAATATCAACAAACAATCAAGAAGTGACAGAATAATATGAAGGCATCAAAACGCAGAGGATTAGGTCGTGGTTTAGATGCATTACTTTCTACGCCAATAAAAAAAAATAATCACAGTGAGGGTGAAATAGAAGAAGTTGTTAATCAACAGCAAAGTGAGTTACAAAAATTACCCATAGAGTTATTACAGCCGGGTAAATATCAGCCTCGTAAAGATATGTCAGCAGAAGCTTTAGAAGACTTATCAAATTCAATTAAATCGCAAGGTATTATTCAACCTATAGTCGTTCGCCCAATTGGTGAAATTGATGGTATTAAAAATTATGAAATTATTGCGGGTGAACGCCGTTGGCGAGCCGCTCAATTAGCTGAAATTGATATTGTTCCTTGTATTATTAAAGATGTTCCTGATGAATCTGCGGTAGCTATTGCCCTTATTGAAAATATTCAACGTGAAGATCTTAATGCCATGGAAGAAGCGGTTGCATTAAATCGTTTATTAAAAGAATTTGAACTTACTCATCAAGAAGTCGCTAATGCTATTGGTAAATCGCGTGCTACTGTATCAAACTTACTGCGTTTAAATAGCTTAAATGATGATGTGAAAACATTATTAGCACATGGTGATATTGAAATGGGTCATGCGCGTGCTTTATTAGCATTAGAAAATGATTTACAAACCACTACTGCCAGAACGGTTGCCGCAAAAGAATTAACGGTTAGAGAAACTGAAAATTTAGTAAAAAAAGTATTATCACCAATAAAAGAAGTTGTTACTAAAGAAAAAGATACCAATACGGTATCGTTAGAACAAAGTTTATCTGAAAAAATAGGCTCAACCGTGAGTATTGCTCATAATAAAAAAGGCAAAGGCAAATTAGTGATCAACTATAATAATTTAGATGAACTCGACGGTATTTTAAGCAAAATACATTAAAATTACTTTGTTTACTTTTTAAACTAAAAATTACTTTTTAAAGTTTTTACTCAGTTGAATGCCTTAATCCCTTAATAATTCCGCAAAAAACAAATATTTCTGTCATAAATATTAACTATTCGCACAAATAAAGGGCGGATAGCGCCCTATTTTGTTGCAAAAAAAACCTAAATCAGTATACTTGCGCAGACTTTTTATGATGGTTTTATGTCATTAAAAAGGTGGGGATATTTACGAAAGTTTTCGTTTGTTTTATTAGCTTTTATTAATACTTTGAATAAAAAAGATTACTAATGTTAATAATTATAAAAACTTTCTTTGGAGAGATCAGCTTGCGCCTAACTAAACAAAATAAATTAATGGCTGCTGGTAGAAAATTATCCAAACAACAATTATTATTCTCAGCTTTAATGACTTTTTTTTGTATTTTAATCACCTATTTTTTTTGGGGATATATTTTTGCTAAATCAGCTTTGTTAGGTGGTTTAGTGGCAATAATTCCGCAATTTGTTTTTGCCCTTAGAGCATTTAAATATGCCGGCGCAACAAAAGCTCAACTAGTCGTTGATACTTTTTATAAAGGCGAAAAGTTAAAATTATTAATATCGGTTATTTTGTTTGCACTGACGTTTAAATTTTTCATTATAGTGCCAATAACCTTTTTTACCGTATTTTGTTTAGTTTTGATCATGTCATTACTAACACCAATTTTTATGAAACACTAAATTTTAAACTTTAATCATGGGAACATTAATATGTCTTCAACCGCTGCGGCTAGTGAAACACTAACCAGCCAAGAATATATTAAACATCATCTAACTAATTTCTCTACAGGTGAAGGCTTTCAAGCTATTCATTGGGATACTTTAGGTTGGTCGGTGTTTTTAGGCTTAGTCTTTATTACTATTTTTTATAGTGTTGCTAAAAAAGCAACCTCGGGTGTGCCGAGCAAATTACAGTGTGCCGTTGAACTTGTTGTTGGGTTTGTTGACGATAGTGTAAAAAGTACCTTTCATGGTTCTAACCCAGTAATTGCGCCATTAGCCTTAACTATTTTTGTTTGGGTATTATTAATGAATGCAATGGATTGGGTGCCAGTAGATTTGTTACCATGGTTGATTAGTATGGTTAGTGGTCATGAAATGTCACATATCTACATGAAAGCAGTACCCACAACTGATCCAAATATGACTTTTGCCTTAGCTATAGGTGTATTTATTTTAACTATTTACTATTCAATAAAAGTAAAAGGTGTGGGTGGTTTTATTAAAGAACTTACCACACAACCTTTTGGTCATTGGTCCTTATATCCAGTGAACTTTATTCTTGAAATGGTTACCTTATTAGCGCGTCCATTGTCATTAGCACTACGACTATTTGGTAATTTATATGCAGGTGAATTGATTTTCTTATTGATTGCAACTATCGGTTTATTTCAATTGCCAGTACATTTTTTATGGGCAGCATTTCATTTACTAATTATACCATTACAAGCATTCATCTTTATGATGCTAACTATTGTTTATCTTAGTTTAGCGCATGAAGATCACTAAATTAAAAAGGATTGATTAAGTTCTAATGTAGAACAAGGTAGGATGCCTAAAATATAGAATTATTATAGAAATAATTAAACAGTTTTTTTAACCTTAGTTTTTTAACTTTTAACTTTTAACATTAAATAATCGGAGATAAATATGTTATATATCGCTGTTGCGTTACTTATCGGTCTAGGTGCTTTAGGTACTGCGATTGGTTTTGGTCTACTTGGTGGTAAATTCTTAGAATCTGCTGCTCGTCAACCTGAGCTTGCGCCTCAACTACAAGTAAAAATGTTCATCGTAGCGGGTCTTATCGATGCTATCGCGATGATCGGTGTTGCTATCGGTTTATACCTATTATTCGTTGTGGGTGCTTAATCACTCATTGTTTTTAACGAATAATTAAGAGGAGGTACACAAATGAATATAGGTTATACACTGATTGGTGAATTAATCGCATTTGTCGTATTCGTAATATTTTGCATGAAGTTTGTATGGCCACCAATTATTGGTGCCATTGAAACCCGTCAAAAAGAAATTGCTGACGGACTTGCTGCTAAAGATCGTGCTGCTAAAGATCTTGAGCTTGCTCAAGAAGCTGCTACTGCTCAACTAAAAGAAGCTAAAGTTAAAGCAGCATCAATTATTGATGCTGCTAAAAAGCATGAAGCTAAAATAGTTGAAGAAGCTGCTGGTAAAGCACAAGTTGAAAAAGAACGGATCTTAGCATCTGGTCATGCTGAAATAGAAACTGAACGTAACCGAGCTAAAGAAGAATTACGTGCGCAAGTCGCACTTCTTGCTGTAGCGGGTGCCGAGAAAATTCTTGAGCGTTCAATCGATGCCGCTGCTCACAGCGACATTTTAGATAAACTCGTTGCCGAGTTGTAGAGGAAAGAGCTATGTCACAATTGACAACTGTCGCTCGTCCCTACGCTAAAGCAGCGTTTGATTTTGCTGTTGAAGCTAATGCTATTGATAGCTGGTTAGCCCAGTTAACTTTTGCTGCAGAAGTTTCAAAAGATGCCACTATTTATGATTATATATCTGGTGGTGCGTCAACCGAACAAGCGATTACATTATTTTTAAATGTATGTGGTGAGCAAGTTGATAGCAAAGGCCAAAATTTTATTAAAATTATGGCTGAAAACAAACGTTTATTGGCGTTACCGCAAGTGTTAGCTCAATTTTGTGAATTAAAAGCAGAATATGAACAAACAATTGTCGTGGATGTAACTTCTGCTGTTGAATTAACCTCAGCACAAGCAACATCATTAAGCGCCGCGCTTGAAAAGCGCTTGGCACGTAAAGTAAAGCTCAATTGTAAAGTTGATGCGACCATTATTTCTGGCTTAATAATAGAAGCAGGCGATATGGTTATAGATGGTTCAATTGCAGGCAAATTGAATCGTTTAGCAACAACATTACAATCCTAGCACTGATGAAATAAGGGAACAGAGCATGCAACTGAATTCCACTGAAATCGCTGAATTGATTAAATCTCGTATTGAACAATTCAACGTTGTCAGCGAAGCTCGTAATGAAGGTACTATCGTTTCTGTAACAGATGGTATTATTCGTATTCATGGCCTTGCCGATGTAATGCAAGGTGAAATGATCGAACTTCCTGGTGGCCGTTACGCTATCGCGTTAAACCTTGACCGTGATTCGGTCGGTGCGGTAGTTATGGGTCCGTACGCGGATCTTGCTGAAGGGCAAAAAGTAAAAGGTACTGGTCGTATATTAGAAGTACCAGTTGGTCGTGGCTTATTAGGCCGCGTAGTAAACACCTTAGGTGAGCCAATTGACGGTAAAGGGCCAATCGAAAACGATGGTTTCTCTCCTGTTGAAGTAGTCGCTCCGGGTGTAATTGAACGTAAATCGGTTGATCAACCTGTACAAACGGGTATTAAGTCAATTGATGCCATGATCCCAATAGGTCGTGGTCAACGTGAATTAATCATTGGTGACCGTCAAATCGGTAAATCAGCGATTGCACTTGACGCGATTATTAACCAAAAAAATACCGGTATTAAGTGTATATACGTAGCGATTGGCCAAAAAGCCTCTACGGTTGCTAACGTAGTACGTAGCTTAGAAGAGCATGGCGCACTTGCTAATACTATTGTGGTTGTTGCCTCAGCTTCTGAAGCCGCAGCACTACAATTTTTAGCACCGTACGCGGGTTGTTCAATGGGCGAATACTTCCGTGACCGTGGTGAAGATGCGTTGATAGTCTATGATGATTTGTCTAAGCAAGCCGTTGCTTACCGTCAAATTTCATTACTACTTCGTCGTCCTCCAGGTCGTGAAGCTTACCCAGGTGACGTTTTTTATCTTCATAGTCGTTTATTAGAACGCGCATCTCGTGTAAACGAAGCCTACGTTGAAAAATTCACCAACGGTGCAGTAAAAGGTAAAACAGGTTCTTTAACTGCTTTACCTATTATTGAAACGCAAGCAGGTGATGTATCTGCTTTCGTACCAACCAACGTGATCTCAATTACTGACGGTCAAATTTTCCTAGAGTCTGATTTATTCAACTCAGGTATTCGTCCTGCAGTAAATGCTGGTTTATCTGTATCACGTGTTGGTGGTGCTGCCCAAACGAAAATCATCAAAAAATTAGGTGGTGGTATCCGTTTAGCATTAGCTCAATACCGTGAATTAGCCGCATTTGCTCAATTTGCCTCAGATTTAGATGCTGCGACTCGTGCTCAATTAGAGCATGGTCAACGGGTAACTGAATTAATGAAGCAAAAGCAATACAGCCCATTATCAGTAGCTGAAACAGCCGTATCATTATTTGCTGCGGAAAAAGGTTTCTTAACTGACGTAGCCATTAACAAAATTAATGATTTTGAAGATGCACTACAAGCTTATATGAATAATGAGCAAGCTGAGCTTATGGCTACCATCAATGAAACGGGTAACTATGATAAAGACATCGAAGCAAGTTTGACGAAAGCACTTGAAACATTCAAGTCAACGCAAACTTGGTAAGAAAGTCTATTAACTAGTTTCGGAGAGAAGAGTCATGGCCGTTGGTAAAGAGATAAAAACCAAGATTGCGAGTGTTAAAAATACTCAAAAGATCACAAACGCTATGGAAATGGTTGCCGCGTCTAAAATGCGTAAAGCACAAGAGGGTATGGCAGCCTCTCGTCCATATGCAAACAATATACGAAATGTGATCGGTCATATCGCGCTTGGTAACTTAGAATATCGCCATCCATATATGAATGAGCGAAAAGTTAAGCGTGTTGGCTACATTGTTGTATCAACCGACCGTGGTTTGTGTGGTGGTTTAAATATTAACTTATTTAAACGAGTGCTAGCTGATGCTGCTAAATGGCAGGGTCAAGAAGCTGAAGTTGAATTTGCGGTTGTAGGCTCTAAGGCTACATCGTTCTTTAACAACATGGGCGCTAACGTAACCGCACAAATATCGGGCTTAGGTGATAACCCTTCACTAACTGATTTAGTTGGTAGTGTACAGGTTATGCTTAAAGCTTTTGATAACGGCGAAATTGATAAGCTTTTCATTGTGTATAACAAATTTGTTAACACCATGACACAAGCACCAACAATTGATCAGTTGTTACCTTTGCCTAAGTCTGACGATGCTGCAATTAAACATCGTTGGGATTACATTTACGAACCAGACGCTAACGTATTGTTAGATCAATTATTGGTTCGTTATGTAGAATCGCAAGTATATCAAGGTGTGGTTGAAAACCTTGCCTGTGAACAAGCTGCCCGTATGGTAGCAATGAAGTCTGCTACAGATAATGCTGGTGACTTAATTGATGATTTACAATTGATATATAACAAAGCGCGTCAATCTGCAATCACCCAAGAATTAGGTGAAATTGTTGCGGGTGCCGCTGCGGTTGGGTAAATTGCCATAAGGCAAATAACGAATTTCGTACATTAACGACAAGCTAACCAAACCGATGGAATGGTTAGCTTAAATTAAGAGGAATAAACATGAGTACAGGTAAAGTCGTCCAAATAATTGGCGCAGTTGTGGATGTAGAATTTCCACAAGATGCCGTACCTCAGGTCTATCACGCAGTTAAAATAACTGAAGGTGACTTAGAAGGTTTAGTACTAGAAGTACAACAACAGCTTGGCGGCGGTGTTGTACGTACAATCGCTATGGGTACCTCAGACGGTTTACGTCGTGGTCTTAGCGTTGTTAATACCAAAGAAGCGATTCAAGTACCTGTTGGTGTTGCGACATTAGGTCGTATCATGAACGTATTGGGTGAGCCAATTGATGAAGCTGGTCCAATCGGTGAAGAAGAACGTTGGGGCATTCATCGCGCAGCACCAGCCTATGCTGAACAATCCATGTCTAACGAGTTGTTAGAAACAGGTATCAAAGTAATCGATTTGATTTGTCCATTCGCTAAGGGTGGTAAAGTAGGTCTTTTCGGTGGTGCTGGTGTTGGTAAAACCGTAAATATGATGGAACTTATTCGTAATATCGCTATCGAGCACAGTGGTTACTCAGTATTTGCTGGTGTTGGTGAGCGTACCCGTGAAGGTAACGATTTCTATCATGAAATGAACGACTCTAATGTACTTGATAAAGTATCATTAGTTTACGGTCAGATGAACGAGCCTCCTGGAAACCGCTTACGTGTGGCTTTCACAGGTTTAACAATGGCAGAAAAATTCCGTGACGAAGGTCGTGACGTATTATTCTTCGTAGATAATATTTATCGTTATACACTTGCGGGAACTGAAGTATCAGCGTTACTTGGTCGTATGCCATCAGCGGTTGGTTATCAACCAACATTGGCTGAAGAAATGGGTGTATTACAAGAGCGTATTACGTCAACTAATAAAGGCTCTATCACTTCAATTCAAGCGGTATACGTACCAGCAGATGATTTGACCGATCCAAGCCCTGCTACTACCTTTGCTCATTTAGATGCAACCGTAGTATTGTCACGTTCTATTGCTGAGCTAGGTATTTACCCAGCAATTGACCCGTTAGATTCTACTTCTCGTCAGTTAGACCCTCTTGTGGTTGGTACTGAACATTATGAAGTAGCTCGTGGTGTTCAAATGGTATTACAACGTTACAAAGAATTGAAAGATATTATCGCCATCTTAGGTATGGATGAGTTATCTGAAGAAGACAAACAAACAGTATCTCGCGCACGTAAGATCCAACGTTACTTGTCTCAGCCGTTCTTTGTTGCGGAAGTATTTACAGGTTCTCCAGGTAAATATGTATCATTAAAAGACACTATTTCAGGATTTAAAGGTATCTTGGCTGGTGAATATGATGATATGCCTGAGCAAGCATTCTACATGGTTGGTTCTATTGAAGAAGCTGTAGAAAAAGCCAAAAATATGTAAATATCTGTAGGTAACCCTTTAGGGGGTCTTGCTAAATGCATGGTGGGCTTTAGCCCAACCTACAAATAAAGAGGTAAAACAAATGGCGTTATTTACTGTAAATTTGAATGTTGTTAGTGCAGAAGAAAGTATTTTTTCAGGTAGCATTAAGTCATTGCAAATCACAGGGTGTGAAGGTGAATTAGGTATTATGCCTGGTCATGCACCTTTGTTGACCTCACTAAAACCAGGTATGGCTCGTATTGTTAACGAACACGACGATGAAGAAGTTATTTATATTTCGGGTGGTATGTTAGAAGTACAACCTAATAGTGTAACCGTATTAGCTGACGTAGCAACACGTGCTAACGATTTAGATGAACAAGCAGCACTAGAAGCAAAACAACGCGCAGAAGACCATATTAATAAGCATGGTGGTGATGTTGATTTTGCCGAAGCGGCAGCCGAATTAGCGCGAGCAATTGCGCAATTACGTGTAATACAAGTAACTAAGAAAAAAATAAACTAAATATTAGTTTATTAGTTTAGTTTTAGTGAATAATAAAGCGATTCTATTTTTATAGTCAATATAAAAATAGGATCGCTTTTTTTATGCTAGTTTATAGCATAGTTATAATTTTGAGGTGGTTTGAATATATAAAAAATATTTCGAATGTATTTATTATCACTTGATACTATTATCTACATCCTATGTTTTTTATCGTTATTCTGTAGAAGGGTATTACTCTTTATAAACTATATTTAATCTGAGCGGGTTTAATTCCCCGCCGCTTGCGGCGTTTTGTAGGTTGGGCTTTAGCCCATCAAGTTGACGGCAGCTCTTCATAAAAGATGCCGACCTACATTTTATGTTAAATATACCCCTCTTCGCGAAGCGAATTTGAGCCAGAGCGAAAAGCCTTGGCGCGGGGTATTTGATTCGAGGTATTAATGTCATTTACCACTGTTCATTTAAGTATTGTTAGTGCACATGAAAGTATATTTTCTGGTTGTGTAAAATCATTACAAATCACTGGCTGTGAAGGTGAATTGGGTATAATTCCTGGACATGCACCATTGTTGACCGCGTTAAAACCAGGAATGGCACGCTTTATTACTGCTGATGATAATGAAGAAGTACTTTATATTGCCGGCGGCATGCTAGAAGTACAACCCAAAAGCATTATAGTATTAGCTGACGTAATTAAACGTGTTGATGACATTGACGAACAAGCGGCACTTGCTGCTAAACAAAGAGCAGAAGAACAAATAAATAAAGCGGCCAAAGATGTTGATTTTGCGTTATTAGCAACTGAATTAGCGCGTGCAGTTGCACAATTACGGGTTATTCAAGCAAGTAAACTAAAACGTACTAGTAATAATAAATTGATTTAGATCAAAAAAAATAAAATAGCCAAGCGAAAATAAAATATCAAACTATAGTTAATACATAGCATTATCAATAAATAATAAAGTGTATTAATGTCAGAATATATCTCAGGCGAAAAAAACAGCCAACCACAAGAATATTGCCAAGATATTGATTATAACTATTTTGTTGCTGCTGCGGTAATTGCGGCTAAGTTAGATCAAGCCACTACTATTGCACAACAGTTATCGTTAACTGCCAGTAATGCTCGCGCTGTTGCATTAAGAGCAGGAGAAAGAGCTGCCGGCTTTAGACCGCTTACCGATTTTATCGATCGTCTCGCTGAAATTACTATCACTGCTTCTAAAAAAATTAATTTGTTAGCTGCAAAGTTAAGTAAGACATCGGCTGCCAAAGTTCGTGCAGATAATGCCATAAAGCATTTTAATTTAGTTTTTACAAAAGCAGCAGATTCTCCTTTTATTAATAGTTTAGATAGTGCTTTTGAGCATTGTAAAATAAATCAAGACAGATTAACTAGGGCATATCAGCGACAAATAGGTCAGTTGAGTGAAGAATTAGCCATGCTTAGTAGTGAATTAAGAAACGCCGTAATACTCGCAACGCTGTCGCGTGTTGAAGCTTCACAAGCAGGAGCGCAATATCAAGACGCTTTAATAAATGTTGCTGACAATGTTGAAGGTGCAGCAGGAAAAATTAAAGAACATATAAAATATTCACAACAAGTAGTATCGACATTACAATAAGAATACTAAAGGAATAATAATAAATATGAAAACACATAAATTGTTTGAAAATAATTCTCATACTTGGTTAATGTTTGGTCGTGATGATGAAAAACCTAATGAAATTATAGACACTAATCAATATATGGTAGTGAGTAAAAGCAATGCTTTATTAATGGATCCTGGTGGTATTGAATTGTTTTCTGCGATGTTAGCTGCTGTTATTAAACAAGTTCCTGCTGAGAAAATCACACATTTATTTGCCTCACATCAAGATCCCGACATTATTTCTTCACTAGGTCTTTGGGATCAAGCCTTACCTTCGGCAACACTACATTCTCCTTGGATTTGGGAAGGTTTTATTCGTCATTTTGGTATGGATAATATTACCTATGCACCGATAGAGGATGAAGGTGGTGAAATAAAAATTGATAATGTGCTACTGGAATATATTCCCGCGCATTACTTACACTCTTCCGGTAATTTTAATGTTTATGACCGTGAAGCTAAAATATTAATGAGCGGCGATATTGGTGCTGCTCTTGAAGCACCAGAGGCGCCACTATTCGTTGATGATTTTGAAGAACATATACCTAAAATGAAAATGTTTCATCAACGTTGGATGCCTTCAAATGAGGCTAAAAATGATTGGGTTAACCGCGTACGAAAATTAGACATTGAAATGTTATGTCCGCAACATGGGCGAATTTTTAAAGGGGATAATATTAAACATTTTTTAGATTGGTTTGAGGCATTGGAAGTTGGTCTAACGGGAAAAAATCTGCCTTAAATCTGTAAGGCTGCGTTAAAATTAATCTATAAATGATCTTTTTTTAACATGATTGTAAATATTAAATTAAATTACTCTAGTGTTACTTATTGTTTTAAAAGGTATAAAAACACCACAATATTATCTATACGATAATGGAATTACTTATAACATTTAATTAATTGTTACTGGTTTGTTACATTTTATTTTCTGTGATACGCTTAAAAACGTAAGAGAAATGTAAGAAAAACGTAACAAAATATAAATATTATAAATTCATTCAGGGTGTAACATGCAAAATAAAATCATAACATCAAAAAAAATAGCCGTTTCTAGTGCTATTTTGGTATCGGTTAGTGCTTTATCTATAGCTGTTTCTACAGCGCTTTATGCAGCACAACCTGTAGGTGTTCAAGTAACTGACAGTGCTATTAAATCAGTTACTACATCTAATTTACCTAAACGTTATATTATTAAATATAAGCAAAATCAAAATACCTCTGTTGTAATGGATGACAATAACGCGGCATATACAAGTAATGTGACTGGGAATACAGTTAATCATGCGTTGGCAGTACAAAATACTTTAAAAAAATTAGGCGTAAAAGTTCGCGCGCAATATCCAGAAATTAATATTATTTCAGCACAGTTAAGTGCGAAAGACATTGTCGCACTTAACAACGATAGTAATGTTGAATATGTAGAAGAAGATCTTCCTCGTCATTTAATGGCACAAAGTACCCCTTACGGTATTAGCATGGTACAAGCTGATCAAGTTGATGACAGTGTTGCTTCTGCTAATGCTGGCGGTAAAAAAATCTGTATCATCGATTCTGGTTTAAACTTACCACATGAAGATTTAGGTGCTAAGTTCGGCACTATAAATGGTACGAACGATAGTGGTACAGGTAATTGGTTTGATCAAGGTGGCCCTCATGGCACACATGTTGGCGGTACGATTGCAGCATTAAATAATGGTATTGGTGTACGTGGTGTTATTGGTAGTGATCCAAGTATACATATTGTTAAAGTATTTAATTCTTCTGGCTGGGGTTACTCATCAGATTTAGTTAGTGCAATTAATACCTGTAAAGATAATGGTGCTGATGTTATTAACATGAGTTTGGGTGGTACAGGTTCAAGTGTTACCGAAAAAAATGGTATTCAAGCAGCTTATGACGCAGGTATTTTATTAATTGCTGCCGCAGGTAATGATGGCGTTGCTACCAATGCAACCGATGCTGAAAGTTTTCCCGCCTCATATGATGCGGTAATGTCAGTTGCTGCTGTTGACAAAAATAAAGCATTAGCTGACTTTTCTCAAAAAAATACTCAAGTAGAAATTTCAGGTCCNGGTGTTGATGTTTATTCNACTTACCCNGAAGGTTTAGGCTCNGTNGTTGAAGTGAGTGTTGCNGGTGCAAGCTATGCNGCTAATGCGATGGAAAANAAAGGTACCGTAAATGGTGNNTTATATAATTTAGGTACNGGNGAANCNATTGATAANAGTGCTGCNGGTAAAGTGTGNTTAATTCANCGCGGNAATGTTTCATTTAATATTAAAGTNAAAAACTGTGAAGACAGTGGCGGTANTGGNGNNATTATNTATAACAATGNNGNNGGTAGNTTTGGNGGNACTTTAGGTACTACAAATACGACGACTATCCCAGGTGTAACGGTTTCTGATACTGATGGTGCAACCATGCTAGCCAACATTGGTAATACCGCGAGTATTAATATTGGTGCAGGTAATTACGGTAAAATGAGTGGTACATCAATGGCATCACCGCATGTTACTGGTGTAGCTGCGTTAGTATGGAGTACTCATCCTAGTTGCACTAATGTACAAATTCGTAATGTATTAACCCTAACAGCGCAAGATTTAGGTGCAACAGGTCGTGATGTTAAATTTGGTTATGGTTTAGCCCAGACGAAAGACGCTATTGACTATATTACAGCTAACGGTTGTGATGGTAACGGCGGCGGTACTGGTGGCGGAAACGGCGGTGGTACAGGCGCTACTGTATTAGTAAATGGTGTAGCAACAACAGGATTAACAGCAACTGCTGGCAATGATGTTGTATATACTATTGATGTTCCTGCTGGGGCAACTAATATCTCCTTTAATATGACAGGCGGTACTGGTGATGGTGATATGTATGTTAAATTTGGTGCAATACCAACAGATACTGCTTATGACTGTCGTCCATATAACACAGGTAATGTAGAAGCTTGTACGGGCACAAGTACTGGCGGTACTTACTATGTTCGCGTTAAAGCGTATAGTACTTTTAGCGGTGTAAGTTTAACGGCTAGTTATACCCCAGCAAGTACAGGTGGTGGCACGACTATTCAACCGGTTAGTGAAACGGTAAGTAATATCACAGTAGCTAAAAGTAGCTGGAAACGTTATACATACGCTTTATCTGCGGGTTATGGTGACTTAACGGTTGCTATTTCAGGTGGTACAGGTGATGCTGATTTATATGTTACTAAAGGTGCGCAATCAACTACAAGTGTTTATGATTGTCGTTCTTGGGCGACGGGTAATACGGAGTCTTGTATAATGACTAATCCTGCACAAGCAACTTGGTATATAGATGTATACGGTTATTCAGCAGCTTCTGGAATAACATTAACACTTAGCGCTACACCAAAATAATAGTGATAAAATAGCTTGGGCTTAGTCCTAGCTACTATTTATTCGAAGTAAAAATGCCTAATAGTGTCACTATTAGGCATTTTTTATAGACAGTTATTGGTATTAATAGCAAAGCTAGTTAAAATACCCCTAAATACTTAATCGCTCTTAATTTAGGTTTATATGTCACTTTCTGTTGTTATTCTTGCTGCGGGTAAAGGCACCCGTATGCGCTCTACCCTTCCTAAGGTTCTTCATCCTATTGCTAATAAAGCGATGGTAAATCATGTTATAGATAGCGCTCGGACATTAAATGCTGACAATATTTATCTTGTTTATGGCTTTGGTGGCGAAATATTACAAGCAACACTTGGTAATGAAAATAATGGTGACGATTTAACGTTTGTTGAACAAGTGCAGCAATTAGGTACAGGCCATGCGGTTAATCAAGCATCACCATTTTTAAAAGATAATGAAGATGTTTTAGTCTTATATGGTGACGTACCGCTAACTAAGGTTTCGACTTTACAAGCGCTTCTGGCAGCTAAACCTGATAATGGCATGGCATTGCTTAGTGTCTATTTAAATAACCCAACAGGTTATGGTCGTATTGTTCGTGATAATAGCAATAATGTAATTGGTATTGTTGAACAAAAAGATGCCACAACAGAGCAATTAAAAATTAATGAAGCTAATACTGGGATATTATTAGCCAACGGTGGAGATTTAAAACGTTGGTTAGCCAGTCTTTCTAACAATAATGCCCAAGGTGAGTATTACCTAACCGATATTATTGCCGCTTGCCATAATGAAGGTAAGCAAATAGCCACCGCACACCCAGAATCAGCCATAGAAGTAGAAGGCGCTAATAATCGTGTACAACTTGCCAATTTAGAGCGAGCTTATCAATATCGTCAAGCTGA
The DNA here is from genome assembly GCA_016765535.1 of Alteromonadaceae bacterium. Lineage (GTDB taxonomy): Bacteria > Pseudomonadota > Gammaproteobacteria > Enterobacterales > Alteromonadaceae. Next base: position 26,031 of record JAESPQ010000002.1, on the reverse strand, counting down.
ACAACTCATGTTAGCTGGGGCAAGTTTATATGATCCTCATCGCATTGATATTCGTGGTAAATTAACCGTAGGGCAAGAAGTTATTATTGATATTAATTGTATTTTTGAAGGCAGAGTGTCTTTAGCCGATAATGTAAAAATTGGTGCAAATTGTATTATTAAAAACAGCACTATTGGTGCTAACAGTGAAATAAAACCTAATACACTTATTGAAGATAGTGTGATTGGCGAGAATTGTTCAGCAGGTCCTTTNGCTCGACTTCGTCCTAACAGCGTTATGAAGAATAATGCACATGTTGGTAATTTTGTTGAAATGAAAAAAACCACTTTGGGTGAAAATTCAAAAGCAGGACATTTAACCTATTTAGGCGATTGTGAAATAGGCAGCAACGTTAATATTGGTGCGGGTACTATTACCTGTAATTATGATGGCGTGAATAAATTTAAAACCATTATTAGTGACAATGCTTTTATTGGTTCTAATAGTTCGCTTGTTGCTCCGGTAACGATAGGGAGTATGGCAACTATTGGTGCCGGTTCGGTTATTGCTAAAAACGTTAGTGATAACGATTTAGCGGTGGCTCGTGGTAAACAACGTAATATAAGTGGCTGGCAACGACCGAAGANAATAACTCAATGATCAGCTATTATTAATAACATTATTTAATTAATAGCCTACTAAGCTGGAAGATCTTAATAATATGCGCATTATTTTTGTTAACTTTTTTATTCTATTATTAAGTTTTTCTTTGTCGGCTCAACAGCTNCTTCCTTTAAGAATTGTGGGTACAAACCTTAATTTATTACAATATAAACAAAACAATCAAATTAGAGGTACAAGTGTTGATATAATGAATCAGGTATTAAAACGTAGTCAGTTAGAGGCAAAAATTGAATTGATGCCTTGGGCTAGAGCTTATTATTTAGCGAAAAACAGGCCTAATATGATTATTTTGAGTATGATCAGAACCCCTGAAAGAGAACCTTATTTTTACTGGTTAGGTATAGTGAGCAAGGTAAATAAAGCTTATATTTCTTTACAGCGATATCCACAAAATTTTGCAGAAAATGACCAGCAAGCAAAACAAAAAACAGTAGTGGTGGTACGTAATTCTGCTGCCCATAAAATTTTACTCAAAAAAGGATTTATCGAAGGAAAAAATTTATTTCTTGTTGCTTCGCCTAAAAAAGCTTTTAATTTATTTGTAACTCATAAAGTTGATTTAATGTATACAGATCCTGCCATGGTGAAAGATTATATAAATGAATATCAACAAGGTGTACTTGAAATAAGCTATTCACCTATCGATATAAATAAGCAACAAACAAGTTATATAGCCATTAATATTAACTCAACTCCTCAGCTTGTTAGTCGTTTACGACAAGCAATGAAAAAGTTTGCAAAAACACCTGAATATAAATCATTACTAGATTAATAAAAGCTTGTTAAAAAATGTTATATTTGTTTTAATAAGTTTCGTTTCGAAAGTTACTGGTACTAGGTTAACTTTCTAAATAAAAATTTTATCAAAATAGCAAACATCATGTCTAAACGTAATACTCAACAACGCCGTCATACCATAATCACAGAACTTAATAAATTAGGAGAAGTGAGTGTTGATCAACTAGCAACGCAATTTAATACTTCAGAAGTCACCATTCGTAAAGACTTAGCCATATTAGAAACCAGTGGGTTATTGTTAAGACGTTATGGGGGGGCTATTGCTTTGCCACAAGAAATATTACAAACAGAACAAAGTGAAACTAAAAGACAAAACATTTCACAACGAAAGTTAGCGATTGCTAAAAAAGCAGCAAATTTAATTAAAGATCATTACCGTATTGTGATTGACAGTGGTCGGACTACCTCAGCATTAATTCAACAATTAAAGAGCAAAAAAGGTTTAGTTGTCATGACTAATTCATTAGCTATTGCCAACGAATTACAAACGCTAGAAAACGAACCAACATTATTGATGACAGGGGGTACTTGGGATCCCCACTCTGAAGCGTTTCAAGGGCAAGTTGCAGAACAAGTGTTGTGCTCTTATGATTTTGACCAATTATTTATTGGTGCTGATGGTATCGATATTGAGCGAGGAACTACTACTTTCAATGAATTAATTGGTTTAAGTAGAGTAATGGCGGCGAGTGCAAGAGAAATTATTGTTATGGTTGAGTCTGATAAAATTGGTCGAAAAATACCTAACTTAGAACTAAGTTGGCAACAAATTACCACGCTAGTTACCGATCATCATATTAGCGAAGAATTAAAAAATAAATTATTAAAACAAGATGTTAACTTAATTATTGCCGAGTAATAGCTACCAAGCAAATAGACACTAAGCAAAATAACAAAATAGTTAATACCATTATATTCAAGAATAATTAAAGGAAATATTATGTGTGGGATCGTCGGTGCAGTGGCACAAAGAGATGTTGCGAATATCTTAGTGGAAGGACTAAAACGTTTAGAATACCGAGGTTATGACTCAGCAGGTGTTGCCATCATAAATAACAATAATGATAAGCAGCAATTAACAAGCGTAAAACGTTTAGGTAAAGTGCAAGCATTAGCCGAAGCGTTACAGCAAAACCCTTTATTAGGTGGTACTGGTATTGCACATACTCGTTGGGCTACACATGGCGNTCCAAGCGAAGTNAATGCTCACCCTCACCTGTCTAATAATACTATAGCCGTGGTNCATAATGGTATAATNGAAAATCATGAACCTTTACGAGCAAAGCTACAAGCATTGGGTTATCACTTTGTTTCNCAAACCGANACTGAAGTGATCACNCATTTAGTACACCATGAATTAAAAACNAGNGAAAATTTATTANCNGCAGTACAAAANTCAGTAAAACAGNTNGCNGGTGCNTATGGNACNGTNGTNATGGATAGTAAAAATCCAGACAAAATTATTGTTGCCCGNTCNGGTAGCCCATTAGTGATCGGTTATGGTTTAGGGGAAAATTTCATTGCCTCAGACATGATGGCATTATTACCTGTTACCCGTCGTTTTGCCTTTTTAGAAGAAGGTGATGTTGCTGAAGTCACTCGCTTTACAGTGAATATTTTTGCCGCGAATGGCGAGAAAGTTGAGCGTGAAATAAAAGAAAGTTGTGCCAACAATGATGCGGGGGATAAAGGTGAATATCGTCATTACATGCTTAAAGAAACTTTCGAACAACCTATTGCTATTCGTAATACATTAGCAAATCGTTTAGTGGCAGGATCTCTTGATATAAATGCTTTTGGCAACAATGCGGATAATATTTTTAAAGAAATAGAACACGTGCAAATTATCGCTTGTGGCACTAGTTATCACTCTGGCATGGTGGCGCGTTATTGGTTAGAAGCGCTAGCAGGNGTTTCATGTAATATTGAAATAGCTAGCGAATTTAGATATCGCCGCTCTTTTGTGCCCAAAAACGCTTTAATCGTTACCATTTCACAATCGGGAGAAACTGCTGACACGTTAGCAGCATTACGCTTAGCCAAAGAGTTAGGTTATCGTGCTAGTTTAAGTATTTGTAATGTTGACGGTTCATCTTTAGTACGTGAGTCAGATTTGAGTTTTATGACTAAAGCGGGTGTTGAAATAGGTGTTGCTTCTACTAAAGCCTTTACCACCCAATTAGTGGCTTTAATGATGATGACCTTAGCCCTAGGTAAACATCATGGCATGTCAGAAGCCACACAAGAAAAAATAGCACAAGCATTAGTTAGTTTACCCAATAAAATAGACGAAGTGCTTGCTCTTGCCCCTTCAATTGAAGTGTTAGCAGAAGATTTTGCCGAGAAACATCATGCCTTATTTTTAGGGCGTGGTGATCAATATCCAATAGCTATGGAAGGAGCACTAAAACTTAAAGAAATTTCTTATATTCATGCAGAAGCTTATGCTGCCGGCGAGTTAAAACATGGACCTCTAGCACTGATAGATGCCGAAATGCCCGTTATCGTTGTTGCACCACAAAATGACTTAATAGAAAAATTAAAATCAAATGTTGAAGAAGTACGCGCTCGCGGTGGTTTAATGTATGTATTTGCCGACTCTAATGCTAATTTTAGTAGTGATGCCACCATGAAAGTAATTAATGTACCCGTATGTGATGAATTAATTGCCCCTATTGTTTATACAATACCCCTACAATTATTGTCTTATTATGTCGCAATAATTAAAGGAACAGACGTTGATCAACCAAGAAATTTAGCAAAATCGGTCACAGTTGAATAAAATAAAATATAAAAACATTATCTTTTATTCATTAAATCTTCGTAAAAAGTAATATTTTGGTATAAAGTTATTCAAGTATTAACAGATAACTTATTACAATTGCTAGTAATAGCGTTTTAGTTCGTATTATTAGTGTCAGTATTTAAAGGTGATAAAATGTTTTCGAAACTTTTTGGCAATGCCAATAACACTCAATTAGAACAAGAAAATGCTAAGCTACAACAAAAAATAAATGAGCTAGAAAGTCAGCTCACCGTCGCCTCAGAAGAAAACCAACAGTTAGCTGAAGATATGTCAACGAGCGCGGCTCGTTATAGAAATCAAGAAGATTTAAATAAGCTGTGGTTAAGTTCGTCTGATTTGGTTAATAAAATTCGCGAAGAATTAGCAGACTCTTCTACGCATTTACTCGCTAATAGAGATGAATTTCAAGCTTCGCAAGGTTTATTTGATGAAATATTATCAAGGTTATCTGAAACTATAACTGCAACAGCAACTATTAACACTGACACAGGTAAAGTAGCGGAGTCAGTGAGTAGTTTAAAAACAGTTACGGCGGGTATAAATGATTTTGTTACCATGATCAAAGGTATTTCTGATCAAACTAACTTNTTAGCACTAAATGCGGCTATAGAAGCGGCGCGAGCAGGCGAACAAGGTCGTGGTTTTGCGGTAGTAGCTGACGAAGTAAGAACGTTAGCACAACGTAGTGCCGAGGCAACCAGCGAAATATCAGATTTAATTGATGAAGTAAATCAACAAATGGAATCGGTCGCTTTAGGGGTGAATAATGTTGGTGAAAAAAGCCAAGACATTAATGTGAATACCACATCTATTGAAGGTACAGCCAATAGCATTGTTGATGTTTCTAGAAAAATGTATCGAGTTATTACTCATTCAACCGCAGATGCATTTTTACAAACCGTAAAAATGGATCATGTGGTGTGGAAGCTTGAGGTCTATCAAGTAATGTTGGGTATGTCACACAAAACTGCCAATGATTTTNCCGACCACCATGCTTGCCGCCTAGGGCAATGGTATACTCAAGGTGAAGGGGCGCAATTATATAGTTCCTATTCGTCTTTTAGAAACATGGAACGCCCACATGCTGCTGTGCATAATCATGGCTTGGCGGCACTTAAAGCAATGGCTAAGGGAGACCATGATATAACCATAAAAGAATTATCATTAATGGAGCGAGCCAGTGTCGAAGTGGTTGATTTATTAACATCATTAGCTCGTGAAATAGCCGCACAAGATTAATTTTTACTTTTGTAATTAGATGATTGAAAATAAAAAGCGCGTTAATAGTAATATTAATGCGCTTTTTATTACTATTAACTTAGTTATTAAGACTAATGGCTACTATACTTTAAGTTTTAATGTGTATAGCGTTGTTACCTATTCAATAACAATAATAGTTATTATTTATTGCTGATTCTTAAGTTTATATTATGATTGATCCCAAAACATGTAATATATTAGAAAACTCCCCACTTGAAGAAGTGCCTATTACCGCGCTTGAATATAATCAAATATTAGCGATACAAGAAACCGTATTAGGAATGATGGCATATCAAAATAATGCCAATGCTATTTTTGCTAAGTTGTGCAGCTTAGCCGAGTCTTTATTACCTAACTCTGCGGCATCTATTATGATGAAAGACGCACAAACACAGTTAATGAATGTACTTGCTGCGCCAAGCGTACCACAGGTAGGTCGTGATGCTTTATGTGGTTTAGTTCCAGGGCCTGGTGGCGGTTCTTGTGGCAATGCAGTATTTAAAAATGAGCCACAGTTTGTTATTGATACCTTTACCGATGAGCGTTGGGCTGATATTCGTCAAATTGCTTATGATTTTAACCTTTGTTCTTGTTGGTCTATGCCAATTAGAAATGGAGAACAGCAAGCAATAGGCTCGTTTGCTTTATCTTCTTTTGAACATAGAACCCCTGCACCCTTTCATAAAAAGTTATTAGAAACGTGTGCACATATTGTTGCAATTATTCTGAAAAACCAGCAACTTTCTAATAAATCTTTGTTGTATTCTATGGCACTGCTTAATACTAGAGAAGGTGTTATTATTTCTGATCGCGATAATAATATATTAGAAGTTAATAGGGCCTTTGAAAAAATAACAGGTTATAAAGAAAGTGACGTTATCGGCAAAAATCCTAATTTTTTATCGTCGGGTCAACAAGATGATAAATTTTATCAAATTATGTGGAAAAAACTACAAAATAAAGGTCGTTGGAGTGGTGAAATAACCAATAAAAAAGCTGATGGTTGCTTGTTAACACAATGGGTTAATATTAGTGCTATTACTGATGAAAATAGTCAAGTCACTAATTACTTGGCGTTGTTTACTGATATTAGCGAAATTAAAGCCTATCAAGAACAAATTAATTATATGGCGTATCACGATGCTTTAACTGATTTATTAAATAAAAGTAGTTTAGAGCGAGCCTTATTACAGCAGGTTAAGGATAAAAGTCTTATTTTATTAAATGTAAATAATTTTAGTTACATCAATACCGCTTATGGTTTTAGTGTAGGTGATAAATTATTAATAAAAATAGCGCAAATGTTAAATAGTTTACTGCTTCAATTTAATGTTAATAACGCGCAACTGTATCGTATTAATGCTGATGAATTTGCTTTGTTGTTTACACAATCACAAAACATTGAAGATATTATTATTAGTATCCAACAGTACTTTAATAATATTACCGTTAATATAAATAATATTACGCTTAATATTTCTTTTAATTATGGTGCCGTTAGCGGGCGTAGCCATTTATTTAAAAATAGTGCAGTGGCATTAAAACAAGCTAAAAATCGTGGTAAAAATAGATATTATATCTATGATGTAAAGATTGACGGTATTGATGCTAATACGCGTGATTCTTTTATTACATATAACAACATGCTCCATGAAGCATTAGAAAATGATAATATTATTCCATATTTTCAAGGTATTAGAGATAACAAAACTAAACAAATTACCAAGTTTGAAGTATTGGCGCGATTAAAGCATCAAGGCAAAGTAATTAGCCCCTTTTATTTTTTAGAGCCTGCACGTTTATCGGGTATGTTACCCGAAATTACTAAAATAATTATAGATAAAAGTTTTGCAATTATGGCTCAGCATACCTATGATTTTTCTATAAATATAACAGAAGATGATTTAAGTAGAGATTACCTTAATGATTATTTGGTAGAAAAATGCCAACAGTATAATATTGCACCACATCGGGTTATTTTAGAAATTCTTGAAGGGGTTAGCTCTACGGGGAAATCGAGCCAAATATTGCAATTAAATCAATTGAAAAAACAAGGTTATCGTTTAGCTATCGATGATTTTGGCACTGAATATTCTAATTTTGAGCGTATTTTAGATTTAGAAATAGATTTTTTAAAAATTGATGCCAAATATATTAAACACATAGATAGCGATAAAAAAAGTTATGAAATAGCGAAAGCTATTGCTTATTTTGCCCGTAATGTCAATGTGGCTTGCGTTGCTGAGTTTGTTCATAATGAAAAGGTGCAAGCCATTGTTGAAGAGCTAGGTATAGATTATTCACAAGGCTATTATTTTAGTGAACCTAGTGAAAAAATTCAAACAACTTATTGATCATTTAACATATTCTTTATAATCACAAAAAACACTAAAATCAGTATATTTAAAGCGAGTATCTGTGGCTTTTATCCATCTTGATGACGCTAATGCGGTTAAGGTAAATTTTTTTTTATAACCATCAATGGCAACATAACATCCCAAAACCCTCATTGTTTCGTTTTTAACTTTTATTTTCGCAAAATTTTGCGGATTAATATCATAAGTAATTGATATTTTAGGGCTAGCATAACTATTAATGCTAAAAATGTAGCAGAGTAATATCGTTAATTTACATTTTAAAGACAAAATAACTCTCCAAAAAAAGGACATAAATAAAATATTAAATGAAAAGAATGATAATTTACTATTGAAAGCCCAATAAACTGTCACCATAACTTATAACAAGCGTAATTATAATCATCAATTACAAACGACAATTATTACTACAATAATCATTATAAACTAAATTAGAGAATATCCATGGCTAACATTGTCCCAATAAAAAAAGAACAACATCAAAATTTAAAAATTGCCACTAAAAGAAATTTGGCGCATGCAGCAGGACAACATATTGTACCCGTAAATGCGCGTGAATTTGCCCAAGCATCAACAAGTTTTCCGGTAGTATTTGTACAAGATCCAGACTCTAAGCGTTTTCGTAGTGTTATTATGCTAGGTTTAGAAGCGGGCGAAAACTTATATTATACTGATGATAAATGGCAGGGTTTATATGTACCACAAAGTATTGGCATGGCACCCTTTGGTTTAGGTTTAGATCCGGAAAAAGAAAAAACATTAACGACTTGTGTTGATTTAGACAGCCCATTTGTTGGTGAAGATAAAGATCAAGCATTGTTTGATGCTAAAGGTAAAGACACTGAATTTTTTCAAAATGTGCAAGAATCGTTGGGGCAACTTTATGATAATGAAGTAGCTTCAGAAAAGTTTATGCAAGAAATAATCGACAATGATTTATTACAAGAGCTTGAATTAACAATGGCTTTTGTTAGCGGCGAAAAGAAAAAGTTAACGGGTATTTTTACCCTTAATGAGAAAAAATTACAAGCATTAACAGACGAGCAAGTAATTGATTTTCATAAACGAGGTTTATTTGTACCAATTTATGCAATGTTAGGTTCTATTGGGCAAGTTAACCGTTTAATTCAATTACATAATGATCATTCAGAAAATAAAATTTCTGGAATTCAAATTCAAACGGTTAATGCAGAAGAAAACGCAGTGGCTTAATTAAACTTGTTTATCAAAAAGTTTAGTGAAAACCAAAAAAGGAGCCTGTGGGTTCCTTTTTTGGTTTATTTTGGATAAAAATAGTATTGATTGTGAAGTTTATGTTATTTTAACCGATAAGTTTTATTTTATGTGATTTTATTAGATTCTTGTTGTTGGTAAAAAATTTAATAGGTTTAATATTTTTACATTATTTTTTGTAAGTAGAGGTTGTAAATAATATGGTTAAGCCAGAGCAGATATCCAAAGAGCTTGAAGAACAAATTCAAAGCGTTGCTGGTGATATATATATTCAAGTTGAAGATAAACTAACCTCGTTATTAACTAACTTAAATAAACAAAGTAAAGCTGTTAGCAATGATGTTGTTGAGCAACATCAGCACTATAAAAATTTATTAGCTCAACAAAAGCAAGTAAAATCAGAGCTTAATCAGCTAAAGGTGAGTAGTCAAAATTATCATCAAAAAGATAAAACTCTGCAAGCTGAAATTGAAAAATTAAAACAGCAACTTAAAGATAAAACAGATCAGCTTGATAATAACCTCTCTTTAAATAAAGCTAAACTTACTGATACAGAGCAAAGTTTAAAAGATAAATTAATTGAAGTTTCAGCGTTAAAAAAAGAATTTGAAAGTATTCAAATTAAAGAAAAACAACTCTCCAAAGAATTGGCCGCTAGTGAAAGTAAAAAAGCGCAAATTAGTCAAGAACTATCACAATTACAGCAAAAGCTGCAAACATTAACTAAAAAAGATCAAGCAAAATCAGCAAGCTTAGATGCACAAAATCATCAAATATCAGAGCTTAAAAATAAATTAGATCAAGTTAATAGTGAATGTGAACGGTTACAAGATAAACATTATAAAGTAGCCGATAATGGTTTTAAAGATTTAGCGCAATCGCAGCAAGAATTAAAAAAATTAGTCACTGAAGTTAATGAATTAAAAATCCAGTTAGACAAATCAAAAATAGATAAAGAACAAACTATTGAACAAGAAAAGCAATTAACAGAACAGTTAGTTAATCGGCAAAAAAGTGCTGATAAGGTGGCTGAAGAATTTGCGAAAAAAGAAACAATATTAGAAAAAACGATTGAAGATTATGAAATCGCTTTAGAAGATTTATCGGATACCGAGCAACAACAAATAGTACAAATTAAACAATTAGAAAAAACGATAGCTGATTTAACTAAACAAACTGAAAATCATCACAAAGAATTGCAAAATGCAGCGAATCAAGAAGCCAAATTAGTCGATAGAAAAACGAAAGAATTTATTACTCAAATTTCAAAATTAACCGAACAAAAAGAAAAGGCAGAGAAAAAGCTAGCAAAAAATCAGCAACAAGTTGATAGTAAAGAAAATAATATAAAAGAAATTACGGCCAAGCATAAACAGGTATTGACTGAAATAGAGCAACAGTTAAATGAGAGTAAAAAAAGCCATGTTGAGGTGGTAAAAAAATTAGAGCAGCAAATAACAGAGTTACAAAAAGATAAATTAGAAAACCACCAACGAAATATTGATTTATCTACACAGGTAACCCATACCAAAGCGGAAAATACTCAATTAAGTGATAAATTATCGACGGTTGATGTACAACAAAAACATTTAGAGCAAGCTATCAGCATTCAGGAACAAAAGTTTACTAAATTAAAGCAACAACATGATGAAGCCATCGCTAAGTTACAGCAACAGCATAATGAGGCTTTACAAGAGTTTCAAAGTATTAAAGAAACCTTAAATTTTAAACAACAACAGCAACTTACTGAGTTAAAAGAACGTGCAGAACATGCTGAAAAACGTTTAGAAATTAGTCGTGGAAAATATGATAGTGATGCAAACAACGCACGTAATACTATTAAGACTTTACGTGATGAAAATAGTGAATCAGCCAAAAAAACAGCAGAAAAAATTACTGAACTTGAAGGTCAGTTAACTGAATATCGTTTGCGCTTTGAATATGCACAGCGACAATTAACCAAACAAAAAGCATAAGAGGGTTTATCAGCTTGCCATTATCTTTAGTCTTTAAAAAATTATCACCTTGGCAGCGTAGTGCTTTTTGTGCCGCTTTGCTTGAACGTATGTTACCTAATTATGTGATGTTTTCGCAAACAGCTGAATTTGGTGAAAGTAAAGTTTTACGTAATCAATTAGATTTGTTTTGGCAAAAACTTGCCGACCGTTCAATAAAAATTAATAGTGATGCACAATTAATCAAACTAGAAGAACAGATCCCTGAAGTACAAAAATTTGATTTTTTTGGTGTTTACCCTGCACTTGATACCTGCATGGCACTTGTTGCATTACTTCAAGGTGGTCAAGAAAGTGGTTTTGAACACATAGATCAAGTGAGTCGTTTATCAGCAAATAGTGTTAGTTATTATGTTGAATTAATGCTGGCGCAAGAATTTGAACAGCAAAATGAAATTACTTTGTCGGCTAACGATATTGCAGAGCATCCTTTAATGCAATGGGAAAGAGCGACTCAGCAAGAATTATTTGAATTTTTATTAGCGAATAAAGAAAATAAACAAACTTGCCAGCAGCTAAAATCACTTGCTTTGTCCGAAGGTTTATCAAACTTGGGTATTGAAATTAATTAGTTTGATACAAGCGATAGGCCACCTGCCCTGCCATTTTTTCTTTTAGTAATTGCCAATTAAGCGGTATGTTGGTTAGTTTTGCTTCTGTTTCAGCCTCAATATAAATTAAGGCACTAGGTTGTAGCCAATTTTGTGCTAATTTATTAATGGTATCGGAGAGTAAGCCTTGATGAAACGGTGGATCAATAAAAACCACATCAAATTGCTGATTAGCGACATCTAAGTAGCGCAAACTATCGGTATTTATCACTATTGCATTATCATCTTTTAGTGTTTTTAAATTGCGGGTTAATTGTTGCGCTGCTTTTTTATTTAACTCTAAAAAAGTAACGTGTTGTGCGCCGCGAGATAGTGCTTCAAACCCTAACCCCCCCGATCCGGCAAAACAATCTAAACAGTTAGCTTTGTTTATATAAGGCATGAGCCAATTAAATACAGTTTCTTTTACTCGGTCTGTTGTTGGTCTTAAACCATCGACATCAAGCACGGCTAATTTTCTACCGCGATATTTCCCTGCAATAACACGAATACTGCCATTTTTTACTTTAGAATTTGATTTGGCTCTGCTTTTATTGGTCATTTTTTGTATTAAACCTAGACACTGGTTTTGTCTACTAATTTTAGGTGTTAGTATATCGGCAATTTTATCCGTTTATAGTTTTATGTGAAAAATATTTTATGACGAAGAAAAAAAGTTTTTTTTCTTGGCTCAAAAAAGACAGCCAAAAAGAACAAGTAAATATTAACGATGTTATTATTGAGCAAACGGCAACAGAATTTGATGATGTTGTCGATGAGCAAGAACAAAGCTCTATTGTTGATAATGAAAATTTAACTGATAATTTAGTTGCTGAGCATAGTGAAGAACAACAAATTCTGCCTGCAGAACCAGAACCAGAACCAGAACCAGAACCAGAGGCTAAAACTGGTTTTTTTAGTCGTCTCAAAAATAGTTTAACTAAAACACGGCAAAACATAGGCGGAGGCATTTTCGATCTGTTTAGCGGTAAAAAAATAGACGATGAATTATTTGAAGAATTAGAAACCCATTTATTATTAGCCGATGTGGGTATTGATACCACCACTAAAATTATTAACACATTAACGCAATCAGCCAATCGAGGGCAGTTAAAAAATGCTGAAGTGTTATACGATTTACTCAAAGCTGAATTAAAAAAAGTTATTGACCCTGTGTGTAAACCACTTGATATTCCTAAAAGTGACTCCCCTTATGTTATTTTAATGGTCGGGGTAAATGGTGTAGGTAAAACCACTACCATAGGTAAATTAGCTAAGCAGTTTCAAGCACAAGGTAAATCGGTAATGCTAGCTGCTGGCGATACCTTTAGAGCTGCAGCCGTAGAGCAGTTACAAGTATGGGGCGATCGTAATAATATACCTGTGGTCGCTCAGCAAACAGGTTCTGACTGTGCGTCTGTGATATATGATGCAATTTCGTCAGCTAAAGCAAAAGGTGTTGATATACTTATTGCTGATACAGCAGGACGATTGCAAAATAAAAGCCATTTAATGGAAGAATTAAAAAAAGTAGTACGAGTGATGAAAAAGCTCGATAAAAATGCTCCTCATGAAGTCATGCTAACACTCGATGCTTGCACAGGGCAAAATGCACTGAGCCAAGCACAACTATTTACCGAAGCGGTTAATTTAACGGGTATTACCATCACTAAATTAGATGGCACCGCTAAAGGTGGTGTTATTTTTGCCGTAGCAGATAAATTTTCAATTCCTATACGTTATTTAGGGGTTGGAGAAGGCATTGATGATTTACGCCCTTTTAATGGTGACGATTTTATTAATGCGTTATTTACTCAAAATGAGTAACGTATTCATTAAAAAAGCTTTATGTTTAATTCATCATATTATAAGTGAAAAGTATAATAAATTATGATTCATTTTAAGCAGGTAAGTAAAACATACCCAGGCGGTTTTTTAGCGTTAAAACAAGTGAGTTTTGATCTTGCTGCGGGAGAAATGGCTTTTTTAACAGGTCATTCAGGTGCAGGTAAAAGTACCTTGTTAAAACTAATTAGCTTAATGGAAAAACCGAGTACAGGGCAGATATTAATAAACAACACTGATTTAACCACCATTAAATATGCGCAAATTCCTTTTGTGCGCCGTGGCATTGGAATGATTTTTCAAAACCATAATTTATTAATGGATCGAACCATTTATGATAACGTTGCCCTACCGTTAATTATTGAAGGTTATGCATCTAAAGAAATAAAAAAGCGTGTTGAAGCTGCATTAGACAAAGTGCATTTAGCGAATAAATTGCGTTGTTATCCTAAAATGCTTTCGGGTGGCGAACAGCAACGAGTGGGGATTGCTCGCGCTATTGTGAATAAACCACCAATAATTTTAGCAGATGAACCAACGGGTAATCTTGATCCTAAATTGTCGCTTGATATTATTAATTTATTTGAAGAACTTAATGCGTTAGGAACCACTATTTTAATAGCAACCCATGACTTAGGTTTGATCGCCCGGATGAAATATCGCACCTTAACTTTAAAACAAGGCATGATGATCACCGATGGTTTAACGGTTAATACTGGGGTTGAAGCGCGTGTTTAATTCTGTCAATAAAGAACTAACTTTAGCGCAGCGTTTATTAACCTTGCCTGTGCGTCATTTACAACAAGCTATTGGTAGTTTGGGTGATTTATGGCGTACACCATTAGCTTCTATGATGACTATTTTAGTGCTTGGTATTAGTTTAACGCTACCGACAACGCTACATTTGTTTGTTAAAAATGCCAGTAAAATAACTCAGCAATGGCATTCGGCTTCAGAAATTACACTTTTTTTAAAATTATCGGTATCTGAAAAAAGTGCTAAAAATTTAGTGCAACGATTAAACTTATATCCAGAAATAGCTAAAGTAACTTACATTTCAGCAGATCAAGCATTAGAAGAATTTAAATTACTGTCAAGTTTTGGGCAAGCGCTTAATTATATTGATAAAAACCCCTTACCCGCAACAATATTAGTAACGCCAACTAAGCGCGCTAGCCAAGTTGATGTGGCTAAAAAATTATTAGCTAAATTAGAAAAACAACGTGAAGTAGAACAAGGCAAGTTAGATGTAGAATGGCTTACCCGTTTAGAAGCTATGGCACAATTTATTCAAGATATTGTACTTAGTATTGCTTTTTTATTGTGTTTATCGGTAGTGCTTATTATCGGTAATACCATACGCTTAGCGATTTTAAATCAAAAAGATGCCATTGCCGTAATGAAATTAGTCGGTGCAACCGACCAATTTATTCAACGGCCTTTTTTATATACCGGCATGTGGTACGGTGTTTTTGGAGGCTTATTTGCGGTTATTAGCGAAGTTGTTTTAGCGCAATATCTCACCAACGCAATGAATCACTTAACCGAATTGTATGACAGTAATTTCGTCTTACATGGTTTATCTTTTAGTGAGGCTATGTTGCTTATTTTATTCGCGGTTGTTTTGGGCTTATTGGGTAGTTATATTTCAGTGCGTCAGCATATTCGCTTAATAGAACCAACGACAGATTAATAAAAATTTTTATTAATAAATTGATTTTAGTCATTTTTATTTGCAACAATATTTAATTTTTTAGGTCTATTGCTTTAAGGGGTTACATTTAGCTACAAAATAGCGTAAAGATCTCTTTGAATGGCTAATTAAAGCATGCTAATATCGCGTGGCTTTAAATGAAAAAGCAATGGTAAATTAAGTTATAGTGAGGTGTATAAATGAGTAATTCTATGCAATCAATGGCATTAATCATCCCCCAAAGTGGAAGT
Source organism: Alteromonadaceae bacterium (assembly GCA_016765535.1). GTDB lineage: Bacteria > Pseudomonadota > Gammaproteobacteria > Enterobacterales > Alteromonadaceae. Next base: position 10,501 of record JAESPQ010000002.1, on the reverse strand, counting down.
ATAGAGTCGTATATTCAATCGGCTTATAGTATTCCAATGTTGACTGCTGAACGCGAGCAAAAATTAGCGACTCAGTTGTATAACGATGGTGATTTAAACTCTGCGCAAGAGTTGATCATGTCGCATTTGCGTTTTGTTGTTCATGTCGCGAAAGGTTATGCGGGTTATGGTTTACCACAAGCAGACTTAATTCAAGAAGGTAACGTTGGCTTAATGAAAGCGGTTAAACGTTTTAACCCTGAAGTGGGTGTGCGTTTGGTTTCTTTTGCGGTTCATTGGATCAAAGCTGAAATTCACGAATTTGTATTACGTAACTGGCGTATTGTTAAAGTTGCTACCACTAAAGCACAACGTAAATTATTTTTTAACTTACGTAAAAATAAAAAACGTTTAGGTTGGTTTAGTAAAGATGAAGTTACTAACGTTGCTGATGCTTTAGGCGTAAGCGTAAAAGACGTAATGGAAATGGAGTCACGTTTAAGTAATCAAGATCAAGCGTTTGAATTATCAAGTGATGAAGATGACAGTAGTAGTGCCAGTAGTTTTTCACCAGCACAATACCTTGAAGACAAACAGTCTGATTTATCAACAATAGTTGAAGCAGACAATTGCACTCGTCATGGTCAGCAACAATTGAGTGCAGCTTTGGTGTCTTTAGACGAGCGTAGTAAAGACATTATTCAAACCCGTTGGTTAACTGACGATAAAGCAACGCTACAAGAGTTGGCGAATAAATATCAAATTTCGGCTGAACGTATTCGTCAGTTAGAAAAAAATGCGTTAGCTAAATTAAAAGGCGCTATGGTTAATTATTAATAAAAACCATATAAATCAAACATAAAAAAGGTCGATATTCATCGGCTTTTTTTATGTTATTCTTTTGTTACTTTTGATGATAAAAAACACTAGTAATCGCTTTTTTTTTTGGTACACTGGCTGTATAAAAATAATACTAAAGCTGTTGGGTGTCTTAATGAGTACCTTAATAAAAGTCAAGGTAAAGGATAATTTAGATACGGTTACTAATACTAATAATGCTAGTAATGGCAAACAGGTAAGTAGTAAGCAATTAGCTAAAATTAAATCCTTATTAAAAAAATATCGTCATCTTAAAACGGTACAATCAAGTTTATTACAGCTATCTGAATTAGCAAGTAAAAATACAGATATGCAGGCATTTTATCCTGAACTTGAAGCCGTGATTAAAAGCTTATTTGTTGCCGATAGTTTTTTTATTGTGCTAACTAATAACCAACAAAAATTAGCCCTTGCTTATAGCCATAATCCTCAAGAACGAGAATTGTTAGCACAATTAAATCATCAAAATTGGTTACAGAGTTTAACGGGCTTAGTGTTTAGTCGTAATCAATTACTCCATTGTGATCAAAAAAAACGTAGTGCGTTGGCAAAATCAGGAGAAATTGTTGTATATGGCAGTCAATGTGTTGATTGGCTTGGTGTCCCGTTAATACGCGGCAATCAAATTATTGGTGTTATTGCTTTACAAAGCTATTCATCGCAACACTATTTTGATGACCGAGACAGTGAAGTATTGCAATTTATTGCCCAATATATTGTTATCGCCATCGATCGAGTACAAAGCAGAGAGTTGCTTGAGCAAAGTATTGGTCAACGTACTGAAAAATTGCAGCAAGCTAATGTTCAATTACAAAAAGAAATTATTGAACGACAAAAAGCAGAAAAATTACAACAAGCATTATTATCTATTTCAGAAATTACCGCTAGTTCATTAGACTTAAGCAGTTTTTATCAACAAATTCATCAGCAATTAACCCCCTTAATTAATGCTGAAAATTGTTATATTGCTTTATTATCTAAAGATAAAACAACGTTAGATTTCCCCTTTTATATTGATGAACTGACTGCTCCTAGCCAGAGTCGAAAACGCAGTAAGGGTTTAACCGAATTTGTTTTAGATACAGGAAAACCAGTATTAATTATTGAACAACATGCTTACATTTTGACTGAAAATGGACAGGTATTAAATCAAGTATTTAATCAACAATACCATCGTAATAGTCACCATATTCCAAAATCTTATTTAGCTGCACCGCTTATTATTAATGGTGTTATTGAGGGCGTTTTAGCCATTCAAGATTATCATTATAGTAATGCTTATCAGCACAGTGATTTAGAATTGTTACGTTTTATTAGTCATCATATTGCCAGTGCGATTGAACGCAAAGCCGAGCAAGTTCGTCGCCAACAAGCTAATATTGAACTAGAAAAATTAGTGGCGCAACGCACACGGGCATTACAAGCGAGTAATGACAGCTTACGTATGCAAATAGAAGAGCGCCGTAAAGCAGAAACACGTTTATATTATCAAGCACATCATGACGCGTTAACGCAATTACCTAATCGTGCTATGTTTATTGACCGTTTATCGCATGCATTACGCCATGTTAAGCGCCATTCAACTCATAAATCAGCGGTGTTATTTATAGATTTAGACCGTTTTAAAATGATCAATGATACGTTAGGACATCATATTGGTGATTTATTTTTAATTGAAATTGCACAACGGCTGCGAAAATGTGTGCGTGATAATGATGTGTTAGCACGCTTAGGTGGCGATGAATTTGTTATTTTACTAGATTCATTACAACATCGTGATGATATTGAAGAAATAGCCACTCGTATTACCGTAGAAGTCAGTAAACCGTTTGATCTAGGTGGTAATACGGTCTATTCAAGCGCGAGTATTGGTATTGCTCATTGTCATCGCCATTATAAAAGTTCAGATGAAATTTTACGTGATGCCGATGCTGCTATGTATCAGGCCAAGCATTTGGGTAAAGGGCGATACATATTCTTTGATGAAAGCATGCGCGAGCAATTGTTAGCAAACTTAACCTTAGAACAAGAACTCAGAGTTGCTATTGAAAAACAACAATTTGAATTACATTATCAAGAAATTTTAGATTTAACTAATACGCGTACAATCGGCTTTGAAGCCTTATTACGCTGGCAGCATCCGAGTAAAGGTTTATTAACCCCAAGTCAGTTTTTAACGATGGCAGAAGAAACAGGAATGATTTTAGAGATAGAATTTTGGGTTATTAAACAGTTATGCCAACAATTCAAATTATGGCAAGGCGATATACAATACGACAATGCTTTTATTAGTGTTAATTTATCGGGACGTCATCTACATCAAATACCGCAACTAACGAGTTTAATTAAACTGATTAAAGAGCAGACATCGCAACCTGAAAGACTCATTTTAGAGTTTGATGAAATAGCCTTTGTACAACAACCAGAGTTGGCATTAAAAAGCTTGAAAAAATTGAAGCAATGCGGCGTTAAAGTTGCTTTAGATAACTATGGAACTAGTTTGTCATCATTAAACTTTTTACATCAATACCCCTTTGAATTTATTAAATTAGATCGCAGCTTTATTAGCACCTTAGCAAATAATGATAATAATCTTGCTATGGTAAAAGCATTAACTGAATTAGGAGAGCAATTTGGTTATCGCTTAATTGCCGAAGGTATTGAAAATATAGAATTGTTAGAAAAAGTACAAGCGGCTGGTTGTGAATTTGGTCAGGGTTATTTTATTAATTATCCGCAAAAAATAAACACTGAAAATAAAGTGAGCATTGATAATTGCGGTAACCAAGTTATTGAAAAAAACAATAACTGTGCCTAATTTGTCAATTTTTTTGTAGGTCGTCCCAAGCGCAGCGAGGCGCGACAATTATTAGATGGGGTCAGTGACAATACTCATTATTGTTTATTAAAACATCGACAAACTTGTCACTGATGTTTTTAAGTACTGTTTTTTAATTTTTTTCAAAAAAACCTTCTACTCGTAAAGCAATGCCTGGATTCGTCGAAAAACCATCTTCTTTTGCCCATTCTATAAAAGGCTCCACTTCAAAATATAGCCAAGATCTCAATGCGTTAAAGCGATAGCGATAGCTTAAATTATATTTTTCTGTGAAGTTACCATTGCTGCTTGCATAGCGCCCTTGAGCGACTAAGCCAATTAACGCCGCACGTTTGTTATCTAGTTGCCGTAAATGATAAAGCCCATATTTCCATTTTTCTCCTTTAAAAGACTCAGAGGCTCTAATACTATAGTTAAGACGAAATTGATCCATGGTAGTTGCTTGAAAATTATATTCAAGTAATAGTCGAGCGCCCAAACCGTCCTGTATAAAATAATAAACAGCGGGTTCTATTTTAAAGCCGTGGGTGCTCTGCCAAGAAAAAAACCGACGATGACGATAGCGTATAAATATATCACCACTTGAAATACCGATGCGAGTATCAGTAAATTTATTTTCTTGTCTATTATTAACATAACGTAAAGCGGCAGAAAAAGAGTCTTGAGAGAAACTTTGTGTTCTATTTAAAGTTTCTAAGGGTAAATTAGCAAGTCCGTCTTCACTATCATCGGATAATATGATATCTGTGCGGTCTTTTAAATAAGGCAAAGATACTTTTATTCTAAAACGGGTTTTAAATACGGCATAATCATTACGTCTAGGTAACCAGCCGAAACGAATCTTAGCACTAGTTTTAGGGTGTTTTTGTTCATTAAGATCTAACGTAAAAAAGCTATCAAACCATACCGCCGATTGATACACAGAATCAGCAAGGGAGTCATGAAAATCATTACTCCAGTCATCTTTATATTCAATTGTTATTGTTTCTATTGGCTTTTTCTCAATAACTACCGTCTTTTTTTGATTGGAGTTAGCGCTTGATGTGGTACTCGTAGCTGTTTTTGACGTACTTTGGGATAGTGGCACCTCTTGTGCTTGTACATTACTTGCAATTAGCAAAAATAGAATAATAATCCCATATTTACGGTTGGGCATTAAATAAGTCCTTATAAAATTGTTTTATCTCAAGTTAATACTGGGTAATAGATGATTTTTATTATGGAAGCATTATAATAGATCCTAATAGAATTATAGGAGAAATTTATGGCTGGTATAAGTGTTTGGCAATTATTAATTGTTGCTGTCATCGTTGTTTTGTTATTTGGAACTAAAAAATTACGTGGTTTAGGCAGTGATTTAGGCGGTGCGGTTAAAGGTTTTAAAAAAGCAATTAGTGATGAAGACGCCACAAAATCAGCAGAATTAGATGATAAAAGTGTCAATTCTGTACAAGCTGAAAAAAAACAAGCTGAAAAAGAACAGGTATAATGTTTGATATTGGCTTTTGGGAAATCGTGCTTATCTCGGTGATCGGTTTAGTGGTGCTTGGTCCTGAACGATTGCCTGTGGCTATTAGAACAGTACGTGGATGGATTGCTAGCGTTAAAGATTTTAGCAATAATGTTAAAACAGAATTAACGGAAGAACTGCGTATTCATGAGTTACATAATAATTTAAAAAAAGCTGAGCAGAAAGGTATGCAAAACCTAACCACCGAAATATCTGATTCGGTTAAATCATTGCAAGAAGCGGCTGCTATGGTGACTCGTCCTTATGAAAACAAACCACTGGCAGATAATATTGACGTTCAAGAAACAACAACGACTACACTAACCCAAAAAGATGAAAAGCCAACTGAATGACCTCTACAGCCAAAGCTTATACATTATTTGATCACTTATTAGAATTACGTACGCGCCTATTACGTATTGTTTTAAGTGTGATTATTATTTTTTGTTCGTTAATTTATTTTGCTCAAGATATTTATCAATATTTAGCACAGCCATTACTTGCCACAATGCCCAGCGGATCGCAGATGATCGCCACAGATGTGGCATCACCTTTTTTTGCGCCGTTTAAATTAACGCTAGTATTATCTTTTTTTCTCGCGATGCCGTTTATCTTGTATCAAATATGGGGATTTGTAGCCCCTGGTTTGTATCGCAAAGAAAAACGCTTAATTGCGCCGTTAATGTTTGGTAGTACAGCATTATTTTATGGCGGTATTGCTTTTGCGTATTTTTTGGTCTTCCCTATTGTGTTTGCTTTTTTCTCTTCAGTAGCACCAGAAGGAGTAACCATAGCTACCGACATTAATAGTTATTTAGATTTTGTACTGAAATTGTTTTTTGCTTTTGGTGCCGCCTTTGAAATTCCTGTGGTTATTGTTTTATTATGTTGGACTGGTGTTAGTACACCAAAAAGTCTTCGTAATAAACGTCCTTATGTGGTGGTTGGCGCTTTTGTTATGGGCATGTTGTTAACTCCGCCTGATATTATTTCGCAAACTATGCTTGCTGTACCTATGTTATTACTCTTTGAAGTTGGTATTATTGTCGCATCATTTTATGTTGGTGATGATAATAGTGAAGATGAGTCTGTTACATCATCTGATGGATCAGAATAAAAATATATTCAAACCACATAAACCGAAAGCTAATAAATAAAAGTAATAATAAAGGTTGTGATTTAATGCGTTATATAAAATTAAGTGGTTTGTTTTTCTCGGGTATGGTTGTATTTTGTACGCAAGCAACCACGACTGCAAACAACTTACGTAGTTGTGTGAATATTACTAGCAACAATCAACGTTTAGCTTGTTATGACGCTGTTGCTCAAACGCAAATAAATAAAAATCATAGTCGTTTAGTCGCTAAATCGTCAATTCATAACCAGCTAAAAAAACAGCCATCTATTAATACTATTGCTAAAAGTGACGTTGCTGTATCAAGTACACTATTGCCAAAAGCAAGAAAAACCCCGTTTAATCAAGCACAATTAACCGCGCAGTTTGGTCAAAAAGTAAAACCGCAAAAAATGGTTGAACAAGTAGAATTTACTATAAAGTCAGCTAAACTTAATGCAAGAAAAAAATGGCGACTAAGCTTTGAAAATGGTCAAGTATGGCATGCCACTGAAAGTGGTCTTAGACTTAAAGTTGGCACAAAAGTTATTATTAAGCAAGGGGCGTTAAATTCGTTCTTACTTAAAAAGAAAGGTTCAAACCGAAGTATTAGAGTAAAAAGAATAAAATAAGTTCTAAACTCTACGTTATAAAAGATTAAGAAGAATAACAGGTAATAAAAATAAGTTGATAGATATTGGCGTTAATTTAACCAATCAGCGTTTTGTTAAAGATTATGATGATGTATTAAATCGCGCAAAACAAGCTGGTGTTAAACACCTTCTAATTACCGCAACCGATCTTGCCAATACTCAGCAAGCTATCGACTTATGTCAAAAAAACAATGATTTCTTATCTTGTACCGCTGGGGTTCATCCTCACGATGCTGACAAGGTAAGCCATAATTATATTGATCAACTATCGACATTGGCACAACATGCAAGTGTTACGGCCATCGGCGAATGTGGTTTAGATTTTAATCGTAATTTTTCTACCCCAGAAAATCAGCTTAAGGTTTTTAAAGCGCAAATTGCCTTAGCAGCACAATTGAATATACCCTTGTTTTTACATCAACGTGATGCTTTTGAATTATGGTTTGAATGTTTATCACCCTATTTTGAGCAAGTACCTGCTATGGTAAGTCATTGCTTTACAGGCGACAAAAAACAATTAACACGTTGTTTAGATGCGGGTATGTATATTGGTATTACTGGTTGGCTTTGTGATCCTCGTCGTGGCGAAGAATTACGAACGTTAGTTAATTTTATTCCTTTAAATCGCTTATTAATAGAAACCGATGCGCCTTATTTAACCCCTAAAAATATTAGGCCCAAACCTAAAAGTAGTCGCAACGAACCGAGTTATTTAAACTATATTGTTACTATGTTGGCTGAAAAAATGCATTACAGTAGCGCAGAAATTATTGCGCAAACCACATTAAATGCTAAAAAAGTGTTTACTTTAATGCCGATAAACGATGAACTAAAATTAAAACAATGAAGGAGGTTGGTAGTGACTAAATTATTAATATTATTAACCTTTTTTATTAGCACTATATTGGTTGCTGCACCTGTCTATAATGTTGATAGGTTAAATCAGCGTGTTGAGGTTAATGATTATTGGCAAATTCCGTTACCCAAAAATAAAAATATAACGGCAAATAATATCACTAGTTTTGATAAAGCTGCGTGGAAACGGGTGCAAAACAAAGCTTTTATGGTAAATCACAATCCACATGGTAATTGGTTTGTGGTGGAGCTATTTAATAATGTTGCTAGCGATAAGTGGGTTTATGTTTCTATAGCCAATAATCCTTTTATTGTTGAGGCCAAATTATATAGGCAAAATAAATATAGCCAGAAGAATCAAGCAGCCATTAACGATATACCATTGGTGTTAAATAACAATAATTTACGCATTAGTCATTTGCAGGTACCTGCACAAAGTACCTTAAGGTTATATATATTTATTATCAGTGAACAAAATATCAATTTAAACGTAAATTTATACGATGATGATAGTTTTATGGTATTAACCAGTAGCAAGCATTTCAATGCTGGAGTTGCCATTGGCGGCATTGTTTTTTTAGCGGCGATTGAATTGTTATGGTTTTTTGCCACAGGGCTAAAAAGCGCTTTATTATTAACGGGTTATTTTATTGTTAGAGCGATGTTATTAGCATTGTTATTAGGTTGGAATTTAGTTTATTTATTACCGCAAATGCCTGAATTACGAAGTGTTGCTTTACCGTTATTAACGGCGCTATCTTCAGTTTTTTTTCTTTGGTTTAATATTGAATTATTTAACCTCAAGCAGGAAGATAAAAAGTTAGCACGTTTTATTAATTATTTTTGTTGGTTAGTGCTTCTTTATATGCCACTGAGTTTACTACTCACTGTTGCACAAAATATTGTTATTAGTATTGTTGTTTATATGTTAACTAGCATTATTTTAGTCGTTATTGCTTATTTTTTAATAAAAGTAAAGAACCGTTTAGGTATGCTACTTGCCTTTATCTCTTTATTACAATTGATTTTTGTAGTCTTCATTATTGCTAGTACCTTGTGGCTAGGGGTTAGTTTTATTGAATATCACGATACCTTATTTCATTTATCTTTTTGGTTAAACGGCTTGTTAATTAGTTTTTTATTAAGTCGACAATATTTTTTTGAAGTACAAGATAAAGAAATCGCGCAACATTTAGCATTAGAAAGTGCAATTAGCTCTGAAAACGTACAAAAAGAGCTTTATAACTTACAGCAAGAAAGTCAAGAGTTACTAGAACAACACGTACAAGAACGTACCTTAGAACTAAATATTGCCTTACAAGAATTAGAAGTAGCAAATCAAGAGTTAGCACTAAAAAATACTTTGGATGAATTAACGGGGTTAAATAATCGTCGTTTTTATGATCAAAAAATACTTGCTGAATTTCGTCGCAGCAAACGGAACTTAACACCATTAAGCGTAGTTATTATTGATATTGATCACTTTAAAATGGTGAATGATACTTATGGACATCAAGCAGGTGATTTATGCTTGAAAAATTTAGCTGGAATTATTAAAGGTAATTTAAAACGTAGTACCGATATTGGTTGTCGTTATGGTGGTGAAGAATTTTGTTTAATTATTCCTGACACTGATATTTTAGGGGCAATTGAATTGGCCGAAAATTTAAGACAAAAAGTGACTACGGCAACGTTTGAATTTGAGCAACAGATTATAAAAATAACCATTAGTTGTGGTGTTGCTACATATACTCAGCAAGACGATGCTAGCCCAGAAAAATTGTTTGCCGCCGCAGACAAGGCATTATATCAAGCAAAAAATAATGGACGTAATCAAACATGGCAATTTTCACTCGATGATTTATAACTACCACTTGATCTCTTAATGTTCAATTTACCGCCATTTTCGCGTTGTAGAGAATAAACAACCGTAGGGTGTGCATGAGGGACGAAATGCCCACGCTACATTTTACATCATAATTATATCCCGCTTCGCCTAGCACATTTGAGCTTAAATGTGCGCTTTAGCACGGGATAGTTAATTTTCGGAGTTTTATAATGAGTAACACTTTTGGTCAATATCCTGCGCGTCGCTTGCGCCGTATGCGCACCGATGATTTTAGTCGCCGTTTAATGGCAGAAAATCAATTAACAGTAAACGATTTAATTTATCCCGTGTTTGTATTAGAAGGTGAAAATCAACGTGAAGCAATTACCTCAATGCCAGGCGTTGAACGTAAAAGCATCGACTTGTTATTAGAAGAAGCGCAAGAATTAGTTGATTTAGGTATTCCTGCTTTGGCTATTTTTCCCGTTACGCCAATGAATAAAAAATCGTTAATGGCCGAAGAAGCTTATAATCCTGATGGTTTAGCACAACGCACAGTAAGGGCATTAAAAGCAAAGTTTCCCCAATTAGGCGTTATTACCGATGTGGCGTTAGATCCCTTTACCGTACATGGACAAGACGGTATTTTAAGTGAGTCTGACGATAATAAAGCAGGGCCAACAGGTTACGTATTAAATGAAGTGACCAAAGAAATTTTAGCCAAACAAGCTCTTTCGCACGCGCAAGCAGGAGCTGATATTGTCGCGCCATCTGACATGATGGACGGTCGCGTTGCCGCTATTCGGCAAATATTAGAAGAAAATGGTTTTGTGAATACTAAAAT